>JACQDV010000045.1 GCA_016200915.1 Sphingobacteriales bacterium
AACAAGACTGATAACTAAGATTGCCGCAACTACATTGCTCCAATGGATTAATTATCAGAATCAAAAACCAATTAATCATTTAAAACATGCCTTGGCGGCTTAATCGCACAACGGGTTACATTAAATAAATAATTATAAAACCGGTGCAGATAAGTACCGGTTTTTCTTTTGGTATGAAACAGGAGCAGGGCTATATTTGCAATCCCGAAAATGGGGGGTTAGCTCAGTTGGCTAGAGCGCTTGCATGGCATGCAAGAGGTCGTCGGTTCGACCCCGATACTCTCCACAAAGCTCCAACATTTGTTGGGGCTTTTTTAATGCGGTTAAACTATGCAGAAATCCAATAAATTTATAGTCTGCAAATTTTATTGCACTAGTAATCTTGATTTGCAGAAAATGGATTTGAGTAAAGTAATGGCATAAGTCTCGAAAGCACAACGTCCCGGCTAAGACACAAAGCTATGGGGAGATGTTGCTGAGAATATTAAAGTATGAGTTGGTTAAATTATTTATTTTACAAATTTTACAAATTGCATTTAAAGAGTTCCTTAAAGGATATTGCTCAAGATGCTGGTATAATCGTGTTAAGTTTTTTATATCGATGAATCTTATATCAATCTATGCCTTACTTCGAAAATTTGAATTAATACCTAAGTTCATGAGTAATGCACAGAGTACGATGAGACTTACTTTGATTATTATGATAATAAGTTTCGTCAATTTTTATTACAAAAAAAGATATAAAAAGATTATAGCATTTTATGATGATAAAGAACTAAATAAAGTTGATAGAGTAACGCTTTTGTTTTATGTAATTGGATCGTTAGCCTTACTCCTTTTAATTGCTTTTTTTAGGCCAGGGTTTTGGTAATGGTGATGTTACATTTTTTTCATCCACGTTGTTTTTAGCATCCAGTTACAGGTGAATTCTATTCAAAACAAAACTTATTGAAATCAAAAAAGATTAACCACTAAAATTTATTTCAGTAAACTAAAATCAATCACAGGAGATAAACCAGTTGATTGAATTTTAAACAAACTATTCAACTTAGTACTATCATTAAAAAATCCACAATTTCTTAAAAAGAATTTTCCCTTTTCAACACCGCCACAATAATCTAATCGATAAGCTTTCCTCGCAGTAGCATCGCTGGTAAAGATTGCTTTGTTAAGTGGTTTCCATTCTCCTTTATTAGTTCTGATCCATTGGTTGTGATAAAATGCTTTACGGGTGATGTTGCCTTTCTCCGGTTCAAAGTTTTCTAAAAAAGAATGAAGTTTCGTTAAATAAGTATTAGTGTACGGACGATTAAAACTGGCAATCAGCAACCATTGATTGAGTTCAGGGGCAAAGAAATAAGAAGTGTAGTTAGTATAATTATTTTCAACCGGTATTGCTCTTGTCAAAAATTTATAAGTAATACCCGCTTTCCAGTTGTAGCGTAAAAAACTTTGTCCACCACTACCTTCATTGCCAAACTCTGCTGTAACTATGTCTTTTCCTTTATTTACTAAAACAATCCTTTTGTCTTCGGGTATTGCTTTTGGATCATCTGTTGTGTATGGACTCCATACAGAGAATAATACTCTTCTTTCGGTTGCTGAATTTACCTGTATGCCAAAATATCCTTCCGCAAATCCATTAGCCATAAAATAAGAGCCAATTACATCATTACCTTTTGGCACCGTGATCTCGTTATAAAACCATTCCATTTTATCAGCGGTATCATCAATAGTATAATTCAAATGAACAGATGGCCCTCTTCTTCCCCAGTAGAAATAATTATCATCATTGTTTTTTACAAAAGCTGTTGCATTATTGATACAGGTTCCCGCAAATGATAAATGATCAATCATTGCGAAGACATCACCTGTTTTTTGAATTCCTTTTATTTCAATCTTAATATATCCCGGCTTATTGATGATCCATTCACCAACAGAGAGATCATTCAACTTTCCCGAAAGAGCAACTCTTTTACCCATTCCATTTATGGTGCATTGAACAGTTGAGTTTCCTTTTATCACTTCGCCATTAAAATAAACCTGTAAACTTCCTTTCTGGCTAACATGAATATAATTAATAAAAACAGTGCTCACTTTATTCCAGTTTATCCAACCGCTATCAGTTACTTCCGCCTTATCATCCTTTTCTTTCGTAATTGCCCATGAATTGCCTCCAAGCGGTACAGATAACTTCTGTGCAGTAATGTTAAAACTTACGAGTAATAAAATGACTGATAAAAACATCCGGTGTATTTTAAGGGCTGGTTTCATTGTTCAAATATATCAATAGTACCTTCAAACATCTTTGTGACAGAGCAAAAGACGGTATTCATAAATTTGGAGACAGTTTATGCACATCAAACAATTGAATAATGTTTTTATTGATAATTGATTGCTGAGGTAAAACAGTTTCAGCCTTGAGATTAAACAGGTTACGGCCATTTAAAACGTTTGTTAGCTTTAATTTGTTAAAAGTCGCCACCTGAACAATTTGTAGGATAATTATTTGACTACTCTACCATTTTTATATAGTTTTGTGGCCAGTTATTTGATAATTTGAACCAGCCAGCGCATTCCCAATCTATCCAGGCAATTTCCCGCCGGTGAATTACAGGTGTTTTGCTGATGTTTCAATTTCTCGGTTGCTTCCAAAAATGATGGTAAAGAAAAAATGAGTGAGTATTTAAAATATGATGTTACACAAATAGTCGACCAATTGAGTGGACTAAATGAAGTACAGGCATTGACCTTGCTGGTGGAACAATTCCCCGGTGAAGTAACGTTCTCTACCAGCTTTGGTTTGGAAGACCAGGCGATTGCTCATTTAATCTTTTCTAATCATCTTCCTATAAAAGTATTTACGCTGGATACAGGCAGAATGTTTCCTGAAACTTATTCTACCTGGAGCAGAACGATTGAGAAGTACGAACAAAAAATTACAGCGTATTATCCTGATGCAATTTCTCTGCAACAATTTATAGAAGAAAAAGGACCCAATAGTTTTTACGAATCAGTTGAGAATCGTAAAGGCTGTTGCTATATCCGTAAGGTAGAACCCTTGCAAAGAGCATTAAAAGGAAATAAAATCTGGATCACCGGAATTAGAGCAGAGCAATCAAACAATCGACACGATATGACGCAGGTGGAATGGGATGAAACCAACCAGGTCATCAAATTTCATGCAATATTAGATTGGTCATGGGGACAAGTTCACCAATTCGTTAGCAAGAATAATATTCCTTACAACCCTTTACATGATAAAGGTTTTGTAAGTATCGGCTGTGCTCCTTGTACAAGAGCAGTGCAACCCGGTGAAGATTTCCGTGCAGGCCGCTGGTGGTGGGAAGACAACAGCAAAAAAGAATGTGGCTTGCATGTACACGAAGAAATAAAAGTAGAAAGTAACTAAACATATTTTTTTACAGGAATAACCTACTATTTTAGTAGACTAATAAAATAGAAACATGAGTCAGTACAGATTAAATTATTTAGAGCAACTGGAGGCGGAAAGCATTCACATCTTTCGTGAAATAGCGGCGCAGTTCGAACGTCCGGCTTTATTGTTCAGCGGCGGTAAAGATTCCATCACCATGGTGCATTTGGCAAAGAAAGCATTTGCTCCCGGAAAAATTCCATTCCCTTTAGTACATATTGATACAGGTCACAACTTTCCTGAAGCATTGGAATTTCGTGACTGGTTAGCCAATGAAGTTGGTGCTACATTGATTGTTCGTAAAGTAGAAGATACTATCAAACAAAGAAACCTTACGGAACCAAAAGGGAAATTCCCCAGTCGCAACTGGTTACAGACATATACATTATTAGATACGATTGAAGAATTCAAATTTGATTGCTGCATTGGTGGTGCAAGAAGAGATGAAGAAAAAGCGAGAGCGAAAGAAAGAATTTTTTCTGTAAGAGATGAGTTTGGTCAGTGGAATCCAAAACTGCAGCGTCCTGAATTATGGAATATCTATAATGGTCGTATTCACAAAGGAGAAAATGTGAGAGTATTCCCAATCAGTAACTGGACAGAACTCGACATCTGGAATTATATCCGTGCAGAAAAAATTGATTTGCCCTCTATCTACTTTGCTCATGAAAGAGAAGTGGTGGTACATGAAGGACAGTTAGTGGCTTTAAGTGAATATGTAAAGCTTGATGACACTGATACGGTGATAAAGAAAAAAGTTCGTTACCGCACCGTCGGTGATATGACCTGTACAGCCGCTGTTGAATCCAATGCAAATACGCTGGATGAAGTAATTAATGAAATCATCAGCACCAAAATAAGTGAACGTGGTGAAACAAGAATCGATGATAAAGTAACCGAGGCAGCAATGGAAGACAGGAAGAAGAACGGGTATTTTTAGGTGAATGGTCAATGGTGAATAGTGAATAAAGACAACAAAAAACAAAAAACAAAAAACTATAAACAATAAACTCAAATGGATTTATTAAGATTTATAACAGCAGGAAGTGTGGATGATGGCAAGAGTACATTAATTGGTCGTTTGTTATACGACAGTAAAAATATTTTGATTGACCAGTTAGAGCAACTGGAAAAATCAACGAAGAACAGGGCTGATGGTGAAATTGATCTGGCATTATTAACTGATGGCCTTCGGGCAGAGAGAGAACAGGGGATTACGATTGATGTAGCTTACCGCTACTTCACTACACCAAAACGTAAGTTTATTATTGCGGATGCTCCTGGGCATGTGCAGTACACCCGTAATATGATAACCGGTGCCTCAAACGCTAACCTGATCATTATTTTAATAGATGCAAGGCTCGGTGTTATTGAACAAACACGTCGTCACTCTATCATTGCTTCTTTATTAAAAATACCACATGTGGTGGTAGCTATTAATAAAATGGACCTTATTGGTTACTCTCAGGATGTTTATAATAACATCGTAATTGATTATGCAGAAGTAGCAACGTCACTGGGATTGAAAAATATCACCTATATACCGATCAGTGCGTTGAACGGAGATAACATTGTTGACAAATCTGAACAAATAGATTGGTATGAGGGTAAGCCTTTGCTTGAGTTTTTAGAAGAAGTAGAGATTAACAATGATATCAATTTAGAGAATCCACGTTTTCAGGTGCAATTTGTAATTCGTCCGCAAACAGAAGACTTACATGATTACCGTGGTTATGCCGGCAAAGTAATCAGCGGTATTTATAAAACAGGTGATAAAGTAACAGTGTTACCTGCCGGAATTGAAACATCTATTGCCAAATTAGAAGTGGGTGGTAAAGAAGTAAAAGAAGTATTTGCTCCACAGAGTGTAACCATACAATTGGCAGATGATATTGATATCAGCCGTGGCGATTCTATTGTCAGGTCAACAGATATTCCTCAAGCCAATAATGAAGTAGAAGTATTAATGTGCTGGCTGGATGATAAACCATTACAGCCTGGCAATAAATATTATTTGCAGCATAACAGTCGCTTAGTTCGTTCTGTTGTTCGCAATATTGAATACAAATTAGATGTAAACACTTTGCAGAAAGAAGCAGTGGAAGGTAATGTGAAGTTGAATGAAGTAGTAAAGGCAACTATTAAAACAGCTTCACCATTGGTATTTGATTCTTATCAGCATATCAGTGGTACCGGCAGTGCCATATTAGTGGATGAAACAAGCAACAGTACCGTAGCAGCAGTTTTATTTGCCCCTGCCCCTAAAAAAGAGTAATAAAGCCCCAACCCCTAAAGGGGAGTAAAAAAGAACAATAGAATTGATTAGTTGAAATGTCAGTACAAAAGCAAAATAGAAATAATAAGCCTGGCCCCCCTCTCTGGAGGAGAGGGGCCGGGGGTGAGGCTAAAGTAATTATTGCAGGTGCCGGTCCCGGTGACCCTGATTTAATTACAGTGAAAGCAGTGAATCATCTGCAGAAAGCAGATGTGATACTGATTGACCGTTTGGTTAGTGATGAAATATTAAAGCGGTATGTTTCTCCCGAAGCGAAAGTTATTTATGTGGGTAAGCAATGCCGCAAAGGAAATTCAACACCGCAGGAAGAAATAAATGAGTTGATTGTAAAGTATGCGTTGGAAGGTAAATATGTTGTCCGGCTGAAAGGGGGAGATGTTTCCATTTTTTCTAATGTACTGGATGAGTATGAAACATTAATTACCAATCAAATTCCTTACGAAGTAGTGCCGGGTATTACGGCAGCATCGGGAGCGGCAGCATATGCAGGCATTCCCTTAACAGCAAGAGGTTATTCTACTGCTGTTCGCATTCTCACTTATTATAAATCAGAAATTGTAAGTGATGAATACTGGAAAGATTTAGCCACTACTTCTGATACGCTGGTGTTTTACATGAGTGCTGAAACATTAGATAAAGCAGTCAATAAACTTATTCAATTTGGAATAGGTAAGGACAAACATATTACTGTGATAGAACAAGCTACCACACCATTGCAAAATGTGTATGCTTCCAATGTGTATGATTATTTCAAAAAAATCAGCGGACAAAATTTTGTCTCACCATCGCTGGTAATTATTGGTAAAGTTGCTGCATTGCATGAGCAATTCAATTGGATTGCTAACAGCGGCAGTAAAGAATATTATTTTAAACCTGTTACACCTATTGAAAATAAAATTACGAAACCGAACCAGTTAAAAAATGTTAGCAGAGCCTAAACTGAAAATAATTCTCGACCTTGTTCAATCTTCTACTAAAGAAGAATTGATATGGATGAACGGGTATATATCCGGTTTAATCAATAATGGTAAAAACCAGGAACAAATTGTACCTGCTTCCCCGTCATCAGCTGTTAAAAAAATTACTATTGCTTACGGTACAGAAACCGGCAATTCAAAAAAAGTAGCTACAGAGTTTGCAGTAAAAGCAAAAAAGAAAGGTATTGTTGCCAAACTGGTAAGTCTTGACCAATATAAACTCAACGATTTATCCAAAGAAGAATATTTCTTTACTGTTATCAGTACACAAGGCGAAGGCGAACCACCAGTTGGCGCCAAAAAGTTTTACGAACATATTCATAATAATGGATTTAAGGTTTCGCAGATGAAATATGGGGTACTGGCTTTGGGCGATACTTCTTATCCTTTGTATTGTAAAGCAGGTGAGGATGTAGATATACAGTTGGATAAATTAGGCGGACAAAGAATTGTTCCGCTACAGAAATGTGATGTGGATTTTGAACAGGATGCAGATGCATGGTTTGACCATGTGCTGAAATCATTGAATGAATCAGCTGTTGTTGCGCCTGCTGTAAAAATTCAACCGGCTGTTGAAACTAAAAAAGCTGCTGGTAAAAAATACTACAACGGAACGATAATCACCA
Organism: Sphingobacteriales bacterium; assembly: GCA_016200915.1. Classification (GTDB taxonomy): domain Bacteria; phylum Bacteroidota; class Bacteroidia; order Chitinophagales; family Chitinophagaceae; genus AWTP1-9. The sequence continues at coordinate 7,336 of JACQDV010000045.1, forward strand.
ATGTGAATTTAAACGACCGTGGTTCTAATAAACAAACCTATCATGTAGAAGTTACAGCTGATGAGCCTATAGAATATGAACCGGGTGATGCACTGGCATTGATTCCTTTCAATAAAATAGCAGTTGTAAAAGAGATAATTGCTTTAACAGGTGTTGATCCAGCACTCGAATTAGAAACAGCTAAAGCAAAAGGTACAGTAGAAGAATTGCTGACCAAGAATATCAATATTTGTTATTTGCTCAGCTCAGTTATTAAGAAGTATGCAGCTATTACCGGTCATCAAATACCGGATGCAAGATTAGATTTAATTGAGCTGGTTAAAAAATATCCTGTAAAAGATACCTCACAATTTGTGGAAGTGCTGAAATCGCTTACACCCATTGCGCCAAGATTATATTCTATTTCTTCCTCACCCAATGCACATAGCGGGGAAGTTCATATCACTGTAAGTTTAAATCGTTTCCTGGTGAATAATGAAGAACGTTTGGGTTTATGCAGTGAGTTTATCGGTGGATTGCCTGTTGATAACAATTTTACTTTTTATATACATAAGAACAGGAACTTCCGTTTACCGGCTCCCGAAAAAGATATCATCATGATTGGACCCGGTACAGGAATAGCTCCTATGCGTTCATTCCTTGCTGAAAGAGATGCAACGGGAGCATCAGGCCGTAACTGGTTATTCTTTGGTGAACAACATTTTGTGGCTGACTTCCTGTATCAAACAGAGATACAAAACTGGTTAAGTACTGGTGTGCTGACAGAACTGTCTTTAGCTTTTTCAAGAGACCAGCAGGAGAAAATATATGTACAGCATAAGATGAAGAAAGAAGCAGCAGAATTATTTAACTGGATCGAAGCAGGAGCTTCGATCTACATCAGCGGAACAAAAGACCCGATGAGTAAGGATGTGGAGAATACTTTACTGGAAATTATACAGGAACAAGGCAATAAATCAGCAGATGAAGCAAATGCTTATTTGAAGAAACTGAAAGATGAAGGCCGTTACGAGAAAGATGTTTATTAGATAGGTTTATAGTTTGTGGTTTGAGTACAAAATGAAAATATGTAAGATACTTATAATGTTCCGTAGGAACATATCGTGGGTAGAAAATGTAAATAGAAAATGTAAATAGAAATGTTTTTCGTTCCATAGGAACGATTGGTATTGATGAATAGAATTATAGAACGTAAAAGAGTCCTGATGATAAATATCGGGATGCTGACCGAAACGTCAGCATGCGACGCAACAGAAGCTGAATAGCAGTTCGTCAAGCTCACTACAAAAAAATAAAATGAGCGAAAAGAATAATTTATCACCGATAGAAAAAATTAAAGTTGCCAGCAAGGGTTTGAGGGGAACTTTAAAAGAGAGCTTGTTAGATGAACACACCGGTGCCATCCGTGAACCGGATGAAGCATTGGTAAAGTTTCATGGAATGTACCAGCAGGATGACCGTGACAGAAGAGAAGAAAGAGAAACAAAGAAACTGGAGCGATTGTATTCTTTCATGATTCGTTTGCGTTTGCCCGGAGGTTTTTTAACACCAGAAAGATGGCTGGCGATACATCATGTGGCAGGTGAACATTCAACAGGAGTAATAAAAATTACAACCCGTCAAACGATTCAGTTGCATGGTATTTTAAAATCGCATGTAAAACCCACTATCAAAGCATTCAATGATGTTTCGCTGGATAGTATTGCCGCTTGCGGAGATGTGAATCGTGTGGTTACCTGTAATGCTTTACCATCGCAATCACATTTGCATCCGCAGATACATGCGTATGCAGATAAGATAAGCCAGTTGTTGTTGCCTAAAACAAAAGCCTATTACGAAATATGGCTGGATGAAGAATTAGTAGCAGAGAAAGCGGATGAAACAGATGCGTTATACCGGGATCGTTATTTACCACGTAAATTCAAAATTGGTATTGCTATTCCTCCAAATAATGATGCAGATGTACTGATAAATGATATTGGTTTGATTGCCATTGTTGAGAATAATGAATTAAAAGGTTTCAATATTGCGGTAGGTGGCGGGTTATCTTTTACACATGGTAACGAATCAACTTATCCAAGATTAGCAACAGTGATTGGATTTACAGATACGGAAGAAAAAACATTAAAGACGATTTATGAAATCGTAACTATACAGCGGGACTTCGGTAATCGTTCTGACAGAAAGCAAGCGAGGTTAAAATACACACTCGATAAAATGGGTGTGGAAGCGTTTAAGGCAGAATTGGATAAACGCACCGGCTTTAAACCGGAAGAACCAAAACCATTTGCCTTTTCGCAACGAAAAGATGAATATGGCTGGACTAAAAGTGCGGATGGTTTATGGCATTACACCGCATTTGTTGAAAATGGCCGTGTAACCGATGATGCAAATGCAGCTACTAAAACCGGTTTCTATGAAATTGCTAAAACGAGTAAGGCAAATTTTAGATTCACCTGTAATCAAAATGTGATTGTGGCAGATGTGATTGAAGAAGACAAAGCGGAGATAGATGCTTTATTAACGCAGTTCGGAATTAAACAATTTACAGGGAGTTCATCTGCTGTTAGATTAAATACGGTTGCTTGTGTTGCATTTAATACCTGTGGTTTGGCATTGGCAGAAGCACAGCGTTATTTGCCAACGCTTATTACTAAAATAGAACCCATCTTAAATAAATACGGGTTGGGTGATGAAGATGTTATCATTCGTATGACGGGTTGCCCCAATGGATGTGGCAGAAGTACAGCTGCGGAGATTGGATTTATTGGAACCGCTTACGGATTGTATAACCTGCATATTGGTGGTGACCGGTTAGGATTGCGATTGAATAAAAAGTATAAAGAGAATTTAGACGAAGCAAATATTCTTTCCACCGTTGATGAGCTGTTTAAAGTATTTGCTGCAGAAAAAAATACCGGTGAAACCTTTGGGGATTTTTCTTACAGAAAATGGATTCAAAATAACTAATGCGGAAAATTTTAATAATCATATTAGTTTTTTGTTTTGCTGTGGCTAAGGCACAGCAGCCCACCACTTCTGTTTGGTATGGCGTTAAAGTTCCGGTGAATATTAACACCAAATGGCAATTGGTTAGTGATGCCGGTTACAGAACCATTGAATTTTCCCCTTCGGCTTATCAATATTTTTTCAGAACCGGGTTTCGTTATTTTATCAATAGCTACTGGGGGCTTGGTTCAGGTATAGCCATTTTTGAAACAAGGACCACTTCTCAAAAATCAAATCCTGAATTCGGCAATGAATTTCGCTTATGGCAGGAATTAAGTTACCGGAAAAATTTTACGGAGAAACTTTTTATTCAAAACCAGTTTCGTACGGAAGAGCGTTTATATGCGGCTACCAATAAAACGGCAGCTTATAATGCTTTACGATTAAGAAACCGGGTAGCTGTTACTAAAATGTTTAATAACCGCTGGGGTGTATTGCTTGCAAATGAATATATGCATCAATATGACCGCTCCCGGTTTGCATTTAACCAGAACAGGCTTGCTGGTTCGGTGTTACTGAATTTAAATAAAACCACACAACTTTCCGGTGGATACATGTGGTTGTTGCGGCCTGACTTATCGCAACATGTAGCATTAATTAATTTTCAAAAAACAATTTCGTTGCATGGGAAAAAGCAATGACAATAAAAATAATCTATACCCTGTTTTTTTAAAACTGGAAACACTGCATACGCTGCTGGTGGGTGGCGGTAACGTGGCATTGGAAAAATTACAATCGTTATTGGCTAACTCGCCAGCGGCTACCATTACAATTGTGGCGCCGTTAATACGGGAAGAGCTGAGAGAATTTATAAAAGACAATTCTGACATCAATATCACTGAACGAAAATTTGAAGCCAGTGACCTCGATGAAAAAGATTTGATAATAGTAGCTGTTGATGATAAAGAAGTGAGTAAAGAAATTAAGCGATTGGCAGGCGAAAGAAGGTTACTGGTAAATGTGGCAGATACTCCGGATCTCTGTGATTTTTATTTAGGCAGTATTGTACAAAAGGGCAATTTGAAAATTGCTGTTTCAACCAATGGCAAGTCACCTACCATTGCCAAACGGGTTAAAGAAACATTGAATGATACCCTGCCGGAAGAAATAGATGAACTACTGAATAACATGCAGCAGATTCGTGATAAACTGGGTGGTGACTTTGCACAAAAAGTAAAAGAGCTGAATGAATTAACTAAACAACTGCTAACAAAATAATTTATGATAACAACAGAGGTAATAACAAAAAAGGCGGAAGTGAGTACGGAAGCAGAAGATGTGATTGAAGGGATAACCCACTCACATGAAGTAGTATCGGCGGAAGCGGAGATAAAATCTGTGTGGAGAAAGGTATTTAATAAATATGCAGTGGCTGTTACTATTCTGGCTATCACCAGTTTGCTCCTGTATTTATTTCTAACAGCGGAAGAGTTAGCCAATTTGCAGGTGTTTCTTCATAAAGATAATTATCTTTTTTACTGGATGCTGCTGGCAGGCTTTCTCGCCGAAATAGTTGCAGGTTCAATGGGTATGGGTTATGGTGTAATGTGTACTACTGTGTTGTTGATATTAAATGTACCACCGCCTATCATCAGTGCCAGTATTCATTCGGCCGAATCATTTACATCAGCTGCAGGTAGTATCAGTCACTGGCAATTAGGTAATGTAAACAAGAAATTAGTTAAGTCGCTGGCTATACCTGCCGTTATTGGTGCTGTTATTGGTGCTGTTTTGCTCACTTTTGTTGGAGAGCATTATGCCAAAATAACCAAGCCGTTTATTGCTTTATATACCATGTATCTTGGCTTTCGCATTTTACAAAATGCTTTTAAGGATAAAACAAAAGCCATAGAAAAGAAACACACTAATATAACTGGGCTTGGATTGGTTGGTGGGTTTATTGATTCATTTGGTGGGGGAGGCTGGGGCCCATTGGTTACAGGAACCTTTATTAAAAATGGTCATACACCACGTTATGTTATCGGTAGCTCTACTGTGGCGAAATTTATTTTAACGGTTGCCAGTGCCATTACATTTATATTCACTGTAGGCATTCATCACTGGAATATTGTTGCCGGCTTGCTGATTGGTGGTATCGTTACTGCACCATTCTCTGCCATGCTTACTTCTAAACTCCCGGTGAAGAAAATGTTTGTGGTAGTAGGTGTAGTGGTTATCATCATGAGTTTAATTACGATTGTAAGGGCAATTCTTTGAAATGCACCCAACTGATATAAATCAGCCATCTTAATAGAGCATTTCTTACCTTTCCGCCATGAACCTCGATTTAAGAACTGCTTTTCCCAACTTTGAGAATAAGTTAATTGAAAACCTTGAAGACAAGGCTGAGATAAAAGTATTTGAACCAGGCGAAATATTAATGAAAACCGGACAATACTTTAAATCAATTTTACTGATTGTAGATGGACTAATAAAAGTATATCGTGAAGATGAGGAAGGACATGAATACTTCATCTATTATTTACAGCCTGGGCAGGCCTGCGCATTATCAATGATGAGTGCAACCCGGCAGGAAAAAAGTGAAGTGCTGGGAAAAGTGGTTAACAGAACAACGGTCATTGCCATTCCGCTGGAGTATATGGACCAGTGGATGCATGATTATAAAAGCTGGTACAATTTTGTTTTAGAAACTTACCGCAAACGTTTTGAAGAATTACTCATCACACTCGACCATACAGCCTTCCGTAATATGGATGAAAAACTCATCTTCTATCTGAAAAGAGAGCAACTCATTCATCATACCAGCATACTCACCATAAATAATACAGAAGTAGCACAGGAACTCAATTCTTCCCGTGAGGTGATTTCAAGATTAATGAAAAAATTAGCCGAAAGAGGTATGATTAAGCAGCTCAAAAACCAGTTAATCGAAATTGTCAATCTCGATTATTAAAAATTTAAAAAACAACTGAGTTTTATCATTCTCTTTCCTGTTTCTCCTCAACAGCCGTTATGAACTTGCTCAAGTTCCCTGTTTTCGTGATATAGGTCACGCAGTCCTCCTGTATTCGTTTGGACTTTTGTGTTGTAAAAACAATCATCACACTTAAACGAATATTATGGAAACCGTACATCACTACGAGGTTAAAGTTAACTGGGAAGCAGAACGCAAAGGTTTAATGACTTCTCCGGTATTAAACGAAAATATTGAAGTTGCCACTCCTCCCGAATTTCCAAAAGGTATTCCCGGAATCTGGTCTCCCGAACATTTATTGGTTGCTGCTGTCAACAGTTGTTTAATGACAACTTTCCTGGCCATAGCCGAAAATTCAAAATTTGACTTTGCCAATTTTGAAAGCAACGCCGATGGTAAGCTGGAGAAAGTGGATGGTAAGTTTATGATTAGTGAGATTGAATTAAAACCAATTGTAACGATATATAAAGAAGAAGACAGGGAAAAAGCATTACGCATTTTAGATAAATCGGAAGCTGCCTGCCTTATCTCCAATTCTGTAAAATCAACAATCATTTTTAAACCAGCAATAAAATCAGCATGAAAGGAGTAGCCAATTTTATTCACCCAAAAATTTTATATGAGAAAGTTATTCTTTCTGACAGTGCTCGTTTTATTGAGCACATCAGTAACCCGTTCACAAAACGGAACCAGGCTAATCGGATTTGATGCATTAACAACAGGTCGTGGTGGAACTTCCACCGGCTATTTCGACAATCCTTCTCTTATTATGAACAACCCCGCAGGTCTTTCTTTTTTAAAATCTTCGCAGGCCGATCTCAGTTTTTCTTTAATGGCACCAAGAGTGCATTTTCAAAACGATATCAATAATACATACGGAAAAAACAATCTTTTTCCTTTGGGTTGCATCAGCTATGCACATAAAGGTAAAAATAAAATTAGTTGGGGTGCCGGAGTGTTTACACAGGGAGGTATGGGTGCAGATTTTAATCATTATTTATACAGAGATGAAAATGGCGCTTATGTAAAACAGCCTTATCACTCCAAGTTTGCGGTAATGCAGGGTGGTGGCTCACTGGCATATCAATTAACTAAACAATTATCTGTTGGCATTACTGCTGATTTGATTTATGGGCAAGTTGAATTCCAAATGCCAATGGCTATGCACCAGCTTTGATGAAAGGAGTAATCAATCCTCGAGTAATCAATCCTCAAACCGGGATGACATTTGGCGATTTGTTCAGTGCTCCGGCAGAAATGGGCGGATTAAACTATAGCGAAGTTGTTGCCTCTGCAAATATGCAAAGCTTAAAAGCATTTGGTTTAAATGGAAAGATTGGTGTGGCCTATAAACCTACTGATAAACTTTCAATTGGAATTGACTACAGCAATCCTGTTAATCTTAATTATAAAAATGGAACAGCTAATATGGATATGACTTATCAGATGAACAATGGATTTGGTAAAGTAGTAACCATGTTAATGCAGGCAGAACCCGAAATGACTCAACAGGAAGCAGTGCAACAAGCTATGCAAATGTTTAGTGGTATGGGTATTGATTTAACCAAAGGAGCAGCAGATAAATATGATGCCCAGGCAAAATTTGGGTTGCCACAATCACTCGCTTTTGGCTTGTCTTACGCAGCCACAAAAAAATTAAGAGTTGCTATAGATGGAGAATGGATTAACTGGGAAAAAGCATTTGACCAAATGGATATCACACTCGCTGGAGGAACTAATCCAAACATCAATAAAATGATGGGTACAGAAGGAACGATTGCAATGCCATTCCCTATGTACTGGAAAAATACCATGGTTATCCGTACAGGTGCAGAGTATGATGCTACTAAAAAGTTAACACTGAGAGCCGGTTATGTATATGGTGATAATCCCGTACCATCTAACACTATATTCCCGGTATTCCCCGCTGTTGTAAAACACCACATTACTGCCGGAGCTTCAGTTAAAGTAGCCAAAGCATGGATGATAAATGCAGCGTATGAATATGCATTCCGCAATAATCAAAAAGCAACAACAGTCAGCTATATTGGTAAAGAATATAATAGCAGCACATCAGGATTAGCAAACAACATATTTCATGTATCAGTATCCTGGTTATTAAAATAACAACAACTAAAAACTTAAATTATATGAAACGCCTGGTAATATTAGGAGCAGGAACAGCCGGAACAATGATGGCAAATCATCTGAGTCATGAACTGGATAAAGAAGAATGTGAGATAGATATCATTGATGAAAGAGAAGAACACTACTATCAGCCCGGTTATTTATTTCTTCCTTTTGACATTTATGAACCGGAAGATATTGTGAAATCCATCCGTGAATTTATTCCTAAAGGAGTAAGACTGCTCAACGACAAAATTGAAAAGGTAGATGCAGAAAAGAATTTAGTGCTGATGGAAAATGGCGACCGTTTGCATTATGATATACTCATCATTGCTACCGGTGCTAAAATTGCTCCTGAAGAAGTGGAAGGAATGAAAGGGGATGAATGGCATCGTTCTGTATTTGATTTCTACACCTTTGAAGGTGCTCTTACGCTGCGTAATAAACTGCGTGAATGGGAAGGTGGCAAATTAGTAGTACATATTACTGAGATGCCGATTAAATGCCCGGTTGCACCGTTAGAGTTTTCTTTCCTTGCTGATTCTTATTTCAAAAACAAGAAGATGCGTGACAAAGTGGAAATTACTTATGTAACTCCATTGAGTGGTGCCTTCACTAAACCCAAAGCAACCGCTGCATTAGACCACCTGCTGCAGGAAAAGAATATAAAAGTAGAAACTGATTTTGCTATTGCAGAAGTGGATAATGAAAACAAAAAAATCATTGACTACGGCGGAAAAGAAATTGAGTTTGATTTATTAGTTACTGTGCCTACTAATAAAGGTGATGAACTGATGGAGCGTTCCGGTTTGGGTGATGAGCTGAATTATGTACCCACTAATAAAGCCACATTGCAATCTCAGAAATATCAAAACATTTTTGTGATTGGTGATGCCAGTAATATTCCTGCCTCTAAAGCAGGTTCAGTTGCTCACTTCGAAGCAGAGATCCTTACTGAAAATATTCTTCGTTATATCAAAGGAGAACCTTTGAAAGAAGAATTTGATGGTCACGCCAACTGTTTTGTAGAAACCGGTAATGGCAAAGCATTATTGATTGATTTTAACTATACACACGAACCGGTTGAAGGTGAATTTCCATTCCCTGGTGTTGGTCCGCTCCGCTTATTAAAAGAAAGCAGGATGAACCATATGGGTAAACTGGCTTTTCGCTGGATATACTGGAATGTGTTATTAAAAGGAACACATATACCGTTTGTTTCTGCCACCATGCAGGAATCGGGTAAACATTTTTGATTAACAACTTAAAACTATTTTATGGAAAAGATTATTATGGGTAAACCCATCGAAGTAAATGAAGAAGGTTACATGACCAACTTCTCACAATGGAACAAAGAAATTGGTGAAGAACTGGCTAAGGAAGCACATATTCCGCTTTCATCCCGTCACTGGCAGGTAATAAATTATATACAGGATGAATATAAAAAAGAAGTGCCGCTCAGCATTCGTAAGATTGGTAAGAGTGGCGTGGTGGATATAAAAGAGTTCTATTCACTGTTTCCCAATGCTCCTTTAAAAACAGCTACCAAAATTGCAGGCATTCCTAAACCTGCCAGCTGTATTTAATTATTCACACAAAAAATTAAAATTATGTCAACAGGTAATGGCGAAATAAATAAAATGATGATTATCCTTTCCAAAGCAACATTGGAAAATGTGTACGCCGCATTTGTATTAGCCAATGGTGCCCGCAGTGAAGGTATTGAAGCAGAAATATTCTTCACCTTCTTTGGACTGGAAGCTATACAGAAAAAGAAAAATGAAAAGCTGCATGTGGCTACCGTTGGTAACCCTGCTATGCATATTCCCACTATGATTGGTGGCATACCTGGTATGGAAGCAGCTGCCACTTATATGATGAAGAAAGAAATGGAAAAAATTGATATGCCTGAAATACCTGAGTTTTTAGATATCCTGAAATGCTCCGGTGTAAAAATGTGGGCATGCAAATTAGCATTTGATATGTTCCACCTGAAACGGGAAGATTTAGTGGATGAAGTGGATGATATCATCACTGTTGGTGATTTCTATACCAAAGCAAAAGGTGAAGGTGTGCATATGTTATTTATTTAACGACAACTTAAGATGCGTTAAGAAATTGTTGAGTATAGTTTAAGTTAAGATGGTTGTTAATCTGGAACCCCGCTTTCAAGCGGGGTTTTTTTGCTTCAAAAAGGCAGTGATATATGTCACGGTTAAGGTTGAAATACAGAAATAGTTTTGCGCTTCAATTTAATCGAATGAAGCAGAAACTATTTTTCTTATTAGTGATTTTATCAGCAGGCTGGAGTGTCAACGCACAGGATAACACCCGGCATTTAAGTCTGCAGGAAGCAGTAGCCGCAGCCACCGCCAATAATAATGCTATTAAGCTTAGCTCCCTGGATGAACAAATAGCTAAAGCAAAGTTTAAGCAAACAGATGCCATCTTTTTACCACAGGCTAATTTTTCTTACACGGCTTTTACTACCAACAATCCTTTAAATGCATTTGGATTTAAGCTGCAGCAAAAAACAATTACTGCGGCGGATTTTAATCCTGTATTGCTTAACAATCCCGGAGCTACACCTGATTTTACTACCAAATTTGAATTGCAGCAGCCATTAGTGAATATTGATATGTTGTATCAGCGTAAAGGAGCGGCTAAGCAAATGGAAATGTATTCGCTGATCTCTCAGCGCACCAAAGAATACCTCGCCTTTGAAACAGCAAAAGCCTACCTGCAATTACAAATGTTGTACGAAGTGGATAAAGTTTTGAAAGAAGCGTTGACTACAGCTAAGTCAATGCAAAAAACCACCAGCAATTATTTTGACCAGGGATTAATTCAAAAATCTGATTTGCTGAATGCAGAATTGCAGGTGATGAATACAGAAACACAAATCAAAAATGTACAATCCAATATTGCCGATGCATCTGATATGCTGAGTCTGTTAATGGGTAATGAAAATGGTGTGGTTTATACAACGGATACAATTAATAAAGAAATACAACAGGGTACGGATACTTTGCAACTTTCCAATAGCAGGGCTGATTTTAAAGCGCTGCAAAAAGGAATGGAAGGGTATGATATGATGATTAAATCATCTAAGATGAGTTACCTGCCCCGGTTAAATGCTTTTGCTTCTTATCAGTGGAATGATAAAGCAATGTTTGGATATAATGCCAATGCCTATCTCGCCGGCATACAGTTATCATGGAATATATTCAATGGTAATCGAACTAAAAATTCCATCACACAACAAACATTAGAAAAAGCAAAATTAGTTAAACAACTCGACCAGCAAAAAAGCGAAGCCCAACTACAAATCAATCATGCTAAAAGACAATTAGATGATGCTGCTTTTGCAATGAAGCAACAGCAATTGGCAGTGGGGCAGGCTTCTGAGTCATTAAGAGTTTTACAGAATCGCTTTACACAGGGATTAGTAAAAACAACAGATGTATTGATGGCGCAAACACAATTATCGCAACAACAGTTGGGAACAGTACAGGCTGTGTTCAATTATGATGTAGCGATGGCTTATTTACAATTTTTAACTACAAACAACTAATCATTCAAATATAATTACTATGCTGAATAAATATTTACCAGGATTTCTATTAGCAATAGCGGTAACAGGATTGATTTCCTGTGGCGGCAATAAAGAGCAACAAAAAGAAACAAATGAAAAGCCGGTGGCTGTTACATTAAGTACCACCAGTGCCGGTGTACAAAACGCTATACTCGCCAGCGGACAGGTGGAAGCTGTGCAAACTGCGAACATCAGTACAAGAGTGATGGGCCGTATTACTAATATTTATGTAAAAGCAGGTGACAAAGTAAACAAAGGTCAGTTGCTGGCAACTATCAGTGATGAAGATATACGAGCTAAAAGAGCACAAACAGATGCGATGATAGCAGAAGCTGAAGCAGCTTATGCTAATGCTCAAAAAGATTATGACCGCTTTAATAATTTATATAAACAACAAAGTGCTACAGCTAAAGAACTGGATAATGTAACACTGCAGTACAACTCGGCCAAAGCAAGAGTAGATGCAGCCAAACAAATGCGCAGTGAAGTAAATGCTTCTCTTTCTTACAGTAGTTTAACAGCTCCTTTTAGTGGTGTGGTTACACAGAAATTAGCTGAAGTGGGAAGTATTGCCAATCCCGGCATGCCCATTGTTACTATTGAACAAAGCGGCATATTACAAGTGAGTGCTTCGATTGCTGAATCAGATATCAGCAATATTCATTTAGGTGATGCAGCTACATTGCTTATAAAATCAACCGGTAAAAATTTTGAAGGGAAAGTGATTCAGTTAAACCCTTCTTCTCAATTTACCGGCGGACAATACATCGTTAAAATCAGTATTCCTGAATCCGCTAAAAAAGATATTTATTCAGGCATGTTTGTAAGTGTAACAATTCCTTTAAAAGAAGCAAAAGAAACAAATCCCAATGTGATACTGGTGCCTGCATCTGCTATTGTAAACAGGGATGAGCTGACAGGCATTTATACAGTAAGTGAAAATAAAACAGCTTTACTGCGCTGGATTCGTTTAGGGAAAAATTATGGAGATAAAGTAGAAGTGATATCCGGACTGGCAAACAATGAACAGTTTATTCTTTCTGCTGAAGGTAAACTTTACAATGGTGCACCGGTAGTAGTAAAATAAAGCCGTGAGCCGTGAGTCGTTAATCGTGAGAAATTATTTTAAAATCATTCAAAAGAAATTATGAAAGAAGGATTATCGGGAAATATAGCAAAAGCATTCATCAGTTCTAAATTAACCATATTGCTGATGATAGCTTTCTTACTCATTGGAGGATACAGTACCATGCTGATTCCAAGAGAAGAAGAACCGCAGATAGATGTTCCTATTGCAGATGTTTATGTTGGTTTCCCCGGTGCTGAACCTAAAGAAGTGGAAACTAAACTCACAGCACCATTAGAAAAAATTGTTTCCAATGTGAAGGGAGTGGAATATGTGTACTCTACTTCCATGCAGGGACAAGCTATGCTGATTGTTCAGTTTTATGTGGGGCAGGATGTGGAACGCTCTATGGTAAAACTCTATGATGAGTTACTGAAGAATATGGATAAGATGCCGCAGGGTGTTACCATGCCCTTAATAAAAACCAGGGCCATTGATGATGTGCCGGTACTGGGTTTGACGTTGTGGAGCGACAAACACAACGACTATGAATTAAAACAGCTTGGCGAAGCATTGACCAATGAAGTAAAGAAGATAAATGATGTAGCAGCAGTTAATATAATTGGTGGCCGCAGCCGTGAAGTGAAAGTGGTGTTGGATAAAGATAAAATGGCAGAGAATCATTTGGATTTTCTAACCGTGAGTAAATATTTACAGGGAAATAATGCGCAGTTGTTTTCCGGCACCTTATTAAAAAATGATTCTGCCTTTGCAGTACAAACAGGAAACTTTTTAAATACGGCGGATGATGTGGCAAACCTGGTGGTTGGTATAAATGCGAATCAGCCTGTTTATTTAAAGCAAGTAGCAAAGGTGAGTGAAGGCCCTGAAACACCGAATCAATATGTATTGTTTGGTTATGGTAAGGCAGATACTACGCAGAACAAATTCAAATCATCTTATCCTGCGGTAACATTGGCCATTGCTAAAAAGAAAGGGGCAGATGCAATGCAGTTATCAGAAAAAATACTGGCAAAAGTTGAGCACCTGAAAAAAGATTTAATACCATCTGATGTGCAGTTAACGGTTAGCCGTAACTATGGTGAAACAGCTTCTGATAAAGTATCGGAGTTGTTACTGCACCTGTTCATTGCAATAGTAGTAGTAACCTTGTTTGTAATGCTGGCAATGGGCTGGAGAGGCGGATTAGTAGTATTCTTATCGGTGCCGGTAACATTTGCCTTAACACTGTTTGCTTATTATTTCCTTCATTACACACTCAATCGTATTACATTGTTTGCGTTGGTGTTTATCACCGGTATAGTGGTGGATGATTCCATCATCATTGCAGAGAATATGCACCGGCACTTTAAGATGAAGCGATTACCGTTTAAGCAAGCTGCTATCTATGCTATAAATGAAGTAGGTAATCCCACTATACTGGCAACATTCACTGTAATAGCAGCAGTATTACCCATGGCATTTGTTTCGGGTTTAATGGGGCCATACATGAGCCCGATGCCGATTGGTGCTTCTATTGCTATGTTACTGTCATTGATAGTAGCATTGACACTGACTCCTTACCTCGGTTATATTTTCCTGCATGAAAAAGAAAAACATGGTAAAGAGAAAGCTCCGTTGCAATTAGAGCAAACTAAAATTTATAAGATATATCATTCCTTCATTCAACCGTTATTGGAAACAAGATGGAAACGTTGGACATTCATTCTTAGTATAGTGGTAGTGATGCTGGGTTCATTGATGTTGTTTTATACAAAATCAGTAGCAGTAAAAATGCTGCCCTTCGATAATAAAAATGAATTCCAGGTAGTAATTGATATGCCCGAAGGAACAACATTAGAAAAAACACAGGCGGTGGCAAGAGAAATTGCTGATTATGTTTCCACGCAGCCATTGGTGAAAAATTACCAGGTGTATGCCGGTACAGCAGGCCCCATCAGTTTTAATGGATTGGTTCGTCACTATGATATTCGTCGTGGCGATAATGTAGCCGATATACAAGTAAACCTTGTTGATAAAGGAGAAAGAAAACAACAGAGTCATGATATTGCGAAAAGCATGAGGGCAGCTGTACAGTCTATTGCTAAAAAATATAATGCGAATGCCAAGCTGGTTGAAATTCCACCAGGCCCTCCTGTATTATCAACATTAGTAGCAGAGATATACGGGCCTGATTATAATGAACAGATGAAGATTGGTAAGCAGGTAGAAAAACTTTTTCATGAAACAAAAGATGTAGTGGATGTGGACTGGTATGCAGAAGATGACCAATGGCAATATCATTTTGAAGTGGATAAGGATAAAGCCATGCGTTATGGAGTAGCACCGGCACAGGTAGTGGCTAATATGTATGCTGCTTTATCAGGACAAGTTGCTGGTACATTACACAAGCCAACTTCATTTAGTCCGGTTAATATCAAATTGCAGTTGAGTGATGCTGATAAATCAGGTATTGAAGAATTAAAGACACTGAAGGTGATTGGTCAGCAGGGTAATGCAGTACCAGTGGGTGATTTGGTAACGATTACCAAAACAGTTAAAGAAAAAAGTATCTATCGTAAAAATCAAAAAAGAGTGGTGTATGTAATAGCCGATATGGCCGGCCAATTAGAAAGCCCTTTCTATGCTATCTCCAAAATATCCGACAGTGTTAAGCATATTCAATTACCTGCTGGTTATGCTATTAACGAAGAATACACGCATCAACCCGATAATGAAGATAACTATACATTAAAGTGGGATGGTGAATGGCAGATAACTTATGAGGTGTTCCGTGATTTGGGAATAGCCTTTGCAGCCGTAATCATTATAATCTACATGCTGATTGTAGGATGGTTCCAGAATTTTACTACACCTATTGTGATGCTGGCAGCTATTCCATTATCATTGATTGGTATTGTAGGCGGTCACTGGCTGATGGGGGCTTATTTCACTGCTACTTCTATGATTGGGTTCATTGCACTGGCGGGTGTAATGGTGCGAAACTCGGTGTTACTGATTGACTTTATTGATATACGATTAAAAGAAGGTATTCCTTTAAAGCAGGCCATCATTGAAGCAGGAGCAGTAAGAACAACACCCATCTTACTAACTGCTGGTGCAGTAGTGTTAGGCGCAGTCATCATTTTGTTTGATCCCATCTTCCAGGGATTAGCGATTTCGCTGATGGGTGGAACCATTACATCTACCTTCTTAACACTGTTAGTAGTGCCGTTAATTTATTTCCGTATGCTGAGAAAAAAATATTCCACTAAAAAATAATCAATATGAAATTATTAATCATAACCAGCATCAGCGAAGACCTGCGCACCGTTTCCAATATACTGGAACAGGCCGAAGTTGCTGTATTCAGTGTTTCAGAAACGATTGGACATAAAACAGAGCATCATAATTTTTTGCCCGACAACTGGTTTGGTAAAAATGAAGATGGTACCAATGCCCTGTTTTTTTTCAGTTTTACAGAAGATGCAAAAGCTGTTAAAACCATTGAACTGGTGAAACAGTATAATGCTGAAAACAATACCGGTTTCCCCATCAGGGCATTTATGTCACCTGTAGAACTGTCAAGTTATTAAAAACATAAATCATCAATATGAAAGAAAGAATCGTTCGTGCCGTAGCCGGAACTATTGTATTAACCAGTATTGTTTTGGCATATTTGGTCAACATTAAATGGCTTTTACTTACGGCTTTTGTAGGAGTAAATTTATTTCAGTCTTCCTTCACCCGTTTTTGTCCTTTAGAAATTATTTTGGACAAGGCAGGTGTTGGAAAGCGGGATAACAAGGGTTGTTAATTTTAGTTTATACTTCATGTGTTTCAGGGTGGTATTCTTACCGCCCTTTCTTATTCCGTATTGCGAACAAAGGTTAGCCTTTGGCGTCGTATCTTTGCCCCTCAAATTTTTAGTTATGGCTTTAATTAATGCTGAATTAACGCACCCGGATTTTGGATTTACGATTAAAGATGTTTCCGGAAATAATCAGATGAAGATTGATATTCCTGTTGAACAGGGTGGTCATGGACAAGGAATGCGCCCAATGCAAACAGTACTATCAGCGTTAACTGGTTGCAGCGGCGTGGATGTAGTAATGATTTTAAAAAAACAGAAACAGGAATACACCAGTATGAAAATATTGGTGGATGGTGAAAGAGAAAAAGGTAAAGAACCTTCTTTATGGGAAACAGTTCATATTCAATTTGTGTTTGAAGGAACAGTTGACGCAGCCAAAGCATACCGTGCA
This sequence comes from Sphingobacteriales bacterium, assembly GCA_016200915.1. Lineage (GTDB taxonomy): Bacteria > Bacteroidota > Bacteroidia > Chitinophagales > Chitinophagaceae > AWTP1-9. Next base: position 24,333 of record JACQDV010000045.1, read on the forward strand.
GCAGAATTATCCGTTAATAAATATTGTTCTGTTGCTGAAACTTTAAGAAGGGGAGGAACTAAGATTAGTTTTGATGTAACAGTTAACGGAGTAAAGTTTAGACTCAATGGGCAATAGGCAAGTAGCAAGATAACCACAAACAACAAACCATAAACTAAAAATGTCTTACAAACCAGAAACAAAAGCCATCCGTACACAAACGGGAAGAACACAGGAGAAAGAACACAGTACACCACTTTTCTTAACAAGTAGTTTTGTTTATGATAGTGCCGAAGATATGGCAGCTGCTTTTGCAGATGACAGTTTGGAGGTAAATATCTACAGTCGTTTCTCCAATCCAACAGTAGATGAGTTTATTGATAAAATATGTGTATTGGAAAATGCTGAAGATGGAATTGCAACGGGCACGGGCATGGCTGCGGTGTTTTCTACCTTCATGACTTTCCTTGCAAAAGGTGATCATATTATTTCTGCTTCTGCGGTGTTTGGTTCTACACATACGATTCTCACGAAGTATTTACCAAAATGGGGAATTGACTATTCGTACTTTGATATGAATAAACCGGAAAGCATTGAAGCATTGATTAAACCCAACACAAAGATGTTGTATGTGGAAACACCTTCTAATCCCGGTTTAGATATTATTGATATAGAGTATGTAGCCAAACTTTGCAAGCAACATAATATTTTACTGGTTGTAGATAATTGTTTTGCCACACCGGCTGTTCAGCAGCCAATTAATTTTGGTGCTGATTTAGTATTGCATTCTGCTACCAAGTTTATTGACGGACAGGGAAGAGTATTAGGTGGAGTAGTAGTAGGAAGAAAAGAACTGATTCAACCAATGTATTTGTTTGTAAGAAATACTGGTCCTTCCATGAGTCCGTTTAATGCTTGGGTGCTGACGAAAAGTTTAGAAACACTTTATGTAAGAATGGATCGTCATGCAAATAATGCATTAAAGCTGGCGAAAGCATTAGAAGGGCATGCAAAAATCACCTCAGTAAAATATCCTTTTTTAGAAACACATCCGCAATATGCAGTGGCTAAAAAACAAATGAGCAATGGCGGTGGTATTGTCACCTTTGAATTAAAAGGTGGACTGGAAAGCGGTCGTAAATTTTTAAATGCTTTACAAATGTTGTCAATGACCAATAACCTTGGTGACAGCAGAAGTATTGCTTCACATCCTGCATCAACCACTCACTCTAAATTAAGTGCTGAAGAAAAAGCAGCCGTTGGTATTACTCCCGGCCTGGTTCGTGTATCAGTTGGGTTAGAGAGTATTGATGATATAGTGGCGGATATTATGCAGGCGTTGGAGAAGTGCTGAAATAAGCCGATAGTAGTTTTTAAGTCTTACAAGACTATATCATATGCCTAATTATTTATTTGATTCTTTCGACGAAGTTGAAGAAAGCATAAGAACATATGCTCCAAAAGTTATTTATAAGTATCGGGGTGATTGGAATAATTCATATCACCGGAAAGTTATTACTGAACAATCGCTTTGGTTTGCTTCACCAAAAGAGTTAAATGATGAATACGACATTAGAACACCGATTAAATTTGATATTAGCGAAATTGAAAACCCCATATTTTTTGAGAAACTAAAACAATACTATCTGGATAGTAACCCAGGAAAAGGTTTTACTGAACGAGATTTAAATGTTATTTGCGAAAATAAACTTGATGAAATCAGACAAAACCCTACACAGTACTTTGAAAAGAATTATAGAGATTTAAGAAGCGGACCCATTTATGAAAGAGTAGGATTATTTAGTTGTACTTCAGATGAGTTAAATGAATTAATGTGGGCTCATTATGGAAATAGTAACACCGGATTTGTTGTGGGGTTTGATACAGTAGAGCTATCCAGAAATTTATATTGTAGTATTGGCCCAGTGAAATATAGTGATGAGGTTCCGGTTCATAGTTTTATAACTCCTAGAGTTGAGGGTGATTTTGATTCTTTATTTTTAAAGTCGAGAAAATGGAGCTATGAAAAAGAATTTAGATTCATTACTATTGGTGACGATGAAAAAATTGAACGACTAAAGCATTACTCAAAGGAAAGTATAGTTGAATTTTCACTTGGGACTAAATTTCCTGAAAACTTAAAAAGTGATTTTATAAAAGAAGTTAAAAATATTTTTTCTCCCGAAATTCCTATTTTCCAGGTAAGTCCAGCAGTTGGAGGATACGGATTGATTAAAAGAGAAATCAGTTTGTAGTATATCTAAAATAATAGACTACATCATCTTCTTCACCAATTTCCCCAGCATCATCAATCCATAATCCATATCATCGTTAAACGGTTTGCCATAACTGATGCGGATGAAATTATTGTAATTGCAGCAGGCAGAAAATATCTTTCCCGGTACAACAGATATATGATGATGAATAGCTTCGTTTCTTAATTTCACTGCATTCACTTTCCTGGGTAATTCAATCCACAATACAAATCCTCCCTGTGGTCTTGATATTTTAGTTCCTTCAGGAAAATATTCAATGATGGCCTGTGTGTATTTCAAACATTGTGTGTGTAATGCTTTGCGCAGGTTCTTTAAATGATATTCGTAACGTCCTTTACTTAAGAAGTGTGCTACGGCTGCTTGTGTCAGTGAAGGCGAACTGATATCACTGATGCGTTTGATTTCTTTTACAGCATCAATAAACTTTCCTGGTATAGTCCAGCCGATGCGGTATCCAGGTGCTAATGATTTAGATAACGATGCACAATGCATCACCAAACCTTTGGTGTCATAATATTTGCAGGTACGAGGACGACTCTTGCCAAAATATAATTCACCATAAATATCATCTTCAATCAAAGGGATATTATGTTTGGTAATTACTTCCACCAGTTTCTTTTTATTTTCTTCGGGCATACAACTGCCGGTGGGATTATTAAAGTTGGGAATAACAATACAGGCTTTCACATTCAGTTTGGTAATAGAACTTTCCAAACAATCAATATCCAAACCTGTTACCTGGTTACTGGAGATCTCCACCACTTTCAAACCCATGCTTTCGATGGATTGTAAAATTCCAAAGTAGTTGGGGCTTTCTACTGCTACAGTATCTCCCGGTTGTGTAACAGCTCTTAAACATAAATTAATTGCTTCCAAACAACCGGATGTAATAATGATATCATCAGGTTTAAACTTTCCTCCCCAGTTGAAAGCCAGTTTGGCAATCTGTTTTCTTAATTCAATATTTCCCTGTGTATTTTCATAACTGATGCAATGGTCTTTGCTTTGGCGCAAAGCTTCCATCACTGATTTATTCAGTTTGGCGGATGGTAATAAAGAAGGATCCGGTGCAGCAATGGCAAAATTCATTTTTATATGCGAAGTGATATCACCATAAATAGAAGCAATGGTTTCCTTTACACTTACTTCGCTGGAGATGGGTTGCGGCAGAATGGTTTTTGGTAAATCAGGAAAACGTTTAAAATTAAAGCGTACATAATAACCACTCTTTGGTCTTGATTCAATTAATCCTTTTCCTTCCAGATGATAATAAGCCTGGAAAGCAGTGCCCATGCTGATGCCATATTCTTCACTCAGCATTCTTACAGATGGCAGCTTGTCTCCAATGCGGAGCACATCTTCACTAATCATTTTCTCTATACCATCGGCAACCTGTAAATATAGATGGTCGTCGGGTGAAAATTTTGTTGTACGCATAATGTTGTTTTTGCCTCATCCTCATTCCTTCTCCCGGAGGAGAAGGATGGTGCTTAAGTGCTTATTCGAACTTATTGTTCTTCCATATCAGCATTTGTACAGTGTTGGACTATTGATGATATGTTAGTACAGTTGTCAGTTATTTTTCTTTTGCCTGGCCTCCCTCTCTGCAGAAGAGGGAACGAGGGTGAGGTGTTAAAAAATCTGATATAGTCAAAAATACAAAAACTGAATCTGTTTTAGTGTATTTTTTTTAGACATTTTTGTATCGTCAAAAAATAATCACTCCCGTGATTAGCAAGAAACAGGTTGACCAACTATTTTCTTCTTGTGAATTTTGATAAACGATTTAAACGATTGCCGGAATTGCTGAATGAAAAATAGTTCTTGTTGCGAAGTATTATTGCCACCAAGGCACTAAGGCACGAAGCAGCAAAATGAACTCTATGTCAGGCTGAACTTGTAGAAGCCCTGATGAACATTTGTACTAATGCTCAACTATACTTCGACAAGCTCAGTATGACAGCTGTGATGAACTGATGCGTAGTGTTCCAGAACGTACAAGAGTGCGACGCAACAAAAGTTGATAAGAAATAAAATTGCTTGTTACATAAAAAGAATTATATGCTGGATTTAAACACAACTGTATTAGAAGAGACAATTGACCCGAATAATTGGGAGGAACTTCGTGCAACGGGACATCGTATGCTGGATGATATGATTAATTATATACAGCAATCGGGTGACAGAAAAGTGTGGCAACCGATTCCTGCTGCAGTAAAACAGGAATTGAATACTGTAGCTCCACAAGGAGAAAGTGATTTGAAGGAAGTGTATGCATCCTTTCAGCAAAATGTATTGCCGTATGCATTAGGCAATACGCATCCAAGATTTTGGGGTTGGGTATGTGGTGGTGGTTCTGCAACGGGAATGTTAGCAGATATGTTAGCCGGTGCAATGAATGCTTCTCCTTCGTTTGGAGAACATGCAGCGAATTATGTAGAGAAGCAAGTGCTTGACTGGACAAAAGAAATGTATGGATTTCCAAAGAGCAGTTCAGGTATATTGACAACAGGTGCATCATTAGCCAACATATTAGCATTAACAACAGCAAGAAATTTTTTTAATGCAGCGATACGAAAGAAAGGCATAAGAAACTTAGATGGGCAATTAGTAGTGTACGCATCAACAGAAACACATAGCTGTTTACAGAAAGCGGTGGAGCTATTGGGCATTGGTAGCGAACATTTAAGAAAGATAGCAGTGGACGAAAATTATCAGCTGAGAATTGATTTGTTAGAAGAACAATTGAAGCAAGACAAGACCAATGGCTTCCTGCCTTTTTGTATCGTAGGCAATGCAGGAACTGTAAACACTGGTGCGATTGATGATTTGGAAATTATTGCAGCGATTGCAAAAAGAGAAGGTATGTGGTTTCATATTGATGGTGCATTTGGTGCAGTACCAAAATTATTACCTGAATACACCGAGCGGTTAAAAGGAGTGGAGCTGGCAGATAGTTTGGCTTTTGATTATCACAAATGGTTTTATGTGAATTATGATGTAGGCGGAGTACTGATTAAAAATGCACAGGCACATAAAGAAGCGTTTGAAATAAATGCCAATTACCTGGCACATCATGAAAGAGGAATTATTGCCGGTGAGTTAAACTATAATCATTTAGGGATTGAATTGTCGAGAGGATTTCGTGCATTAAAAGTGTGGATGATTTTAAAAGAGCAGGGAGTAGAAAAGTATCGACGTATGGTGCGACAGAATATTCAACAGGCAAATTATTTAGCTGAGCTGGTGAATGGCAATGCTTCATTGCAACTGATGGCGCCGGTGCCGATGAATATTGTGAATTTCAGATTTTATAGAGATGGACTTAGTAATGATGAATTGAATACACTGAATAAAGAAATATTAATGCAGTTGCATGAGTCGGGAATAGCAGCACCATCCTTTACCATTTTGAAAGGAGCATATGTGATAAGAGTAGCCATCACCAATCACAGAAGTAAAGCAGAAGATTTTGACATATTAGTAAACGAAGTTCAACGATTAGGAGAACGGATTTTAAACAGGAATTAACATGAGCAGAAAAGAATTAAACAGGGCATACATCGCATTAGGATTAGTCAGTTTTTTTTGGGGAACAACTTTTATCGCATCAAGAATAGGAGCACAACACATGCCCGGTTTATTCCTGTCTGCGGTACGGCAATTTTCTTCCGGGTTTTTAATGGTGAGTTTCTTTTTATTAAAAGGATATAAACTGCCGGACTGGAAAAGCTTAAAACAAATCACCATACAAGGCATCTTCTTATTATCACTCGCCAACGGCTTACTCACCTGGGCATTAGAATATATTAACAGCGGATTTGCTGCTATTATCTCAGCAACAGTTCCTTTGTTTGTAACACTCTTTAGTGTTTGGCTTTTGCGTAATGCAAAGCTGACGCTCTGGATGATTGTTGGATTGGTAATTGGTTTTGCAGGCGTGGTACTTATTTTTTACGATTATCTCAACCAGCTTCAGGGCAAGCCCGTTGCATTTGGAATTGTACTGGCCTTCCTCTCTGTTTTAGCATGGACGTTTGGAACAGTATATACATCCCGGCTAAAACCGGCAACGGATATTTTATTCAGTGTAGGCTTACAAATGCTGATTGCGGGAATTGTAACAATGATTTTCTGTTTTGCAACCGGTAAATACGTTGATCTTTCAGATATAGGCTCTGCTGCATGGATGGCACTGATCTATCTTATTTTCTTCGGTTCACTGCTGGCTTATTCAGCCTATGTATTTGCTATTAGTAAACTGCCGCCAACGTTTGTTTCTATTTATGCTTATATCAACCCAATTGTGGCTGTATTCTTTGGCTGGTTGTTGTTGCATGAAAGTGTAAACTCCGGAATGTTGCTGGGAAGTTTGGTTACACTGGGTGGTGTGTACATGGTGAATCGTGAATACAAAAAACAAAAAGCATGAACAAAGTAAAGATAATAGACTATCAGCCGGAGCATCAGCACTATTTTGAATTTTTCAACCGTAGCTGGATTGAAAAATATTTTGAAATGGAAGCACTGGATGAATATGTGTTGACGAATCCGCAGGAAGCAATTATTGAACGTGGTGGTGCAATACTGATGTCAACTTATGAAGGTTACCTGGCAGGAACTGTGGCGTTGATTAAAATGGATGACACTACATATGAATTTGCAAAGATGGCGGTGCATGAAAATTTTCATCGCAAAGGAATTGCGGAGGAACTGAGTTACGCTGCTTTTAAAAAAGCATACGAATTGGGTGCTGAAACAATTGTGCTGTACACCAACAGTGTGCTGCAGCCTGCAATCCGTTTGTATGAAAAGTTAGGATTTCAGCATGAGGCAATAGAACATGCAGATTATAAAAGAGCGAATGTAAAGATGAGTATCAGTATGAGCCGGATTTTAAAAGATACATTGTTCTTTACGTTTACTACACAGGAAATAACTCTCTAAAAAAAAAAAAAATGAAAAAAGCAGTTATTGTAGCATTTGACAAGTTTACTGATGTTGATATTTTTCTGGCCTGGGATTTACTTAACCGTGTTCGGTTCAGAGATAAAGAATTTGTAGTGAAGATTGTGGGTACAGAACAATACCATACTTCTATCAATGGAATTAAGCTGGAGATGAATGGAACTATAGAAGAATGTAATGATGCTGATTTGGTATTCTTTGGCAGCGGTGCCGGTGCAAGAGCGGTTATAAAAGATGAAACTTATTTAAAAAGATTTAATCTCAATCCTGATAAACAGTTAATCTGTTCTATATGTTCCGGTGCATTAATCATTGCGGCATTGGGTTATTTAAAAGGCAAATCTGCCATTACTTATCCAACAGTTTATGAGTTGCTGAGAACTTATGATGTGGAAGTGCTGGAAGATAAACACCTGGTTACTCATGGAAATATTGGTACAGCAGCCGGCTGTTTGGCAGCAGTTGATTTAGTGGGCTGGGCTATTGAAAGATTGTATAATGAAAAAGTGAGAGAGGATGTAATTGCTTCAGTGCTGCCTGTGGGACAAGGACAGGTTTGTATTTATTAATTCAAAGTAAAAAGTCAAAAATCGATGGCGATAAGAATTATAAAAGCAACGGTTAATGAAGCGAATGATATTGCAACAACAGGCAGGCAATCTTTTTATGATGCTTTTCATTCCATTTTTATACGCAAGGATGAATTGCAGAAATATTTGGACACCAACTATGATGTATTCAAACTGAGAAACAGTATTGAAAATTCCAATAACCTGTTCTTTGTTGCTTATGATGATGATACGCCAATTGGTTTTGCTAAACTAAAACAGCAATCGAGGCATCAGCAAATACAATCAGCCAAACAAATAGAGTTACAAAAAATATATGTGCTGAAAGAATATCATGGAACCGGTATATCGCAAACCTTGCTGAGTAAAGTGATGGATGCGGCTAATGAACTTCAGCCGGATATTGTTTGGCTTAATGTGCATGTGGGCAATACAAAAGCAAGACGCTTTTATGAAAAGAACGGGTTCAGCATCGTGGGAAAGCATTATTACATCATCGGCACTCAAAAGTTTGAATTTGATTTAATGACAATTACGGTGGGTCACACCACACATGAATTTAAAACTATCACTGAGCCTGCCGGGGTGGCTCACCGTTAAGAATATTTTAAACAGTAAAAAATAATTTATGCAGCTCACACAGGATTTTATTGTAAGAAAAATACGAAAATCAAGGGTAAATGAAGTTGACTTTACCAAACTGGAGTTTGGTAAGTACGTGTCAGACCACATGCTGGTTTGTGATTTTTATGATGGCGAATGGCAAACACCACAACTTGTTCCTTTTGCTAATCTTTCTTTAAGTCCTGCCACACTGGCTTTACATTATGGTCAGTCAGTGTTTGAAGGAATGAAAGCATTTCGTATGAAAGATGGTTCTGTCAACATCTTTCGTATGGAGAAACATTATGAACGTTTGGTGAAATCATTAGACAGAATGTGCATGCAGGTTCCTCCCAAAGAAGTATTTGCAGAAGGATTGACAGAATTGGTGAAGCTGGATAATAACTGGGTTCCTAATGAAGATGGTTCTTCACTGTATATCCGTCCATTTGTATTTGCCAGTGAAGCAAGGTATGGAGTTAAAGTTTCAGATGAATATCGTTTTATCATTTTCTCTGGTCCCGTTGGTCCGTATTATGCCCAACCATTAAGAGTAAAAGTAGAAAGAGAATTTATCCGTGCGGGAAGAGGCGGAACAGGTTATGCAAAATGTGCGGGTAACTATGGTGGCGCATTTTATCCAACACAATTAGCAAGAGCAAATGGTTTTGATCAGGTATTGTGGACGGATGCAAGAGAGAATAAATACATTGAAGAATCAGGAACGATGAATGTAATGTTTGTAATAGATGGTAAGTTGGTTACGCCTGCTTTATCCGATTCTATTCTCGATGGTGTTACAAGAGATTCATTAATTCAGTTGGCAAAAGAAAGAGGAGTGGAAGTTGAGGAAAGAAGAATCAGTACCGATGAATTAGAATCATCTTTCAGAAATAATTTAATTACCGAAGCATTTGGCGCAGGTACTGCAGCAGTAGTAGCGCCTATCAATTTAATTCATATTGATGGCGTGGATTATAAATTACCTTTTTATACAGTAAACAGTTTAATGAACCAGTTAAAACAACAACTGGAGGACATCCGCACCGGAAGAGTAGCTGATGTGCATGGCTGGAACTGTAAAATTTAATAAGAGCTGTTGTTTATTTTTAGTCAATAAGAAACGGGGCCTTTTTTTAAGGGCCCTTATTTTATTCACTGAACCATTCGTTGTGTTGCTCCTGCACACGAATAAATGTAGTACGCTTGGTTAATTCTTTCAATGATTTTGCACCAACATAAGTACAGGTAGAACGTATGCCACCTAAAATATCGGAAAGGGTATTAATAACAGCGCCACGATATTTTACTTTTACTGTTTTTCCTTCTGATGCACGATATTCAGCTACACCACCGGCATATTTATTCATAGCCGTTTCAGAACTCATGCCATAGAACAAACGATATTTCACACCATCTTTCTCTACTAACTCACCACCGCTTTCATCATGTCCTGCTAACATACCACCTAACATAACAAAATCAGCACCACCTCCAAATGCTTTAGCAACATCACCAGGTACTTTACAACCACCATCTGAAATAATTTGTCCGCCTAATCCATGTGCAGCATCCGCACATTCAATGATAGCAGAGAGTTGAGGATAGCCAACACCTGTTTTCACTCTTGTTGTACAAACGGATCCGGGACCAATACCAACTTTAATCATATCAGCACCGGCTAATAATAATTCTTCCACCATTTCACCAGTTACTACATTGCCTGCAATAATTACTTTACCCGGATGTTTATCTCTTGTCTTTTTTACAAACGATACAAACTTTTCAGAATAACCATTAGCAACATCAATACAAATAAACCGCAAAGAAGTATTCTCAGTAAGAATGGTGTCTAATTTTTCTCCATCCTGTTTAGAAGTTCCTGTACTTACAGCGATGTATTCAGTGACATTATTGCCACTGTCATTAATAAACGATTTCCATTGTGCAGGAGTATAATGTTTATGTACTGCAGTGAATAATTGTTCTGATGCCAATGCTGTTGCCATTTCAAATGTTCCCACAGTATCCATATTAGCAGCCATTACAGGAATCCCTTCCCAGTCTTTGCCTCCATGCATAAATTTAAATTTCCTCATCAGCGAAACTTCTGAACGGGATGAAAGGGTAGAACGTTTAGGGCGGATCATCACATCTTTAAATCCTAATTTTATATCTGATTCAATACGCATAATTATATTTTTTCAAACGGTGAAAGATAGCTAAACACTCAATTGAGTAATCAAAAAATTATGAACATAAAATAGCCAGTGCTTTAGTAACACTGGCTATGAGTAATATTAATTTTAGTTTGTTTTACCCGGATATTGTTTCAATGCTGCCTGCAGACAATCCATCGCTTTATCAATAGCATCTGTATTCAATACATAAGCTAATCTTACTTCATCTTTACCTAAACCGGGTGTTCCATAAAACCCTGTTGCTGGTGCCAGCATAATTGTTTCACCATTGTGTGAAAATGATTCCAGCAACCATTGACAAAATTTATCACTATCATCAATAGGTAATTTAGCCATTGCATAAAATGCACCGCCTGGATTAGGACAAAAAACACCCTCCATCGCATTCAATCTTTTCACTAACAAGTCACGGCGTTTTTTGTATTCTTCTTTAGTGGCATCAAAATAATTATCGGGTAAATCAACTGCAGATTCGCCAGCTATCTGTGCAAAGGAAGGCGGACTTAATCTTGCCTGTGCAAACTTCATTGCCACATCTAATAATTCTTTATTACGGGTTACAAAAGCACCGATTCTTCCACCACAAGCGCTGTATCTTTTTGAAATAGTATCCATCAGCACCACATTTTTCTCCACCTCTGTTAAATGCATGGCACTGGTATGTGTTCCTTCATAACAAAACTCACGATATGCTTCATCTGCAAATAAGTACAGATCATGTTTTAATACAACCTGTTTTAATGTTTCCATTTCTTCTTTGCTGTATAAATAACCAGTCGGGTTATTGGGATTACATACTACAATGGCTTTTGTTTTTGGAGTAATGGCTTTTTCAAAATCTTCAATAGGCGGTAGAGCAAATCCACTATTAATGGAGGAAGTAATAGGTTTCACTACCACATCTGCTGCTACGGCAAATCCATTATAATTTGCATAAAATGGTTCGGGAATAATCACTTCATCACCAGCATCCAAGCAACTCATAAAGCCAAAGAGAATTGCTTCTGAGCCACCAGTAGTAATAATGATTTGGTTGTACTCAATATCAATTCCGCATTTTTTATAATACTTCACCAGTTTGCGGCGATAACTTTCATTGCCCGCACTGTGACTATATTCTAATACTTTAAAATCAAAATGGCGAACTGCATCTAGCACCAATTTGGGTGTTTCAATATCCGGCTGACCAATGTTTAAATGATAAACTTTAGTTCCTTTCTTTTTAGCAGCTTCTGCAAATGGAACTAATTTACGAATAGGAGAAGGCGGCATTACTTCGCCACGGTGACTGATCTTTGGCATGAAGCGAAGTTATTTATTTTCTGTCCGATGGTCTCCATCTGGCAGAAAATAAAATTTATTTCGTTGGTTAGTTTAGGAAATATGTTACAGTCAGACCGGGACGGTCGGACTGTGGTGAAACAAAAACCCCCTCACATCGCTGCAAGAGGGCTATTTTCTAAAGGTGTGTGTGAAAATATCTTATTAAGACTTGGCAGTTTTTTTAGTTTTCTTAGCTTTTGCAGTGGTTACTTTAGCAGCAGTTGTTGTGGCAGCAGGAACTACCGCCGGAGCAGCGGGTGTAACTTTTGTTTGCGCATCAACAGCTGCATCATTAGCCACCACTTTACCGGTAATGCTTACTGTTTTTTGCTCATCAATGCCTTTGAATTTAATAGTAACCATTTTTGAGAAGTTACCGGCAGCAGCAGCATTGTAAGTAGCGGTTATAGAACCGGTCTTACCTGGCATAATAGGCTCTTTTGTATAATCAGACTTTGTACAACCACAACCAGGAGTTACACTTTCAATGATCAGGGGTTCCTGTCCGATATTTGTTAAGGTAAAAGTTCCTGTTACAGGATTACCTTGCTTTACGGTACCAAGGTCAACAATTTCAGATGCAAATTTTACTTTGTCTGAAACTTTGGTTTGCGCCATTACGATATTGGCAAACACTAAGGCTACGAATGCTGAAAAAACTTGTTTCATGTTTGTGTTATTAGTAGTTTTTAAATTTATTGTTTCAATAGTTCCAGGACGCTGTTTCCGGGAACAGAGTTGTCAGCTGTTTTTCTTACTTCACCTTTAATGGTAACTATTTTAGTTTGACCGTCATTATAGGTAATAGTAACCGTTTTTTCAAATGGGCCATAAGCCATAGCATTAAACCCAACATTAATTTTAGTAGTAGCACCAGGTGCTACCGCCTCTTTGCTCCATTGTGGAGTAGTACAACCGCAAGAAGCATGAACATCACTCAACTTTAAAGGATCCTTACTCACATTGGTTAAAACGAAATCATAAGTTACCGGTTTGCCCTGAACGATCTTACCGAAGTCATGATGTTCGGCATTTAATGTAAAAACCTCCGGCGCAGGAGAGGTGGCCTTGCTATCGGTTTGTGCATAAATGAATGTGGAGGCACAAACTAATACGAGGATCAAACAAAATTTCTTCATAGTCCGGTTGTTTATAAGGCTAATAAATAGCCATATCTACAAAAATAGCCAATCCCCTCAAAAAACATAGCTTTTTTTTGTCCTTAGCATTTCATTAAGAAACGCAGGGAATGTTGTTAAATTGTAGATTTGCCGCATGAATTCATCAGCCACTAACGAAAGCTTGTCACTGGAGAATCTTTCTTTCGAAACTTTCCGCAGCGAAGTTTTGAAAGATTACCGGGTAGCCTGCCAAAGCCGTGAGGCAAGTTTAATTGGCCGCAAGGAGGTACTTACGGGTAAAGCTAAATTTGGAATATTTGGCGATGGCAAAGAATTACCACAGGTGGCTATGGCTAAATTCTTTCAGCCCGGAGATTTTTACAGCGGTTATTACCGTGATCAAACTTTTGCCTTCGCAACCGGCGTGGCCTCAATAGAAGAATTCTTTTAACAATTATATGCTGATCCTGATACCAATAATGATCCGCATAGCGGCGGCCGCCAGATGAACTGTCACTTTGCATCAAGATTAGTGGATGAGCAGGGTGAGTTCCTGGATTTAGCCAATCGTAAGAATTTAATAGCCGGGATGGCACCTACTGCGTCTCAAATGCCAAGGTCAATTGGGTTGGCACTGGCTTCAAAATCTTTCCGCAACGTAAAAGAGCTGAAACAGTTTAAAGAGCTGTCTAATAACGGTAACGAAGTTTGTTTTGCTACTATTGGCGATGCTTCTACCAGCGAAGGACATTTTTGGGAAACAATAAATGCAGCCGGTGTATTACAAATTCCATTGGCCATTTTTGTTTGGGATGACGGGTTTGGAATCTCAGTTCCCAGAAAATATCAAACTACTAAAGGCTCGGTATCAGAAGCATTAAAAGGTTTTCAAAAGAAAGAAGGAACTAATGGTATTGATATTTATAAAGTGAAGGCATGGGATTATGCCGGAATGTGCGAAGTGTTTGAGCAGGGAATAAAAAAGATCCGTGATACACATACACCGGCTTTGTTTCATGTAGAAGAGGTAACACAGCCACAAGGTCATTCTACCTCCGGTAGCCATGAAAGATATAAAACACCCGATCGCTTAGAATGGGAGAGACAATGGGATTGCATCCGCAAATTCAAGGAATGGATCTTACAAAATACATTAGCCACAGAAGAAGAACTAAATGAAGTGGAAAGAGAGGCTAAAGAATCTGTGAGAGATAGTAAGAACAGCGCTTGGGAAAAATATTTAGTTCCATTAAAAGAACAGGTGAACACCACGGTGCAACTCATCAATAATATTATAGCATCCGGTGGGGATGAGGAAGGTAAAATGGAAAAGCTGGTAAAAGAGCTTTCCACTAACCGTGAACCACAGCGACGGGATGTGATGAAGACCATCGCCATCATACTGGATGAAGTAAATAATGCGGAGCTTAACAGTTATTATCAATTTCTCAGTGAATCAAATAAAAAATTCTACAATTCATATTTATACCTGCAGGGAGAAAAGAGTGCATTAAAGGTTGCTGAAGTAAATGCTGAATATACTACAGACTCTCCCGTGGTAAATGGATACGAAGTAATTAACCGCTACTTCGACAAGTTGTTTGCCAGCAACCCTAAAGTAATGGCATTTGGTGAAGACCTTGGGTTTATTGGTGATGTTAACCAGGGTTTTGCAGGTTTGCAGTCAAAACATGGGGAAGGAAGAATATTTGATACTGGCATCCGTGAACTAACCATCATCGGTCAGGGAATTGGTTTGGCATTACGTGGATTAAGACCTATTGCAGAAATACAATATTTAGATTATCTCGTTTATGGTTTGCAGCCATTAACAGATGATGCTGCTACTTTGCATTACCGTACAGTAGGTATGCAAAGTGCTCCACTGATCGTTCGGTCAAGAGGTCATCGGTTGGAAGGTATCTGGCACAGTGGTTCACCTATGGGAATGATCGTTAATGCTCTTCGTGGTATGTATGTGTGTGTGCCCCGTAATATGGTACAGGTGGTGGGAATGTATAACACATTATTCAAAGGGAATGATCCGGCTTTAGTAATAGAATGTTTGAATGGTTATCGTCTCAAAGAAAAATTACCTTCTAATTTAACAGACTTCACCGTGCCTTTAGGTGTACCTGAAATAATAAGAGAAGGTAATGATATAACTATTGTTTCCTATGGTTCTACCTTAAGAATTATACAGGAAGCTGCTAACCGTTTAGAACATTCAGGAATTCATTGTGAAATAGTGGACGTACAAACTTTATTGCCTTTCGATATTCATCATACCATTTTACAATCACTGCAAAAAACCAATCGTATTGTTTTTGTTGATGAAGATGTGCCTGGCGGAGCTGCTGGTTATATGTTCAACAAAGTAATGGAAGAGCAGGGTGGTTATAAATGGTTAGATGTGGCTCCACGAACGATTACTGCTGAAGCGCATCGTCCTGCGTATGGAAGTGACGGAGATTATTTCAGCAAACCTAATGCAGAGGATATTGTGAGAGTGATCAAAGAGATGATGGCTGAATAATTATTAATCATTTCATTTTCCTATTATGAAACTTAAACTGTATCAAATCGATGCTTTCGCCTCTTCATTATTCAAAGGAAATCCTGCTGCTGTAATTCCATTAAAGAAATGGCTGCCCACTGAATTAATGCAACAAATTGCTTTGGAAAATAATTTAAGCGAAACGGTATTCTTTGTTCCTTCCAAAGAAAAGGGAGCTGACTATGATATTAAATGGTTTACTCCTGAAGTAGAGATCAACCTGTGTGGTCATGCAACATTAGCTTCTTTGATAGTAATATCGGCTGCCATTGATTTGCTCTTGTATTTTTTTCTAAAAGCTTTAAAAGTATAATAGGCAATTATCAACCAAACGAAAAAAATAAACCAGGCAAGTTTATTGTAAACACGAAGCAGATACGGTCTGATTGAAATGCTATCAGCATTTTCTTTTCCAATAACAACATTAAGTATCGATTTAATGGTGGTAGTTAACCCTGGAATTTTTTCCCAGTTGGTATAACGTACACCTTTATAATTATATTCAGCCGGATAATCTGCCGGAAGCTGTTTTTTATATTGCTCCCAGTTTTTGTTCAAATCACTGAAACTTGATAAGGAACCATCTGCTTTTTTAAAAGCAAGATTAAAAGTTGGATCCAGTACAATCCATCCATTTTCTGTTTTTGTTTCTACAAATATGTGACCGCCATATACATCATTCACTTTCATTTGGGCGATCCGCACCTTCATGTCATTCGATTTTAATATTCTTGCCAGTACTGTAGCATAGCTTCCGCAGGCGCCATTACCGGTCATCAGGTCAACTGTAGAAGGATGGAAGATATTTGCTTTTATGCCATCAAGATGTTCATTGGCAAATACTAAATATCTTTTCGCCTGGAGGTCATAAGCCGTTTGCATGGCCTTAATGGCAAAATCATTCTTGCTGGTACTGGCAGGTAATTCATTCCTTATTCTGCGGGCAATTATTGAAAAGAGTTGTGTTTCGTATTTTGATTCACTGTAAAAAAAAAGCAAACAGGCAAGCAGCAGCCCATTTAAAAAACACAGGAAGTACAGGTTTTTCACAAAATTACGGAGGGTTCTTAGAATTGTTTTAACTGGCATAAGATGATTAATTCATTTGACGGCGTTTTTTGCATTAGCTTACGCAATAGGCTCAATAAAATAAATGATTAAGACAAAATGACGTGATGGAGGTTTACGGGAAGTTAATCCAGAAATTTTTCTTTCCACTCTGGTTTAGGTAACCAGCATTCATTCTTTTTCCCAAACCATTTGTACCGGTTGGCAGCTATCAAATTATATAGTGCATCCCGAATAAATTTCGGTACAATGATAAAGATATATAACAAACTCCATCCGCCACCTAAATATTTCAGCATTCTTAAGGCTCCACTGCTTCGGGTATAAAGTTTGTCTCCTTCCAGCAGCATAAAAGAATTAAACGTATCAGCAGGCAGATTATTTTGTTTTAAAACCTGCTGACCATAATTGCCCTGCAATGATCCAAACAAAAACTGGTCTTTTTTATCCCGCTTTAAAATAAACTGCACACTGCTGCTGCACAGGTTACATACACCATCAAATAGTACAATCTTTTTTTCTGATACTTCGGGCATAAACTTCAAAATTAGATTGTCTTTGGCGAATTGAAAATTATTTATAAACTTTAATCGGGCTAACTGTTATACCGATGAATATCCCGACAAAAAATTTTTCTATATACATACTACTGGTTTTATTATTGCCTGCTGTAATGGCAAAACCCCAAACCGGCAAAAAGATTCAGCCTATATTTTTTCTTTACTCGATAAAGCTGAAAAATTTTATTCTGCCGGAAAATATGATTCAGCACTTTATTATTCTTACAAAGCAGAATCCATCAGCCGTCAATCAAGTTATAAAAAAGGATTAGCCTATGCACTCATAAAATCAACAGATGTTTATTTAGACCAGGAAGATTTTGAAAGAGCAACCAGCGCTGCCACCACTATCAATAACATGGGATTGCAGATGAATGATTCTCTGATTGCTGCTATTGGATGGATGCAACTGGCGCAATCAAATATGTATAATAATAAATTTACCGAAGCAACTGGTTTGTTTGCCAAATCACTGCAATATTATTTAGAAAAACATCCAACGAAATATTCAGCACTGGCCTTTAATGATCTTGGTTATACCTGGGGAAGATTGGGAGAACTGAGCAAACAGGCTAACTGTATCACTAAATCTATAAGCATTTATGAAAATTATTTTCCTGCCGAATATGGTGAGATAGGAGTGGCTTATAATAATCTTTCTACTGTTTATTATAGTTTGAACGACCGTAATAAAGCCATTGAGTATGCCAAAAAATCTATTTATTACCGGGAAAAAGATGGAGATATAAAAAGATTGTCTCTCGGCTGTTGTAACCTTAGCCAGTATTATACAGGCATTGATGACGAAGAAGCAAAAAAATACCAGCAGCTATGTGTAAAATATGCTCTGCAGTCAAAAGATGAAGCAAGGATCATTCATTCTTATGTAACAGACTCTTTAATTTCTTTTAATCAAAAAGAGTATAAAGCATCTGTGGATTATGAAGAAAAAGCCATTGCTCTTTTAGAAAAAGAAAATAAAAACTTCGCCATGCTTTCCCGCCGCTATGCTGCCCTGGCTATGAGCGAGGCTTCCTTAAATAAAGACAGCAATAAAGTGCTGGCTCATTTTAATAAAGCACTATCGCTGGTAAAACAAATTAATGATAAATATAACCTGCGGGATGCTTATGGCAAATTATCCGATTATTACCGCCAACAAAAAGAATATGATAAAGCACTGGAAGCTTACCAGCAGCATGTGTTGTATCGTGACAGTATCGTAAATCAAAGTACCAAAACAGCTATTGCAGATATTGAAGGTAAATACCAGGCTGAGAAAAAAGATAAAGCTATTGCCGACTTAAATGCTTTGGAAAAAATAAAACAACTGCAGATAGAAAAACAGCAGGCCGTTATCAATGGAAACCTGGCAGAAGCACAGAAGAAAGAAAAAGAAATTGAACTATTGTCCAATGCAAGAGAATTACAGGATTTAAAAATTCAGCAGCAGGATGAACAATTAGAGAAACAATTGTTGCAGGCAAAAAACAATCAGCAGCAATTAGACCTGGCTGAGAAAGACCGCCAGTTAAAAGAACGTCAACTAAAATCCTCTAACCAACTGCGCAATTTTTTATTGGCAGGAATTGGTTTACTGTTATTGCTGGGTTATTTCATGTTTAACCGTTACCAGTTAAAACGAAAGATAAAAGAACAACAATCGTTGCTGGCCGTACGAAGTAATATCGCTAAAGACCTGCATGATGAAATCGGTTCGGCATTAACCAGTATTAAAATATTATCACAGGTTTCTAAAACTACTTTGAATAAGGATACGGATAAAACATCTTCTTTCCTGGAAAAAATAACCGAACAATCTACCGAAATGCAGCAAGGACTGAGTGATATTGTATGGGCTATTAAACCCGATAACGATAAACTCAGCAATATGGTGGCCCGTATGCGGGATTACGTGGCCCATACATTAGAACCAAAAAATATTGAAACGGTTTTTTTATTGATGAACAGTTGCTTAACAGATCACTTGATATGCAGCAGCGGCGGGATTTCTTTTTAGTGTTTAAAGAAGCAGTTAACAATATTGCCAAGTACAGTAACTGTACTAAAACAGAAATTAAACTTTCCTCAATCAATAACCAGGTGCAATTAAACATTACGGATAACGGAATTGGCTTTGATGTGAATCAACAAACTACTTCCAATGGATTAAAGAATATGAAAGCGAGGGCGGGAGCGTTGGGTGGAGAGTTAGTTATTCAATCTGTCATTGGTAAAGGAACAGGATTGCAACTGAATATTCCGGCTACATGATGATGTGGTGGGTTTATTAGTTTATTGGTTTATTTTTCACTGAACGATTTTAAAAGCTTTGTGTCCTTTGTGAAAACCTTTGTGTCCCTTGTGGTTTGTCATTCTGCTTGTAGAAGAATAACCACAAAGTCCACAAGGAATAAACACGAAGAGCACAAAGAAAAATAATTAAATGAGCATACGGATTTTAATATACGATGATAATGAAATGCTGCGGGCCAGCATGGAAGCACTCATCAGCAGTGAAACAGATTTTGAACTGGCTGCTGCCATGCCTAATGCAGAAACCATAGAAACCGATTTGGAAAAATTTAAACCCGATGTAGTGCTGATGGATATTGATATGCCGGTAGTGAATGGAGTAGCGGCAGTTAAGCGGTTGAGAAAAGTACAACCACTACTACCGGTAATTATGCTCACGGTGTTTGAAGACAATGAAAATATTTTTAACGCCATCTGCGCTGGCGCCACAGGATATATTTTAAAAAGTTATGCTACTGAAGAAATACCTTTTGCCATCCGCAATGTATTAAATGGTGGTGCACCCATGACGGGTTCTGTTGCCCGTAAAGTATTGCTGATGGTGCCCAAAGCCAGCACTACTGAAGAAGAAAAAACAGATCTGTCAGCAAGAGAAATACAGATACTGCAATTACTGGTGCAGGGTTTTAGTTATAAGATGATCGCAGCAGAGATCAGTATCAGTTTAGATACCGTTCGCTTTCATATTAAAAAGATATACGACAAGCTGCATGTGCATTCTGCAACAGAAGCGGTTTCAAAAGCTATTAAAGACAGGTTGGTGTAGTATTCGTTATTTCGAAGAAGCAATGGATAATGTGCGTTGGCTGCGACTGAGAAATCTGCCCGGCAGTAGTAATACTTTTGAGCAGTAGTACTGTTGTTCAACAGATGTCTCACTGCGTTCGACATGACGCCTTGATGGAGCGATTGTATAAATAGTTAATTCAACTGTTCAGATATTTATTGGGAATATTGGAAGGAACATAATCGCTTCCGTATTGTGCTTTCATTAGCAGAGAAACGATTTCATAAATATCGTTTTCTGTTCGCTGAAACTGGCGCAGCAAACCCATCATGGCATAACTGATTGGATTTACGGAAGGAATAAAAGTTTCCCAATCATAACCCTTGCCCCAGATTAATCCTTTAACAGTAATGGAAAGATCGGCTTTGCATTCCAGCAGGAATTTTAAAACATCAATACTTCTATTGGCATGCTGGTTAACGGTGTGAAAGATGGCAGTGTGACCGCCAAAACCATTTTCATCCACACCGGCTTTGGTATTTACATCCATACCATGACTGACGAGTACTTTAGCACAATTCAGATGATTATACTCAGCACAGATATGCAGCAGCGACGCTTCCTGTAATGGAGTGAAAGTGCATTGTAAAGTATATCGCTTTTGTAAAAGCGATGAATTGGCAGTAATTAATTTTTCCAAAGTAACTGCATCATCCAGCAACACAGCCAAGAGTAGTTTGTCTTCAAACACCAAACCATTATCCAGCATAGCTTGTACACAGGCTTTAAACTTTGGCCCGCGGCTGTACATGTTGATGAGATGATAGATAAGTGGTTCTCCTTTGTAACTATCGTTTGGATTAACGCCCTGCTTACAACATTCATTAATGCTTTCAACAGAATGCAGTTCAAAAGCAATTAGTATTTGTGGAATGTTATCCATGCTGATGTGTCTTAAAGTTACGGGCTTTTTTATTGCTGATCCTTCTTCAGTTCTTTTGCCATCATAATGGAATGCTTTAATGAATTGATGTTATTCCAGTCGCTATGAGCGATGATGATGAATTTTGGATTGCGGCATTTTTTCTGAACATTTATCAGCGTAGATGCATAAGCGGTTACATTGGCATCGCCTAAATAACCCAGACTTTCAGCATCAGCTCCTTTTATTAAACAGCCACCGTACAGAATTTTTTCTTTTTTAAACCATATCACAATATTGTCTGTAGTATGTCCTTCGCCGGGATAATACGTCTCAAAGGAATATTGCCCCACACTAAAGACAGTATCTTTTGTCATTAAGAATTCAGCCCTTTTTTTATTGTTCTTTTTACTTAATTCATCTGTAAGCACAGTAGTATAGGTTTTAATTCCCTGTTGCCGGTAATATTCAAGCCCGGCGGTTTTATCGCTATGCCAGTGGGTGGCAAAAGCCATTACTACCGGTTTGTTATGTCTTGATTTTATGCTGTCAAGTAAAGGTTGAAATTGTGTGGTGTCCCAGGGTGTGTCAAACATTACCACACCATTATTTGTTACGAGGTACATACCGTTTGCCGGCACCTGGCTTTTTTCGTATATATTGTACGTGGTGTAGATATAAAAATCTCCTGTTAAAGGAACTATCTTAAGTTTTGGTTCTTCTGCCTGTGCAAAAATATTCGTTATGGAAAAAATAAAAACTGCTGTCAGTATAATCGTCCGCATACTATTGCTGTAAATCATTAAATGATGGTTTGTAAAATTAATGATGACGTAATTATATGAATGACCGCCTGTAAAGTTTTTTATTTTTCAGCAACGTCCCGGCTGGGCATATGGCTATTGTGAGACGTTGCTGGGAATTAAGCGTTTACCATTGCCAATGATAGTATTGATGGTTTGTTTTGTATTGCTGAACCCAATCATTACATGAAGATGGTTGGGCATAATGACATAACCTGAAATAAAATGTCCTTGTTTTTTTAAATAGTCAAACCAGTTGTAAACAATATGGTAGCCATTTACGATGTCAATTAAAGGTAACCAGTTAAAACAGGTGAAAGAGATGGAATAAATGCCATAGTTATATGGTATGGTTCGTTTAACGGGCATTTATCTAAGTTACGGGCTTTTTGTCTCCGAAGGCGCAACGTCCCGGCTAATGCACATGGCTATGGGGAGACGTTGCTGGGAATTAGAAGACGATGAAGGGAGTGAGTATCATTATTTCAATATACTTTTAATATGGTTTATTGAAATACATCCACTGATTCCAATTGAATTATTCGCAATAGCATCAGCAAATAACTTATTTACTTTTACTTGGCTAATTCCACCTAATGCTATATCAACTTTAAGCCTTGAACTTAACTCAGATAAGACTTTCGAATCATTTGCGAAAGGATTTAATATAAATGTGGCTATTCCGATAACTTTGTCTTCAGATGGATTATTTCCGATTTTTATAATTGGTCCGCCAGAATTTCCTTTATTCATTGTCAGATCTAACCAGGCAACTGTTCTTAAAAGACTATCAGCTATATTGTTTGTTATAATTTTGGCTGTGTCAACCCATTTGGATGATAAAATTCCTTTTGATACAAATTGTTGCTTTATTCCTAGCGGATAACCAATTGTATATATCTGATCTCCTTCATTAATATCTTCGAATGTCCCAAGAGATAAAAATTCAAAAGAATTACTAACAACTTTTGTAGGTAGTAAGAAACAATAATCATACGCTACGGCTTCTCTATTCCCTTGTTGAAGTAGGTAATTGTAAATTCCAAGTTCAACAGTCACTCCATCGGAAAATTCAGCTTCTATTTTTCTCAATCCCATTAGTCTGTTTAAAGTATCTCGAATAAAAGCAGGATCTATAACATGCCAACAAGTTATTATCTGCCCAGCACTAGAAACGATAAAACCAGTCCCACTCGGTTTACCTTCTATAAGAATTCTTACAATACTTTTTTTTGCATGTGCCAGTCTTTCTACTCCTAGAGATTGAGAAAAGAGATTTAGAGTAAATAAAGTAAATACGATAAAGAATAGTTGTCTTTTCATGATGATAATTTTTTGCTGTCTTATAATACATAAATATACAAAAACTCAACTCCAAAGCTTTCAAAAACAAATCCTGCCGCCAAGTATTCCCGAACGTACAAGTGAGTGACACAACAGGCGATGCTATGAAAATCTATCGCTGGTATCATCAATTCTTATCGTCATTTCGAAGAAGCATTGGAATGGTGTGTTGGCTGCGACTGAGAAATCTGCCAGGCTACAGTGCAAATGCTGAACAATAGTACTGATGCTCAGCAGATGCCTCACTACGTTCGGCATGACGGCTCACTTTAACTCCACTACATGATAATGTAGTTGCCCCACCCGCCGCAGTAAAATACTTTTAGCTCAAAATTAACCGGTATGAAAAAAATTGTTCTGCTGCTTGCAGCTTTTGTATCTATCAGCACCTTCACCTATGCCCAGCCAAAAGATTTTGTTCCCGGTGGCAATACCATTTTTGAAGATAATTTTTCGCAGGACCCGGTTGGTGATCTGCCCGCCAAATGGAATACCAGCGCCGGAGGCGAAGTGGTTCAACTGGATGGCTTTGACGGGAAATGGTTTAAAATAAGTTCGGGCACTTATATAAACCCCGAACTGAAAAAGAAATTGCCCATTGACTTTACGGTAGAGTTTGACCTGGTGATAAAAGAGGAATCATGCCCGGTGTTTGCCGGTATTACGCCATTAGCTTCGGTGCAGGGTGGTAAAGTGTGGTATAAAAAAATATTTGTGCAATTGCAGCATATGGCCGGTTATCCGGATGTGGTGTTTGGTAAAGATGTGCAGGACCTTGGTTCCAAAACTGATTTTAGTGTGGAAGGTGCTATTGGTCGTGTTACACATGTAAGTATGTCTGTTAATCAAACCCGTTTTCGTGTATGGTTAGATGATACGAAAGTAACGGACCTGCCTAAAGTAGTGGCACCGGATTATCATAACAATGTTTTTATTATGGGTGGTGAAGTGATACCGGCACCACAGGAAGGCATTTACATCAGCAATGTACGCATCGCCGCCGGTGAAGCGGATGCCAGACGCCTGCTGATAAAACAATTGTATGAACAGGGTGCAGTAGTTACAAGTGATGTACAGTTTGCTCCCAATACCAATACGCTTACACCTGAATCATTACCGGCATTAGATAATCTTGGTCAGGCTATGCAGACTGATCCTAACTTAAATATTCAGCTCAACAGTTTGCCACAAACCGCTACAGAAGGAATCATTCCTTCCACTGACCCCAATACACAACCTGCACCGGATGTGAATAACGGCGGCAGCAATCAAATATTTAATAAAGAAGCATTAAAAGCAAAGGCGGATAAAATAAAAGCTTACCTGGTGGATAAGTTTAAAGTAACTGCCAACCGCATTCTTACGGATGCGAAACAAAAAGTTACTGCCAAAGTAAACCAGGTGATTGACAGTAATAAAGGATTGACCAAAGCAAAAAACTTTTTATTAGAAATAGTGAAACTTTAAAACCCTTGTGTTCTTTGTGTAAAACCTTTGTGTGCTTTGTGGTTATTATCGTTCTGAGCTTGTTGAAAGCATAACCACTAAGTTCACGAAGGAAACACAAGGAACACAAAGAAGATACGATTAACCGTACCCTCTTATTGTAAAATCAACTAAATGAAGTGGATTGTACTGATAGTATTGTTGATGTTGCTGACAGCTTTTGCAAAGGATAAGGCTTTGTACAAACCATTATCAAAAGGTTCATTGTCCTTTAAGCTGAATGGAAAATTATACATAGCTGATTCATCACATGCAAGAGGTTATGTAAACAAACAAACGATGCAGGCCTATATCAACGGCGCTAATAGTGAAGATATGGTGATGGGAATTGAGTTTAACGGCGTAAATGCAAAAGGAACATTTACGCTTACTAATACAAACGGGAAAGTTGATTTTACGATTCAGCATAAAACATACACCATAGCAAAACCAGGTGATTATCTGAAAGTAACCATTACGAATATAAAACAGCAGGGAAGTTTTTTGCTGCTGGATGGAAGCTTTGAAGGTTCACTGCAGGATAAGCTTGGTACCAAAGTTTTGATAACCGAAGGAAAATTTGAAACAAGTACTTTATAACTATCATTAATAAAACAAGCGTATGAAACATAAAAAAATAGTAGCAATTGGTTTAATAATATTGTCCCTTGCATTGCATGTAAAGGCACAACAAACAATTCTCAAACCTATGGCCACACCCATTACTACTGCCACGATAGCAGAACCTAAAGTAGCGTTTAAAGCAGCAGCTACTTATGTGGGTGGTGAGCCGCTGGCAAATAATACAGAAAGCAAGGTAAATTTTACCGGTGCTTATTTTGATGAAGGAAAAAATTTTTCTGTAGTAAACGGAACATTTGTAGCTCCTTCCGATGGCATTTATCATTTTGACCTTCGTGTTTCGTGGTTACAGTTTTCTGCTAATGGTTATGTGCAGCTTACTTTGCGTACCAATCTTTATGCTGCTATTCCCGCATCCATCATTCTGCAACCTTCTACTACATTGCCTGTGTTTGATTCAGAATTCAGTACGCTGCTGAAATTAAAAACAGGCGATAAAATAGAAGTATATCTCCTGCAAAAATCAGGAGTGCAGCAAAAGTATCAGCAGGTACAGTTGAGTGGATTTAAGGTAAACTGATAAACAATATTCTTCATTATTCAATAAAACATCATGAAAACGCTTATAATATTTTTTATTGCAGTAATAATGGTTGTGACTGTTGATGCACAAACACCGCAATTAAAACCTACGCTTAAACCTTTGCCGGGAAATAAAACGTTGACGGTAGTTTTACCGGCAGACCTTACTATAACCAACATCACCTTATCCCGTGCCATGTTTAGTGCAGATTTAAAACAATGGCTGATAAAAGTTTTTGTTACAGTTAAAAATAATGGTGGCGTAATTACACCGCAAACATTTATTAAACCTGTCATTCAAAAAACAGGATCAACAGAATGGAAATATATTGGCTCAACAGATTTGTTTCCTGCTGTTAAACCGGGTGAATCAATCACGAGAGAATATACCTTTCCCGACAAGCAGAAAATAATTTCTCCGAGAGACAGCTTCAGTTTCAAATTAATTATTGACTCCGATAATACCATAAAAGAAGGAAATGAAAACAATAATGAATCATCAGCCATACTCATTTCATCATCAAACTAAATACTCATGAAAAAATTACTTTGGATTACACTTATGCTTGCCGCTTGTAACAGTGGTGATAAAACTACTGATAAATCAACAACTGCAACTGCCAATGAAAAAAAAGAAAACACCGATGCCAGCGGTTGCGCTAAAATGATATTCTTTAAAGAAGGAGTGGAGATAGATACCAAAACTTATGATGGTAATGGAAAAGAAGTAAGCACACAACATTCTAAAATAATCAATGTGAAAGATGAAGGAGGAATGACAGTTGCCACTTCTGAAAGTGTGGATACGGCCGTAAAGAAAGAACCTGTACGGGTGAATTATAAATGTGATGGCAGTAAAATTTATGTTGACCTGGCTTCTATCATGAACAATGCAGCCAAAGAAAAAGGCGGCAAGTTTGAAGCCTCTCCTGTTGAATATCCTATTGATGTAAAAGAAGGACAGACTTTACCAGATGCTGATGGTGAAATGAAGATTGAAGCAAAAGGGAAAACCATGACAGTTAAATATCATTTCAAAGAACGTAAGGTAGAAGCAAAAGAAGATGTTACTACTGCTGCCGGAACTTTTAGTTGTTTTAAAGTAAGCAATACAATAGAAAGTGAAATGGAAATGCCGGGCATGACAGAACAGATGAAAAAAGCAATGGAGATGATGAAGGATAAAATGAAAATGTCATCCGTTACCTGGTTTGCTCCTTCGTTTGGTGTAGTAAAATCAGAAATGTATTTGAATGGTAAAATGCAATCGAGAAATGAAATAGTTAGATATAAAAAATAATCAGCACTACATCATTGTGTAGTTGATACAATCGTTATTGATAAAGATATTTACAAATGAAAATCACCTTTAAATAACTATTTATGAAAAAACAATTTTAGTAGCATTATTTATGGCGGGAGTATTATCAGTTTTCTCCCAGAATAAAGATACCGTAGTCAATCTTGCTCCTTCTGAAGTTGGGCCTTTTTGTCCAAAGCAATTAGTTGCAGGCGATAGAGATTTTGCTGGTCATGGTCCGGAAGTGTGGGCCAGTGTTGAAATTACAAACACCCGCTCAGCTGTTGTTGCCATATTAAAATACCGTGCAAAAGAAATTGGTGGTGATAATAGCGAAACAACCGGTACTACCTTACAGATTCTATATAATGTTCCTGCTAATACAGGTACTTACATTACTGGTGTAAAAGGTGGTAAAAAAGCAGAAGTTCATTTCATCAGTAAGTCACCTGTTACAACATTTGCGGCGGGTACCCTTGCAAGATCGTTAAATATAAATGCTTTGTCTGTTCTTGATAACAATGATGGAGTGGTAAATAAATGGACAATATATGGTGATACCAATGGTGCAGATATAAGTGATGATGATAACTGTGATGATGATACAAGAATACTTGTTTCATTAAATCAATTGCAGGTAACACTGGGTCAAACTGAATCATCCCAGGGAATTTCAACGATTAATCTTGAAGATATAAATGAATGGCTGGTACCTCATCTCACAAGAGGTGACCGTGAATTTGATGGTCATGGTCCAAGAATAAAATCTGAAGTGAAACTGCGCATTGGCGATGGTGGAACGAAGTTATACGCTGATGTTACTTTCTGGGCACAGGAAACAGTTTCTGACTGGAGTACAGCTGAAGGCTCATGGAGTAAGTTGGTGTATGAAGCGCCTTATGGAAAAAAGATAACAGAAATTCTTTCTGATAAAGCATCAAGAACACAGTTCATCAGTCCTCCTGGTGGTTTCCAGGTTCTTGTTCCCGGTGCAGATTTAGCCAAAGCATTAAATACTTTCTTTGATGCTACCGATGTTCAACCTGCAGTAATGAAAGCATTTGGTGCAAAGCCTGAAGACAGGGGTGTGTTGCAGGGATTGGTAAAAGGCATACTGGATCATGGTAATACAGTTGTACGTGTTCCACCTGTTGAAGGAACATTGGTAAAATTCTTTCACATAGTTGGTGATACTGGCGGACCTGATATAAGCGATGATGATAATGGTAATGATGATACGAGAATTGTGAAGATTGAATTTTTCCCTGTGAAAGTAAAAATGGTAAATGCTAATTAGTCAATAAACCAAAACCATAACCAAAAAGCGGAAGAGATTTTCTTCCGCTTTTATTTTTTTGCATATTGCCCATTGCCTGTTCACCATTCACCACTTCACCCCATATTATGAAACACTTTCTGTACATCCTCATCCTGCTCTAAACGTTCAATTAATTTACTTACATCTTCTGCCTGTACATCTGTAACCGGAACAGTGGTAGTAGGAATCCATTCTAATTCAGCAGAAATAGGAGTGATGCCTTTTTCTTCTAATGCTTTTTGCATATGTCCAAAATCTGCAAAGGCGCAACGTACTACTAAAATGTCTTCACCATTTTCACCAGTGCCTTCTCCTAATTCTTCTAAGCCAAAATCAATCAGCTCCAATTCCATCTCTTCTGTATTCAACCCTTCAGGTTTTAATTTAAATACTCCCATCTTTTTAAACTGGAAAGAAACAGAACCACTATTACCTAATGCACCACCACCTTTATTGAAATGAGATTTTACATTGGCTACTGTTCTTACATGATTATCGGTTGCTGTTTCAACTAATATGGCAACGCCATGTGGCGCATAGCCTTCATATAAAATTTCGTCGTAGTTAATTAATTCTTTTCCCTGTGCCCGTTTAATGGCTGCTTCCACTCTGTCCTTAGGCATGCCCACACTCCGTGCATTTTGAAAACAACGGCGTAAGGCAGAATTGGTGCCGGGGTCGGGGCCACCTGCTTTTACTGCAATAATAATTTCTTTGCCAATACGTGTAAACTGTTTGGCCATGCGGTCCCAGCGGGCAAACATAGTTGATTTACGTACTTCAAATATCCGTCCCATAAATTCTTTTTTATCGTTTGTAGTTTATGGTTTGTGGTTTTTATTTATGGCCACAAATTATTATCCATTCAAAATGCATTTGGCCTTAAGCTTTCAGCATTTAGCATTTGGGCTGCAAATGTAAGGCAATACCGGAAACTGGAAAAAGAGAAAGGCACCGATTTGCTGATTTTAAAATCATTAACCAGCGCCTTTTTAAAATATATTGGTAGCTAATAATTAGCCTTTTGCTTTAGTGGTAGTCTTGGGTTTGGTGGTGGATGGTTTTACTGCTGTTTTTGGTTTTGCAGCCGGAGTCTTTTTTTCTGCTGCCTTTGGAGGATCATTTAGCTCTTGTGAAGCAACCTTAACAGACAGTTGCAATAAAACCGGGCACTTCATTACCATTTCCATTCCCAATTGCTGACCGTAATTTTTTTGTGCTTCAGCATCTGTCATGTCTATATTTTCCTCCTGCATTGCTTTGAGGAAGATATCCATGCGTTGCATAAAACATTGAAGAACGAGTTTCTGTAAATCATCTTTTGTTTTAATGAGCGATGTATCTTGTTTCGCAGCACAGACACATACGGAATCAATCAATTCCTGGCGGCTTTTTTTCGTACTATCAGTTTGAGCAAAACTGTTTACTGCAATGAATACGAAAAGAACGGTTAATATTTTTTTCATGCTTATAATTTCAAATTAATAAAAAACCGTCCCGAAAATACGGAACGGTTTTATGATAGAATAAAATAATTCAGTTATTCAAAATCAGAAGCCTTTGGTAAAATTTCACCGGGTGTTTTTAATTTACTGGTATGGCGGCTGTAAGCAAAATAAACAATCAGTCCTAAAGCCATCCAGCCAAACGCAACTTTCAATGTAAAACTATCCAGGCCCACGATCATCAACGCACAAATAGCGGCGCCTAATACTGATACAACCTGGTAAAGAGGAGCTTTAAACGGACGCTCAATATTAGGAGCTTTCACTCTTAATATATACACACCTATACTTACCAGTACAAAGGCAAACAATGTTCCGAAGGAGGTTAAATCACCTGCCATACTACCGGGAACAAAAGCTGCGAATGCCCCTACAAATATGAAGAGAATGATATTTGATTTGTACGGTGTTCTGAATTTAGGATGTAATACGGAAAATGCTTTTGGTAACAATCCATCATTTGACATAGTATAGAACACACGGCTTTGTCCCATCAGCATTACTAATATTACAGAAGAGAAACCAGCGAGGATTGCCACCGTAACAGCCGTAGCCAGCCATCCGTAGCCATGCATATAAGTAGCAATAGCATAAGCAACTGAAGCTTCTCTTCCTTTTTCAGGATCAACAAAATCTTTCCAGTTGGCCACACCGGTTAATACATGTCCGAATAAAATATAAAGAATGGTACAAACTACTAATGAACCTAATATACCAATCGGCATATCTCTTTTTGGATTCTTTGCTTCTTGCGCTGCTGTACTCACAGCATCAAAACCAATAAAGGCAAAGAACACAATAGCTGCACCACCTAAAACACCGCCCCATCCATGTTTATTCCATCCACTATAATCTGCAATTACTTTACCGGCCTGGTCAGTTACAGGAGGTGTATCAGCAGGAATTAAATAAGGAGTATGATTAGCAGGGTTGATGAATTTCCAGCCAATAGCAATAAATAATATAACAATAGCTACTTTAATAAATACAATAATTGAATTTACAACAGCAGACTCCTGTGTACCTTTTATTAATAATAAAGTAAGTGCTAATAAAATAACTAATGCAGGGGCATTAAAAATACCCTGGTGATGAACACCGGCAGTATCCGTAAAACTTTCCATTGGCGAGTGGCACCATTCATAAGGGATGGCTCCATTCAGTAGCCTGTTTAAATATTCACTCCATGCAATAGATACAGTAGCAGCACCCAATGCATATTCCATAATCAAAGCCCATCCAATGATCCAGGCAATTAATTCACCCATGGTTACATAAGAATAAGCATAGGCACTACCCGCAATAGGAATCATGGAAGCAAACTCTGCATAACACAAACCGGCAAAGGCACAACCTACAGCAGCTAAAATAAATGACAATGTAACACCTGGTCCGGCAGCCTGTCCTGCTGCTGCAGCGGTTCTTACAAATAAACCGGCGCCGATGATAGCACCAATACCCAGTGCAACCAGGTTGGTAGCACCCAATGTTCGTTTCAATCCTTTTTCAGAATCTTCGGCCTGCGCCAGTAAATGTTCCAACGATTTTTTTCGGAATAAACTCATAAAAGCAAGTTGATTATTGTTAGTCGATTGATTTATTGATTTGGAAAAATAATGATTTCTGGCTGAACACCCGAAAAACTTTTATTAATGGCTTGTTTTTTTAACAGTTTGAGGCCCGGCTCATTCCATTGTAAAATCTTTATATTGCAAACTCAATAACTGCCGTATGAAGAAAGGGAACAGGCTGACTGTTTATATATTGGTTGCGATGGTGCTGGGTATCCTGGTAGGATATATCGTTAATAAGAATGCATCCGCAGATTTTATTGCAAAGTTTTCAACCAATATAAAATTATTAACCACCATTTTTCTCCGGTTAGTACAAATGATTATTGCTCCGCTGGTTTTCTGTACGTTGGTGGTGGGCATTGCTAAATTAGGTGACTTAAAAACTGTAGGTCGTGTGGGAGGAAAAGCTTTGTTGTGGTTCATCAGTGCATCGCTTGTTTCTTTATTAATTGGTATGCTGGTTGTAACTCTGTCTCAACCAGGTACAGCTATTGATCTTAGTAATGCAGATAGTTCAGGAGCAAAAGATCTGATTGGCAAAACACAGGAATTCTCTTTAGCCAAATTTGTAGAACACGTTTTCCCTAAAAGCATTTTTGAAGCAATGGCTTCAAATGAAATATTGCAAATTGTCATCTTCAGTATTTTCTTTGGCGTAGCCGCTACTGCAATGGGTGATTATGCCAAACCCATTGTAAAAGCATTGGATGCAGCGTCTCACATTATATTAAAGATGGTGGGCTATGTAATGAACTTTGCCCCGTTGGGTGTGTTTGGTGCTATTGCAGCGGTAATCGCCACCAAAGGTTTGCAGGTGTTTAATTTTTACGGACAATATTTATTATTCTTCATAATAGGCATTGCCATACTTTGGGCCGTATTGATAACAGTAGGATTTTTAATATTAAGAAACCGTATTCCTGTGTTACTCAGGAGAATTGCTCAACCATTACTAATCGCCTTCAGCACTACCAGCAGCGAAGCAGTGTTTCCCAAACTGACAGAAGAGATGGAACGCTTTGGCTGCAAGGATAAAATTGTTTCGTTTGTATTGCCATTAGGCTATTCGTTCAACCTGGATGGTAGTATGATGTATATGACTTTTGCAAGTTTAGCTATTGCACAGGCATATAAAGTTCCTCTAGATTTAGGTACACAATTAACCATGCTGATAGTATTGATGCTGACGAGTAAAGGAATTGCCGGTGTACCAAGAGCATCATTAGTAGTAGTGACTGCTACTTGCGCCATGTTCAAAATTCCACCGGAAGGAATAGCATTAATATTGCCTATTGATCATTTTTGTGATATGTTCAGAAGCATGACGAATGTATTGGGAAATGCATTAGCAACGAGTGTGGTGAGCAAGTGGGAAGGAGAACTGAGTGAGGGATGATGTCGGATGTCGGAATGAAATTGTAAATGATGTAAGATAAAAAATGTTCCGTAGGAACATCTGGTGGGTAGAAAAAAATAAATGAAGTTGTTTCGTTCCGTAGGAACGTTTCGTGGATTGATGAATAGCATTCATATTGTACAAGAGTGCGACGCCAATGCAGCCGCAAATAGAGCAAACGCTGGTTACATAAATAATTTATCTCTTTATCCCGGGAAAATTTGCAGATGCAGGATAAACAAGTAACCAGCAACAAGAAACAAAAAACAAGAAACCAGAAACAAATATGTCTTTAATATTATTAGATGCATTTCACTGGAGCCAGTTATTACAACCACAGTTTTATATTGAGAATGGAGGATTGTGGCTGCTGCTTTTTGTGGTATTTGCAGAAACAGGATTATTAGTAGGGTTCTTTTTACCGGGTGACAGTTTATTATTTGTTGCCGGCATTTTTGCACATAAAATGGAAAATGGCGAACCGGGCTTAGCCTATCAATTTTTAAAATTGATTGGATTGGGTGGTATTCAAAATGAATGGTTCGATTTAATTGTTTTGGTAGGATTGATTTCTGTTGCCGGTATATTAGGCAATTTGGTGGGTTATAAGTTTGGCAAACGAATTGGCCCAACCATGTTTCACTGGCCCGATAAATTTTTATTCATGAAAAGATATTTACACCAGGCACATGACTTTTGTGAGAAACATGGAGCCATTGCCATTGTTGGAGCAAGATTTATTCCGATGATAAGAACCTTTGCACCCATTGTAGCCGGAGTGGTAGAGATGGATAAAAAGAAGTTTGCGTTTTACAATATTGTGGGAAGTTTTGCCTGGGTATTCAGTATGATATTCGCCGGGTATGTTTTACAGAAGTGGATATTCAACCAGTTTGGATTCGATCTGAAACAACATCTTGAAGTAATCGTACTGGGAATAGTGCTGATTACTACGGCCCCTGTGATCATCAAATTATTTTTTGGTGGAAAAAAGAAACCAACCGATAAAACCTCTGCATAAAACCAACTACATGAACAAGCAACATCAATCCGTTTTAAACCTGGTCGTTATTGTAGCAGCCTTAGGTTACTTTGTTGATATTTATGATTTACTGCTGTTTGGTATTATAAGAATAAAAAGTTTAACCTCTTTGGGGCTTGATGCAACACAGGTACGGGATAGCGGGGAATTGATTATAAGTATCCAAATGGCCGGGTTATTAATAGGTGGAATTATCTGGGGTATTATGGGTGATAAAAAAGGGAGATTGAGTGTGTTGTTCGGGTCTATTATTTTATATTCAATAGCCAATATTGCAAACGGATTTGTTCAAACAGTCAATCAATATGCACTGGTTCGGTTTATTGCCGGTATTGGTCTTGCAGGAGAATTAGGAGCTGGCATCACATTAGTAAGCGAATCACTGCCAAAAGAGAAAAGGGGACTTGGTACATCTCTTGTTTCAGGTATTGGAATATTAGGTGCGGTAGTAGCTTTTTTCATCTCTAAATATTTTGACTGGAGAGTTTGTTATTTTATAGGCGGCGGTCTTGGTTTCCTTTTATTGTTACTGAGAGTTTCTGTTTTTGAAAGCGGAATGTTTGAAGAAGTGAAAGAAAAGAAAGTTAGCAGGGGCAATTTTTTTATGTTTTTCAATAATGCTCACCGGTTTAAAAGATATTTGATTTGCATTTTTATCGGATTACCTACGTGGTATGTAATAGGTTTATTGATTACTTTCTCAAAAGAATTTGCCCGTCCTGAGAATTTGAATGTCAGTGGTACTGTTGATCCGGGAGCAGCTATTATGTATTGTTACATTGCAACATCCGCCGGCGGAATTTTAATTGGTCTTATAAGTCAATGGTTGAAGAGCCGGAAAAAAGCACTATATATTTTCTATGCCATCATTGCTATTTTCATGGTTCTCTTTTTTACTCAGACAAATGGAACAGCGACGCAGATGTATATTAATTGCGCCGGTCTTGGTTTTGGTTGTGGCATCTGGGCAATTTTTATAACGATGGGAGCCGAACAGTTTGGTACTAACTTAAGGGCAACTGCGGCAACTACGATACCTAACATGGTAAGAGGTTCACTTCCGTTAATACTTATATTATTTAAAACTTTGCGGGAACCGTTTAATTATGTTACTGCGGCATGGATCACCGGGATAATTATCATGGTCATTACAGTTGTAGCTGCTATATTATCGGAAGAAACATTTCATAAGGATCTTAATTATCTGGAAGGAGATGTTATCCTGACATAAACAGAAATTAATAATGAATAATTATTAATTCAATCAAATGAAAATA
Organism: Sphingobacteriales bacterium; assembly: GCA_016200915.1. Lineage (GTDB taxonomy): Bacteria > Bacteroidota > Bacteroidia > Chitinophagales > Chitinophagaceae > AWTP1-9. The sequence continues at coordinate 59,731 of JACQDV010000045.1, forward strand.
TTAATTATAAGATTTAGTTCCATTGGTGATATAGTACTAACCACGCCTGTTATTCGTTGCCTCAAAAAACAGGTGCCGGATGCACAATTACATTTTGCTGTAAAAAAATCTTTTTTGACCGTAGTTGAATCCAATCCATACATTGATAAGATACATGTACTGGAAGATGATCTGCATGCATTGATCGAAGAATTAAAGCTGGAACGTTTTGATTATATCGTTGACCTCCATAAAAATGTCAGGACACTTCGTATTAAGAATGCATTGAATGAGGCTGCCGATTTTACTTTCAACAAACTCAATATTGAAAAGTGGCTGATGACAGTATTAAAGATCAATGTGCTTCCATCCAAACATATTGTTGACAGAGAGTTTGTGGCAGTAAAACATTTTCATGTACATAATGATGGAAAGGGCCTGGATTATTTTATTCCTGAAAAAGATATAGTTCCCGAAACGGATATTCCTACATCGCACATGCATGGATATATAGGCATAGTGATAGGCGCTGCACACACTACCAAAAAACTACCGGTAGAAAAACTGAAAGAGCTGTGTACAAAAATTGAACATCCAATCATATTACTGGGAGGAAAAGAAGATGTTACTGAAGCAAATGAAATAGCATCGCTTGATCCAATAAAAATTTATAATGCCTGTGGTAAGTTTAATCTGAATGAAAGTGCCGATCTTGTTCGTAAAGCAAAAATCATCATCTCGCATGATACCGGCCTAATGCATATTGCTGCTGCTTTTAAAAAGCCCATCATTTCAGTTTGGGGAAATACTATTCCCGAGTTTGGTATGTATCCTTACTATGGTGAATCAGAAATCAGAAATCAGAAATCAGAAATCAGAAATTTGAGTTGCAGGCCCTGCTCAAAGATTGGTCATGATAAATGTCCCAAGAAACATTTTAAATGTATGATGCAGCAGGATATTGATGGAATGGTGGCGAAAGTGGAGGAGTGGTTGAGGAAATAAAAATTAATTATTCTTCCTAAACCTGCTTCCGCAGCCTTCAATACAATTATACCATACTTCAAACACACCGTCTTTAATAGTATATCGGCAATGTCTGGGATAAATAAAACTGTTGCTGTTAACATTTATTATAAAAGAACTATCCGTTAACTCAGTTAACTTACCACTCTTTCCCCAGGCTGAGTATTCATCAGTGGATGTATAGGTTGAATCTGTATTTAGAGTAACGGTAATCCCATTTACATTTTTCCATTCACCACCTGCACCGGGGCTTACATACGATTGGTACTCCTTCCATGTTCCCTGAAGAGTATTATCATATGTTTTGTCATTATTTTTTTTACAACTAATAATGAGTACAAGTAAGGTAGCAACGGCCGGTAATATAAGATTCCTCATATCACTGAGTTTAAATAAATGACTACTTAAGTTAGTTAATCGTTGCATGTAAAATAAAAAACCGGATGAAAGACTCATCCGCTTTTAAGTATATTTTCTGCTATTATAAACTTAATGTGCTTAAAACATTGTTCATATTTCTTACTGCATCAGCACTTTTGGTAAAGGCGGCTTGCTCTTCATCATTGAGTTTATAATCAATAATTTTTTCCCAGCCATTTCTTCCAATCACCACAGGAACACCAAGGCAAATATCTTTTTGTTCGTATTCACCATCTAATGAAACACAACAAGGAACTACTCTTTTTTCATCTCTTAAAATACTTTCTACTAAAAAAGCTCCGGCAGCACCAGGTGCATACCAGGCAGAAGTGCCTAATAACCCAGTGAGGGTAGCACCACCCACCATGGTATCAGCCGCTACTTTCTTTAATGTATCAGCATCAGCAAAATTGCCAACAGGTAAACCCATATAAGTTGCCAGTCTTGTTAATGGGATCATAGTAGTATCACCATGACCACCAATAACACTTGCCTGTAAATCGTTTGATGAACAACTGAGAGCCTGGCTTAAATAATAGCGAAATCTTGCACTATCCAACGCACCGCCCATACCAATAACACGGTTCTTTGGTAAACCACTTGATTTTAATGTGAGGTAAGTCATCGTATCCATCGGGTTACTGATGATGATGAGAATAGTATTAGGTGAATGCTGTAATAAATTTTGAGTAACTGTTTTTACAATACCGGCGTTGATGCCAATCAGTTCTTCACGGGTCATACCCGGTTTGCGGGGAAGACCGGATGTTACCACACATACATCACTACCGGCAGTTTTGCTGTAATCGTTAGTGCTGCCGATGATCTTGGTATCAAAACCTTCAATCTGAGCTGTCTGCATCAGGTCCATAGCTTTACCTTCGGCCACACCTTCTTTAATATCGAGGATTACTAATTCGCTGCACAATTGTTTACGGGCAATATTATCGGCACAGGTAGCACCCACGGCACCGGCACCAACTACAGTTACTTTCATTTTTGAAAACATTTATAAGTAAGAAAATTATTTGCCGTGCAAAGGTAGGGGAGCGAAGGGAATAATGAAATGAGATAATGTGCAAATATGCAAATGTGAAAATGATTCAGTTTTGTAATGCCCCGGTATGAGTGAATCAGTAAATAAATTAGCCAATCTGTTTCCAATCTGTGAATCTGCGGCAGTAATCTTTAATAACAAGTAACCGGCAATTTGCAATAGGTACCACTCCATAAACTACAACCTATTTCAATGTTTCCAGTAACGTATCAATAGTAACCTCACCTTCCCATCCACGTATGAGAGTTCCTTTTTTATCGTATGCCGCTATAAAAGGTATGAAACGGGCATGAAAATAAGTGCCGAAAAAATACAATTGATCAAAACCCATCTTAATGCCGGGATAGTCTTTTACATGGTAGTTGTCGTAAAACTCTTTTACCTTACTCAAAGGGAAAGGCGATACAAATACAAATTGTGTTTTTTTAAACTCCGCTATTCTTTTGGTAAGCAACTCGGTAAATTTCTGGCAATGCTCACAATCCGGGCTGAAATAGACAATAACGGTGGCTCTTTTCTTTTTCAAATCTGATTTAAAAAAAAGAGAACTGTCTGTTTGCATCATTTTAAAAAAAGGTAGCTTTTTATCCTGCAGATAGGGAACCTGGCTGCTGTCAACTGAAACTGACTGACCAAAAGAGGCATTAAAAATGAACAGGAAAGCAAGTGAGTAAAGCCATTTCATGTTTCAAAACTAACTTTTCTTACCCGTTTTGGCTGTTAAAAAAATGCAATCAAACCGTTTCTCTGTGAAGGGCAGGAATGCTATCTTTGCGGCCGCCTTCACTGAAGTTTCGGCGGTGAGGGTCTTTTTAAAAATTAAAAACAAGCTCGTAGCTCACAGCTAACAGCTCAAAGCTTTTCTTTATGGCAAATACAGCAGACATCAGCCGCGGAATGATCATCAAACTCGATGGCAGTTTATATTCCGTTGTGGAATTTGGCGAAAACAAAACAGCCCGTGCCGCCGCTAAAGTGTGGGCTAAATTAAAAGGAGTGGATAATAACCGTTCCATTGAAAAAACATGGAATAGCGGTGATAACATTTACCCGGTTCGTGTAGAAAGAAAGAACTACCAGTATTTATATAAAGATGATACCGGTTACAATTTTATGGATACAGAAACTTTTGAACAATTAGCCGTAAATGAAAACATGGTAGATGCTCCGCAATTTTTAAAAGACGGGCAGGAAGTTAGTATGCTGATCAATACCGAAACTGAACAACCTATGAGTGTGGAGTTGCCTGATAAAATTGTATTGCAGGTAACTTATAGTGAGCCTGGTGTTAAAGGTGACACTGCTACCCGTACTTTAAAAGCTGCTACTGTAGAAACAGGTGCTACTGTAATGGTTCCTTTGTTTGTAAATGAAGGAGAGATGATTCGGGTGAATACGAAAACAGGAGAGTATGTTGAGAGAGTGAAATAAGTGTAAAGATTATTTGAATATTAGCCCAAATTCTTTTGATTTTGGGCTTTTTTCGGTCACTTTTACCCGACTTTGCCCTGAAAATTGGAAAAATCACCAAATCTGCATTGGTTTTCCCTATCTTAGCCGCCACATTTTTTTATCTAACGAAAAATCTTCCAAATGGATTTTAAACAAATTCAGGAGTTGATCAAAATGGTCAACAAATCCAACTTAAGTGAAGTAACAATTGAAGAGAAAGGTTTCCGGCTAACAATCAAACAAAAAGAAGATAATATAACACAGGTAATGGCTGCAACTCCGGTTTATGCTTCAGCTCCTGCACCTGTTGCAGCACCAGCCCTGGTACCCGCTACAGCTCCTGCTGCTCTTGCAGCACCTCCTGCAAAGGCAGAAGTGAAAGCAGATAATTTAGTAACTATTAAGAGTCCGATGATTGGTACTTTCTATCGTCGTTCTGCACCTGATAAACCAATCTTTGCTGAAGTAGGTGATGAAGTTACTCCGGGTAAAGTGGTGTGTATTATTGAAGCCATGAAACTCTTTAATGAAATTGAGAGTGAAATAAAAGGTAAGATCGTAAAAGTGCTGGTGGAAGATCAGTCACCGGTTGAATACGATCAGCCTTTGTTCCTGGTAGAGCCGGCGTAATAATGTGATAATGTGATAATGTGATAATGTGATGATGTGATGATGTTATAATGTGATAATTAAATAATGAATTAGTAATTTAATTAAACTTTTATTATGCAAAAGGAACTTTTTGAAAAGAACCCTGTCTTAAAACTTTCTTTTGATTTTTCATTATTGCTGATTGATTATTGTGAAGAACTGGAAAATAAAAAAAAGTATATCATCAGTAAACAATTATTACGCTCCGGCACTTCAATTGGTTCAAACAGTTTTGAAGCACAAAACAGCGAAAGTAAAGCAGACTTTATTCATAAAATCAAGATAGCAGCTAAGGAAGCAGATGAAACACAATATTGGTTGATGTTATGTGACTATTCAGCCAATTATCCAGCTTGTAAAGAATTGCTGGCGAAAATTGAGGAGTTAGGAAAAGTTCTTTCTAAAATTTTAAGTACAGCTAAACGGAAATCTCCATTTAGTTATTTACTAAGTTTTTTTATTTTTTAATAGCAATATGATAGCAAAAAGAGATAATTGATAATGTAGTTATGCCAGTTATTAGCATATTATCACATTAGCATATTATCTCATTATCAAATTAAAAACATGTTTAAAAAAATACTAATTGCCAACAGGGGAGAAATTGCGTTACGGGTGATACGTACTTGTCGGGAGATGGGTATTAAAACCGTAGCGGTTTATTCCACTGCTGATAAAGATAGCCTGCATGTAAAGTTTGCTGATGAAGCAGTTTGTATCGGTAAACCAGCCGGTGCAGATTCTTATCTCAACATTCCGCATATAATGGCGGCGGCTGAAATTACTAATGCAGATGCCATCCATCCCGGTTATGGATTTCTGGCAGAGAATGCAAGGTTTTCACAGATATGTGCTGATCATGGAATTAAATTCATCGGACCCACTCCCGAAATGATCAATTCAATGGGTGATAAGATTACTGCCAAAGAAACCATGATCAAAGCCGGTGTACCAGTTGTTCCCGGCGGCGAAGGTTTGTTACAAAGTGTGGAGGAAGCAAAACGTTTAGCAAAAGAAATTGGTTATCCGGTTATATTAAAAGCAACCGCTGGTGGTGGTGGTAAAGGTATGCGACTGGTGTGGGAAGAAGGTGAAGTGGAGAAAGCATACAGCACTGCTAAGGCCGAAGCAGCCGCATCATTTAAGAATGATGGTATCTATATGGAAAAATTTGTGGAAGAACCACGCCATATTGAGATACAGGTTGCAGGTGACCGTTATGGAAAAGTTTGTCACCTCAGTGAAAGAGATTGTTCAATTCAGCGCCGTCACCAGAAGCTGGTGGAAGAATCACCTTCACCATTTATGACTACTGAGTTAAGGGAAAGAATGGGTGAAGCGGCAATTAAAGCTGCCAGTGCGATTAATTATGAAAGTGTTGGAACTGTCGAGTTCCTGGTAGATAAACACCGTAACTTCTATTTCATGGAAATGAATACGAGGATACAGGTGGAACATTGTGTTACAGAAGAAGTAACCAATTTCGACTTGATTAAAGAGCAGATCAAAATTGCAATGGGTGAGCCCATCAGCGGTATGAACTATATACCGGAGGGACATGCGATAGAATGCCGTATCAATGCAGAAGATCCTTACAATGATTTCCGCCCTTCACCAGGCAGAATTAATGTATTGCATCAGCCGGGTGGTCATGGTATCCGTATTGATTCACATGTATATGCCGGTTATGTTATTCCGCCTTATTACGATTCAATGATTGCCAAGATCATTGCGGTGGCAAGAACAAGAGAAGAAGCGATCAACACGATGAGCCGTGCATTGGCAGAGTATGTAATTGAAGGAGTGAAGACAACTATTCCATTCCATCAGCAACTGATGAAAGATGAAAATTTCCGCAAAGGAAACTTTACTACTAAGTTTTTGGAATCATTCCAGTTAAAATAGTTTATTGTGACATGAGAAAAAACATAGCCCTTCCTTTTGGTGGGGCTTTTGTTTTTAAAAATTTCATTATTGCCTGATTAAACTTTATCGTATTGGGCTAAAGCCCGTAGAGAGTAGGCTTACTTAGCCCCGACCTTAAGGTCGGGGTAATAAATTTGAAACCCACGTCAGTGGGCTTTAGCCCTATTCAGCAGGGAAATAATAAAAAACTATAATTAAAGCTGAAGTAAATTTTTCAATTGCGTTTTTAAATCATCTATATCAGCATAAATAATTTGATGATCACTGATACCGGATAATGTAGTAGAATGTTCAGCTTTTTTATTTCGCAGATAAATAACCGGTTTGCCTTTGGCTTTTGCATAACCGGCTTCAATACCAATGCCGATGGCTTTATCACTTGTCTCAGCAATCAGTAAATCACAATCATCCATTTCTTTCATGGCTGCCTGCATCATTTCTTTTTCCTGAGATGGATGAAAGGAATATTGATCAACGAATACAAAAGACTGGATATTGAATGAATGCAGTGTTTGTATGATGGCATTTACTTCCTCATTCAATTCTTTTCTCTTGCTGTAGCTGATAGAGAGATAGGCTTTCATTGCTCAAAAGTAGTGATGGGAAATGATTGTTGATAAGGTGGCCAACTATGGTGGGAGTAGATTTTGTTTTGCATGTGGCCTATGTAATTCTTTATTTTAGCACATCTTTTTCTTTTTGATGATAATCTTTAATACATCGAACTGACAGTCCTGCCCTCAACTCTCCAAATCCTACAAACGAAACAGCATCATTATATTGTAGGTTTAAATGCCAGGCATGTTGACTACCTATAATATCTTTTGTGTAAGTAGTACTCCACCAGTAACCATAATAACTTATAAAATTGAACAGCCCTGAGTCATAGCGATAACCGTTTGCAAGTCCTGTAAAATGAGTTGAATTACTGGCCCCCTGGTTAGGGATATGCCAATAAAGAGTGCCAGTTTCTTTCATAGCTCCTCCAGCGATTGAACTAGGAGACATATTATCTATAAGCCATCCAAATGGTGAAAATACATGTGATGTGTCAGCATTCGGGTCTATACATTTTATTAAAACGTACCACTCAGATGCGCTGGGTATATGCCAGCCCTTAGGTGCTAATCCTCTTGGATCATTAACTGCATACCAATTGTATAGCTTACCATAGGTACTTTCATTTGAAGGATTATTCTTGTAATAACACCAAGCCCCTGTATTCAACTGAGCCCATTCAGCCGGATCAGTAACTTGAGGTATTGTATCACCATTTCTGTAAGTGCTTACATCAAGGTTTCTAACCATCCAGTTTTGATTACAAATTGTAGTAGTTACGTCTGCGCAATTTCCCGTAATATCTCCATGTGCAAGATGTGCACTCAAGGCTGAAATATCAATGAGAATAGTTTGGGAGGTACCTGACTGTCCATCAAAATGACAAACTTGTATTTTCTGAGAAGACTTTGTTGCCTGGATTATTTTACCTGAAAGCTGAGTATCATCAAATACCATCCCCTTTTTACAGGCGGTAAAAAAGAAAATAAAGAATAAGGAATAAATTGCTTTGCCCATTTGATGAATATAGAATTTGATATCAGAAACTTTTTTTCAAATAAATTCTCCTATAGCAAAATATATTTTATATAATGAATTTAAGCAATAATTGATAAAAGTCCAATTTAATTTTTGAATTTGTAAAGATGATATTGCAGAGTACATTTTCAGATTACTGCACATTTAATTGAATAAAGTTAGTATGACCAAACTGGTTGTAAGCTTCCCCAAAAGTTGGCCAGTTTGAATTAGAGATTATTCTCTAACTTAAATGGTTCAATTATGAAAAAGAAAAGATTTACGGAGGCGCAGATTGTCTCGATTCTTCACCAACAGGAAGTTGGTAAGTCTGTTAAA
>JACQDV010000050.1 GCA_016200915.1 Sphingobacteriales bacterium
CTGAATATTTTAAAAAGGCGGTACAAATAGTTATCTCGTCAGCAAATTCAATTGCTTGTTCTATTTCAAACTGGTGATTTTCGATTGTGTTATTTGAAAGAAGTTTCATTATGAAGGTTCGTCATAGCCTGACAGCTAACGTTCGAGGATTTGCGAAGGCAGGGAATTCATTGATTGTCCAGCCCGGTACAAATGCCCAATTGAAAATATGTTGTTGAAGTTATGAACTAAAGCTGAAAATTGAACGTCGAGCCCGAACCGCTGCTGATGCTTGCACATAGTTGATGTTACATTGTCAAGCCCTGCTTTTGCAAATACTTTTGTTGGTGGCAGTTTTTATTTGTCAACGCCATACTTTAATTGTCTATTGTATTCATCAGCGTCAAAACTGCCTTGTGATTGTTTGATTAATCCTTTGTCGTCAAGTTGCCACAGTTCAAAGCCGCTGATTTTTACTTTTTTACCTGTTCCTTTTGGTCCTGTATTTGTTCCGGTCAGTGTCCAATGAAATTCAATTCCTTTGGGTGTTGTCGGTATGCTGTCCATTGAAACTATCATGTCTGGAAAAGCAACCATAAAACTTTCTGCGACTTTAGAAATAGCTTCTCTGCCAACAGCAGGTGTCCCATTATTAACAGTTAGTGAACCATTCTCTGAAAAGAATAAAGCAACACTGTCGGGTTTCTGGCTGCACCATGCTTGAGCATACCTTTTTCCAAAGTCGGATAAATTGTCTGTCGTCATATCTTTTTTATTTGAAGTATCGTTTGTCCGCTCTATTTTTTGGGTGTTGTCTTGCTGATTATTGCAAGCAAAAAGTAAACTTGTCAAAACAAGAATGAAAGAAAATTTATTTGTCATGATTTTTATTTTTTGTCTAAAGGGTGTGTCATTTTAAAATTGCCACCAACACATAAATATATGATATAACATTTAGAGACTCAAGAAAAAATGTTATTGAAAATCAAATATTTGGCGTTAGACATTTTGTATTGTCGTTAGGACAATCCACTCTTGGGTTATTTGCCATATTAGTGTTTTATAATCGTCAATACAAAGCTTCGCCATCTCACTTACATGATTATTTTTTTGTGTGGGTGCCCGAATGTTCTTCACCAATCAATTTTCTCCTTAGCCATCAGCTCGTCCAGCGGACTAATAATATTAACCAGGCTTCTTCTGCTAACATGAAGATACCTTTCTGTTGTCTTTATATCAAAATGGCCTAACAGGTCTTTTATATATTTAATGTCTGTACCCCTTTCAAGTAAATGGGTAGCAAAACTATGACGCAAACTATGTATGCCGGCGTCCTTTAATATACGGGCTTTGTTTTTGGCACTATAAAATATCTGTTGTACTGTTCTGGTTGGGTAAGCAGTAAAAGTTTGTTCGCTTTCAAAAAGATAAACTTTAGGCTTCGGGTCATAAGTTTTGATATAGTTTCTTAAAATATCCAGCAAAACCGGGCTAAGGTTTACATAGCGGTCTTTTTTACCTTTTGCCCTTTCAATAAAAATTTGCATTCTTTTACTGTCAATATCTTTTATTTTCAAATTAACAAGTTCACTTAATCTCAATCCGGCACTATACACGGTAAAAAGCATCGCCTTATGTTTTTTATTGGTTAGTGCATTAAACAATTTGGCTAATTCTGTTTCATTTAACAGTTTAGGCAGTTGCAGGGGTTTCTTTGGCCTCGGTATTTCCCAAAAAAACTTTTCTTTTTTCAATACCTGTTCATAATAAAACTTTAATGTATTCAGCCGGCTGTGTAAAGTGTTTTCGCTCAGCTTTAGTTTAAGGTTACAATACAGCATGTAATTTTTAAGCTGCTCCGCTGTTAAATCCTGTGCATTCCGGTTACCCAGCAGCAATAGCAACTGCATAAATTCATTGCAATAGGTTTTAAGGGTGCTGTTACTGTATTTCTTTAATACCAGCTTTTCGGTAAACAGTTTTAGTTGCTGCCGGTTATTTTCACTTAACTGGTTACTCTTTATTTTTTGAACAGCAGGAACTTGTTCCTTTACAGGAATGGGTAAAGCAGCAGCTAACCCGCATTTCTTCCGGTTTTCCGGCGTATCGGGTATATGCCAGCCTTTATGGGTTTGACTCCATTGTACACCGGGCACCTTTTTAATGCGGTTATTAAAATCCTGGTTATGCGGAAACCTTACCAGTATCCTGGGCTGCTTGCGGTGGTTGATGATATGACAGGTAACAGACAAGAGAGTTATGATTAATTTACGCAGGTGAATTTAATTCATTTTTCTTTAATGGATCACTGCCCGGCCATTTTTTAATTAAAAAAGGCTTTTCGTTTCTTCGTTTTTACCAACTCTTCTTTCTTTTTCGTTAAAGTGAACGAAACAATCATGTTCCTTTCGCTCTTTTTCTACTTAAATCAGCTACTTTACCCAGACAAAAAACTTAAACCACAGTAATACAACGATTTTCCCTTTTGTCAGGATATTTAGAAAGACAGGAGAAGGGTGGAAAAGTAAGAAAAGCCCTTCGGCCGGAACCGGTAAACCTGGCAGGTTAAACTACCCCCCATTGATTTACCGGTGTCCTCACCCCACTGGAATAGGTTTAGTTGATGGGATTGTCAATTGTTTCAGTTGGTATGAGACAGACCGATAAGGAAAAGTCTAATTAAAACTTTCGTCAACCCTTCTTATTGCCTTCAGCAAAATGAGCTATATCGGCTTTAGTGAAAGTTGTTAATTCAATGATGTTTGCTGAATGTCTTAAGAAAGGAGGAACAATATGCAGCGCCTCCTCTTTACTTTCAAATTCGCTGATAAACCAGGATTTATGAACGCCGCACTTGCAGCCCCAATGAGCATTGGCCAATAAATGCGAGCCTGACTCTACAAACAGTTTGATCACCTGTTTGCATTCAAATGTATTTTCTGAATGAGGGATCTCAATTAAATAGTTGGGCATATAAAAATAGTTTAAGTAATGATCGTTTTATTTATACTAAATGTATTTACTATTTTCCAAACCAACGGGTTTTACGGCTCGATCCAAAATATGCTTTATCAATAACCAGTGCTTCAGAAGCTTCATGATGAATACCAAATGGTTTGGGGCCTGAGAAGAAATCAACATCCACACGGGCTACTGTACCTTTTCCAAACTCAATATAACAGGAGCCTGCACCATTGTATGGCATATCGTTTTCATTACCATTAAAAGTGGCAATGATAGAAGCAGCAGCAATTTTCGCAGCTCCTTCTGCAAATACACCTGCTTTTGGGGTACCTACACTGGTTACATCTCCAATGGCATATACGTTTGAAAATTTTGTGAGAAGGTTTGCCCGGTCCACTGGTATCCATCCATTCTCTGTTAGCCCACTTTGCAATACCACATCAGGAGCAACATGTTTTGGAATACCGAGGAACAGATCGCAGGGCAACTCTGTTCCATCATCCAGTATTAGTTTTTTGTTTTCATCAACGGCATTCACTTTCCGTTGGGGAATAAAACGAATATTTCTTTCTTCAAATGCTTTTAATAATGCTTTTGATGAATCAGGCGACGGAGGAATAGGTAACCCAAACGGAATGACTAAACTTATAGTGCAGGCATCCCTTATGCCACGGCTAACAAGGTAATCATGCAGCATTAAAGCCGCTTCACTTGGAGCAGGAGGACATTTGAAAGGAGCATTGCATACACCTACAACGGCATGGCCTTTTGTAAACTGCGGAAGTATGCTACGCAATTTTTCAGCACCGGAAAAACTATAGTACTCGTTGCCCCATTCTGAAAGTCCGGGAGTGGCATTAAAGTCGTAATTAGCACCTAATGCCACTACCAGCACATCTGCCTGGTATGTTGCCTTTTTAGTGGTAACTGTTTTGGTAACCGGGTCAATAGCAGTGATGGTTTCTTTACGGAAAGTAACACCCGGTTTTTTAATACTGCTGTAAGCAATCTTTACGGCATCGGATTGTTTATGACCAAACATTACATCCAGTTTGGAAAAGCCAAAGAAAAAAGAATCGTTCTGATCAATCAACGTAAGATCAAGGCGGCCGCCAATGGCATCTGAAAGTATTGTGCTGAGTTCAAGACCGCCAAAACCGGCGCCGAGGACAACTACCCTTAGTTTCATTTTGTTATTTTTTTAAATCACATTTGATAAAAAGAATCACACAGGGTAAGAGATATGAATGTACAAATTTTGCCCCACTAAATGCTCAGGCCCGGGGAGTTAGTAAGTTTAACCGATAAGGAGCCAGATAAACCTGTCAGGTACACCATAGTGGCAAATAATTTTATGAGAGTAATGTGTACCTGACAGGTTGAACTGCAGGTTGAACTAATCGCTATTTCCCTGCAACAATCAGCAATGCCAGCCCCGCGATAAATAACAGGAACATTAAGGTGATGAGTGTATTAGTTCCTTTGGGAGCGTTTTTAAATTCTTTCCATATAAATACGCCCCATAAAGAGGCTATTAAAGTAGCACCCTGTCCTAATCCGTAGGAGATAGCAGGTCCTGCTTTTCCGGCTGCAATTAAATTAAAAGAATTGCCTAATCCCCAGATGAGTCCGCCCAGCACACCTACTAAATGAGTGGAAATATTTCCTTTAAAAAAATCGCTGTAAGAAACGGGTGAGCCCACCATCGGTTTTTTCATGAGCAGCGTATTGAAAATAAAATTGCTTGCTAATATTCCTAATGAAAAAATAAACATGGCGGTATAAGGTGTCATTTTTCCCGTGGCAGGACTTTCAAAATTTTCTAAATCCATGGAAGCAGCAATAAAGCGATAAAAGAATGACATCAGCAATCCTGCTATCAGTGAAATCACAATTCCTTTGGTGGATACTTTCTGATCGCTGCTGTTTGATTTTTTATATGCCATAGCATTAATTACAATGGCAACAGCAATTAATGCTACCCCTGCAAACAATAAACCCGGGCTTCCTTTTTGTGCCGCAAAATAATTGATGAGTGTACCCAATACTAATGCTAATCCAATAGCAACAGGAAAGGCTACTGCCATACCTGCAATAGCAATAGCTGCTGAGAATAAGATATTAGCTGCATTAAAAACAATACCACCCATAAAAGCGCTGCCGATATTAGCTGTATCCGCCTGCTGTATATCTGCCAAAAAACTTCTTCCTTTTTCACCAATACTACCGAGGGTAAATGCTGCTATAATGGAGAAAAGCAAAATGCCGATCACATAATCCCAATAGAATAATTCAAAGCGCCATGTTTTAGCAGCGAGTTTTTGTGTGTTGGCCCATGAACCCCAGCAAAGCATGGTGATGATGCAAAATAAAACGGCAATAGAATAATCCTGTACAATAAACATAAGCAATCGTTTTTATGGTAATTCCCTTTTACTCATAAAAGGGGTATAGTTGGTGTATTACATTTTTACTTCTTTCCGGTAAGGGGCAGAGCTTTGTGCCCCCAGCCTGGTAACAGAAACAGCGGCCGCATGGCAGGCTAACTGCACAGCTTCCTTCATCGGTTTGTCTTCACTCAAAGCCACTGTTAACGCTGCATTAAACACATCACCTGCTGCGGTTGTATCTATTGCTTTTACTTTAGGTGCACTTACCCTGAAAAATGTATTGTTATGATATACTAATGCGCCTTTGGCTCCCATTGTAATAATAACCGTAGCTACACCTTTTTTATTTAACGCTATGCAGGCTTGCCTGGCTGTTTCATCATTGTGCACATTTATTCCCGTAAGCAGTGTAGCTTCTGTTTCGTTGGGTGTAATAATGGAAATGTATTGGTACAGTTCATTGGGTAATACACAAGCTGGAGCAGGGTTTAAAATGGTAACAACATTTTTCTTTGCTGCTGCAGCCGCTGCGTATAAAATTGTTTCCACCGGTGTTTCTAATTGCATTAATAAAAGGGCAGCCGTTTCTATTTGGGATCTGAATTTTTTTATATCGCTGGGCAATAGAGATGCATTAGCACCGGATGCCACTGCTATACAGTTTTCTCCTTTATCATCCACATTGATCAATGCTATGCCAGATGGTGATTTTTTATCTTTTAAAATAAAAGAGGTATTTAATTTTTCTTTTTTTAAAAAATCAATAGCCTGCTCACCAAATATATCGTTACCCACTTTTGCTATGAACAAGATGTTGCCACCCAAGCGGCTTGCAGCAACAGCCTGGTTAGCACCTTTACCACCTGCATTCAAAAAAAAGGAACCACCTATTACCGTTTCGCCGGGAGCAGGCAGACGGTTTGTTTTAATTACCATATCAGTATTGGAACTGCCGATAATAACAATGCGCTTTTTCTTCATTGCACAAGCTTATGGTAAAGGAAGATAAATAAAACTATTTATATGGCATGAGGGGAGCGTTGATGGGGTAGAAATCGCATTACTTGTTTCGGCCGGCTCCCGGGACACGGGCCGATAAAGGAGAAAGTAAGAAAACATTACTTATGTATAGCCCAGGCAAGTCCGTCAGGCACGGGACCCACATCAAAATGAGTTATAACGGTAAGGGTTTTCAGATCTACTACGGCTACATAATTATCAGCGGAACAGGCTACCAGTGCTCTTGTACCATCCGGGTCCATTAATATTCCCGCAGCACCATGACCAACACTTATGCGTTTCAATTCTTTTCGGGATGCCACATCATAAATATATAGTTGTCCATCACGCAGGCTGGAAATAAAAGCCATCTTTCCATCAGGAGTAATTTTAAGACGGTTGGCGCCAAATGTTTTTGCATCCATCTTTGTAATTACTTTTTTTGCCATTACATCAATCACTGTAATGCTGCCATCTTCACTGGAAGCAGTCCATAATTCTTTAGCATCAGGCGTAACATCAAAACCTTCTGAACCTTTTGCGGTTGGCAAAACAGTATGTATCCATTGTGTACGGGGGCCAAAATTAGGTGGTGGACCGGCAGGGGGTTGTTGCTGTGTATTACCTGCTGGTGGCGGTGGCATTCTATCAGGCTGTATCAATGTATCAACCAAAATACTTACGGTGCCGGATGAAACATTGGTAGTGTAAATTCTTTTTGCATCATCCGTTACATAGATCATATGTGTTCTGTCTTGTCCCGTTCCCATACTCCAGTCCAATTGATTGGTAGCAGGATTATAGCTGCCAACAGCTTTAGAACCTTCTGCACTAAACCATACTTTTCCATTGGCAAAACTAATACCATGCGGACCAAATAAAGGTTTGGTATCAACTACTCTCAATGGTTTTTGAGCAGCCAGGTCAATCACATCCAGTTCGTGCAGGCTACCTCCGCCATAAATAGTAACAAAAGCAGTTAACCCATCAGCAGAGGCAATTACTTCATGCGGGTCTTGTCCTACAGGAATACGGGCCAGTATTTTAAAATCGGATGGATCAATTACAGAAAGCATATGATCGGTTTTAGAAAGTGCCAGCAATGTTTTCTTCGGAACAGATTGTGCACAAGCTACTGTTGTCATGCAAACAGAGAATATAAAAAGAATTCCGTTTGTTATGAAGTGCTGCAAGCGAAGGAATGAATATTTCATAACTGAATATTTTATTTTAAAAGATCAGGTTGTTTTGCCGTACAAACTTATTGATGATTGATAATACTACCGTACAAATGAGGTGAACGGGCAAAATCCTGCTGCAAACTTAAATTATTTTGAGGCTGTGATTTACCGCATTAATTTTAGTGTAATACCAATTTGTCCAAGATGGTAAATATCGTGTTGTATAATTCCATCAACGAGGTAATGGAAATTATAACCGGTATCAAGAAACATAGTTTCGAGATAAGCATCATCCTGGTTCTCTAATGAAGTAATCATATGCCGTGTACTATCGTACAATAAATTTTTTAAATTGGTCCAGCCAATAGCTTTTAATTCATCATTGCTTTTCCAGTCATCCGGACTGTTCATTAAATCTCTCCGCTTTCCTTCAAATCGTAGTAAGCATTCCCTTCTCCATTCCAGCATATGCGATACATGCTCAGCTACACTATGCACCTGAGGCACGGGATGGGCAAATGCTTCTTTATCGCTGAGCATATCAAGTTTATCTTTCAGGCTCTGATCAAACCAACGTGAGCCTTCCTGTAATTCGTTTAACTGTCGTATTAGGTTTTGAATGAGTACCTGTGACATTGAGTGCTGTTTTATTTCTTTTCAGCTTGTTCCAGACTGTTAAGTATTTTAAGAATCAACTCATTCTGGTTTTCTAAATGTTTTAAAATGGTTTCAATTTCCATTTCTGCTTTTTTGTTGATGTTGAAATCCTGCTCGGCTCTTAGTTCTGAATGTTTTGATTGAAGATTTTGTCCCACCATAATTAATGGCATTAAAAATATCTGTACCATATTAGAGATAAAAAGCCATAACACAAAAGCAGGGAAGGGATCGAAGCGGAGAGAAGCAGGCGCCAGTGTATTCCAGCTAAGCCAGATGGCTGTCCAGCAAAAGATGATAATGAAAAAGCCCATGCTGCCCACATGATCGGTGATCCATAAAGCCAGTTTATCTAATGAACTCATTTTCTCCTTGTGCTTTGTGTTGATATTATGTATTGGAGCAAACTGTTGCTTAATATCTTCAACTGATTTAATATGCGGATGTTTCATACAGTGAGTTTTTTGCTGAACCCTAAATTAATAATAATTAATGGGTATTATTTTAACGGCTTGTTATTGATACAATATTGTAGCCGTTCATTAGATTGATTTAATGATTTTAGCAGGCACGCCACCCACAATAACATTTGGCGGAACATTTTTATTTACTACTGCACCTGCTGCCACCACTGAATTTTCACCAATTGTTACACCCGGCAGGATGGTAGCATTAGCGCCTATCCATGCATTCTTTTTTATCAGCACTGATTTCAGATCAAGTGATCTTCTTTTTGATGGATCAAGCGGATGATTTTCTGTAACAATATTTACCCTTGGACCTATCATCACATCATCTTCAATCGTTATTCCTCCTAAATCTAAAAAGCTGCAGGCGTGATTGATAAATACATTTTTGCCAAGCTTTGTATGTCTTCCAAAATTGGTATAAAAGGGGATGAACACGGTAGTGCTTTTGTCAATGGGATTGCCGGTTATTTCTATCAGTCGTTCCCGTACCTCATCCGAATTAGTAGAAGTATTTAGTGCAGCAGATAAACTTATAGTACGGTCAACCAAATCCCATACTTCAGGCATTTGCGGATCATCGTTTGGAATTATTCCTCCGGCAAGCATTCTTTCAAAGATGTCAGTATTATTAATGCTCATACAGATTGATATTAGCTGATTATTATTTTTCGAATTTAAGTGTATTTGATCACCGGTTGTATGAATTTTAAAAACAGATTAAATGTATGACACTGCTGAAATGATGGCATTAAATAACTAAAAATAAAAAAAATCGTAACTTATACTCCGAAACTAAACTTATCCTTATGCCGAACACCGCAAAGCTAAATCAACTTCCACACAGAGTACTGGTGGTAGAAGACGAAGGTGAATTAGGATTATGGCTCAATATAGTGCTCGCCGAAAGAAATGTTGATCTCGATTATGTAAGCAACCTGCTTGCCGCCAGTGAATACCTGGCAAAAAATAAACCGTCTATTATCATCCTGGATAATAAATTACCTGATGGCTTTGGCGTTGATTTTATCAGTTATATAAAAAAGAATCATCCCGGCAGTAAGATCATTATGCTCACCGGTTATGCCGCTATCAAAGATGTTGCATTGGCTAACGGTGCCGACCGTTTTTTTGAAAAACCATTTGACCTGGATGCTTTTAATAAAGCAATGGATGAATTGCTTGTTCAGGCATAACGTTTATCTGCATTGTTTCTTTTTATGTATAGCTCAATCAGTATGGCAGCTAAAACAAATAATCCTGCACTGATAAATAGTTGCAGATGATTACCGGATACCTGCATGGTTTCGTTTTCTTTTAAAATAAATAAACTGCTGGTGCTACCGGCCATTCCAAATGCCGCCGTTGTAAGATTAGCTGCATAATGAATGCCAGTTGATAACGCAATACCTCTGCCGGCAACTGCACCTAAACCAAATATTAATCCCCAAACAAAAGGTCCCATAAATGAACTGGTAATGCTCCACCCATTGGCGAAATGATAGAGTGCAAACAATACTGCAGTAATCAATAATGAAATTCGTATGCCTGATTTTTCTTTTATCGTCTCCAAAGGATAAGCCCTGAATCCCAACTCTTCCATAAAGGCTAATGGAATTAATGCAGCAGTTGAAAGCAGGAAAGAAACAAGACCGCTGGCTGAATTGAATTCAATAGATGCTCCTGAATAATGAATGGATAGTAATGCCAGCGGAGCCATTAATACTATTCCAATTATTATCCCTGAGAGAAACTTCAATATTGTTTTATTGTCGGGAACAAGATTGACCTGGCTCCATGTTCTCTTATCAATCTTCAAAAAGATAAAAGTGACAATGAATGCTACTAATGTTCCAATAATTCCATGTGCCCATCTTTCATATTCAGCAGGAATAAGGTTTTTTAAAAAGGAAGCTGCTATAAAAAGGATGGTAAATGCGATGCAGAATAAAACAGATTTAAGGGTTGATTTCATGCTAAGTTAACAGGGAGTTTCGTTTGTATTACTGAACTTTAGTTTGTTTAAAGATGAAGTTAATTTATTTGTTTTGAAGTATAAGAACTCATAAACAAATGACCGGCAACAACATGATTGAATTAGCCAATATTATGTTTCATGAATTACCGGATTCGGATTATAACTGGCCGGGTATTTAAAAAAATAATTTTTCCTATTTTTTTATTTCCAGGAAACACCAATTGGTATAAAATGTTTTCCTGGCATTAAAGCCCATACCTTCCTTTCCTATAGGAAATATAATTGAATTTGAAGAGGAAGGTACAACGCTGCCTAAATAATAAGTTGATCTTCCCGGTAAATCATCTTTTATCATTTTACGATAAGACAATTTTTTATCTGAACTTATCAATGCTTCTGCTAATGCAAGATCGCCGGCTTTTTTGGTAGTTATTAATTTACCGTCGCTGTTGAGGTTCTCTGTGTTATCACTGTACACAATAACAATTTCATTTCCAATTTTATCAGCAAAATAACCGGTTGAAGAATAAGAAACTGAAGGGGATTGCACAACTTGAATGGCACCTGATCCACTGCTGGCAGTCTTAGTAAAAACAATTTTTCTTGGTACTACTACTGTTTCAAATGTATTTCCTTCAACGGAAGGATAAAAAACAAGTACCGGGCCAACTTCTGTTACACTGGTAGAAACAGTACTCGTTTGACCGTTCATATTAGGAGCACTGGTTGATGTACTGGTACCAGATGCCGTTGGACTACCGGTTATGGCAATGGTTCCATTGTCAAGTTCTATAAGGTCAGGTAAAAAATTGTACATTAAATAATATTTCTTGTGTTTGCCTCCGGCTCCTTTTTCGCAGAGGTCTTGTATAAATTCAGCAGAGAATTCATACGCTTTTGGTTTATCCGGTTTTAATGTGCTGCAGTTAAGTTGTGCTGTAATTAACCCCATACACCATGGATTTTTTGTGCCGGTTAGCGAAGCAGTAGAGTAAATAAATATGGAAGCACCGTCTTTTGATACTTTAGCTTTAGTATTGTAAGGTGTTAAGTTCCCAATGGGGTTAAAACGGGTTTCTGTTTTTCTGCCATCACTGTTAAAGCAGATAAGTTTTGTCTCCTGTTCTGATGTAATTATCATACATACTTTATCGTCATTTGTTACTACCGCTGAAGGAATATCAAAACTGGAAAAACCAGATGGTGTGGCAGCTTTTTTTATAACATTCAGGTCTTTATCCAGGATAAAAGTTTGCAATTTATTGGGGCTGCTTTTGCAGGCCACCAGCAGTTTAGAGTTATCGGGTGATGTGGCAAAATAAATCAAACCGCCTGAAATAACGGATTCCAGTTTAAAAATACCTACATTCTCCTGCTCAATCGTGCATATTTTTTTCGGGTCGCCCGCCGTAAGTTGTTTATCGTCTATAGCAGACAGGTACAGGTTAAAGGATGATTTATTATCGGTTTTAAAATATGCCAGGTATAGCTTTTTATTAAAAAATAGTAACTCAGGGATAAGCGGACCAAAATTTTTGTCTCCGTTGTCGAGTTTTGTTTCTTTGATAAGGTTCATGTCTCTGTCATACATGGAGATAGTAACTGCATATTGCATGTCGTATAACTTTGTAAATAACCATTTTCCTAAACCAACACTGCTATTGGTTACGGTATAAAAATTATTGTTGTGATAAACGGCATGAGTAACAGTTTGATCATGATACTCTTTTTCCGCAATTTTAAAATCATTAGAAAAGCTGAGACTGGATTGCTGGGAAAAAATAGTGATTGACAAGGCCATCAGACAAACAGTAAGGGGTATTTTCATGATGAAGTTTTTAAGAAATGTAAATATATGGCTTAATATCATATTACAGTATTTTATATAGCCGATATACCTGAGTAGTTTTAAGCCCATCAATAATTAATCTCTACAATCTTCTTATTCTGCAATTTCTGCATAGGAGCAGGAACAATATTGATGATCTCTTCCTTTAATGTTTTGATAAGTTTGGTTTTGATATGATCACGATGAGTAACTATGCTTACTTCTCTTGCAGGACTGGGTTGCTTTAACCGCTTCACTAATTTTAATTGTGCTTTGGTAAACTCCATCACCGCCAGTTCGGGTAAGATGGTAATACCATCACTTTTATCTACCATGCGTTTGAGCGTTTCAATATTTCCCGTTTCATATTTAAAATGAAAATCACTGGCTTTTCTTAGTTCACATAAGTTGAGTATCTGCGAACGGAAACAATGTCCTTCTTCTAATAACCAAAGTTGATTGGGATCAATTTCATTCGCCAGTACATATTTTTTAGTGGAGAGTGCATTCTTCTTCGACACATATACAAACAACTCTTCATAAAACAATACTTCTTCTTTAATAGAAGCATCGTTGAGTGGTGTTACAACGATGGCACAGTCAAGCCGGTTGTTCTTCAGTTCATGTATCACTTCTTCTGTAATAGATTCTTTAATGATGAGGTTGAGCAAAGGATATTTTTCCCGCATGATTTTATACAATGGTGGCAACACATAAGGCGCCAGGGTAGGGATGATGCCGATACGTAAATCACCACTTAAGGTATCTTTCTGATCACTGATGAGCTGTTTGATCATATTTGAATCCCGCAGTGTAACTCTTGCCTGTGCAATAATGTTAGCACCAATTTCGGTAGGTATTACCGGTTGCTTGGTGCGGTCAAAAATCTTTACGCCTAATTCTTCTTCCAGTTTTTGTATCTGCATACTCAATGTAGGCTGGGTAACAAAACATTTCTCTGCTGCAATAGCAAAATGCCGGTGCGTATCCAGGGCAACAATATATTCAAGCTGTATTAACGTCATAGATAAAAACTATAAGATCATAAAAATAATCAATTAGATTTATAAGTAGTGCATCGGTAATTTTGATAATCGAAATAAAATTCTTTCAGATCATCCTTAATCAATAAAATTTTTTAACATGAGTAGTAGTATGACTCTCCCGACGGCAACGAATGGTAACGGCACCGCTAAATGCCCGTTCCCGCATGGATTAGCAGTTAAGCAAAGTGCAGGTGGTGGCACCCGCAACCGTGACTGGTGGCCTAACCAGTTAAAGCTGAATATTCTTCGTCAAAACTCTTCGCTCAGCGACCCGATGGATAAAGGGTTTAATTATGCTGAAGCATTTAAGAGTCTTGACCTGAAAGCAGTGAAAGAAGATATATTTAAACTGATGACCACTTCGCAGGATTGGTGGCCGGCTGATTATGGACACTATGGTCCTTTATTCATCCGCATGGCATGGCATAGCGCCGGTACTTACCGTACGCATGATGGCCGTGGTGGCGGCGGCAGCGGTACACAGCGTTTTGCTCCGTTGAACAGCTGGCCTGATAATGCCAATTTGGATAAAGCCCGTTTATTATTATGGCCCATTAAACAGAAATACGGAAAGAAATTATCCTGGGCTGATTTAATGATACTCACTGGCAACTGTGCACTGGAGTCAATGGGATTAAAAACATTTGGATTTGGTGGTGGCCGTGAGGATGTGTGGGAACCGGAAGAAGATGTGTATTGGGGAAATGAAAAAACATGGTTAGGTGATGAACGTTATACCGGCGACCGTGAATTAGAAAATCCATTAGCGGCTGTGCAGATGGGTTTGATCTATGTAAACCCGCAGGGGCCTAACGGTAACCCTGACCCGTTAGCTGCTGCCCGTGATATAAGAGAAACCTTTGCCCGTATGGCAATGAATGATTATGAAACAGTAGCGCTGATTGCCGGCGGACATACTTTTGGTAAAACACATGGCGCAGCCGATGCTGATAAATATGTAGGTAAAGAACCTGCTGCTGCGGGAATAGAAGAACAAAGCTTGGGTTGGAAGAATAGTTTTGGTAAAGGAAATGGTGATGATACTATCACCAGCGGATTAGAAGGTGCATGGACTACCACGCCTACCAAATGGAGTAATAACTTTTTTGAAAACCTGTTTGGTTACGAATGGGAATTAAGCAAAAGTCCTGCCGGTGCTCATCAATGGAAACCAAAGAATGGGGCAGGAGCCGGATTAGTGCCTGATGCACATGATGCTGCTAAATGGCATGCGCCGTTTATGCTTACTACGGACCTGTCTTTACGTGTTGATCCTGCATACGAAAAGATATCAAGACATTTTTATGAAAACCCGGCTGAGTTTGCTGATGCTTTTGCCAAAGCATGGTATAAACTCACGCACCGTGATATGGGACCGATTGCCCGTTACCTTGGACCGGAAGTACCCAAAGAAGTATTGATATGGCAGGATCCTTTACCGGCTGTAACACATAAATTGATTGATGCAACAGATATTGCTGCATTAAAAACTAAAATATTAGCAAGCGGATTAACCGTATCACAGTTAGTTGCTACGGCATGGGCATCTGCTGCTACTTTCCGTGGGTCAGATAAAAGAGGTGGGGCTAATGGTGCAAGAATACGTTTGGCTCCGCAGAAAGACTGGGAGGTAAATAATCCAGCACAGTTAGCAAAAGTGTTAAGTGCACTGGAAGGAATACAAAAAGATTTTAATGCTGCTGCTAAAGATGGTAAACAGGTTTCATTAGCTGATATTATTGTATTAGCCGGATGTGCAGCGGTTGAAAAAGCAGCTAAAGATGGCGGACACACAGTAACCGTTCCTTTTACTGCCGGCCGTGCAGATGCATTGCCTGAACAAACGGATGTGGATTCTTTTGAAGTGTTAGAACCGGTGGCTGATGGTTTCCGTAATTATCTGAATGCAAACAAAGCATTTACTACTTCTGAAGAAATGCTGGTAGATAAAGCACAACTGTTAACCCTTACCGCACCGGAGATGACGGTACTCGTAGGTGGTATGCGGGTGCTGAATACCAATTATGATAATTCACCGCATGGTGTATTTACCAGTAAGCCCGGTGTGCTTAGCAACGATTTCTTTGTAAACCTGCTTAACTTTGGTACTACCTGGAAAGCGGCTGACCCCGTACAACAGGGCTTTATCGGCAGCGATCGTGTTACCGGTAAAATAAAATGGACAGCCACCCGTGCCGATCTCATCTTTGGTTCTAACTCCGAGTTAAGAGCCGTTGCTGAAGTATATGCCTGCGAAGATGGAAAAGAAAAGTTTGTGAATGATTTTGTAGCGGCATGGAATAAGGTAATGAACCTGGATAGATTTGATTTAGCATAACAATTAGGAATATCAGCTATAAGGCGGTCTGATGGGCCGCCTTTTTTATTTCTTATCATGCAGAGAGTCATGACAGTCATTACATACTGAGACAAGCCAGTGTATAGGTTCTTTTCCAATGTTTCTTTTTGCATATCTTTTGTGATGCACTTGAGTGGCAGGCTTGCCACAAAATACACAACGCCACTTATCTCGTTTGAACACCACATAACGTTTACGCTGCCATGCCTCAGATTTTAGATATACATTCCTGTAATACTCACGGCGAAGTTTTCGTTTTCTCTCAAAGTGCCATCTGTCAAATAAATAATAGGATAATGCAAGAAGCAGTAAGAGTAAGCCTGACATAATCCTTATCTGTTTGTAGCTACAAGCTACAAAAAAGAACGGCGTAGGCAAAGCCAAACGCCGGGTGAATAATTTATAAGCTACGCAAAGTTAGGTCACTGCATCAGCGCTGTTCTGTAACTGTAAAATGCAGGCTTTCTTGCATAGCTGTCATTAAATAATAATGGCCAATCGTTGTGATTCAAATAAGTTCTTATCCAACTGTCTTTATCCGTAACATTCCATGTGGTAATACCATATTGCTGTGCAGGTGGAACAAGCAATTTGTACTGTGTTGCAATGAATGCATAGGTATTTGCTTGTTGTTGTGCCAATGCGCCTGTAAAAACAAGCAATGGATCATTGGAAGTATTTACGCTTATATCCAGTTCGGAAATATGTATCAGCAATCCCGTTGCGGCTAATTTTTTAAATGCGTTTATTATACCATCTTTTGACTGATTAATATTCGTATGCATTTGTATGCCCAACCCATTTATAGAAATATGCCTTGCTTTAAAATCATTCACCATGGCAATGATGGAATCAGTTTTTTTGTCACTCCATTCCTGTCCGTAATCGTTATAAAAAAGCAGCGCTGAAGAATCAGCTTGATGTGCATATATAAATGCACGGGCAATATAATCACGGCCAAGATGTCTTGCCCAAATACAACCGTCATCAAAATTATCGCTGGTGTTTTTATCATTCACACGCAGGCTGCCATCTTCATCATGAAAAGCTTCATTCACAACATCCCAGCTTGTTGCTTCACCTTTGTAATGAGACACTACCGTTTGTATATGTGTTTTAAAAAGATTTTCCCATGCAAGCGAATCGCCGCTGAAATTATTCAGCCATGCAGGATTGCTTTGATACCATACCAAACAATGGCCATGCATGCGTTTATGATTGGATGAACAAAATGAAGCAATGTAATCGCCACCGGAAAAATCAAATACATTTTCTGAAGGATGCACTGAAGGCCACTTTAAAGTGTTCTCCGTTGTGATACTACTTTCCTGTTGCAGCAATATATTTCTGTACAATGTATTGTTTTGCAGCAACGACACATCAATAGCCGCACCTACAAAAAAAGGAGATACCCCTTTTAAAGTTGTTGTGTCTTGTACAGGCGGCACAGGAGCAGGCGGCGGATCTGCTTTTTTTGAACAGCCGTAACTGTTTAATACAAATGCCAATAAAAGAGCAGATAGATTATTTTTCATTTTCATAATTCGAATGCATGCAATTTTTTTATCCCAGCAGGGTCTGGCTTAGCCGACCATGCGTCAACAAGGAACAATAGTACAAAATTTCAACTACAGTACAGCAATGCCGTCCCGCTAACGGCGGGATGCCCGGCTATACACAATCCGGGCAGGACACCCTACGGACATAGAATGTTGTAGACAGTGCTGTTTAATCTCCATTATTTATAAAAGTATTTGTCTGACAATTTTATTAGCTAAGCAAATTTTTTGTTGTCATTATCTTTAAATAATTCTGGGCTATTATACTGGAAAACTTTGTAGTCTTTTTCCTTAATAATTTCCAAGGTATACCAAGTTCCGTCGTCCACATTGTCTTATTTTCAGGCGAGTGTCGTGCAGATTTGTGTGTAGCTTTTAGTTTTTGTGGCACTTGCCGTGATGGTTTGTACTGTACTCATATATTTATTCAGTTGCTGGCTTATCCAGCTCCATATCTTCCAGTCGCATAAAGTGCAACACTTCCCAAGCACCTTGTTTTCCGGTAAAATAAAATTGCTATCCCCGCAGGTGCCTGACTATGCGCAACTCTGGCAGGACACCCTGCGGGGATAGAAGAGCAGCTATTATTGGTATAATTACAAATATTTTTTTTGCTTTGCTTATTTCTTTCCATTTTTTTGCTGATATAGCTGCATATATTGCCAATATAAGCGTCAATAGTATTTGTAAAATTTCCATAATTGGGTTTGTTTTTAAAAGAATCCAAGCAATTAAAACAAATTTTGTTTCCCAACAACGTCTCCCACTTGCCTTGTGGGCAGACTGGGACGTTGCGTTTTCGGAGCCGAAAACAAAAAATAAATCTACTCTCCCGGTTTAAACCCAAGTGCTTTAATATATCCTTTGTTCTCAATACAATTTTTAAACCGGCAGTTTTCTAAAAATCCATTCAGTGCTTTCTTTATTAATGCAACATCAGCAGGCCGATGCTTACGGATGTCATCAAAATTATTTTTGTAAATGCCCGCATATGCAATTACTGAATCATACCCGGCTGGTATGCTGAAGGTGACAATACCTCTTGTATTATCTAATTTTTTATAGGGCCAGTAATGCCAGCCAATTTGGTTAGAGTCTAATGTTTTTCTGAAAGCTTCCACCCATGCATCATCATTTTCACCAGTTTCACCACAATAGATGGGTACGTTATATTTATTGCTGAAGCTGATATAATCCTGTATTACATCCACAGTAGTGGGTGTCCAGTATTTATGAAATGTATAAACTAACTTACTGTCAAATGGTTTACTAAACGGTTCAAAGTTGGAATCCCATTGAGCACCGCCTAAAAACAATAAATGATTTTTATCGACCGACCGGACAGCAGCCGTTAATCTTTTATACAAAGGTTCCAGTAACGGGTTCAGCTTTGCTTTATCAAAATAATGAGCAATAGGTTCGTTTAAGAGGTCATAACCAATTATGATTGCTTCATTTTTATAATGATTGGCAATGCGTTTCCATATAGCAGTACACTCAGCCTGGTCTTTTTCATTTTCAAATAAGAAAGGGTAACCATAGCCATCATCAATATTATCACCAGTTTGTCCGCCGGGTGAACAGTGCATATCTAATATCACATAGAGTTTTTCTTTTTTGCACCAGCTGATCACCCTGTCCATATACACAAAGCCTCTTGCGGAATCACCTGATCCCATATAATATTCATTAGTGAATAAGCGGTAATTAAATGGAATGCGGATAGAGTTCATTCCAATGCTTTTGAGGTAATGAATATCTTCAGCAGTGATATAAACGTCCAAATATTTTTTCCAGAAATCTTTTGCTGCGGCAGGGCCAATCAGTTCGCTGATGGTTTGATTGATGAGTCTTGGTGAACTGACATCTTTAAAATGAAACATATAACCTTCCGGCACTAACCAGTTACCAAGATTGGTTCCTTTAATTAAAAAAGGTTTTCCATCCGGGCCAATAATGTTTTTCCCTTTGGTAGAAAAGAATTGTGCATGAGTGATGGGAGCGAAGCAAACGATAATTAAAAAGCAGGCTATTATTTTACGAAGCATGATGATTGTTTTATATAAGCTGACTTAATTGATTGTTGTAAAGATTCACTTACACTCTCAGCGATCCACGAAAACCTCTTGCCGCATAATAAGATTCTGCACCATTGTGATAAGTAAAAACATGATCATAACGACGATCGCAAAAAATAGCGCCACCATGTTTTCTTATTTCAGCAGGAGTCTTTACCCAACTGGATGTTTTTAAATCAAATTTTCCTAATTGCTGCAGTTCACGGTATTGTTCTTCGGTTAATATTTCTATTCCCATTTCTGTTGCCATATTAATGGCACTGTCTTTTGGTTTATGTTCCTTTCTTTTTTCCAATGCTTCATGATCATAGCAAAAACTTCTTCTGCCAGCCGGGCTTTCGGCTGAGCATTCAAAGAAAATATATTCGCCGGTTTTTTTATCAAACCCAACTACATCCGGTTCACCACCTGTTTGTTCCATTTCGTATAATGACCAGAGCTTAGCTGCATTTGCTTCGAGCCTCGCTTGTACCTTAGCCCATTCAATGCCTTTATGGCGACTCATATTCTTTTCAAATCTGCTTTTCAAAGTGCTGATCAATGATTTTTGTTGATCAGCAGATAATTTGTTTTTGTTACTCATAAAATTTTTATCTCATTAAAATGTGATTAATCATTCAATCCCTTTCCACTAATAATGTGCTTCACATATTTTTCAACCCTATCTTCCCTGGTTTTAGATTGCTTAGGTTGCGAAAAATAAAAAAGATAACCTCTTTGTCTGCCGGGAGTAAGTTTATCAAATGCTGCTTTTAATGCCTTATTCTTTTGCAGTTTCTTTTGAAACTCTTCCGGTATTTTATAATCGGATGTTTTCTTAAGCTTTACTTTTAAGCCAGCTCTTTCTGCTTCAATGGCTTCGTATATATATGCTTTCAGAATTTTTTCCTGTTTAGTTATTTCTTTAACATTCGTAAACCGGGCTTGCCGGGCTGACTGTACATTTACAGTGGGCTGAATTAAAATACCATCAGCATTTTTTAAAAGAGCACCCTTAAAAAACAGTACGGCACAATATTCTTTAAACCCGTGTATCAGCACAATATTGGTTTTATTAAGGGTATAACAGGCCTGTCCCCATTTTAATTCTTCGTTGAGTCCGCAATCAAGAATAATCTTTCTTAATTGCTGAAATTCTTTTTTCCATTTTTCTTCTTTATCGAAGAAGAAATCTACCTCAGGATTCATGTAAATATTTTATTCAGGAAAGTTATTGAAATTCTGGTTGGTTTCCCGTTCAATCGGGGTGCATTTCAAATTTTCGCAACGCATGATTCATTTGAATTTCGATTAGCAGCTTTTTTATCCCCTCCCCGGAGGGGCGCAGTAGTGTTTTAAAATGAAAGATTATTTAATAGGGGTGGGTCAGGTGCGAAATTTTGAAATGCACCCTTCAATCGTTAAATTGTAAAGCAATTTTTTATATTGCAGAAAGGGTTAATGAAATTTTTATCTTCTATTCTTGCTTAAAATATAAACTATGAGTAAAGACAATTCAACTTCAAGAAGAAAATTTTTACAACAAATTGGCGCCACTACGTTAATTACTGCAGCATCGCCACTGTCTTCACTGGCATCAAAAGAAAAAGTTGAAGAACGGATTCTTCATTATGAAAGAAAGATTGCTTCCAACGATAAAATACGTTTGGGTGTTATTGGCTATGGCATACAAGGTCATTTTGATTTAAACTCGGCATTGAAAGTACCGGGTGTGGAGTTAGCAGGTATTTGCGATCTGTATTTGGGAAGATTAGAAAATGCAAAGGAACAATTTGGCAACAATATTTTTACTACTATCAACTATAAAGAATTATTAGACCGAAAAGATATTGATGCAGTTATTGTTGCCACTACTGATTGCTGGCATGCCCGAATTGCATTAGATGCAATGGCAAAAGGCAAGCATGTGTATGTAGAAAAACCAATGATCTATAAAATAAGTGAAGGTTATCCCGTAATGGAAGCAAGTAAAAAGTATAATAAAGTGTTGCAGGTGGGTAGTCAGCGGGTGAGTAGTATTGGTCATGCAAAAGCAAAAGAATTATTAGCCGCCGGTGAAATAGGAAAACTCAATATGGTAAATGCAGTGTATGACCGGCAAAGTGCAATTGGTGCATGGGAATACACTATTCCTAAAGATGCGAGTGCATCCACCACCAACTGGGACAAGTTTATTGAAGTAACAGAGAAGATGGCGTATGATTCAAAGAAATTTTTTTGGTGGAGAGCTTATAAAGAATTGGGTACCGGTGTTGCCGGTGATTTGTTTATTCATTTATTAAGCGGTACACATTTTATTACTGGTTCAAAAGGGCCAACATCTGTTTACAGTACTGGTCAGTTGAGTTACTGGAAAGATGGACGCAATATGCCCGATGTAATGGCTGGTGTAATGCAATATCCCAACAGTAAAGAGCATGATGCTTTTCAACTGACATTACAGGTGAACTTTGTAAGCGGAACGGGTGGTCAGGAGCTTACTCAATTTGTAGGTTCTGAAGGAATACTTTTAGTAGAAGGAAATGAAATAACCGTTAAGCATCATTATATGCCGGAGGCGCCGGGATTTGGCGGATATGATTCGGTATTTACTTTTCCAAAGAAGCTGCAGGAAGAAATGCAAAAAGAGTATGATGCCAAATGGACACCTGAACAAAAGAAAAGTAAAACAAAGGCGGATATTGTGTATAAAGCACCGGCAGGTTATGATGAACATGTAGATCATTTCACCAATTTTTTTGATGCTATACGAACAGGAAAAGCGGTAGTGGAAGATGCAGTTTTTGGATTCAGAGCGGCAGCACCTGCATTGGCCTGTAACGAAAGTTATTTTAAGAAGAAGATTATACAGTGGGATCCTGAAAATATGCGATTGAAATAATATCATCACCAACATTTATTCCCCATTACAGGTATTGTTAAAGATGGTTGAAAAAATTATTCCGGTTAATAAAAAATAAAGCGGCGAATATAAGAGTGTATAGTTGCCAGAAAGTTGATAGCAGGGTTCCAGGCAAATATCACGGTACTTATATCTAACTCATCAATTCAGTATATATTAGTAACCCGGCTGCCACAGTCATCAGCACCAAAGTAATAACCGCAACTATATTTACCAGCATCGAATTGGTGTATTCTCCCATTATCTTTTTGTTATTACAGATATGAAGGATGATGGCAATTAATACCGGTGCAATAATGCCATACAATACAGCAGTATAAAATAACATTTTGATGGGACTCACACCGCTAAAGTTGATTGCCAGTCCCAATGTCATCGCAATGATCAGGGTGATATAAAATCCTTTTGCTTCATGAAACTTTTTATCCAGGCCTTCTTCCCAGTCAAACAATTCACTCATCATATAACTTAACGAACCGGCAAGAACAGGAATGGCTAATGCACCCGTGCCTAACACACCAATGGCAAATAAAATATAAGCAGCATCACCAGCCAGTGGTTTTAATGCTATTGCAGCCTGTTCAACCGTGTCAATCTGAAAAATACCGGCCTTATATAAAACGGTACCTGTGGTAAGAATAATGAAATAGAAAACAAGATTGGTGAGCAGCAACCCGGTTCTTATATCCAGCTTCATATCGCTGATAATTGCTTTATCTACTACCAGGTGTTTCTGATTTTCTTCTTCTACTTCCATTGATGCCTGCCAGAAGAATAAATAGGGTGAAATAGTGGTGCCCAATATTCCCACTAGGGCCATTAAGAAATCGCTGTTCATTTCAATACTTGGAATAAATGTACTGCGGATGGTTTGACGCCAGTCTGTATCAGCAATGAAAGGAATAATTAAATAACAGAACAGGGTTATGCAAAGCCATTTAAGTATAAAGGAAATGCGCCTGTAATTCCAAAAGATGGTGGCATACATCAGGATGCCGGTAAATACAATAGAAAAAATGAATGAAGGTACTTGTGGGAAAATAAGATTTCCTACAGCACCCATTCCGGCAATATCAGCCCCTACATTTAATACAATGGAAGGAAAACTTACCAGCAGGATGAGGTACAGTATTTTTTTAGAATAATACTTTTTTATTACACCCATCAGTCCTTTATCAGTTACTAATCCAATTCTTGCACACATTTCCTGTATTACAATCATGAGAGGATAAGTAGCAATGGCTGTCCACAATAACTTAGTACCAAACTTAGCGCCTGCCTGTGAGTAAGTGGCAATACCGGAAGGATCATCATCACTGGCGCCGGTAATAAGCCCGGGACCCAGTGCATTCCATGTACGGATTAATTTATTTTTGATTTTTTGTGGTGTATTCATTCATCAGTAATTATTACGGTATGGATTGCTGTAATAAAGTTACTGAACTGCCTTCATGTTTTTACTGATCTTTTATATTGAGTAACGTGCAGCTTGAATTTTTTCACGCAAAGAAACGTAAGGAGCAAAGGCGCAGTTTTTTTTGCGACTTATTTTCTTTGCGCCTTTGCGTGAAATTAAAGGGTAAACTAAACAAACTTAGAAACTGATGCATTATTTTATAATGCCTGTCAGTATTCAATATTTCTAATGGTATTTACGAGGAATAATAAAGTGATAACAGAAATCAGGAATGAATAGCCATGGAGTGAACGTAAACTACAGCTTTGTTTTAGCCACAATACCAGGCTTGTAATTGGAAGGATTATGAATGTTGCCATCATTGGCAGACTTATTATATCAAATACATCCTCGAGGATTGCAGAATTTGAAATAGTGATAAACCTGGGTATAATACAGTACAGAAAAGCAATAATGCTGATGAAAAAAATTGTTTTTTCAAGTTTTGTTCTTTGCATGCCGCTTAATTAAAACGAACTTCAAACAACTTTGGCCAGTTTTTACCGGTAATGTATATCTTTTTAGTGGCCGCATCGTAGGCAATTCCATTCAGAACATTGGTTTGCCAGTCGAAGTTTGGTAAAGCTACCTGTATTTGCTGAGTGAGATCAGTTTTGCCAACTACATTGCCCGTAGCCGGATCAATTTTTAGTATATAGTTTGTTTGCCACACATTGGAATAAATATATCCATCAATCCATTCCAACTCATTTACATTACTCAGCATACCATTGTTATCCTGTACACTTATGCGGTTTACTTCTTTTAATGTATGCGGATCATAAACATGGATGATATTGGTGCCGTCGCTGATGTAAAGTTGCTTACCATCCGTAGTCATTCCCCATCCTTCAAAAGGGACATCAAATGTTTTGATCAAGGAGAAGTCTGCCTTTTTATAAACAAACCCAACATGATTTTGCCAGGTAAGCTGGTAAATGGTATCTCCCAATACAGTAACGCCTTCGCCAAAATATTCGTCTTTTAACTTAAGATTTTTGATCACTTTACCACTTATTAAATCAACTTTTCTTAAAGTAGATTGTGGCATATTATCTTTATTGCCAGTACTTTCATACAATACCCCATCAATATATTGCAAACCTTCAGTGAAAGCAGCAGTATCATGCGGATAACTATTCACAAAACTTACCTGGAATGCAGTTGGTGCTGCAACAGCATTTGATATCGGTTCAGGTGGCGTTAGTGGTTTATTATTGGAAATAAAATAAAAAATACCACCGGCAGCAAATACCAGTAAAAGAATTAATGCTATTGTTCTTTGTCTCATCTTAAATGATTAGTGAGCAAAAATAATATTTGACTGATACTAAAAAAGTTAATCTTTAGCATTCTGTTTTTTGCCAGTAAATCTTTCTTTCAGCCAGGTATTTTAAAATGTATTCGAAGCATTCAGGATGCCTGCCTACTAATTCCGGAGGAAAAACACCTTTCTCAGTAAATAGTTTTTCAATGAGCATATTTACAGCCGCAGTACAGGTGTATCCCGTAGTTCTGGCCATAGAAGAAGTTTGAGAAAAATGATCATAGCGGTCCAGCAAATCATACTGAACTGTTTTTTCTTTTCCATCCAGTTCGCCTTTAACGATCACCCGCATGATGGTAAATTCTTCTTCAGTTAATCCAAGTTTCCATTGTGTTATTAATATGGCGGAGGCAAATTCAAGCGGTGAAATTTCTGTTCCCTTAAAATTTATAGGTTCATGATTAAAGAAACCACCAAGCTTTAGTGTTTTTATCAAATCAATATGACCCGGATAACGCAGCGTTTTTTCTTTCATATTGGGAATATGCCCCATAGTAAATAATAATGAACGCAAACCATCCGTATTAAATGCTTCTAATGTTCCTATTTCATCAAAGTCAATTAACTCTGCTTCCGTCAATGCAGGTTTGGTTACGATGGTTCCGTTTTCCATCAATCTTGCCGGACGTATATATTCTTCAATCACATCAATAGGAGAGAAGGGGGCTTTGTATTCAAATGGCTTTACTCTTTTCTGCGGCAATCCGCCCACCATGCAATCAAATGCTTTTACCTCCATTTGTTCATTATAATAACCAAGCACCAAATTGCTGATGCCGGGTGCCACACCACAATCAACAATGGCAGTAACTTTGTTCGCTTTTGCCAGTTTATCCAACTGCAAGGCATCTTCGGGGAAAAAAGAAATATCCACCACATTTTTCTTTGCTTCAATTACTGCCTTTAAGCAATCAAATCCCATAAAGCCGGGAACTGCGGTAACTACCATATCAAACTCGTTTAATAACTGTGGGTAATGAGCATAGTTGCACAAATCTGTTTGATTGGTATGAATTCCTTTTTCTTTTAGTAGTTGAAGACTATGTTCACTGATATCAAAAGAAGTAACAAAGTATTTTTTTGAAAGATCTATAGCGATTGCACGGCCCACCATGCCTGCGCCTAATACAGCAATTTTCATGTTACTGAAATTTAGAGATGAAGTAAAAAAGATGATTAACCGGGAGTAAAACCTACTTCGAAGTCCCGTTCATGCGAATGGACTGGTAGGCAGAAAGTGTATAAAAATGAGAACTGTAAATGTTCATCGGGTTTCTTGTGAGGCAAATTTAAGGATTTGGGCTAATTTTTCTTACCTAAATTTATTTGGTATGCAACTTGCTTATAGTTGTTTACATCTAATAATTAACTTAAAAAAAATGAATATGAAAAAACTGTTATTATTTGTCGCAGTCCTGTTTATCGCCGGTGCCGGCTTTTCGCAGGATACTGCTAAGAAAAAAGGATTTATTGGGAAAGTAATAGCGAAACAAAAACAGACAGATGAAGTAAAGAAAAAAGAAGCTGAGCAGAAAGCAGCCCGGGAAAAAGCACAAAAGGATAAAGAACAGTCAGCAAATGCTGGTACAGAACCGAAGCATGGAAAATGGCAGGAGAAAAAAGATAAAGTAAAGGGTAAAGATGATGACGATAAAGAAAATGGCAAAGGAAAAGAGAATGACGACGATGACGATAAAAAAGATAAAGACAAAAAGCATGAAAATTCTCAACGTGACGAGCATCGCTGGAAGCACGGTAAGCATAAAGGCGATAAAAATGCCAACAAGCAAAAGGAACATAAAAAGAAAGAAAAAGAAGATTAATACATTTTGTTAAATAACTTCATATCCGCTTTTATAAGGAAAGCGGATTTTATTTTGCATAAAATTTATTTTGGTAAACACCTAATTTAA
This sequence comes from Sphingobacteriales bacterium, assembly GCA_016200915.1. Taxonomy (GTDB): domain Bacteria; phylum Bacteroidota; class Bacteroidia; order Chitinophagales; family Chitinophagaceae; genus AWTP1-9. The sequence continues at coordinate 27,084 of JACQDV010000050.1, forward strand.
TAAACATGAAAAAATTGTTACTGCTTCCCGTTGTTTTTATATTGATGAGTTGTGAAACGGCACAACAGGTACTGGGCGGAATTGCTAATGGACAAACAGAACCTTCTGTATCAGAAGTGGCTTCAGGATTAAAAGAGGCGTTGAATGTTGGTGCACAAAACAGTGCCGGCAAATTGAGCCTCGTTGATGGCTTCTTTAAAGATGAAGTGATAAAAATTTTATTACCACAGGAAGCACAAAAAGTAGAGAAGACTTTACGCAGTCTTGGTTTTAATAAGCTGGTTGATGATGCTATTCTGTCAATTAATCGTGGCGCCGAAGATGCCTGTAAAACTGCAGCACCCATTTTTGGTAATGCCATTAAAGCTATGACCATTCAGGATGCCATTGGTATTTTGAAAGGTAATGATTCATCTGCCACTACATATTTGAAAAATAAAACCACTGTTGATTTAACCAATTCCTTTAAACCGGTGATTCAACAATCACTGGATAAAGTGGGGGCTACTAAATATTGGGGTGATGTATTTAATACTTACAATAAGTTGCCCACTACTTTTAAAAAGATCAATCCGGATCTTTCTGGTTATGTAACCGAAAGAGCCCTTGGTGGATTATTTCATTATGTTTCATTAGAAGAACAAAAGATCAGAAAAGATCCTGTTGCCAGGGTTACTGATTTGCTGAAGAAAGTGTTTGGAAGCAAGCTGGCACAAAGCAAGTAATAACAGGCGTTTGTTTATTGTTATATTAATATCCTGGTGCATATTTGCAGCGGGATATTTTTTTATCAGCAGCTGAATTGATAAATATCATCCTTAAATTGTAGTTGTTATTATAAATTGATTTTATAAATACCCGATATGCGTACTGTAAAAGATTTACTGGCCAGCAAACCCCATGCATTTAATAGTATTGGCCCTGATGCAAAAGTAATTGACGCTTTGAGCATGCTTAATTCCGTTGACTTAAGTTACCTTATAGTAATGGACAATGGAGAATACAAAGGTATTTTTTGCGAAAGGGATTATACCCGCAATGTAATTTTGAAAGGACGCAACAGCAGTACTTCGACTGTAAGAGAAGTGATGACGATTGATTTGCCCATTGTGCATATGAATGAAACAGTAGAGCATTGCATGAACAAAATGATCACTCATAAAACACGTTACCTGCTGGCTTATGATGCAGATAAATTTGCCGGCGTAATTACTATACACGATTTGTTACGCCAGGTAATTATGAACCGGGAAATGGTATTTGATAATGGTGCCGCCGCCAAATTATTAGAACACGAAGAAAAAGGTAAAGTGTTTTAAGCTTACATTCTTTCCGGAACTTTTATTCCCAGCAAACCAAATGCTGATGCAATGACATTAGCCGTCATTTGTGCAATGAGCAGACGTAATTCTTTTTTCTCTGCTGATTCTGCATTCATGATTGAATGTTCTGTGTAGAACGAGTTAAATGTTTTTGCTAATTGATAAGCATAGTTGGCAATTACTGATGGATCCATTTCTGTACCGGCTGCTTCAATTACTTGCGGATATTGCTCAAGCGTAATTAATAATTCTTTTTCTAAAGGCAACAATGAATTGCTGATGTTGCCCTTATCTTTTGGTTGCTCTTTACGCAGAATGGATTTGATCCTGGCATGTGTGTATTGAATGAATGGCCCGGTATGCCCATGAAAGTCGATAGATTCTTCAGGGTTGAAGATCATTTTCTTTTTAGGATCAACACGAAGCAGGAAATATTTTAATGCACCAAGACCGATAGTTTCATATAAATCTTTTAATTCTTCTTCAGTAAAATCTTTTACTTTACCCAGTTCCTTAGTATGATTCCCGGCAATAGTTATCATTTCTTCTACTAAATCATCTGCATCAACCACTGTTCCTTCCCGGCTTTTCATTTTGCCGGTGGGCAATTCCACCATTCCATAGCTGAGATGAAAAATATTATCAGCGTATGGCATTCCCAGCTTTTGACAAATGAGTTTTAAAACTTTGAAATGATAATTCTGTTCATCACCCACTACATAAATACTTTGGTCAATTTTATATTGATCATATTTCTGCATGGCAAGACCAATATCCTGTGTTATATAAACAGATGTACCGTCTTTACGTTGTACTAATTTTTGATCCAGTCCATCATTGGTAAGATCGATCCATACACTACCATCGTCCTTTTTAAAGAAAACATTTTTTTGTAATCCTTCCTGCACAGTTTCTTTTCCTAATAAATAGGTATTGCTTTCGTAATAAGTTTTATCAAAATCGCTGCCGATGTTTTTATAGGTTTCATCAAAGCCTTCATATACCCAACTGTTCATGGTACGCCATAGGTTCATCACTTTCTCATCACCTTGTTCCCATTTCACCAGCATCTCCTGTGTTTCTTTCATGATGGGAGCTTCTTTTTCTGCTTCCTCTTTACTCATGTCTTTTGCAATGAGCTCTTGCATCTGCTTTTTATATTCATCATTGAACTTAACATAGTAGTCACCTACAAAATGGTCGCCTTTGGTGTGGGTTGATTGCGGTGTAGCACCGTTAGCAAATTTCTCCCAGGCAATCATGCTTTTGCAAATATGAATGCCCCGGTCGTTTACGATGCAAGATTTGATCACATCATAACCATTTGCCTTCATAATTTCAGCAATACTCCATCCTAAAAAATTATTTCTTAAATGACCGAGATGAAGTGGTTTGTTGGTGTTGGGAGAGGAGTATTCCACCATCACCTTTTTATTTTTCATTTCCTGCTTGCCATAGCTGGTGTCGTTATGCCATTTATCAAGTACACTCAGCCAATAGCTGTCTGCAATGGTTAAGTTCAAAAACCCTTTGATAATATTGTAAGCAGAGAATAGTTGATTGTAGTTTGAGTTGAGATATTCTCCCAGTTCTTTGCCCAGAGCATCAGGTGCTTTGCGGAGTGATTTAACCAGGGCAAATAATACTACAGTATAATCTCCTTCAAATTCTGGTTTGGTCTGATTGATCTGGAAATCCTTTTCAGTAAAGGTTTGTCCATATAATTTTTCTAAACTTTCAATAACTGCCTGCTGTATTTCCCTGGTAACCGACATGCTCTTTTTAATTGTTGCGCAAAAATAATGGAAATGAAGGGGAACAGGAAGCTATATAAAACAAAAGAGCCGACACAAAAGCCGGCCCTTTTTCCGAAACCAACCGCTTGATAAAGTTTAATTACGTAAGGCTTATGCCAGTTATTTTTTCTTAGCTACTGTATTTTTTGTGCTGATAGTGCTGTTGATTTCAGCATCAGCATCAGCAATGTTTTTTGAGCTACTTTTCATGAAGTTTGCAACTGCAGTTTCGGGAGATTTTTCAGTTACACCTGCAGCTACTTCTTCATCAGCACTCATCACGTCATTCAGCATAGCTGCATTAACTGATAATTTGATGGAGGTTAACTTCATGTGCTCACTCACTTCGTCATTTGCATCATCAGCGGCAAATTCATTACCTACATTGAAAGCATATTTTAATGCTTCAAACTTCATGGCTTCGTTTACTTCTTTTTCAGCAGCTCCCATATTTTCTGTAGAGTTGTGGTAGAATTTTAAAGCTTCTTTTTTAGCTTTTTCAGCCAGGTAAAGGCTTTTTACCACTTCTCTGTCAGCTTTAGCAACATCTAATTTGATGTTACGGAGAGCATTTACAAATTCCCGGCTTAGTATCACTTTAGGGAATTTGGCTTTGTTTAAAGTAACAACATCAGCATTTGAATCGCTGGTAACTACTTCAGTGTTTGCTGCTAACATATTGTTTGCGGCAGCGGTGTCATCTTTCTGTGTAAAAGACATGGTGCATACAGCCATAAGGCTTAAGGCTGCAATGGTGAATAATTTAGCAAGGGCTGATTTTCCAGTCAATTTGCTCATCGTTTTGAGTGTTCCTGCCTTGGAGTCCACTGTTCTTCTAGTTGTCATTGTTTTGTCTTTTAGTGTTTCTGTTCTTATTATCTTTTGCCTTTCGGCTTATCTTATCTGTTAATTACGATACAAAGATATGGTTTAAATTAGGTACTTTGCAATGCATAATACTATGTTTGGTTTTATAAGATGATGAATGGTCATTTTTCGTTTTCATCTTTCTCAGCTTCTAATCAGTGTGTTTGGTTTTGCTTGATTACCCCTGGGAAGTTTTTAAAATTTCGAAGAAAACTTTCAAAAATTCGACAAATCTGAATCTTTAGGCATTAAATCGTTGAAATTCAGGAGTATCAATTTGTCGGTGCAAATTTACAATGTATCATCTATTATTCCAAATGGAAAGGGTGTAAACTGCCGGTTTTATAGGGTGAAGTGTAGTTTTCAATACTTTTTCCATTTTAATCATCCTCAAAGAGCTTATTTGTAACCGTTTTCAATATAATGACGCCAATTTGAAAACTTTGTTACAGGCTTTAGGCAAGAGGCCTTTTAAGCGGATGAACGGAAATCAGGCCAAAAAGAAAGGTCTCCTTTATGTGGAGACCTTAATATAATAATTTGAGTGTATTCAGCAAAAATTAACCGTTGCCAAGGATAACTATAAGAGCATAGATAACACCGGGTATCCAGAACAGGATTGTTAACAGCAAGCTTATCCAGAACTTAGTATTAATTTCTCCTTCATGCAGGTAAACTGCTAAAGGAGGTAGTAAAATAGCCAGGATAACCAATAATAAGGTATTAGTATCAGCTTCGCCACCATTTCTTTTACTTTTCTTGAAATCCTTAACAGCCTGCTTCACCTCTTTCATCTTTTCTTTTCGTTCTGACTTAGAGAGACTCCTGAATTCTTTAACAGCACTATTAACTTCTTCCTTTGATGGGCCACTGCTGGTAGCAGTATTCATCACAGGTCCGGAAGCCATAACACTCATTTGAAACATACAAAGACTGGTAACAGCAAATAATAAACGGGTGAGAAATCTCTTCATAATGTTAGTTTTTAAAATATAAAGCAATATACATCGGTTAATCAAATTTTAATTCAATGTGAATAAAATGAGGATATGGGAAATAACAATAATTTTAAACCATGAATCAATTTAATACAAGTATCAAAAGAATAACGGCTCTGTTAACAATTAGTTTACTTAATTCACTTTTTTTAACGGCACAACAGTTTGGCGGAAACCCCGCTTCAATAAAATGGAAACAGATAAATACTGATACTGTAAGAGTGATCTTTCCTGCAGGCCTTGAAAAACAAGCTGCAAGAGTTGCGTCCATTACTTCAGCTTTACAATCTTCCACCAGCCGTACAATAGGTAGCCAATTCAAAAAAATTAATCTCATTTTGCAAAATCAAACTACCGTTGCCAATGGTTATGTTGGATTGGCACCTTTTCGGAGTGAGTTTTATATGACGCCTGACCCTGATAATTTCTCCCTGGGCAGTTTACCATGGACAGATAACTTAGCTATACACGAATACCGTCACGTACAACAGTATAATAATTTTAATAAGGGCCTCACAAAAATATTCAGCTTTTTTGCCGGTGAACAAGGCAGGGCTTTAGCAAACGCTATAACAGTGCCTGACTGGTTCTTTGAAGGAGATGCGGTTTTTCAGGAAACATTAGTGAGTGAGCAGGGCAGGGGAAGAATGGCTTCTTTTATGAGAGATTACAAAGCGCTGTGGCTACAAAAGAAAAATTACAACTGGATGAAGTTGCGAAATGGCTCATTAAAAAGTTTTGTGCCCGATCACTATCACACCGGTTACCAGCTGGTGGCTTATGGATATGAAAAATATGGAAATGATTTCTGGAAAAAAGTTATCGATGATGCGGCGAGATTTAAAGGCATCTTCTATTCATTTAATAATTCTATAGCAAGGAATAGCGGTAAATCTTACAGGCAATTTCGTAATGATGCTATTCAATATTTTAAACAGTTATCCTTCGATGCGAAGAAAGGAGATGATAATACAAAATTTATTACCGCTGCGCAAAAAAATAATGTAGTGAATTATTTGTTCCCTTACGCTGAAGGAGACAAGATGATTGCTTTGAAAAGAACCTATAAAAATATTCCTGCTTTTTATACTATTGATAAAAGTGGAGAGCATAGGATAAGAACAAAAGATATAGCCATTGATGACTATTTTTCTTACAAAAACGGAAAAATTATTTATGCAGCCTATAATAATGATGCAAGATGGACATACCGGGATTATTCTGATATAAGAATTGTAGATGTACAAACAGGTAGTCAAATCAAGCTTACCCATAAAACAAAATATTTTGCTCCTGATATTTCTGCGGATGGATCAAGTGTACTTGCAGTAAATGTTACACCGGATGGGAAAAATGAAGTACATGTATTAAGTGCCATAGATGGCTCAGTTAAACAAGTTCTTAACAATACTCATCAATATTTCTTTACTCAAACCAAATTCTTGCCGGGTAATCAATATGCTGTATCGGCCATAAGAGATCAACAGGGCAGGATGGCTTTAGTAAAACTTAATTTGAATAATGGAGAAACGGAAGCAATAACTCCTTTCACTTATAATGTACTGGGTTATCCTGTTGTAAAAGGGGATACGGTGCTGTTCAGCAGAATGGAGAATGGTGCTGATAAATTATTTGCTGTAAGACTAAGCGATAAAAAAATATTTCAGCTAACTAATAATGAAAATGCTTTTTATCAACCAGTGATCAATAGCAAAGGTGATCTCATAGTCTCTGCTTTTACAGCTGACGGCTCAAGATTAGCTAAAATAGATGCTGCCAATATCAACTGGCAGGAAGTAAACTTAGCTGATGAAAAAATCAATGACATTTATGCTGCCAATGCATTGAATAATTCTTCAGCAAAATTGCTGGATCAGATTGGTGCAAGAAATTTTGCTTCATCCAAATACCCAAAGGCAACCCGGCCATTTAATTTTCATAGCTGGCGACCATACATAGCAGAGCCGGAATATGGTCTTAATTTTTATGGCAATAATGTGCTCAACACTTTTCAAAGTAATTTATATTATATCTACAACCGTGATGAGCAAAGTCATTTTGTTGGCTTTAGTGAGTTGTTTGGTGGATTTTATCCGATGCTGACTGCCGGTGTAGAAGGAGGCTTTAACCGTCCTTATGCTGTGTTGTTTCCCAACAACACCATTGAGGTGCACTATTTTAATTCTGCTACATTATTTACAGGTGTATTCCTGCCATTATCATTTACTAATGGCAGAACTTATAAGGACATAAACGTTGGTGTTAGTTATAATCTTGAACAAAGAGCTGAGGCTTTTCCCGGCAAGGAGATATTTAAGAACAAAAGCTTTGATTTTATGAGATATATTTTCAGCTTCTCTAACGTTAGTCAGCAGGCGAAGCAAAATATTTATCCGCATTGGGCACAAACTTTGAGTGTCAATTACCGGGATGCCATTACATTTCAGAACAGTCACAAATTAGTAGCAACCGGTAATTTATTTTTTCCCGGACTGGCAAAAAATCATAGCCTTGTTGTTAATGCAGCTTTTCAAAGCCGTGATACGTTGATGGACTTTTTTACTAAAACATTTCCTTTTTCAAGAGGGTATGAAGCGCTTAATACCAGACAGATGTATAAACTTGGGGTGAATTATCATTTCACATTAGCTTATCCCGATTGGGGTTTTGCCAACCTGCTTTACTTCACCCGTATAAGAGCTAATGCATTTTTTGATTATACTAATGCCAAAGCAAAATATTTGCAGAACCAGGCGGCATTTAATAAATCTTTTAAATCGGCAGGAGGAGAAATTTATTTTGATACAAAATGGTGGAACCAGTTACCAGTAAGTATTGGTGTTCGATATAGTCATTTGCTGGATAACGATCTGTTGAATCCGGGACGTAAAGGGTTGTGGGAAATTATTCTTCCATTAAATATTTTGTCCAACTAAGCTTACTTAAATTTAAAATTCATTGGAGTGGCCATTACTTTGCGGCCACTTTTATCTTTTACCATTATGTAATCAATGGTCCATTCTTCATCTTTCTGAAGTGATTCCTTTATGGAGTTTCGCCATACTTCACTTAATATGGTGTCACCAGTTACATCAGTTGCTACTGCATCCCAGCCATTTTTTACAACACCGGTCTGGTCATCGGTATAACTGGATTTTCTTTTATAAATAAATTTAAAACTGATAACAGGATAACGATTGCCTTTATCATCTATCACCCTTAATGCTGAGTCTGCATAATTAACTCCATCAGCAACCAGCATATTACCGCCGGGATGATTACCCCAGAGTGGTTTTAATTTTAAAGGGACATTAACCACTTGCTTTTGCTGAGCAGGTTTGTTTGAAGCCGGTTTTTGGGCAACAGGTTTACGTGTTTGAGCAAAGCTTATTGCTACGATTAATAAGGCACCAATTAAAAGAAAAAACCTAATTGAGTAATTTTTGATTAACATGGGCATGATGTTTTTGCTGGATCCAGTCGTTGATTCTTTTTGTTAAGAACGCTGAACCTGCACCAACTATTGCGCCGGCCACCACATCGCTGGGATAATGTACGCCTAAATACATTCTTGAGTAACCAACACTGCTGGCCCATAAAAATAATGGTGCAATTACATACCATTTTGGATAGGCAATTGACAGCGAGGTGGCAGTGGCAAATGCATCAGAAGTATGACCGCTAGGAAAAGAATAACTGCCTGCAGCATCCAGCGGTATGATGGATGGGTCTTTTACAGATGGTCTTTCCCTTTTGATAGTATTTTTAAGGATGGTAGTTATTGCTGTATTTACTAAAAATGTTTCGCCGAGATAGATAGCTTTTTTCTTCATGTCTGCATTGTGTGTAGCTAATCCTGTAGCAAACAAACCAACGGGCAATCCTACACTTACCAAAGATGTTGTTTTGCTGATATCTTTGTAAATGGTAGTCATCGTTGCACTCCTGTCATCTTGTATATCAAGTAAGATTTTGGCATCTTTTGATTGCGCTGAAAGATGCTGAAAAACAAAAAAGCATCCACCGAAAAGGAGAATGCTTTTCTTTATGTTTATCGTAATAAATCTAACGGAGGTTTTTGAGACTTTCCTCGATAAGTCGGATTTTATCTTCGGCATCGGTTTTTTTCTTTTGCTCCAAAGCTACAACTTCTGGTTTTGCGTTTTGCACAAACTTCTCATTACTTAACTTCTTGTTAACTGAGTTTAGGAAGCCTTTAAAGTAGTCCAGGTCTTTTAATAAAGTTTCTTTTTGTGAGGCAGTATCAATTTCAGTTTCTGCTTCAATAAAGAACTTTTCTTTCTGCACAACAGCAGTAATTCCCCTGGCTACATTATCATTTACAAAAACTATCTCCTTAGCATTTACCTGTTTGGCTAATATGCTTTGAAAAGATACATACATATCTTTTTTGTCCGTTTGAATATTGAGCTTGATATCCTCTTTTGGTTTAAGGTTATTCTTAACTCTCGTATCACGGATAGCAGTAATGATTTCTTTCAAAAGTGAACCCTGCTTTAATATTGCTAACTGCACACTGCTCACTGCCAACTGCTGCTTAATAGTTATATCATCATCAGCAGAGCGTTGCTTCAACTGGTGATAAACTTCTTCGGTAATAAACGGCATGAAAGGATGTAACAGCTGCATTAATTCTTCAAAAAAGCGAACTGTTTTTTCATACACAGCTTTATCAATTGGTTGTTCAAAACCCGGCTTCACCCACTCCAAATACCAACTGCAGAAATCATCCCATATCAAAGAATAAATTGTCTTCAATATCTCACTCAGTCGAAAATCTTTATATAGTTCATTCACCTGTGCCTTTACTTCATTCAAACGATTATCAAACCATGACACAGCAAAGTTGCCTTCAGCATTTTGCGTTAAGCCTTCAGCCTGTCTCCCTTCCCACATCTTTACCAACTTTAGTGCATTCCATATTTTGTTGTTGAAATTTCTTCCCTGCTCATTACTGCTTTCATCCCATAACAAATCATTACCCGCCGGAGAGGAAATCATTATACCAAAGCGACAAGCATCCGCACCGTATCTATCAATCAGCTCTAATAAGTCGGGTGAGTTACCTAAGCTCTTACTCATCTTTCTGCCTAACTTATCTCTCACAATACCGGTAAAGTAAACTTCACGGAAAGGCAGTTCATGTTTATATTCAAATCCCGCCATTATCATACGGGCCACCCAAAAGAAAATAATTTCAGGTGCAGTAACTAAAGTATTGGTAGGATAGTAGTACTTGATTTCATCATTACCCGGATTACTATAGCCTTTAAATACTTCAAATGGCCAGAGCCAACTGCTAAACCATGTATCTAAACAATCTTCATCTTGTGTAAGCTTAATGCTTAATGCGGAAGACTTAAGGCTTGGATTTGCATTTAGCATTGAGCTTTCAGCTTTTTGCCTTGCTTCATTTTCATCTTTTGCTACATATACATTCCCCTGCTCATCATACCACGCAGGAATACGATGCCCCCACCAAAGCTGGCGACTGATACACCAGTCTTTGATATTCTCCATCCAGTGACGATAGAGATTTTTAAACTTAACCGGGTAAAACTTTATATCATCTTCCACCACCGCTTTCAATGCAGGGCCACTAATCTTTTTCATATCCACCCACCATTGCAAACTCAATCTTGGTTCTACCACAACATCTGTTCTTTCGCTATAACCAACTTCGCTGGTATAATCTTCAATTTTTATAATATGACCGGCCTCTTCTAACAGCTTAATGATTTTCTTTCTTGCTTCAAACCTGTCTTCACCGATCAATATCTGTGCTTCTTCGTTGAGTGTTCCGTCTTCATTTAAAATATCAACTACTTCCAGGTTATGTTTTTGTCCTAATTGGTAGTCGTTCATATCATGTGCCGGCGTAACTTTTAATGCACCTGTTCCAAACTCCATCGTTACATAATCATCAGTAATAATAGGAATGCGGCGATTAATTAATGGAACAAAAGCAAACTTGCCATGCAGGTGTTTGTATCGTTCATCATTTGGATGTACACAAATAGCCGTATCACCCATAATAGTTTCAGGACGAACAGTGGCGATAGTGATGAAGTTGACAGATGACGGTTGACGGCGGGTGACGGTACTGTCATCTATAAAATATTTAAGATGATACAACTTCTGCTGCGTTTCCTTACGAATCACTTCCTCATCACTCAATGCTGTTTTTGCTTTCACATCCCAGTTAATCATCCGCTTGCCACGATAGATATAACCTTTGTTGTATAGATCAATGAACACACTAATTACACTGTCATAATAATCAGGGTCCATCGTAAAAGAAGTGCGGTCCCAGTCTAAGCTGCAGCCCAACTTCTTTAACTGCTGTAAAATAATGCCGCCATATTTTTCTTTCCATTCCCAGGCATACTTTAAAAATTCATCACGACTTAAAGAAGCTTTTTGAATACCTCTTTCCCGAAGCATCTGCACCACTTTGGCTTCAGTAGCAATAGAAGCATGGTCGGTACCCGGCACCCAGCAGGCATTCTTTCCCTGCATACGGGCACGGCGAATTAGTATATCCTGTATGGTATTGTTTAAGCAGTGACCCATATGCAACACACCGGTTACATTAGGCGGAGGAATGACGATAGTATATGGTTCCCTTTCATCGGGTTTGCTGTTGAAATAACGCTTGTCCAGCCAGTGCTGGTACCATTGCTGTTCGGATTGTTGATGGTCAAAATTTTTACTCAATTCCATGCTGGTTGCTAGTTACTGGTTGCTGGTTACTGGTTACTGGTCAGTTAATAAACCAGTAAACAAATAAACCAAATTTCAAGGCCGCAAAAGTAAGAAATATACGGCAGAGCTTAAACTTGGTTTTATGGCTTTCTTAGATTGATTTTAAACTGTTTGTTTCTTTTAAATCGCTCTTTTTACTTTTGAATTTTTAATTTTGACTTTACATGGAATTCGCCATTGTTGATATTGAAACTACGGGTGGTTATGCTTCCGCAAACGGCATTACCGAGATAGCCATTTATATTCATAATGGTACAGAGATAGTACAGCATTATGAAACACTCATCAATCCGGTGCAGGCAATACCAAGATACATACAGGCATTAACCGGAATTACTAATGAAATGGTGGCTGATGCACCGGTATTTGAAAATACAGCAAGAGAAATATTTGATTTGTTGCAAGGCAGAGTTTTCGTAGCACATAATGTAAACTTCGATTACTCTTTTGTAAAACATCATTTGGATGTAAATGGATATACTCTGAATACTCCAAAACTTTGCACTGTGCGGTTGGGGAGAAAAGTTTTTCCAAATCTGTCTTCATACAGTTTGGGTAATCTTTGCCGTTCGTTGAGTATAGAAATTGAAAACCGGCACAGGGCAGGAGGGGATTGTTTTGCTACGGTGAAATTGTTTGAAAAGATATTGACCAATGGTGGACTCACACATATTGAGCAGGCATTAAAACGTGGTTCAAGAGAACAGTATTTGCCATTGCATTTAGATAAAGGTGAAATTGATAAACTGCCTTACACTCCCGGCGTATATTATTTTCTCGATCAGAAAGGAAAGATCATTTATGTTGGTAAAGCAAAGAATTTAAAGTTCAGGGTAAGAAGTCATTTTACCGGGACGAATATTGGCCCCAACCGCCAGGAGTTCATTCGCAATATTCATAAAATCAATTTTACGGAGTGCGGTACAGAGTTAATGGCTGCAGTATTTGAATGTACGGAGATAAAAAGGTTATGGCCAAAATATAACCGTAGTTTAAAGCGGTATGAAAGAGTATATGGTTTGTACATGTATGAAGACCGTAATGGTTATATGCGGATGGTAATTGATAGAAAGAAAAAGAGCCTGCAGCCTGTTTATACTTTCTCTTTATTACTGGAAGGAAAACAATTAGTGCAAAAGATGATTACAGAGTTTGAGCTTTGTCCCAAACTCTGCTATATACAAACAGATGATGATGATTGTATTGGAGCCAATGGTAATCCCTGCCGTGGAGCCTGCTCCAAAAAAGAATCGCCGGAAGAATACAATACAAGAGTGTTTATGGCCGTACAGCATATCCGTGAGTTTTTGCCAACCTTTGCTTTGTTAGATGATAGTAAGCACAACGATAAACAAGTTTGTTTGCTGATGGAAGAAGGAAGATTTTATGGCATGGGTTATTTATCTGCTACCTATAAAATACAAACACTGGAAGAATTGAAAGATAAATTAGAAGTGCAGACGGATGTGGCTTATATCCGAACACTGATGTTGAACCATGCGCAGCAGTTTCCTCAAAAACTATTTACATTTTTGCCTCAGATAGCTATTAAGGAGTTTAGTAATTAAAAAGCTTAAAATCTGCGAATCTGCGGCTAATGTCAAACGTAATCAAATCAACCCCTTCACCATCTTCAAAAAATCATCTCTGTCAATCATCCTCGCACCCAAACTTTCTAAATGCTCCGTATAAACCTGGCAATCTATCAATTCAACACCTTCCATTTGTAATTGTTGAACATATTTTATAAAAGCATACTTGCTGGCATTACCCTGTTTGCTAAACATACTTTCACCAAAAAAAGTTCTGCCCAATCGTATGCCATATAATCCACCTACCAGTTCTCCATTATTCCATGCTTCAGCACTATGAGCATAGCCAGGCTGGTGCAATTGTATATAAGCAGCTTTCATATCATCAGTTATCCATGTGCCATTTCCTTCACCACGATTAATGGTTTTACAATTGTCAATTACCTGTTCAAATGCTTTGTTAGTGGTAAATTCAAATGCATTTCGCTTCAGCAACTGCTTCATGCTTTTGCTGATCTTAATTTCATCGGGAAATAAAACAAATCTCGGATCAGGACTCCACCATTGTATCAGTTCATCATCATTAAACCAGGGAAAGATACCACTGCGATAAGCCAGTAATAATCTTTCAGCAGATAAATCGCCACCCACTGCCAGCAAGCCATCTTCATCTGCCAAATGAGGTGCAGGAAAAATTAATTCATCTGTCAGCAGAAAAACAGGCATGTGGAAAATTAGAAATTAGAAATGAGGAATTGGGAATTTGTAATAGGCAAAAAAGCAATAGGCAATACGCAATAGGCAACAGACAATAAGCATAGAACCACAAACCACAAACCATAAACCATAAACCATAAACAAACTACGCTTCCACCATTTCGATTGTGGCGCCGATGCCCCTTTCGGTAATAGCATCGCACATAGGTTTTAATTCATCGTACAACCCATTCTTAACAGCGTATTTACCTTGTGTATGAATAATCATGGCGCATTGTTCAGCTTGTTCTTCTGTGTGATGGCAAATTTCTATCAGGGTAGTAATTACCCATTCAAAGGTATTCACCTCATCATTCCATACAATTAAAGTGCATGGGTCTTCTGTGTCAGTAAGTGTATCCCACTGTTCACTCTCCCGGTACTTTGTCTGATTTTTGCCCGAACCCATAACGAAGATTTGGTACAAAAATAATAGTTCTTTTTAAAAATAAAAGGTGGTAACAAGTGGTAGTTTTTTGCAGGTATAATAATATTTTAATCTGTTAAACCTGTGGCGCAACAATTTATGCATGAAATTTGTCATAAAAAGAAACCAACTAATTTGTTGACCCTATACCCATGTTACGCATACTAACCAGGAAGAAACAATCAAGCACACCCGACTCATCCAAAGAACGGGGCATAGTGCTGTCGCTTCAATCAGGCAACCGGAGTGTAGATTACCTGGTTGAACTGGTTAGAAAAATACGTCCCGCTTCTCCCGGCAATATTGAAGAAGCAGAAAAGAATTTCCAGGCATTGTTATTTCGCCTGCAGGATGATAAGTCTTTATTATTCTCACTAAGAAGATCATTGCTCACACAATTTTTACGCACTGATCTTATTCCGGCATTAACTGAAAGTGGATTGATCAGTTCCCGTGGTTTTGTACAGGAACTATCGGCCAAGCTGAAACATAAATTTTTACCGGCTCTTAAAAGAAGAGATGATTTCCTTTATGTAATAGAAAGAGTTTTTTATAAAAAGAAAGACTACCTGTGGGTAGAAGGAATGGATAGTAGCTTATGGGAAAAATTCTTTGAGTTGATAGGAATACAGATCAACATGTCTGAGCCGCAATTGATCAAACAATTGCAGGGAGCATTGCAAATTGTTTCCTATCGTATTACCACTCTTGGACTGGAAAAAGAAATAACCCATCGTTTTGATGATGTAAATGATGCGGTATTTCCTTTTATTGAACAAAACAGGCTGGTAAATCTTTATATAGAAAGATATAACCAGAATTTTAATGGTGAAGAAAGTAAACTGATATTGAGTAATCTGTCAGAATCATTGCACAATTGCAGACAAAGCTTACAATGGATACATGATCAGCGAAGGGTATATGGAACCAGTTTGGCACAAACTTATGTGGTAAAAAGAGTAGAGCAGTTGATAGAGCGGATGTTTATAATTGTGGATGCATTAGACATGAATAACAGTTTTAATACAGAAAGATTTATTCAGTATTTCCGTACCGTTATTCGAAATGAGAACCGGAAGAATAGTGTAAAAGAATTTTTATCAGAAAACCTTGGTTTATTAGCTTATCAAATTTCTGAACATTCAGGAAGGAGAGGAGAATCATACATCACTACTACCCGTCGTGATTACTGGAGTATTTTAAAGAGTGCAATGGGTGGTGGATTTATTATTTCATTTATCGCCATATTTAAAAACTTATTGAGTAAAGTAACGGGTATTCCCTTTTGGCAGGGAATGTTGTTTAGTGCTAACTACTCCATGGGTTTTATTTTAATACAGGAAAGCGGATCAACATTAGCCACCAAGCAACCGGCATTTACCGCTTCAGCAGTCGCCAGTTCGTTAGACAGTGAAAAGCATAATGGTGAACCGGATTTATATAATCTTGCATTAACCGTTGCTAAAGTTTCAAGAAGCCAGATCGCATCTTTTATCGGTAATCTTATTATCGTTTTTCCGCTTACTTATTTATTAGCCTGGTTATTTCATTGGGCAACAGGAATGAAGATAGCGGAAGGTGAATATGCTGAGAAGATGCTGATGAATCAGCATCCCTGGCAAAGTCCTGCTTTATTTTTTGCCTGCATCACCGGGTTCTTTTTATTCCTTAGCGGAATTATTGCCGGTTATGTAGAAAATTATGTTGTGTATGGAAAAATTGCTGAAAGAGTAAGATTAAATCCCATCATCAAGAATAATATCTCCGAAAAGAAAATGATGTGGCTGAGTAATTACATTAATGATAGTTTGGGTGGATTGGCTGGTAATATTGCATTGGGTTTCTTTTTAGGTATGGCATTTTTAGTTGGTCATATATTCGGAATACCATTCGATATCCGGCACATCACCATTTCTGCAGGTAATACCGCTATTGCATTTTACGGATTAGATCATAATGTTCCATTGACATATGGACTTACCATTTTCTTTGGTGTATTGCTGATTGGGTTCCTCAATTTTCTCATCAGTTTTGGATTGGCTTTTTATGTGGCTGTTAAATCGAGAGGAATTCGATTAAAAGATTATCCGGAGTTTTTAGGGATATTGTTTAAATATTTAAGAAAACATCCATCCGATTTTATTCGTCCGCACAAAAATGTACGAACTACAGAAGAAATAACTACTATTTAATTTCAATAAAAAATTTGGCAGAAATTATTACACCCTTATCTTTGCACTCCCAATTGAAAAAGGGAGTTTAGCTCAGTTGGTTTAGAGCATCCCGATTTACAATCGGGAGAGTCGGCGAAGAAAAAAAGTTATTTTAAATATCGGGAGTTTAGCTCCCCGATTTACAATCGGGAGAGTCGGCGAAGAAAAAAAGTTATTTTAAATATCGGGAGTTTAGCTCAGTTGGTTTAGAGCATCTGCCTTACAAGCAGAGGGTCGGCGGTTCGACCCCGTCAACTCCCACAGTACCCCCGAAATCGGGGGTTTTTTATTTTATGACTTATCATGTTTATATTCTCTACTCTCAATCAAAGAACAAATATTACATTGGTTACACAGGAGACTCTTTAGACGAAAGATTAAGGAAACACAATTCAAATCATAAAGGTTTTACAGGTAGAACAGGTGATTGGCAAATAGTTTACACAGAAAAATATTTAACTAAGCAAGAAGCTTATAAAAGGGAAAGAGAAATAAAATCATGGAAGAGCAGAAAAAAGATTGAAGCAGTGATTGGTTTAGGGCATCCCGATTTATAATCGGGAGGGTCGGCGGTTCGACCCCGTCAACTCCCACAACGCCCCGCAATAGCGGGTTTTTTTATATGTCTTCCGTAGTCCTGAGGGTGTATTTAGCGGTGGGTTTATTTTTTGCTTTTATTTGTAGTATGATCAATAGTATTTCAGATTTTAAGTCAGCATTTTTTATTGGAGTAGCAGGAACGGGTATGAGTGCTATAGCTCAATACCTGAAAGGCATTGGAAAAGATGTGGCAGGAAGCGATCGCTATTTTAAAGAAGATGAGTATAACGAGACAAAAGATAAACTTCAAAAAGAAGGCATTCATTGTTTTGTTCAGGATGGTTCAGGAATAACTGATAAAACTGATTTGATTGTGGTATCAACCGCTGTTGAAGATACTGTGCCCGAAGTGCAAAAAGCAAAACAGTTAAACATTCCTATTATTAAGCGATCCGAATTACTGGCGTTAATAGCTAAGAGTAAAAAAACAATTGCAGTAGGTGGCACCAGTGGAAAAAGTACTACCAGTGCAATGATATTTGATATACTGGAATATGCCGGAAAGGAACCAAGCATTATTAGTGGTGCCGGCTTGGTAAGTATTATTAAAGAAGGGAAGATAGGTAATGCGAAAGTAGGAAAAGGAGAGTGGTTAGTAATTGAAGCAGATGAAAGTGATGGTTCAATTGTGCAGTATGAACCGGAGATTGGATTATTGCTGAATGTAGATAAGGATCATAAAGAAATTGATGTGCTGATGGATGTATTCACTACATTCAAAAAAAATACAAAGCAATTGTTTGTGGTGAATCAGTCACATCCTTTGGCAAAACAATTATCTGTGGATAGTAAAAATGATTTTTCTTCAAACAATCAATCTGCCGGATATGTTGCTACCAATTTTCAGCAAACAGGATTAACCATCAGCTTTAAAATTAATGGAGTTGATTTTAATTTGAATACTGTTGGAAAACATAATATGGAAAATGCGTTGGCTGCTGCAGCTATTGCCAATCATGTTGATGTTGATTTAGCAATTAGTGCTAAGGCATTGAAGCATTATGAAGGCATCTATCGCCGTCACCAGGTAATTGGGCAAAAACATGGGGTGTGGCTTATTGATGATTATGCACATAACCCTGCAAAATGCGCAGCTTCCATTGAAGCCTGTCAGCATATAGCTCCTAAAGTGGTGGCATGGTTTCAGCCGCATGGTTATGGACCAACTAAATTTTTACGTAATGACTTTGTGGAAGAAATATCTAAAGTATTAAGACCAGAAGATGAAATATGGATGAGTGAAATTTTTTATGCAGGTGGTACAGCCATAAAAGATATTTCGGCCAATGATCTCATCAACGATATAAAGCAATTGGGTAAGAAAGCATTTTTTGCAGAGAAGAGGAACGAATTTTTATCGGCTGCCCGTTCTCACTTAACTGATAATTGTGTGCTATTATTAATGGGTGCCAGAGACCCATCACTGGAATATTTTGCCAAAGAAGTTTGGGAGCAATTATAAATAAGTAGTAGCGGGTATATTTATAAAGCTTCGTTTTTATTATTCTTGCACTATTATGCACAGGTTCGAAGTAAAATATTCATTACAGGGAAAAATTGTATTAGTACTGATCGTGATTCCTTTGCTTTGGACCATTCCATTATTTGTAGCTGTAGCATTAATGCCTGATATGCCTGAATGGATGATTCCATCGCTTGTTGTTATAATTCTATTGGGTGCGATCATTACTACACTTAGACTGGTAAATCACAAACTTACTGTTCCCTGCGAAGTAACAATGGATGACAACCGGTTGGAGGTTAAATTACTTCGTCATTCTTTTTTATATACTATTACACATTACGAAGCTGAATGGAATAATATTGAAAATGTAAGTTCCAATATTGACACACAAAACAACAAACGATTTTACCAGGTTCGTTTTCGAAAACCGGGTAAAACAATTTCACTGTCACCAGATGATATTATTGAATCAACAGATGGAGAAACTGAGTTTGGTAAAACATTATTTAACTATGTAAACAAACTCAACAATACATCAACTGCCGCTGCTTTAAAAATACACAGTAAAGGATTTTATGATAGCTGGTGGGCTAAGCTGCTAACTTTTTTTGCATGGACAATGACTGTATTAGTCATTGTAGTTTCATTTACCAGGCCTGATAGTATCAATATCTGGAAAATATTGGGATTCTTTGCTTACTGCGTTATATGGCTCACGGCATATTATACTAACCGAAAGAAGCAGTGAAATATCTCTTTTGACAAAATCTTTCAACCATTCAACCGCTGTAATTCCAGCTATCAATTTTTTCTTCCCGTTTATCCTTCTTTATAAAAACCCGTGATTAGTCATTTTAAATTCGGTTCCTTAAATAACTAACATGAAAAAGAGAAAACTCGTTTTGCTTGCTGTCACTATGCTGGCATCAACGTTATTGTTTGCACAAGGTTTAATTACTCCGCCTAACGGAGGTAATAAAAAAGCTGTTGTTGGTGAAAGAATTGGTATAACCGATGTTACTATTCATTATGATCGTCCCCGTGTTAAAGGCCGGGAAGGTAAAATTTATGGAACGGGTATTGTTCATTATGGTTATACTGATCTTGGTTTTGGCACCAGCAAAGCAGCCCCGTGGAGAGCAGGTGCTAATGAAAATACTACCATTGAATTTACTTCGGATGTAAAAGTGGAAGGTAACAATTTGTCTGCAGGAAAATATGCTTTGTTTATAGCAATGGGAGCTGATGAAGCAACTGTTATCTTTTCAAAAAATTCTTCTTCATGGGGAAGTTTCTTTTATGATCCTAAAGAAGATGTATTGAGAGTAAAAGTAAAACCGGTTGCGTTAGCACAAAGTAAAGAATGGCTGCAATATGAATTTGAAAATGAAACACCCAATAGTGCTGTAATTGCACTTAACTGGGAAAAAGTTAAGATACCTTTTAAAGTGGAAGTTGATTTGATAAAAACGCAACTTGAATCTTTTCGCAGAGAACTAAGATCAGACAAAGGATTTACTGCTGATGCATGGGCACAGGCTGCACAGTTCTGTGTTGATAATAATACCAATCTTGAAGAAGCATTGCAATGGAGCGATTATTCAATTAACGGAGTATTTGTTGGACAGAAAACATTTCTCACACTCAGTACAAAAGCATCTGTATTGGAAAAAATGGGCAAACAGGATGAAGCAGATGCAGCAATGAAAGAAGCATTACCATTGGGTAGTGAGCAGGATGTATATCAATATGGCCGTTCCTTAATTGCCCGTGGTAAAAAGGAAGAAGCATTAAAAGTGTTTAAGATGAATTACGATAAACATCCTAATAACTTTACTACATTAATGGGATTAACAAGAGGTTATTCTGCCAATGGTGATTATAAGAATGCATTGAAATATGCAAAACAAGCCGTTGCAATAGCACCTGCTGCTCAAAAAGCCGGAGTAGAAGACATGGTTAAGAAACTGGAAGCAGGAAAAGATGTGAATTAAGATGATGAAATGATATGTGGATTGTTTGAGTTGATCCGTCACTTAAACAATCCACTTTTTTTACTTGTTCCCTTTAAAATAATGATCAAGTGATAAAGGTCCTCCGCCTTCTACAAAAAATATGATCAGCAGTATTAATGTTACAATGGAGAATTCCAGTTCAGAGCTGCCCGGGATGATCGCATGTCTTAGATTGATCAGAAAAACAGCTCCCAGCAAAATTGGTATTTGAAGTAAGCACATTAGCCGGGTAAACAAACCGGTTATGATCATGATGCCTCCAAACAAATGAGCTATCATAATGTACCAGGCAAGTATTTTTGTGCCCACACCAATAGCATTATATTGCAGGAGTAACTGCAAATCCTCTGTGCGATAAATAAAGGTGATGCCTTTACGAAAAAGAAAAATACCGAGTGCAACCCGGAGAACTACCAGCCATTTAGGATGGTGAGTTAAACTCCAATGGTCAAGGCGTTGAGCGATATTCATAACATGGAGTTTTTGATTCATTAAAAGTTACGTCAAAAACCATGCGGTTTCCAAAATTATTTTGTCAACAACCTGGTAAATAACCTCTAAATTAAAATCAGCAAATATGCTTACTGCTTCTTACCTGGTTAATCATTATCAAATGCAGGCACATCCCGAAGGTGGTTTCTATAAACAAACTTACCGGTCAAATGAAATTCTCCGGGTCGAACATTTGCCAGAGAGATTTAATGGGGAACGGGTAATATCCACCGCTATTTATTTTTTATTAGAAGGGAATCAGTTCTCTGCTTTTCACCGGATCAAAAGTGATGAGCTTTGGCATTTTTACTATGGTACTTCGTTGAATATTTATGTTATTCATGAAGATGGTTCATTAGAGATTACTAAGCTGGGAAATAATCCGGAAGCCGGAGAGCAATTCCAGGCGGTGGTGAAGACTGGTTGCTGGTTTGCCTCAAAGCCTGTTAAGGAAGAAGGTTTTTCATTTGTTGGATGCACAGTAGCACCGGGTTTTGATTTTGCAGATTTTGAACTGGCAAAAGCAGATGCGTTTATAAAAGAATATCCCCGGCATAAAGATTTGATAATGCAGTTATGCCGCTAAGCTTTGTTTAAATAAAAATGAATAACAAGATAACAAAGCACCATAAGCAGTAAAAAGATCAATATGGTCATCAACCACAATGGCTGATCTTTAATAGCTCTTTTTAATTTTCTTTTTTTCTTTTGTTCTAACTGATGTTTCAGATTACTGTTCAATTCATAAACTAACCTGTTGATATGACTTTTATCATTCATCATGGATAAACCTTCAGCCGCTTCCTCTCCAAATTCAGATTCCAGCAATAGCTTTTCAATTTCATGAGCTTCTTCAGCAGAAAGTTTTCCTGCTACATAGTCCATGAGTTTTTGGTTGTCTATGTCTTTGTTACTATTGGTTAATATGTTTAATAAATCCTTGTTCACTTTCTGGTTGCTGGTTGTTTGTTACTGGTTATTGGTTGTTAGTTATTAGTCGCTTGTTATTGGTTACATTATTTATTATTTACTTAAAGGCAAGTATTATCCATTATCCATTATCCATTATCCATTGTCCATTGTCGTCTGTCGTCTGTCGTCTGTCGTCTGTCGTCTGTCAACATCACCAGCTATTAAAATTACAAAATCACTTCATTCTTTTTTCAATCATTTGTTTCAGGTTTCGTTTGCCATTTTGTATATAACTTTTTACCTGCATTAATGTAAACCCTGTTTTATCAGCTATCTGCTGATAAGATTGCTTGTCAAGATAAAATAGTTTTACACATTTTTTTTGATCTTCATTCAGTTCTTCCAAAGCCTTTTCCATAATTGATAAAGCTTTGTCTTTTTGCTCAAGTAATGTTTTATCGGTGTCTTCATTGGCTGTACTCAGGGCATTCTCATTAATTTCAACTGGTCTTTTATTTTTATCCCTCAATTTCATCAGACAATGATTTTTTGCCACCATATACAACCAGCTTTTAAAATAATCTACCTTGTATTTATGTAATTCGGTAATTGCTTTTAAAAATATCTGCTGAACACAATCTTTTGCTTCTTCCTCGTTTTTTAAATACTTCATGCACACACCAAGCAACAACAGGGTATATCTTGGAAATAGAATTCCGAGCCAATCATTGTTATGGTCGGCATAAAAATTTTCCAGCAATTGCTGATCACTGATATGTTTGTATTGATCTGAGTTCACAAGTAACAGCGGATACTGCAAGTATATGATTTTTATTTTGCAGATGCTAATGGTGAATAAATTCCATAATTTCACAATCATAAATTTTTATTGAATGTTATACGCCGTTTGTTGTGTACCTGTAGCCCCCATCCGAAAAGAGCCTTCACAAACAAGTGAGATGACTTCGCAGTTATTATTTGGCGAATGTGTTAAAATAATACTGACTGAAAAAGACTGGGTGTTAGTGCAATGCCAATACGATGAATATGAAGGATGGTGCCAGCTTAACCAGATAACAGAAATTGGGATTGATGATTTTCTTCATGCAAAAAAAGATATGGCCTTTGATTGGGTAAATGAGTTGAAATATAACGGTATGAATATGCGGGTGCCTTTTGGAAGTAGTTTGACCGCTGTTGTAAACGGTAAGGCCGAATGGAAACGAAACTCAATTGTATATGAAGGAAAAGTGTGGGAGATGAGTAAAGCTCAAAGAACAGCCAAATCAGTAAGAGGTATTGCTTTTCGGTATTTGAACACAGCTTATTTATGGGGAGGAAGATCTGTGTTTGGTGTGGATTGCAGTGGGTTTACGCAAATGGTATTCAGGTTTTTTAGTTTGTCATTACCAAGAGATGCTGCGCATCAATCTGAAAAAGGAGAGGTAGTTGGTTTTTTGCAGGAAGCAAAGTTGGGTGATCTTGCTTTTTTTGATGATGCGGATGGAAATATTAATCATGTTGGCATTTTACTGAGTGATTTCGAAATTATTCACGCAGCCGGAAAAGTAAGAATAGATAAAATAGATAACCAGGGAATATTAAATGTAGATACAGCTCAGCGAACACATAAGCTACGGCTTATTAAAAGAGTTTTTTAACCCAGTTGATGACAATAGTATCCCAGGTGAGCATTTTAATGGCAGTATATAAAAGAAATATGGCGAATACTTTTTTGACTGTATCCTGTGGCAAAGACAAAGCCAGTTTACTGCCAAACCAGCTACCAATCACGAAGGCAATGCTCATAATGATCACTACTTTTATATCAATAAAGCCTTTATTATAGTAGTTTATCACAGCCAGTATTCCAACAGGTAACAATAAAAGTCCTAATGATGTACCCTGCGCCTCATGTTGAGTAAAGCCAAGGAAAAAAACCAATGCCGGGACCACGATGATACCACCACCAACACCTACTAAGCCGCTAAGCATTCCTGCCGCCATCCCAATTGCCAATAGTATCAACACTAATTCAGTAGTCATTTTCTTTGATTGTTTCATGAAGCAGGAGAAATTATTCTTTCCGATAAGTTTCTTTATAAAAATTCAATGCATCTTCCACAATTTTCAAAGCAGTAGCTTTATCCTGGAAGTTATCTATCTCTACTTTTTTATTTTCTAGCACTTTATATTCTTCAAAATAATGTTTTAGTTCGAGGAAGAAGTGTTGTGGTAAGTCTTCTACATTATTAATGTGGTTAACAGACGGGTCTTTTGTTGCCACCGCAATAATTTTATCATCCTGTTCGCCGCTGTCAATCATTTGCATGTTCCCAATGATGGTAGCATCTACCAGACAAAGTGGAGTAATGGATTGGGAGCACAATACCAAAATATCGAGTGGATCACCATCTTGTCCAAGTGTTTGCGGAATAAAGCCATAATTCACCGGGTAAATAAAGGACGAATAAATAACCCTGTCCAATTTTAATAAACCACTTTCTTTATCAATTTCATATTTTGCTCTTGACCCTTGCGGTATTTCTATAATTGCCTTAACCTGGCGGGGAATTTTATCACCGGGACTAACGCCATGCCAGGGATGTAAAACTGTTATCATCAGTTATTTTTTTTAAAGATACAATTTATTGATTGCCGACAAATTTATTTGCTAATCAGTAATCCTAACCATGCTGCAGCTAATCCTAACAAAATGCTGGCTATAAAATAAGTTGCAAATATTCCATACCGCTGCTGTTGTAAAAGTGCCACACCCTCGAGGCTTAATGCTGAAAAAGTAGTAAAGCCTCCGCAGATACCGGTTGTTAAAAATAATTTCCAATCCCAATTAATACCACCGGCTTTCAGGCTCATTCCAAATACCCAACCAATAATAAAAGATCCAATTATATTAACAGAGAAAGTTGCAAATGGGAAACCTTCAACAGAATTTTTTATCAGTAAAGAAGCTGCATATCGAAATATAGAGCCGATCATTCCTCCTAAGCCAACCAGTAAAAAGTTTTTCAGCATAAATTATTCAATGTTGAGATTACCGGTAATGCCATAATAGAAGTCAACCCAGCATTCACCCTTTTCGGTGTAAACCTTCAGTTCGAAATTTTTGTTTTTAAAACTGTTGGCATAATTAACAATAATAGTGCTATCATTAATGTTCTCCACTTTATTGATAATGATGGATGATTTTTTGAAACCATCTTTTTCTATCGGCGGAAGTTTATCATATTTACTCACGTAAAGCTTATAGAAATTTTGATTGTTCTCATCTTTTGCCAGGTACATTTTAGCCTTTTTAAAATCACCATCAAGGCTTGCACGGATAAATTCCCTTGCTGCATCTATGGGATCTTTAGATTTAACGTAAGCTTTTTCGTTACAGGAAAATAATGCAGTAATGAATAATAGAGGTAGTAGATACTTCATAATAAAATGGTAGTGGTAAAATTAAGTATAAGCTTGCAAATAAAAATTAAACAATTAAAAGGCTTAGAATAAAAAAGCGCAACAAAGATTTGTTGCGCCTAGGAAATTGGATCTAAATCACATTCTACAGTACCTGGACATTGGATTTGGTTGTGGCTTTCATAGATATTGGGTTCAGGATTTTGGATTTTAAAAACGTGTCTGAATCTGGATATTGGATAGCTTCTAGGTTTTCATTTGGATATTGACAACAATGCTTATGTTATTGAATTCTCTTTACTAGTCTTCTTTTTATTTGCACTACCTGCAGGTCTGCCCACATTATAATGCTGTTTCAGTAACTGATGTAAAGAGTCGGCACCCGATACACCCGAAGCTTTTGCCTGTTGTACACTATTATAAAAGAGCCTGCTTGCCTGCATTGCGTGGTGCCCCGCTTGTACCCTGGTATCATATACTTTGTCGAGTAATTGTTCCAGCAGTACTTCTATCTCTTTCAATTGTTGGTATAATTTCAAATCGTCTTTAGCTGATTGAACATCAAAAAAGCCAGGGAGAATAGAGCTGTTATTTTCCATTTCCCTGCAGGCATTTTCTACAAAACTCACCCTGCGTTCATCAACCTTATAGAGCTGCTTTCTTTCTTCGGGAGTCAGATTAATTGTAAATGCAAGTTTGTCTTTTAATTCTTGCAAAAGGGCTTTAACGGATGTTAGCTCCTTATCAGTAACTGGTTTAATATTCTTCCTGTACATTAATTACCGTTTAGAGCTACAATATAATTATAAAATGATAAATTTTATAATTTTTTGTAAACATAAATTAAATAAATATATAAAAAAAATATTTTTTATATATTTATTTAAAAAATAAAAATAAATTTTTATTATAATAGTATTTAATGAGTATTAATAAAGGTCTTTTTTATTATTTTTTAATCTACCTCTACTTAGTAACTATTATTTTGATTTTATCTTAAGCAGTTTTAAATTGCTGTTTGGCCTGAAATCCATTAGTTTATGAAGATTTTAAAGAAAGTGTTGGACAATAAATAAGGCGACTGCTGTCGCCTTATTTATATTTAGAAACTATTGTATTATTTTTTCTTAGAGGCTTTCTTAGCCGGTGTATTTTTGGTTGTTGCGGTTTTCTTAACTGCAGCTTTTACTTTCTTTTCAAATGCACCAGGAATTTCCACTTCAATCATTTTCTTAACTTCTTCCAACGGCACTGTTGTTAATTCCTCGGCAACATATTTAGTGCCATCAGCTTTTCGTCCAACCTTCACAATCTTTTTGTTGAATTTAATGATTGGACCCCAACGTGCATTTTCAATGGAAATTTTTTCTTCAGGCCACTGTTGAATAAAGCGATTGGATTCTTTTTCAACTTTAGCATCTATCAATTCTTTTATATCAGCCTTACTTAAATTATCAAAGTTGTAGCGTCTTGGTACATTAATGAACATATCGTTCCACTTGATAAATGGACCAAATCTTCCCTTGCCTTTTGTTACCGGTTTGTCCTGATAAGTAGCAATAGGAGCGTCAGCCTGTTGCTTTTCTTTGATGAGTTCAATAGCTCTTTCTAATTCCATATCCAAAGGTTCTTCTCCCCTTGGTATGGAAATAAATTGTTCGCCAAACTTTACATAAGGACCAAATCTTCCCACATTTACTGATACTTCTTGTCCTTCATATTCACCCAGAGTTAGCGGAAGTTTGAACAAATCTAATGCTTCTTCCAATGAGATTGTTTCAATACTCTGGCCTTGTTTTAAACGGGCATATTTTGGCTTTTCATCATCATCTGCATTACCTATCTGTACCATCGGGCCATAACGTCCCATTCTTGCAATAATCAATTTACCAGTTGTAGGATCGTAACCTAACTCTCTTTCACCGCTTGCTCTTTCTGCTGTTTCAATAGTTTTATCTACGTCTTTCTTAAAGGGTAAATAAAAATCATCAATCATTTTGTTCCACTTCAGTTTACCATCTGCAACGTCGTCAAACTCTTCTTCAATCTTTGCAGTGAAACCATAATCCATTATGTCATCAAAATACTTGTTCAGGAAATCGGTTACCACCAATCCTAAATCAGTAGGAAATAATTTTGATTTCTCCGCACCGGTATTTTCTGATTCCGTTTTGGATGAAATTTTATCTGCCTGTAATTTAAGAATACGATATTCTCTTTTCACACCTTCTTTATCTCTCTTCTCTACATAACCTCTTTTTAATATAGTAGAAATGGTAGGAGCGTAAGTAGAAGGACGACCAATACCCAATTCTTCCAGTTTCTTTACTAATGAAGCTTCTGTATATCTTGGAGCTGGTCTGCTGAAACGTTCAATAGCATTCATCTCTTTAAGTGGAAGCTGCATTCCCTTATTCAATGGTGGCAGCATACCTTCCTGGTCATCCTCGCCATCTTCATCATCTCTATCTTCACGATATACTTTTAAGAAACCATCAAACTTCAACACTTCACCCTGTGCAGAGAGTTCTTCATTATTGGTTGATATATTGATTTTGGCAATGGTCTTTTCTGTTTCCGCATCCGCCATCTGGCAGGCCATAGTGCGTTTCCATATTAACTCATACAATTTTTTACAATCTGCATCTTCTACAGTTGTATTTTCCATATAAGTAGGACGGATTGCTTCGTGTGCTTCCTGTGCACTTTCATTCTTATTCTTGTATTTGCGAAACTGGTGATATTCTTCTCCATACATGGATTTAACGGTATTTGTGATATCACCCAATGCAGTATTACTCAGGTTAACACTGTCTGTACGCATATAAGTGATCTTACCACTTTCGTATAGCCTCTGTGCCAGTAACATTGTTCTGCTTACACCATAACCTAACTTTCTGCTGGCTTCCTGTTGAAGTGTAGAAGTGGTAAATGGGGGGGCAGGAGATTTTTTGCCGGGTTTAACCTGTATATCATTAACAGTGTATTTGGCACCAACACAACTTTGCAAAAAACTTTGTGCATCTTCAGCTGTATTTTGTTTTTTCCCTTCAGCTTTAAATGTTACCTGCCTGTCATTAAGATCTTTTGCGGTGAATTGTGCCTCTATCTTAAATGTGCTGATGGTATTAAATGCATTAATCTCTCTTTCTCTTTCAGCAATCAATCTTACAGCTACACTTTGAACACGGCCAGCACTAAGGTTACTGCCCATGCTCATCTTACGCCACAACACCGGACTTAATTCAAATCCAACAATACGATCTAAAACACGACGGGC
The DNA here is from genome assembly GCA_016200915.1 of Sphingobacteriales bacterium. Lineage (GTDB taxonomy): Bacteria > Bacteroidota > Bacteroidia > Chitinophagales > Chitinophagaceae > AWTP1-9. The sequence continues at coordinate 55,971 of JACQDV010000050.1, forward strand.
CTGCTGAGCCATCACCACATTCATATCTAAAGTGCGGGGATTGGCTACCGCATTTTGAATGGCAGGCTTAGTGATTTCGTGGAAAACAATACGCTTGGTTGTTTTGGGATCAAGACCCAGCACTTCACACAAGTGCCAGCTGATGGCTTCACCTTCACGGTCCTCATCCGTTGCCAGCCATACTTCATCACTTTTGTTGGCAAGCGTTTTTAATTCTTTCACCACTCGTTCCTTTTCGGCAGGAACAATATAATGTGGTTTGTATTTGTTCTCGGTATCGATACCCATTTCTGCCTTGGCCAGGTCACGGATATGTCCAAAACAACTCTTTACCTGGAAATCTTTTCCAAGAATTTTTTCAATGGTTTTGGCCTTGGCCGGGGACTCAACTATCAGTAAATTTTTTGCCATTAACGCTTAAAGTTTTTTGGTTTTCAGGAACTTGGATCAGTTATAACAACTGATTTTACACAACGGTTCGCTGTTAAAATCCGCTGCAATATTATAAAAACAACCGCAAATGCAATTTTATTTCAGGGAAGAGCAATTTTTTTTGAAAGAAGAAATTTGAGGTAATGATAGTCTTTCATACAGATAATCCGGAAATTCCGTAATAGAACAGATAATTTGATTCTCAAGAAACAAGCTAGTTAAGGATATTAATTGAGAAGTTATAGGAGTTTGATCAAATCGAAAATAGGTATGAAAGATTCTAAAATAATTCAAATCTCATTATAGCTGATAATAAGCAGCGGGATCTTTATATATTGAATGTTTTATTAAAAGTTTCAATAACGATTCTTGAATATTACATCAATGGATCGAACAAAAGGAATATAGAATAAAGTATATACATAGACTAATAACCTTGTTTTAACGTAAGTTTTTCTTTCCACAATCTTGCACTGTATTTATAGTTTTTGTAACTTACTGTGGTAAGTACATTCATCTTTAAATTTCTTTTTATGGACGGGCAGTTATTAAATATTGAATCAGGGCAATTCATTGTGCACGGTGATTCATTAGATGTAAGCAACCAGTTGCATTTTTCTGAAAACGAAAAATCATTTCATTATGAGCTGGAAGTGCCCGGCTTTAAAAAGAAACAGCTGCAATTAGTGCTGATAGGAAATATGTTACTGATTGAGGGTAACAAAAAAGAAAAAAAGAATAATGCAACCGTTCATGCTAATGGTGATTGTAATGAATATTGCTTTAAAACAATTCTTGACCTTCCTACCGAAATTGAGCCTAAACGCATAAAAGCATTCTTTAAAAAACACCTGCTGATGTTAGAAGTGCCGAAGTTGCGGCACAGTAAGGTGCGACCTTTGCGAATAGCAATACAATAAGAGCAATCAACGACTATGAAACAATAAAGCCCCTGCAAAGGGGCTTTAATATTTTGAAGTGAGTGATCTTTAATTATTAATGGCAGCCTGCTCAATTATTTCATCCAGATTAATACCTAAATGGCTTTCCTCGTAAATACATTCACCTTTTTTGATGAGCAGTACCTGGGGCGATTCGTGGTAAACACGAAAAGTTTCAGCAATTTTATTGGAAAGGTTGCGGTGTTTGATTAAATCAATCAGATAAAAATCAATATTGGTTTCATTAAAGTTCCGTTCAATACGGCTTTTGGCTAAGGAACTGGTACCACACCGGGTGCTGTGTTTAAAAATAACCTGGGGCTTATTTTCTGAGGCAATAATAATACTTTCCAGTTGCAGGTCATCCTGTAAATTTTTCCACATAATCAATAACTGCTGAACTTACTTGTTAAAAGGCTTTTTAGAATAAGTATAAGTTGAAGGGCATCCCAATTTGCTGCTTGAACAGGAACTGATCAGGATAGCGGTAAATCCTGTAAATACTGCCAGAAGGAGAAACTTTTTCATTGTTAGGATAGTTTGAGATTTTAAACGTTGTTTTTGTAAAAAAATTATACCCAAAGCTACAATTTGCCGCTCTTATTACCTATTGGAATCCTGCATAAATTTTAAGCCAAATTTCATTTATTGCTTAATCTTTCTTTTTCAACTGCTTAGGATTGAAAAATATAAATACATTTGCATCGCAAAACCGCCATGACCAACTATCAGTTAAACATTTTTGATAACTCAATTAACAATTCAGAACCTACTATGGCATTACAACTAACCCGTCCTATTGCATTTATTGACCTTGAAACAACCGGAACTAACCTTGGTACCGACCGCATTGTGGAAATAGCCATTGTAAAAATTCAGCCTGATGGTACCAAACAGGTAAAGCGTAAGTTGATCAACCCCGAAATGCCAATTCCTGCCGGGGCATCGGATATTCACGGCATTACTGATGAGATGGTTAAGGATGCACCCACTTTCAGACAAGTAGCAAATGAAGTAAAACAATTTATTGAAAACTGTGATTTGGGTGGATATAATTCCAATCGTTTTGATATACCATTGTTAATGGAAGAATTTTTGCGGGTACCGTTAGAAGTAGATATGAAAGGAAGAAAAATGGTGGATGCGCAAAAGATATTTCACATGATGGAGCAACGTACGTTGAGTGCGGCGTATAAATTCTATTGCAGTAAATCTTTAGAAGATGCGCATAGTGCGGAAGCAGACGCTACTGCCACATGGGAAATATTAGAAGCGCAGTTGGGCAAATACCCACAGATTGGAAACACAGTAGAAGCAATAGTAAAGTTTACCGGTGAAGACAGTATTGTTGATTTTGCCCGCCGCTTTGTAATGGAGAACGGTAAAGAAGTATTTAATTTTGGTAAGCATAAAGGCAAACCTGTGGAACATGTTTTGAAAACTGAACCACAGTATTACGATTGGATGATGAAGGGCGATTTCCCGTTACATACCAAACAAAAGCTTACCGAGATTTTGAACCGTACCCTGTTAAAAAAGCACTAAAACAAACTTTGCTGCTTAAATTTAAACAGGATTATTAATGCTTATTGTATTTTAGAGCCAGATTACCTGTTCTTAATGGAAAAGATTGTTATAATACCAACCTACAACGAAAAGGAGAATATCGTTTCTATTCTTCAGTATGTGTTTGGTATGAACAAAGACTTTCATGTGCTGGTGGTAGATGATAGCTCTCCCGATGGTACCGCACAGCTTGTAAAAGATTTACAGGCTCAATACCCCCAACATCTGTTTATTGAAGAAAGAAAAGGTAAGCTTGGTTTAGGTACAGCATATATACACGGATTTAAGTGGGCCTTAGAAAAAGGCTACCAGTTTATTTGTGAAATGGATGCTGATTTCTCTCACAATCCTGATGACCTGGAACGGTTATATAATGCCTGTAAGAATGAAGGTGCAGATGTGGCTGTTGGTTCCAGATATGTAAAAGATGGCAAGGTCGCCAACTGGCCCCGGAACAGGGTATTTCTTTCAAAAGGTGCATCGCTTTACACAAGAATAATAACCTGGATGCCGGTAATGGATCCCACTGCAGGTTTTGTTTGTTATAAAAGAGAAGTGCTGGAGGCAATGAATTTAGATGGGATTAGTTTTGTGGGATATGCATTCCAGATTGAAATGAAATTTGCAGCCTGGAAATTGCATTTCAAAATAAAAGAAGTACCCATCACTTTTATTGACCGTAAACTTGGCCAGTCTAAAATGAACAAAAGCATCGTGAAAGAAGGAATACTTGGTGTATTAAAATTACGCTGGCAAAGCATCTTTAAAGATTACCACAGTAAAATAAAAAATGATTTTACTGAAACAAAGGTGGCGTAGGTATTCCTGCTAAATAAAATTCCCTGTTACATTCATCTTTCCTTTCTTTGCTGCTGCATGAAACAGGCATTGATCAAATTACATATCTCAGTATTCCTTGCAGGCTTTACCGGTATATTAGGACGACTGATTTTACTCAATGAAGGATTATTGGTTTGGTATCGCTTGTTTATTACGATCGTTACTATGTGGGTACTGCTTTCATTCACCAAAAAATTAACCCGCATCAGTAAAAAAGATATACTTAAACTCACAGGTGTAGGATTTTTGTCTGCATTGCATTGGGTAACCTTTTATGGAAGCATTAAATATGCTAATGTATCTGTGGCATTGGTATGTTTTTCTGCGGTAGGTTTTTTTACTGCGTTTATAGAACCGGTCATAGTAAAAAGAAAGCTTAACTGGGTTGAAGTGCTGTTAGGATTGCTGGTGATGATCGGCATTTATATTATTTTTCATTTTGATCCGCATTATAAAGTTGGAATCATACTGGGTATCATTTCTGCTTTACTCATCGCTATTGCCATGATCCTGCTCCGCCAGTTTGTACAGCGTATTAATGGAGAAACTGTATTGACCTATCAATTAACAGGAGGTTTGTTTGTACTCACCCTTTTTATGCCACTGTATTTAAATCTTTTCCCTGTAAAAACAGTATTACCCGGTTTAAGCGATTGGGGCTGGTTATTAATTCTTTCATGGATTTGTTCAGTATGGGCATTTCAATTAACAACCCACGCATTAAAAAAACTTTCTGCTTTTACTGTTAACCTCACCTTTAACTTAGAACCGGTTTATGGAATACTGATGGCTTTTATTTTTTTTAATGAAGCTAAAGACCTGAGCAGTGGATTCTATTATGGATTAGCGTTAATTATTCTATCTGTTATATTGCAAATGTGGCGGGTGATTAAATTGAAAAAACACTAAGCTGCCTGAATGCTGATGAATCGAACTAAACTTCTTTTAGCTATCGGCAGCAAGGTTTCTTCCACAGGAAAACTTAAATCTGTTTCAATAGCATAAACAGCAGGATTGGGAAAATCTTTTTTTATTCGTATTAACTCCGCTTTTATGTTTTCATAACTATTTACAATATTTCTTTCCCATTCGTTGATGAATTCCGTTTTAATGCTGCGGTATTTCTCATCATGTTTTTCAAAAAAACTAAGGCGGTACTGAAATACTTTGGTATTACGGTAAGAGCCTTCACTCAAAAAGAAATAACCTTCTTTTGTATCCAATGGAATCAAGCCAACCGGAGCAATGTTTAATTTAGTTTCCACAAACTCATAAATCTCAGTTCCGTTACTGATGGTGGTCTTCATTTTATCAGCAGAGTAAAGAATGATGTTTTCCAGTTCCTGCATCAGCTCATCATCTTCAATCATCTGCTCATACAGCAACTGTAGTTTTTGCATTTGTACACCGGTAAGTTTTTTAGGAAACTGCTCCTGCAGGTAACGTTTGTTTTCTCTGAAGGCAACTAAATTGTTATAATGAAAAATTACATCCGCCAGTTGGGGGTATAATTTATTCTCATTAAAATATTGATTGATCTCCTTGAGGTAGGCGAGGAGCGTATATTTTTTTAATTCAAAATCTATGTAGCCATCGGCAAACCAGGTTTCAGATAATGTCTTCATAGTTCAAATTTTTTGGGTTAGTGGTAATATGAATTTATAAAAAAGACGGCTATAAAACAACTATCGTTTACTTTTACCCTGTTAAAAATTTTATATGAAACCAATTTTGTCTCTTTTACTTTTTATTTCGGCAGTAGCCAGCAGCCAGACTGTTTACATTGTACGACATGCAGAAAAAGCTGCACAGGCGCCAAATATGAGTAGTGATGTACCGTTAAGTGAAGCTGGTGTTAAACGGGCTGAGGAATTAAAAAACCTTTTACTGAAAAAAAAGATCGTTTATATTTTTTCTACTGATAAAATAAGAACCAAATCAACCGCCAAACCATTGAGCGATGCACTTGGTATTCCTGTTCAACTGTATTCTAATGATACAATGCCAAAATTTATTGAAAGAGTAAAAGCATTAAAAGCAAATGTGCTGATTGTTGGGCATAGTAATACCATTGATGATTTAGCCAATGCTTTGGCAGGTGAGAAGAAAGTACAGGGCGATTTTGCCGATACAGATTATGATAATTTACTCATTGTGAAATTTAAGAAGAAGAAAATTTTATTTGAACATAAAACGTATGGAGCAGAAACCAACTAAATGTCAGGCCACTTTAAGTTCACTCAAATTTAAAAAGTATTTATAGTGGCCAGACATTTACGGTTGCACCTGCAAAATTTAAGAAGAAGAAAATTTTATTAATATGCTTGTAGCTTAAAGCCTGAAGCTGGCAGCTTATATTTCCCTATCCGGATTAAAATTCTCCAACTCTTTAGAAACCGCCTGTAAGAAAGTTGCTCCCAAAGAACCATCAATAATGCGATGATCATATGACATAGATATGTACATCATGTGACGAATACCAATCGTATCACCAGCTGGTGTTTCAATCACCATTGGTCTTTTCTTAATGGCACCTACCGCCATAATAGCCACCTGTGGCTGATTGATGATAGGTGTTCCCATAATACTTCCAAATGTTCCCACATTGGTTAAAGTAAAAGTGCCGCCAGTTGTGTCATCCGGTTTTAATTTACCATTACGGGCAGCATTAGCTAAGTTATTTACCTGTTTGGTTAACCCGACTAAATTCAGTTGATCAGCATTCTTAATTACCGGAACAATTAAATTACCACTTGGCATAGCAGTAGCCATACCAATATTAATATCCTTCTTCACAATAATTTTATCGCCATCCACACTGCTGTTAAGCCATGGATATTTCTTAATGCATTTCACCACTGCTTCAATAAACAATGGAGTAAAAGTTATTTTTTCATTTTCTCTCTTTTCAAATTCTTTCTTTACCCGGTTACGCCACATTACTAAATTGGTTACATCACATTCAGCAAAACTGGTTACATGCGGACTGGTATGCTTACTATCAACCATATGCCTGGCAATCAACTTGCGCATACGGTCCATTTCAATAATTTCTACATTACCACTGTAGTTTGTAGCTGCGAGTTGTGAGCTTTGAGTTTCGAGAGGTCTTTGTTCTTTAACAACAGCTACTGGTTGTTGTACCACACTCGCCGCTCGTGGCTCGTGGCTCATAGCTATTCCGCCTCCTTTCTTCTTCGCCACATATTCCAGTATATCTTTTTTGGTAACTCTTCCCTCATTGCCGGTGCCGGGAATTGTTTCTAATTCAGCCATTCCTATTCCTTCATTTGCTGCAATATTTAATACCAGCGGAGAATAAAAACGAATGCCGGAAGGTTTATTTGTATTAACTGCTGTGGTAGGTTGATAAGGAACTTCTTCAACAACCTGTGCTGCAACGGCAGGCTGTGGCTGACTTGCAACAGGAGCAACGCTTATTATTCCATTACCGGTACTAATGCGGGCAATCACCGTACCAATCGGCACCACATCATTCTCATTAAATAAAATTTCGGTGATGGTTCCTTCAGAAGTAGAGGGTACTTCGCTGTCCACTTTATCAGTGGCAATTTCCAGTACAGTTTCATCCATCTTAACGGTATCGCCGGGCTTTTTGTGCCATTTTAAAATGGTGGCTTCCATAATACTTTCGCCCAATTTTGGCATTACCAGGTCAACTACACTCATTACAGGTTATTTTAAGTTGAATATTTTACTTTTTATGTACCCAGCAATTGCACTGCTATTAAACACCGGTTGCGTCGCACACTTGTACAACAACAAATATTTTGGCAGGATATAGCAAGCAATTACGTTGGCGGCAAAGGTAATAATTAGGTTCTAATTTTAAGGGAAGTATTTGTATATGTCTTTACGATGGTAGAATACTGTAAACTCAAGTTCTGAATTGTTGAAATAAAGACCTATTCTGTAATTGCCAATTCTTATGCGATAATGGTTTTTGTGTCCTTTGAGTTTTTTGATGTTTTTTATTTCCGGGAGTGAAGCTGCTTTTACAGCATCTTCAATTGCCTTTTCAATATCTGTTTAAGTGTTTTGTCTGATAAGGTTGAAATTTGTTTCAGAAACTTTTTTGTAAAAAGGAGTTTCATTTACTCAGAGCTTTTAAAACTGCTTGTTTAGAGACATAACCGCTTTTTCTTCCCTCATCAATAAGGCGGGCCAGCACAAAATCTTCCATTTCAGATTTACTCAATTTTTTATGAGGTACTTTTAAATGGCGGCTAAGCTCAAGCAATAATTTTATTTTTCGAAGTAGGCATTTAGCTACTCCATTTTTAGTTGATTAACAGTTACTGGCTGATGATACATCATCCTTCCAGTTATGTTGTGAAAAATTCTTTCTACTGCATTGCACCGGTTAAACCTGTAACAAAACTCATCCA
>JACQDV010000053.1 GCA_016200915.1 Sphingobacteriales bacterium
AATGGGCCAACAGGGAATATATGAAGTTATCAACTGTGCAGATTTGCTGGAGATAGATTTGGGTAAAGAACAGGCATAGGTCTTCGAAGGCGCAACGTCCCGACAGGCACGCAGGCTCGGGGGAGACGTTGCTGGGAATGAAAGAACAGGCATAGGTCTCCGAAGGCGCAACGTCCCCAACTGGCGCAAGAATGTAAACCAGTAAAAAAACAAGATGCTGGTTCAAGCATGCAGCAGCGCATTGTGTGTGGTGTGCTTGGACCCTACCGCAATGCCCAACGGAGCAGCATATCCCCACCTCACACAAGGCCACGGAGGACACTCTCCGGTTATAGAAGTTCTAAGTTTCGGGTTCATAAACCATTAAACTTTCAACCACTAAACCATTAAACCGCTTCAGCTTATCTTTGCGCCTCATGAAAACGAAAACTCTCAAGAAAGACAAGGTAAATATCATTACGCTGGGTTGCAGCAAGAACCTGGTGGATAGTGAAGTGCTGAGCGGCCAATTATTAGCCAATGATATTGATGTAGTGCATGAAAGCGGTAAGAAAGACCACAATATAGTTATTGTAAATACCTGCGGATTTATTGATAAAGCAAAAGAAGAAAGCGTTAATACCATTCTTGACCAGGTGGAATTAAAACGCCGTGGTAAATTAGATAAAGTGTATGTGACCGGTTGCCTTAGTGAGCGATATAAAAACAATTTAGAAGAAGAGATACCGGAAGTGGATGCCTATTTCGGTACGATGGAATTACCGCTTATCTTAAAACAATTTGAAGCCGATTATAAAGCAGAGTTGGTAGGGGAACGTTTATTAGCTACTCCTAAACATTATGCATATTTAAAAATATCTGAAGGTTGTAACCGTACCTGTGCTTTTTGTGCTATCCCGTTAATGCGTGGTCAGCATGTGAGCAGGCCGATAGAACAATTGGTTAAAGAAGCAGAAGGTTTGGTGAGAATGGGTGTGAAGGAAATAATGCTGATTGCACAGGAGCTGACTTATTATGGTTTGGATATTTACAAGAAAAGAGAATTACCTAAACTCATGCATGCATTGGCAGATGTAAAAGGATTGGAATGGATTCGTTTGCATTATGCCTATCCATCTAAGTTTCCATTGGAGATTTTGGATGCAATGAAAGAAAGAGATAATATCTGCAACTACCTTGATATGCCTTTGCAGCATGCCAGTGATAATATGCTGGATGCTATGCGCCGCCAAATTACGAGAGGAGAGATGACGGAGCTGATTCATAAGATAAGAGAGAAAGTGCCGGGCATTTGTTTACGTACCACTTTGATTGCGGGTTTCCCCGGTGAAACGGAGAAAGATGTAGAAGAGATGAAAGATTTTTTAAGAGAGCATCGTTTTGATCGTGTCGGCATCTTTACTTATTCTCATGAAGAAGGAACGTCTGCCTATGATTTAGCTGATACGCTTTCACAGGAAGAAAAAGAAGCAAGAGCTCAGGAAGTAATGGAAGTGCAGCAGGAAATAAGTTTTGAAAGAAACCAGGAAAAAGTTGGTAAAACATTTAAAGTAATTATTGATAAAAAAGAAGCCGGCCGTTATTTAGGCCGTACTGAATTTGATAGTGTAGAAGTTGACAATGAAGTTATCATCAACTCCGATAAGAAATTACCTATTGGTGAATTTGTCAATGTGAAAATTACTAAAGCATACGATTATGATTTGGAAGGAGAGGTGGTATAAAAACAATTCAATTTATTTTTTTGCTTTAAAATAAATATTGGAAACGGGAAGATAGAGTAATACTGTAACAATAATCAAAAACACAGTATGTGTTATTACCTCAGAGGTCGAATGAAATGTACTGATGACAATATGATAAAGCAACCATGCAATCGCCAGCCATCTTGCCCAATTAATACCTAGAATCAGCAATACTCCGCAAACCACGGCTACCACACGCAACAACATTACCCATATTAATTCAGGTAATTGGTAATTGACATCAAAAAAATCCTTTGCATGATAAATGATTCCTGTACATCCTGCAATAATAAAAATGGCAGCAACAATAATAACCGGAACAGGACGATTTTTCATTTGAACTTTTTATAAATATTTTATCGCTATTTATTGAGTACTATAAATTTTACCGAGTGATTACCACTACCGTTTTTTACCTGAAGGATATACATTCCATTACTCCATTGCTGAGCATGAATGGTTAATTTATTGTCAGTACTATTAGTAGTGATGGATTTAGAATATAATAATTGTCCAAGCATATCGTAAATTAAAATCTTATCGCCAGCCTGGAAGGGATTTTTAAGTGATACAGTTAAATCCTGGCTACTTACAGGGTTAGGATAAACTAAGATATCACCGGATTGAGTAATATCAGGTTGTTCAAAGAATCTTTCTGCAGGTATTGGTTGTTTCCCAACGGTAGGGCCACTCCACTGCAACTGACAAACAGCCTGCCCTCCTTTTTCATAATATTCAACCATGATTGGATATTTTGTACACTGATCCAGATGAATGGAAGCAGTGTATTCAGTAGCACCCTGGTCAATCCATTTATTAATCAATAATTGGTTGTTTACCCAAAGCCTTATTCCATCATCACCGGTTAAGTAAAAAGTATAAGTACCTGAGTCGAGGCTTTGTACATAGCCGGAGAACCTTGCCCTGAAATTGTCATTACTCACCCCTTGCGGACTTCCTGTGCCCCAATCAAAATAAACTGTTGGAACAGTGGTAGTAACTGATGCAACGGACGGGTAAGAAGCATCCGCCGTACTGTTACTGAAATATTCAGCCGTTAAGCCAGTGCCGTTGCTGCTGCATTGGACTGTTGCCGGAAATAATTGTGATGCCGGTATATTTTGTTTGCAAATTCCCTGGGCACTCCATTGTAAAATACAGGATGAAGCATTGGTATTGGAATAATATTCAAGCCTTATATCATTATCATTAGCTTTTTGCAGAGGAATAGTTGCTGAAAGTACTGTAACAGGTTTATCTGTCCAGCTATCAATAAGCAATGTATTATTTATCCATAACCTCACACCGTCACTTGCGGTTACATAAATAGTATAAACATCATCTGTAAGTGATTTTAATTTCCCCGTCCATCGTACTTTAAAATTATCGTTGCTGATAGCTGTTGCCGGGCTTGCAGAACCCCAGTTAAAATTGATAGTGTTATCAAGCCTTGTTAAGGCAGGAGATGTAAAGGGTGAGTTGGCTGTACTGTTGGTAAAGTATTCACCCTCTAGGCCACTTCCGTTCCCATATGACAAATTAGTGGCAGTATTACAGAGAACACCATACACCTGTACACTTTTTGAAAAAGTAGGCACATAAACTTTTCCATTAGCAACAGTGGGGGAGTTGAACTTTGCAAAATTTCCAAGTACGTCCTGTGCAACCATATCACTGTTCCATAGTTCGCCTGCAGATACATCGCTGGCTGCATAGGCGGCAATAGTGCCGGGTCTTACCTGGTTATTGGCATTACCTGAAAATGGGAAACATCCCCATACAATTGCAGAAGATGCATCTTCTGCATTGGAAGAAATGGAGAGCATAGCGCCGGGCATCCCGTTATCTAAATTTCTGATACCTTGCTTGAAGGTATCAGAAAAAGTTCCCGTATTCCTGTTAAAAGTAAACTGACGGATTTTAAAACTTTCGGCCCAGGCATATACAAACTCCTGGTTGTTTAATTTGCTATAAACAGGAGAGCCATGTACATGCACAAAACCCTGGTGAGTTGGATTAAATTCAAGTGTATCCTTAACCTGACTGTTGGTGGCATTAAAGCGTCCCATATTATTATAATCCACTACATAGGATACTCCTTCTTTTGAACCGGATATGGTAATACTTGAATTGGGGACGATTAAGACACCATCACAACCGTAGTCTAAATCTAATTGATCAAGATATTGATAATTGGCCGGGGTAAACCAATCTAATAATTGAAGTTGAGGAGAAAGTTTTACAAGGCTTTCACTTCTTCCACCGGTAAGATTATTATTATCTGCACTGGTTGTGCCATTACCGGTAGTTAAATATAAATTACCATCATCACCAACAGATATTCCCTCACCGGCCATCCATATACCTGCAGCCCAGCCATTGGGTGTAGCGTTGTAGGAATACTTTAAATCAAGCGTAGCTGCATCAAATCCTAACACCCATCCATGATACGGACCCCAATCGCAATGCGAAGCAAAAGCAGTATAAACGGTATTATTATATAAAAGAAGAGCGGGACGTTGGTTTTGATATTTAGCCAGGAATTTTACTTTTCCATTTACACTGCCATCACCTGTTCCATCTACTTCCGCCTGTATTAAATGCGGACTGCCGGTTTTAGGATTTCCTGTTTTTATATCAAGTGCATTAAGATAGGCATAAAAATTTCCGTTGGCATCAATTGTTTTAGTAGCTACATAAAGGGTATTGCTAATGGTATCAATAACCGGCGTACCTACAATTCCCATTCGTCCTGAGAAATCACGGTAATTACCACCACAGGGTTGTCCTTGCTGAGGATCTTTTAAATCAAAAATATCGGGAGCTCTTTGGCCTTGCGGGTTTAGGTTTATCTGCCATAGCGGAGCGCCATAAGAAACATCATCCGCATTAAAAGCATAAACCGAATTATTTACAGTAGCTGCAAATAATACATTACCGGTAAAATTGCCAATAGTGAGATTATGTACAATAAGCACCTGTGCATATACTTCATCATCCACATTTAGTGAAGCAATAAGCCCGAATTTTCCGGGAGCAACATTTGCGGGATTAAGAATGGTTTCATTCTTATTCCAACCGGTTCGGTACAGGTCGTTATGCTGGGTAATAACGGAAATATTGTTTTGAGCAATGGTAATGGCTGATTGTAAAAAAAGCAGCAAATAAGTAAGTAGGTAACGCATAGCAAGGTGACCTAAAGATAATGATATGTTATCACTAATTTATAACGATAATATCCTCAGGTCTGCTAACTATAATTTCTGCCTTGCCTTTGTACTCTACCACTTCACCTTTTACACAAATGTTTTTATCGTTATAGAGCTCCTCAATGGAAGGAAGAAAGTTTTTTCTGTCTTTAGCGAATATTACAATCGTTAATGGACTGTTGGGATATTTATCACCGGCATTAATAAAAGTTACATTGTCAAGTGATTTTATTCCATACACTCTTGAACAAGCTGTTACTTTTTTGCCAATATACTGAACGGCATCTTTTGCATCAACACCATTTTCATAACGGGCTGCTACATCTTTCATGTTCAGTGTTGGTGATTCAGATACAAATAACTTGTTCAGCATATCAGCTAATCTTAAACCGGCAATTAATAATTGTTTCTGAATAATGATTTTACTTTCATTAAGATATTTGTCATCTACGATAAATCCCTGTTTGGGATAAACTTTTCCAAGAAAGCTGCGGGTTTCTTTCATCCATTTACCCGGATGAATTCCATCAATGCTGTCAATTTTCTTTCCTCCATAGGTATTGTACAAAGCCATGCAATCAACAAAGGTGATCTTACGGTAACGGATGATATCTTCATCCCAAAAATGATGGAGATTGGTTTTTAAGGTATCATATTGCACTGCTACTTTATTTCCTCCTAAATCATCATCATAGCCCGTATGCAGCGGCTGATGCAAATCGCCCATCAAATGAAACAGAATTAATAAATCTGTTTTAACCTGTTCTCCCGGTAAAGTTCTTTTATGCCTGAGTTCGTTGAAAGTAAGTACTAAGCGGTTTACAATATTTTCATCTAAGGATGGAGCATATTCTTTGTCAGCAGGAAAATCAATATAGTGCCATGGTTTCATGTAATCATAGTCGCTGTTGGAACGCATGATGTCCATCCAGTTGGCAGCAGTATTTAAAGACATTGTATCGAGCAGGTTCTGCACATTTTGTTTTACATCGGGCTTTACAAATTGCATGGCAAGCTGTACTACGATAGTATGACCATCAGGTCCCCATGCTTTTGATTTTCGGGGTACCAGCAATAGCAACAAAAAAACTATTAACAGGAAAATATGTTTCGCTTTATTACTAAAAGCAGGGAAGGGATCATAATAGTACGGAGGTGTTGCTGCCGCACCGGCAGACAGGCAATTTGTATTCATCTGTAATCGTTAAAACAGCTAAGATAAAACTAATAATGTTCTGCTGACAACAACTAATCCCCGGGTAACCATTTGTTTTAATACATTATTTTCTCAATTCCAGTACCACTACCGCACTCTTTTTATCATCTGCACTCAGAAACACCTGCTTACGCTGGTTACCTGAAGTTATAATCATCAATGCAGTGTTTGGTGGAACGGTTCCCTGGTTCTCTGCAAACATCACAATTTCATGCGTTGGATTCTGCGTATCTATATGGAAGGTAAAACGCAATGCTTTGTCACTGAGCATAGCATTGGAGAGTTCGATATTTTTATTGTGAATCACTGTAATAATATCGCCATCAATGGTGCCATTATCATAAAACTCAACTACTACTTCTCCGCTATCCACGATCCATTTATCACTCAGTATATTTTCTCTTGCTTTCAATTTTGTTTGTGCCTCAACTTTGGCTTTTGCCAGATTTGAAGTATCTATTTTATATTCTTTACCAGTAATTATATCAGGAGCAACAACTTTTTTAATTTCTTGTTCAGCTTTTTTCACTATTGCTCCGGTATCTTTTTTAATCCCCGACTCTGACTTTTTTACTGTTGCTTCAGTATCTTTTTTCATTTCTGCAGGTGGGGCTATATAAGGAGGTTCAACATCCGGCAACTTTTTTGCTTCTGTTTTCTTTATATCTGCTTTTGGTTGCCCTGTAGTTTTAACAACGGGCTTATCTTTTTCAATCTTGGGTAAATCATTAACAGCAACATCGGTAACCGGTGGAGTTGAAAGTGTAGGATTATTTTTGTTTGCTATGAGAGAATCTATTTTTAAATCAAGTCTTTTTACTATCGCTTCCTTCGCTACTGTATCGCCAATATAAGGTTCAAGATATAAATAACCTTTGGTTTGATCGGCTATTAAACCTTTTGACATGCCCACATAATCACCATAAATATGATTGTTGAATTTGTTTTTTACCAGTGTAAGATTATAGCGGAACTGTAATAAAATATTCCTGGCTTCTGGCCCGGTTTTCTTTATGTCTTTTGAATAATAGTTGATGATTAACGTATTTTCCAGCACATAACCTTTAAACCTTACTTCCAGTGTTAACGGACTATTTCGTTTCATGAAATCGTAAATAATAGTTCCGTAGCACTGACCACCTTCTGTAGTCAAATTCATTTTTACATACCATACGGTTGTATTGGCGCCGGTGCCTTTGTGCTCCATAGTACCCACCCAGGTGCCCGTAGTATCACTTGCTGCTAATGCAGAAATGGAAGAAGTGACGATGAGAAGGAGAGTTAGTAATGCCTTCATAGATATTTTAGAAAAGCTTGTTAAAAGTTTCATTTCAGGCACTGCGGCCAACGGTTAATAACGTAAAACTATGTACTTATTGCATAGAATTGCTACTTTCGTTGCCTGTTTTTTGGTGAATTTTAAAACTGATAGATGAATTTTACTGCTTTAAGGTTGTCTTACGCACAAACAGGCTTTTTCTCCACACTCGTGGCCGGTTATATTTCAGGCGATGAAAAATTAACTCCCTTTCTTAAACATCCTGTTTCTATGGATGGCATTCGCCAGTCGATAGAAAGCAGGAAACAATTTAATACTAACCGGCAATTGCTGGTTGCCGCATTACAACAACAGTATAACAACATCCCTGTTACAGATGCTGTAAAAGAAAATATCCATAAGCTTTCATCTCCCAATACGTTTACTATTTGTACGGCACATCAGCCAAACATATTTACTGGTCCATTATATTTCCTTTATAAAATTTTACATGCTGCTAAGCTGGCTGATACACTCAAAAAAGAATTACCTCAATATGATTTTGTGCCGGTGTATTATATGGGCAGTGAAGATGCAGACCTTGATGAGTTGAACAACATCACCATACAGGGGAATAAATTGGTTTGGCAAACAAAACAAACCGGTGCAGTAGGAAGGATGAAAGTTGATGATGAATTGCTGAAGCTGATTCACGCCATCAACGGACAAATTGCGGTATTACCCAATGGAAAAGAATTAGAGCAGTTGTTTACTGAATGTTACCGGAAAGGAACAGCTATACAACAGGCAACATTTGAACTGGTGAATAAATTATTGGGTGAGTTTGGAGTAATTGTGCTGATACCGGATAATACTGATTTAAAGAAAGCGTTCATACCAGTTGTTAAAAAAGAATTATTCGAAGGGTTTTCTCATTCTTTAGTAGAAGCAACTGCTGATGAATTAGAAAAACATTATAAAGTGCAGGCAAGTGGCAGAGATATTAACTTGTTTTATTTGATTGATGATAAAAGGGAACGCATTGAAAAAAACAGTGGGCAGTACACAATTAGCAGTTTGCAGCTCAGCTTTACAGAAGATGAAATATTGAAAGAACTGGAAGAACATCCGGAGCGATTTAGTGCGAATGTGATATTGCGTGGTGTATTCCAGGAAACGATATTGCCAAACATTGCTTTTATTGGAGGTGGAGGAGAAGTAGCTTACTGGTTAGAATTGAAAAAAGTTTTTGAAGCAGTGAATGTTCCTTACCCCATGCTGGTATTGCGTAATTCGTTTTTATTGATGAATGAAGAGCAAAAGCGGAAAACTGAAAAGCTTGAATTGAGTATTGCTGATCTGTTCAAAACGGAATTAGAATTAATCAGTCAACTGGTTAAAAAAAGAACAGCAAACGATTTATCATTAAATAATGAGGTTGCCTCTTTGCAAAAAATATATAATCAGCTAAAGCAAAAGGCTGAACCAGTTGATAAAACTTTATTGCCACATATTGAATCATTGTTGACAAAAGCACAGAAAAGAGTAGAAGAGCTGGAGAAGAAAATACTTAGCTCAGAAAAAAGAAAATACGAAGCGGAACAAAGGCAAATACAAAGTTTAAAACAAACGCTTTTTCCCAATAACAGTTTACAGGAAAGAGTGGAAAATATTGCTTACTTCTATGGAGTTTATGGTAAGCAATTGCTGAATGTTTTGTATGAAAACTCTTTGAGTTTGGAACAGGAGTTTGTGGTGCTGAATGCTTAATGCTTTGGTAAATGTTGATTTCTGATTTTTTCCCCCGATTAAATAAACATCAACCTCAAATCTTTAAAAGTCCATTTAGGGATTTAGGGTATCAAACTTATTTTCCCAACCATCTTTTTTCAGCTTATCTACTTTAGCAATCACTTCATTACTCAACGAAGCTTTATAATCACTTACTTTTTTACCAACAGCTTCATCAAATGCACCGATGATAGTTGCAGCAAGTATTCCGGCATTCTTTGCTGCATTTAAGGCAACAGTAGCAACAGGTATCCCGTTTGGCATTTGCAGAATTGATAAAACAGAATCCCAACCATCAATAGAATTAGATGATTTAATAGGTACACCAATCACCGGCAGGGGAGTAATAGAAGCAACCATTCCCGGTAAATGAGCCGCACCACCTGCGCCGGCAATAATTACTTTTAATCCTCTTTCTTTTGCTTTTTGTGCATATTCAATCATGCGTAGGGGAGTACGGTGTGCAGATACAACGGTTAATTCAAATTCAATGGAAAACTCTTTTAAAATATCAGCAGCAGCCTGCATTATATTCAAGTCGCTATCGCTGCCCATTATGATTCCAACCATTGTTTATAGTTTATGGTTTTTAGTTTATAGTTTATTTCTCTCTGTCTTTAAATTTCAATCCTTTTACTGCCGATCCATTCAGATAAATTATAAAAGAAGCCAGTTTTCTCGATAAAGTGTCAACATCAGTATATAATTCATTGAACAATTCTTTACTGACAATCTTGTTGTCAAAGCAGCGATATAATTGTGATTTAAGCTCCCCTGCTTCGCCTTTTACAATCCCTAACGAATTGACGAACTCCAGCCTGCTGTTTCTCTCAAACCCTTCTGCAATATTGTCCATTATAGATCCGCTTGAGGATTTCATTTGTTCCGCAAAGCGAAATTCCTTTTTTTCTCTGAGTATTTCAACAACAGGAGTGATTTTGTTGTAAAGATTTCTGGCAAGCTGCCATATCTCTAAATCTTCAAAGTGATTAATGGTTGCCATTTATGAAAAGGGTTTTTATAAAGGTAACCAGAAACAATAAACAAAAAACTATAAACTTATTTTATCAAATCTCCTTTCAGACGAAGCAATTCAGTTTCTGCTAACTTGGTATTATATCTGGCTGCAATTAAACGGTTATAACCATCTTCCAAACTCTTTTGCGCCTCTCTTAATTCAAGGTAAGTTGATACACCTTGTTTGAAACGTTCTAAAGCGATCATAACATTTTCTTTGGCCAATGCGAGGTTATCTTCTTCCAAAGCCAGTGATTTCTTTTGCAGTTCATAATCTTTAAAGGCATTATTAACGGCAAGATTGAGCTGTAATTTCTGATTATCTAAAACCAGCTCCTGGTATTGAATAGAAAGTTTAGCCTGTTTTATTTGACGTTGTACATTAAAACCATTCAGGATAGGAATAGAAGCAGTAAGTCCGTAGTTAAGCCCGTTTGCCCTGGCAAATACAGGAGCATATTGGTTGATGGCTGTTTTAATATTTGTGCGGGAATAATTGTACGCAGAGGTAAAACTCAACGTAGGGAAATAGTCAGCCTTTGCTTCTTTTAAAGTCAGTTTACTAATGTCAATATTTTTCTTTGCCAGTTGAAGCAATGGATTGTTTGCTTCAGACTTGGTTACGATTTCATCTAATACGAGGTTGGTATCAAAAGGAATGGTATCGGTTACATCATAAGTAGAATTAATGGCAATGGCCATCGTTTTATTCAATTGCTCTTTTAGCTGTGCAATGAGCGTTAACTGTTTTAATTGTTCGGCTTTTTGTGCATTCAAATCTACTTTGGCCTGTAACAATTCAGGTTTCGAACCAAGTCCAACAGATAATTTTTTATCAGCCAGCTTCACTCTTTCTTCATTCACACTCATTTGCTCCTGTATGGCTTTTAATTGCTGTTTCTGTCTTACAATGTCATAGTATCCATTGATGACGGATGCAGTGATATCAATGAGCTGATTTTTGATAGTAAGCTCTCCCATTTTTACATACTCTTCCAGCTTTGCTTTGGTGGCAAACATTTTTAATCCATCAAACAGTGTCCAGTTAAGCTGAACACCTGAGGCAATATTGTTGGAGCGAAGCCCTTTTCCCTGGGCAGTAGTACCACTGGCAAATTTTAATTTCTGGTTATTGCTATTGGCAAGATAAGTAGCTGTTGCATTTACTTGCGGAATAAAGGCCACATAAGCATACGAATTATTAATAGCTGCAGCCGTAGAATCATTTTTTGCCAGGCGGATATCGTAGTTATTTTTTAGTGCAGTGGCAATAGCTTCATCAAGACTTAACACTCTGTCCTGCGCAAAACTTGTTAACGTTACCAATAATAAAAATATAATCTTACTGATGATCTTCATCTTCATGAATTTTCTTTTTGGTCGATAAGAACATATACAGGGCTGGTACAACGTACAAAGTGAGTATAAGTGAAAATATCATTCCGCCTACAATTACAATTCCTAATGGTACACGACTTTTACCGGCCGAACCAATAGCCATGGCAATGGGCAATGCACCCAACGTAGTGGCCAGTGTAGTCATGAGAATTGGACGTAAACGGGCAACAGAAGCATGAATGGCAGCAGTTAACTTTCCCTCACCTGCTTCTCTTTTCTGATTAGCAAATTCAACAATCAGGATACCATTTTTAGTTACCAGTCCAATCAGCATGATGATACCGATTTGTGAGAATATGTTCAGCGTTTGGTCAAACACATACAAACTGATTACTGCTCCTGCCAAAGCCAGCGGTACTGTAATCATAATAATAAACGGATCGATGAAACTCTCAAACTGAGCAGCAAGAATTAAAAAGATAAGCACCAATGCGAGTATGAATGCAAATGAAGTATTGGATTTACTTTCTGCAAAATCTCTTGCCGCACCACTTAAAGATGTGCTGAATGAATCATCGAGCACTTGTTTGGCAATACGATTCATTTCATTTACACCATCACTCAACGATTTGCCGGGAGCTAAACCTGCTGAAACAGTAGCACTCTTTAAACGGTTGAAGTGAAACAGTTGCGGGGGATTAGCACTCTCAACTATATTAACGAGGTTATCTAATTGTATCAGCTCACCTTTGTTGCTGCGTACATAGAATCCTTTTAAATCAAGTGGTTCATCCCTGTCACTACGATCTACTTGCCCTATTACCTGGTATTGCTTTCCATTCATGATAAAATATCCAAATCTTCTTCCGCTCAAAGCTAATTGTAAGGTGTTGGAAACATCCAGTACGGATACACCTAACTCAGTTGCTTTTAAACGGTCAATAGTAATCTGCAGTTCGGGTTTATTTAATTTAAGGTTGATATCAAATCCCTGGAACACGGGACTCTTGGCAACCTCCGCCATAAATAGAGGTACTTTGGCTTTTATTTTATCCAAATTCAAATTCTGCAAAACAAATTGCACTGGTAATGATCCTCTTGATCCCAAGCCAACAGAAATAGTTTGCTCCTGTATGGGTAATACCTTTACACTGGTGTATTTGCTGAATATTTTGGTGGTTTGTTGCGCAATTTGATTTTGATTTCTTTGTCTCTCGTTTGCATCTTTTAGCCCCATACTAATAAAGGCAGAGTTAACGCCACCAGACCCGGAAAAGCTCGGTGCAAAGGATAACACCACATTTTTTTCAGGAATAGAGTCCAGGATAACCTGTGAAGTATTGTACACCGCTTTATCCATGAAATCAAAATCAGTTCCTTCTGGCGCCAGTATGCTAAAGCGGATACGGTTTCTGTCTTCCATGGGAGCTAATTCTGATGGAAGCAGTTTGCCAATAGCAAAAATGGATGCAAGGCATACAATAACAATAATGAAAGCTATCCATTTTACTTTCATAAAATTGGTAAGTGTTCTGCTATACAGGTTTTCCATTGCCCTGA
Organism: Sphingobacteriales bacterium; assembly: GCA_016200915.1. Classification (GTDB taxonomy): domain Bacteria; phylum Bacteroidota; class Bacteroidia; order Chitinophagales; family Chitinophagaceae; genus AWTP1-9. Next base: position 13,135 of record JACQDV010000053.1, read on the forward strand.
AAAAAGGTTCTGTAACATTATAAAACCAGGAATGTTTATGTACGTCTTTTTTGGTTAAATAAATATTGAGAACAGGTGTTAAACTCAATGATACGAAAGCAGAAATAATTACTGCACCCGCCACCACAATACCAAACTCACGAAACAACCTTCCTACAAATCCCTGCAAGAAAATAATGGGTAAAAACACAACCGCCAGTGTTAATGAAGTAGCAATTACGGCAAAGTAAATTTCTTTGGAGCCTGCTTTGGCAGCGCTTCGTTTGTCCATTCCCTGTTCCATCTTTTTAAAGATGTTTTCGGTTACCACAATACCATCATCCACTACAAGTCCTGTTGCCAGTACTAATGAAAGCAGTGTAAGTATATTAATGGAAAAACCTGCAATGTACATAATGAAAAATGCACCGATCAATGAAACCGGGATATCAATCAATGGACGTAAAGCTATTGACCATTCACGGAAGAACAGAAAGATAATGATTACTACCAATGTAATGGCGATGGCCAATGTTTCTTTAACCTCAGTAACGGCTTTGCGTACAAAAGTTGTTCTGTCAAAACCAACTTCCAATGTTACATCAGCCGGTAATTCTTTTTTTATCTCATCAATACGTTTATATACTTCATCTGCAATAGCAATTTGATTGCTTCCGGGCTGTGCCACCACACCTAAGGAAACACAGGGAATATTGTTTTTTCTGGAAGCCTGTTCTTCATTATCGGGACCAAGAATAGCGTAACCTAAATCTTTAAACCGGATGATCTGCCCAACATCCTGTTTAATGATGAGGTTGTTGAAATCATCTTCTGTTGTTAAACGTCCGTATGCTTTAACGGTTAATTCAGTAGTATTACCTCTTACTTTACCACCGGGCAACTCTACATTTTCCCTGTCTAATGCCCCCAGTACATCTTGTATGGTTAGTTTATATGCAGCCAGCTTAGCAGGATCAATCCACAAACGCATGGAATAACGTTTGCCAAATACAAACACTGAACTTACTCCATCAATTGTCTGCAATCTTTCCTGAACTATATTCTCGGCATAGTCTGTCAATTTCAAAATATCACGGTTCATGCTTTGCATTTGCATGAACACGATTGGGTCAGAATCAGAGTCTGCTTTAATAACGATAGGTGGACTGTCAATATCCTGCGGCAGGTTGCCTAATGCCTGTGATACTTTTTCTCTTACATCATTGGCGGCTTTTTCAAGGTCAACATTCAATTCAAACTCAACCGTAATGTTGCTCACGCCCTGTGCACTGGAGGAAGTAATGTTTTTAATACCCTGCACACTGTTGATGGCTTTTTCTAATGGCTCGGTAATTTGTTCTTCAATGATCTCAGGATTGGCGCCGGTATAAGAAGTACGAACATTAATAACCGCCGGATCAATAGCAGGATATTCCCTTACCCCAAGAAAGCTATAACCAATAACACCAAATATGATGATGACGATGGAGCAAACCATCGCTAAGACGGGCCTTTTTAAACTGAGTTCAGATAAATTCATCTATTAAGAGTTTCGGCTGTTAATGTATTTTAGAAAGCTTTACTTGTGAACCGGGCTTCAGAAAGAGCAAACCCGTTGTAATTACAGTATCTCCGGCATTTACTCCTGAAATGATCTGTACATTACTGGAATCTCTTATACCTGTTACTACATTTACAAATGAAGCTGTCCCGCCTTTATATAAAATAACTTGTTTGTTTCTTGCCTGTGGTATTATCGCATCAGAAGGCACCATGATAGCGTTGTCATTTTTGCCTAATATCATTTGTACTTTAGCAAAAGTGCCGGGTACCAGGTATTGATCCACATTCTTAACAATTGCTCTTACTTTAAGGTTTCTGGTATTTTCTTCAATAGCTGTTTGCGTAGCACTTACAATGGCATGATAGGTTTTTGATGAACCATCTACGGTAAAAATTAATTCTTTTCCATTGGTTACCTGCGAACTGTATTTTTCAGGAATGCTGAATTCAATTTTTTGCTGATTAACTTCGCTGATGGTTGATACCAGTGTTTGTGGTGTAACATAAGCACCGGGACTGATATTTCTCAAGCCTAATCGTCCGTTAAACGGAGCTTTTAATTCAGTTTTAGCAATGCTGGTTTTGATGATGTCGATATCTGCCTGGATATTGCTTACCTGTAAACCGGTGAGATCAACTTCCTGCTGACTGATGCCATTTATTTTTAAAAGTTCATTTTGTCTTTCAAATGTTTTTTGCTGAATCTGCAGTTGAACCTGTAGTTTTTTTAGCTGGGCTTGTAAATCGCCGTCAAATAATTTTACGAGCAGGGTTCCTTTGCTTACAAATTTTCCTTCGGATAAATTAAGCGATATCACACGTCCCGATATTTCTGTACGCAGTTCTGTATTTTCAAATGGAATAAGTGTACCGGATACCTTAATATCTTCATCAATAGCGCTGCCTTTTACAATAACACCTTCAATGGGAAGTACCGGGTTCATATCTGGCCCTTTAGTATTAGCGTCGGACTTTTTATCGTTACAGGAAAATAGTAAAAAGGCAACCGAAGCAGTTGCCGGAAATAACAGTCTAAGTAGTCTCATGTTGTTGATTATCAGAAATAGTAAAATTAAGCCTTTTTGGTTTTTTAGGTTAGACGCAAAGGCTGCAAATTACTTTTGCGGTTACTTAGTTGGATGGCTGGTAACTCTTAATGTATTTTTTATACGGTTGGCCTGGTGCGTCAGTTCTTGTTTTTCTTTGCTCAGTATGGTAACATGTCCCATCTTTCTTCCGGGCCTGGTTTCTTTTTTTCCATAGATATGGACAAACACATTTTCAATTTGCAGCACATCATTCAGTCCTTCATAAACTGCTTCACCACTAAATCCTTCGGCTCCCAATAAATTTACAATAGCAGCCGGAATGATATGATCAGTATTGCCCAGCGGATAGTTAAGCATCACTCTCCACAACATATCAAACTGGGAGGAGTAATTCGCTTCAATAGTATGATGACCGCTATTGTGAACACGGGGAGCTGTTTCATTTACATACACATCTCCCTGGTCATCTACAAACAATTCAACGGCAAATATGCCAGGACTTTTTAATGCTTTTACCACAGCGAGTGAAATAGCTTCTATCTTCCATAAAGTTTTTTCTGGAAGGTCAGCAGGGCTTACCTGGTAATCCAACAAGTTAAGATCAGGATCAAATATCATATCAACAGCAGGGTATAAAGCTGTTTCTCCTTTTTCATTAATGGCTACAATTTGAGCTATCTCTTTTTTTATGGTAACCATTTTCTCAAGTACACTGGGAGCATTAAATCCTTTTTCAATATCATCAGTAGTTTTAATTACCTGAACACCACGGCCATCATAACCACCAACTCCAATTTTATGTACAGCAGGCAAATAGCCAATATGTTCTTTTAATTCGTCCAGTGTTTGGGTAACTATAAATGCTGATGTAGGTATTTCGTTTTCTTTATAAAATTGTTTTTGAAGAATCTTATTGCGGATGGTTTTAATAACAGATGGTTTAGGATAAACTTTAATTCCTTCTGCTTCTAATTTTTCCAGTGCCTCTGTATTTACAGTTTCTATTTCGATAGTAATAGCGTCCAATCCTTTTCCAAATGCATAAACATCATCAAAGTTTTTTATGTCTCCTTTGGTAAAATGATGGCAAAGATGAGCAGCGGGGCATTCGTTGTCATTTTCCAGTACAAATGTTTCAACCGGGTAATTAGCTGCTGCCTGTAATAACATTCTGCCTAATTGCCCGCCACCAAGAATGCCGATTTTTAACATAGTGTTGAAATTGGTAGCAAATATAAGTCCATGCTCTTTCCTCCGGTTATCTTTTATAATTTAACTTTGCTGAAATGTTACCTGATTATCCACATAAATTATTTTCAGACGAAAGAGGCAGGTTCTGTCACTTAGTAGAAACCATGGCGATGGGTTCATTCTAAAGTTTTGAAGCAGGAAAATATTATATCAAAACTTAAGACAAATATTATGGATAAAACTATCACATCAACAAAAACTTCAACAAATACCAATACCGATTTTCTTCCTTTGCAGGGAACTGACTATGTAGAATTTTATGTAGGCAATGCCAAGCAGGCGGCGCATTATTATATGAGTGCATTTGGTTTCCAGGCATTAGCTTATGCTGGTCCTGAAACAGGTATAAAAGACAGAGCTAGTTATGCAGTTCGTCAAAACAAACTCACATTTGTATTAACCACACCACTAAGAGCCGATAACGAAATAGCAAACCATATTTACAAACATGGCGATGGTGTAAAAGTGCTGGCATTAAAAGTGGATGATGCTACCAGTGCATGGAATGAAACTACTAAGAGAGGAGCAAAATCATACATGCAACCGCAAACACTAAAAGATAATGATGGCGAAGTAGTGCTGAGCGGCATTCATACCTATGGTGATACGGTGCATCTCTTTATAGAAAGAAAAAATTATAATGGTGCTTTCATGCCCGGTTACCGTAAATGGGAGAACCCATATTTTAAACCATCCTCAACTGGTTTGTTGTATGTTGATCATTGCGTAGGCAATGTTGGCTGGAACCAGATGAATCCCTGGGTAAAATTTTACGAGGAGGTAATGGGCTTTCGTAATATTTTATCTTTTGATGATAATGATATTTCCACTGAGTATTCTGCATTGATGAGTAAAGTGATGAGTAATGGAAATGGTTATGTTAAATTTCCGATAAACGAGCCGGCAGAAGGGAAAAAGAAATCACAAGTGGAAGAATATCTCGATTTTTACAATGGCGAAGGTTGTCAGCATGTGGCTTTAGCTACTAACGACATCGTAACAACCGTAACCGAATTAAGAAACCGTGGTGTGGAATTTTTACGGGTGCCTAATACGTATTATGACGATTTATTGATAAGAGTTGGACATATTGATGAAGATATGGAACCATTGAAGGAGTTAGGCATATTAGTTGACCGTGATGATGAAGGTTATTTACTGCAATTGTTCAGTAAACCCGTGGAGGACAGGCCAACGTTATTTTTCGAGATCATACAACGTAAAGGTGCCAAGAGTTTTGGCAAGGGAAATTTCAAGGCGTTGTTTGAGGCCATCGAAAGAGAACAGGAAGAAAGAGGTAATTTATAAAATAGAAACTTTGTAAATTCGTTTTAATATAAACCCAAGCATCCTAAACATGATAAGAAAGATTAGTGTAGCAGTAATGATTTGCTGCTTTCTTACCATAGAATCAAAAGCCCAGACAGGTACGGTAAACCTGCAGTTATTTGGTGCTAAAACAGAGAGCCTGCGCAGTAAACTGGAAGATACTATTCAAAGACAGTTTGCTGAAAGGGGTTTGAAATGGCCTGCCAAATATTTATACATACGTTCGTTCAAGTATGATAAGCAACTGGAACTTTGGGTAAAGAATGACTGGAACGAACCATTTAAGTTATTCAAGAATTATAAAGTTTGTCTTACATCCGGTACTATTGGCCCCAAGCGTAAAGAAGGAGATAAGCAGGTGCCGGAAGGTTTCTATTACATCAATGAATTTAATCCCAACAGTAATTATCATATGGCACTGGGATTAAATTATCCCAATCCATCCGACAGAGTTTTAGCAGATGCCAGCAGACCTGGTGGTGATATTTATATCCATGGCAGTTGTGTAAGCATCGGTTGTATTCCGTTGATGGATGATATGATTGAAGAAGTGTATGTAGTGGCCGCTGCAACAAAATCATTAGGACAGGATTTTATACCTGTGCATGTATATCCAATCAATTTCCGGGTAAAGAAAAGTTTTGAGTATTTAAAGCGATATACTACTATGCCAGCTTATGCTTCTATGGTAGAGCAGTTAAAAAATGCTTTTTATTACTTTGAAGATAAACACCAGTTGCCATTAGTATTGATTGACAACAAAGGTGATTATGTAGTGGATGCACCAGAGGCAAAAGATAGTTTTTATCCCGACAGACCAGAGATGATAAAGAGAGATCTGGCAGCAGAGTATGGTGTGGTGGATAATGCTGATCGCTTACCTATGTACAAAACAGGAACTCCTGCATTTAACCAGTATTTAATTAAACTTACCAAAGAAATGATTCCATTCTTGCCAAATGGTGTACAGAAAGTTTATTTGAAGTTGGAGTTTGTGGTAGATAAAGAAGGTAACACCATTTTTGCAGATGTAATTCAGGGCGGAATGAGAAAAATTAATGAAAAAGTGATAGATCATTTTTTGAGAGAATGTAAATGGACTCCTGCGGTGAAAGATGGGCAACCGGTTGTATCTAAGCTGGTGCAGAGTTTAACTGTGGAGAGACCGGAGGAGGATTAGTGTTGTACTGTGGAAGCTCCTGCTTCCAGAAAAGATGCCGGAAGCAGGAGCTTCCGATTACACATTAAATCTAAAGTGCATCACATCTCCATCCTTCACAATGTATTCTTTTCCTTCAATTCTTAATTTACCTACTTCACGGGCAGCAGCTTCGGAGCCGTATTGAATGTAATCATCATAACCAATCACCTCAGCTTTAATAAATCCTTTTTCAAAATCGGTATGAATCACACTGGCAGCTTGCGGTGCTTTCCATCCCTGGTGAATGGTCCATGCTCTTACTTCCTGTACACCGGCAGTGAAATAAGTTTGCAGATTAAGTAATTTATAAGCAGCATGAATTAATTTATCCAAAGCAGGTTCAGTCATTTTATATTCTTCCATGAAGAGTTGTTTGTCATCTTCATTATCCATTTCAGCAATTTGCTGTTCAATGGAATTGTTCATGATGATCACTTGTGCATTTTCAGCAGCTACTGCAGGTTTTAATGTATCTGAGTATTTATTGCCGGTGTGCATGGATGGTTCATCTACATTGGCAACATATAAAACAGGTTTATCTGTTAATAAAAATAAATCGGCTATGGCTGTTTTATCTTCTTTGCTCAAATCCAGTTCACGGATATTCTTTCCTTTTTCCAAATGCTCGTAACATTTTTTCAGTACTTCATACTCCGCTTTCACTTTCACATCAGCCGTGCGGAGTAGTTTTTCTGTACGCTGTAATTTTTTCTCTACACTCTCCAGGTCTTTCAGTTGAAGTTCGGTATCAATAATATCTTTATCACCAACAGGATTGATAGCACCTTCATCCCTTAAAATATTTTCATCTTCAAAACAACGAATCACATGTACAATCGCATCCACTTCACGGATGTTGGCGAGGAATTTATTACCCAAACCTTCACCTTTGCTGGCACCTTTCACCAGTCCGGCAATATCTACAATTTCAATTTGTGTGGGAACGATGCGGTTAGGCTTTACCAGTTCTGCTAATTTATTCAAGCGATTATCCGGTACATCTACCAAACCAACGTTGGGGTCAATAGTACAGAAACGATAATTACTAGCCTGTGCTTTGGCACTATTGCTCACTGCATTAAATAAGGTTGATTTGCCTACGTTTGGTAACCCTACAATACCTGCTTGTAAACCCATAATGAAAATTTCAGAATTTGAAGATTGCTGATTTTAAGCTGCGAGTAGTGAGCTGTGAGCTACGGGAAGTTTTACTCGTGGCTCGTAGCTATTAGCTCATAGCTGAGTTTTTTCGGCCGCAAAGATAAGGGTTTGAAGCTTCATGGTTTTTGAAATGAAACAACTATCTTCAACCACAAACCACAAACTATAAACTATAAACTTCTTCTATGGCTTTAAGCAGGATATGGAGTGCATTTATCATCATTGCTATTGTAGTGGCAGGATTTAAATATATAGTAAGCAGTGAAAGCAAAATGGTATTTAATAAAATGGTGGTGGGCAAGACTGGTGATACTACTAATACCAAATCAATTGACAGTGTTGCTATTCCTGCTGCCATTGCTACTCAGTTACTCACCAGCAAAGAAGCAAAGAACGGAGAAGATAAATACATCAAAGTAGATACGGGAAAGTTTATTGTTTGCAAAGAACAAAGTGCTAATGGAATTTTAGAAACTTGTAAAGATGCTGTGAATATTTGTATCGGACTGATAGGAGTGATGGCTTTGTTTATGGGTTTTTTAAGCATTGCTGAAAAAGCTGGTGGTATTCAGTTTCTTTCAAAAATTATTGCGCCATTTTTCTCCAAAATTTTTCCTGATGTTCCCAAAGGTCACCCGGCATATGGACACATGATACTGAACTTCTCGGCAAATCTGTTGAACCTGGATAATGCCGCCACACCATTTGGAATAAAAGCAATGGAAAGTTTACAGGAATTAAATCCCAATAAAGACAGAGCTTCCAATGCACAGCTAATGTTTCTTTGTTTGCATGCTTCTGGTTTAACATTAATTCCGGTTACTATTATTGCTTTCAGAACTTCGATGAAGTCGGCCAATCCTACAGAAATTTTTGTTCCCTGCATGATTGCCACTTTTGCTGCTACTATTGCCGCATTAATCATTGTTTCCTTTAAGCAAAAAATAAATTTGTTTCAGCCGGTTATCTTATTATGGATTCTTGGTTTATCCGCCGTAATTGCTTCGATGGTTTTGTATTTGCGTACATTGAATGCAGACAGTGTTACTAACTTTTCAAAAATTGTAAGCAATGGATTAATCCTCGTAATCTTTTTATTAATCGTTATTGGCGCTGTATATAAAAAAATAAATGTGTTTGATGCCTTTATTGAAGGCGCCAAAGGTGGATTTGAAGTAGCGGTAAAAATCATTCCTTATATCGTTGGTATGCTGGTTGCTATTAGTATGCTGCGTACCAGTGGCACTTTTGATTATATTATCGATGGAGTTAAAAGTTTGTTTATGGCAATGGGCGCCGATACCAGATTTGTGGATGGCTTGCCCACCGCACTGATAAAACCATTGAGTGGAAGCGGGGCAAGAGGAGTGATGATTGATACCATGCGAAATTTTGGTCCCGATTCATTTGCCGGAAGATTATCAGGAGTATTACAGGGTTCCAGCGATACCACCTTTTATGTAATAGCGGTTTATTTTGGAGCTGTGAGTGTAAAAGATACCCGTTATGCGGCAGGAGCTATGCTGCTGGCTGATTTGGTGGGAATAATCACTTCTATTTTATTGGCTTATTTGTTCTTTGGCTAGATTTCATCTGCCAAAAATTAGTTTCTCAATACTTTGGCACTTTGCCTGTTGAGCCTTACCTTTGCGCTCCAAATTTATTGTCCTGAAGAGGCCCAACAAGTGCCCGCCTGAGCGGAGCCGCCTCAAGGGTGAACCGAAAAAAGCATTAAAATGCCCAAGGTAAAAACAAACTCCAGCGCAAAAAAGCGCTTCAAAGTGACTGGAACTGGCAAAATCACACACCAGAAATCTTTCAAACGTCACATCTTAACCAAAAAAACTAAAAAACGTAAACGTGCCCTCAGAAAGGACGGCGAAGTACATGAATCAAACATGCGTTTTGTAAAACGTTTATTAGCGTTAAGATAAGAAAGTTGCGAGCCATTAGCTACGGGCCACGAGTTCTTTTCTCGAAGCTCACAGCTCACAACCCGAAGCTGAAAAAACATTCACTAAAATTTTAAAACATTAAGATATGCCCCGTTCAAAAAATGCCGTTGCCAGTCGTGCACGTCGTAAAAGAATTCTCAAAGAAGCCAAAGGCTTCTATGGCAAACGTAAAAACGTATATACCGTTGCCAAAAACGTATTAGAAAAAGGCTTGACTTACCGTTATGTAGGCCGTAAGTTGAAGAAAAGAGAATACCGCACTTTATGGATTGCCCGTATCAATGCGGCTGTTCGTGAAGAAGGATTAACCTATAGCGAATTCATCAACCTTCTCAATAAGAAAGGTGTAACATTAGACCGTAAAATGCTGGCTGATTTAGCGATGAACAATCCTGAATCATTCAAGACTTTAGTAGCTTCGGTTAAGTAATGCCTTAGGTATAATGATGATAAGCCATAGCTTCGTCATCATAATAAAGAAACTATTGGGCGATAGCAAACCGGGTGTGTATAAGCTCCCGGTTTTTTTATTGGCAGATTTCAGTAAAAAATTACATTTGCATGATTGGTTGAGAGGACTCAACCATAAACTTTTTTTCATCTTACAACCCTCATTGGTATAAATGAATAATTCTTACACCGACCTGGTGAAGCAAACTTTCAACTTTCCGCAGGAAGGTTTTAATGTAGAAGACGGTTACCTTCAATTTAATGATTTAGATGTAAAGGCTTTGATAGATAAGTACGGGACGCCGTTAAAACTTTCGTATCTGCCTAAAATTGGGATGCAAATAAAGAAGGCTAAGAAAATGTTTGGTGATGCGATAAAGAAACACCGTTACGAGGGGAAGTATAATTATTGTTATTGTACCAAAAGCTCTCACTTTTCTTTTGTGGTAGAAGAAGCTTTAAAGCATGATATTAACCTGGAAACATCTTACGCATACGATATAGAGATCATCAAAAAACTTTACGCCAAGAAAAAGATATCTAAGGATATTCATATCATTTGTAATGGCTATAAACAAAAGCCTTATATCTCCCGAATTGCTGGTTTATTAAACAGTGGCTTTAAAAATGTAATTCCTGTACTTGATAATAAAGAAGAACTACAGCAATATAAAAAATCAGTTAAGGTTCCTTTTAAGCTGGGTATCCGGTTAGCGGCAGAAGAAGAACCATCTTTCCCTTTTTATACTTCCCGGCTCGGATTCAGACCGAGAGATGTACTGGAATTTTATGTTGACAAGATTGAAGGTAATGAAGACCGTTTCCAGTTAAAGATGCTGCATATCTTTCTCAACAAAGGCATTAAAGATGATATTTATTACTGGAGTGAACTTAATAAAGTAATCAACCTTTACTGCCAGTTAAAAAAGATTTGTCCTGAGTTAGACAGCATTAACATTGGTGGTGGCTTCCCGATAAAACATTCACTGGGATTTGAATACAATTACCAGTTTATGATCAATGAAATTGTACGGAACATTAAGCAGTCATGTAAAAAGGCGAATGTACCTATGCCGAATATCTTTACTGAGTTTGGCAGCTATACAGTTGGTGAAAGCATGGCGCATATCTACAGTGTAATCGGGCAAAAGATGCAGAACGACCGGGAGATTTGGTATATGATTGATTCCTCTTTCATTACCACACTACCAGATACATGGGGAATAGGAGAGAAGTTCCTGATGTTGCCCATCAATAAATGGGACCAGGAATATCAACGGGTCGTATTGGGTGGAATCACATGCGACAGTCATGATTACTACGATTCAGAAGAACATATTAATGAAGTGTTTCTTCCTAAAATAACGAATGGAGAGCCATTGTATGTTGGTTTCTTTCACACCGGTGCTTATCAGGATCAGATTAGTGGTTATGGTGGAATCAAGCACTGTTTAATACCATCACCCAAGCATGTGCTGGTGGAGTATGATAAGAATGGAAAATTAGTTGACCGCTTGTTTGCTAAGGAGCAATCGGCTCAGAGTATGCTGAAGATATTAGGATATTAATTGGCTTATTCTTACCTAAATATTCTTGTAGTAAAATGGAGATTAGAAACTCTTCAGATATTATTGAAGATAGTGGATTAAGCCCCTTGTTATTTGACATGAATATCGGGAGGGCTTTTATTAATAAAAACTATGGGAATAATGAGGTGAAACTTTCGTTTGTAATAAATTGTTTAGATTTTAATGTCAAAAATAGAAAGAGATTTGATAGTAAAGAAAGTGTTTTATATTGGGACGTAATATTAGATTACAATGAAATTAAAAGTACTCCTACAGAATTGAAAAAAGCAATTTTAGCAAATAGTATTATTGATTCATTTGATATTTTAGATAAGTATAAGAAATTAAATCTAGATAAAGTGGCCATAAAAGAGGATGCAAAAAAATATTTTAAAGGAATGGGTTGGATAGAGTAATTCATTTGCGATCAGAAATCGGAGCTATTTTTTGCGTAACCTATATTTCTTATTCACTCTTGGGCTATTAAAATAAGCATCCAGTTCCTCAGGCGTCATATTGCTGGCTAGTTCCAATGGTACATCTATCAGCTGAATTTGTATTTGCTTTAATTCTTCTTTGAGCTTATTCATCTTTTTTACCAAATCAGGATCTTTTTCACCTACCTGCATATTATCATTCATCATATATTCCAGCCGCTTAATAGAGCCACGAATTAATGATGCCTGGTTTTGATCGTATATTTTTTGTGGTGATACAGCTTCTTTAATAGGCACCAGTGATACACCTATACTCGGCAATATCTTACCAACTTTTTGCGAATTATTATCTGCTGAGGAAGCCAGAATACTTCCTGTTAATGCTGTAGTAGAACCGGTAATATCAAATGTGGTTCTTGTATTCTTTACTTTTTTGATCTTCTTATCTAACTGAAGAAATGTATATTTCAACTGAAGGATATAAGTGTTGATATTCTTTTTAAGCCCGTTATATTCCTGCACTGCCAAAGGATAGTTTAATGCATCTCTTACAATGATCCGTACATTAGCTGTATCCCGAACAAGAAATTTATTAGTACCAACAAAAACAAGGTTTAAAATTTTTACACGACCTGAATCTGTTTCCTTTACGAAATCATACGGAGGAGACCAGTTAAACTCATCGTTGCAATGACTTACCGGTGAATAATTCTTTAAAGGCATATTGGCAAAGAAGGTGATATTCTCTATTGGAAAATTACCATCCTCGCATTGCAGTTTAAAAGCTACGGTATCTCCTTCATCAACAGTTAAAGTGGAACTTACAGATGGTTTTACTTTTGAAACAACAATATCAGTATTATAAAAAACAATTACAAACGATGTATCTACTCTTTCTTCGGGATTGTTCAAGTTTTGTACACCAATCAGCGCTTTATACTGGTAATCGTATTTCAGTTTGCCTGAAAGAAAATAATTTTTATCCGCCTTAAAACTCAGTAAGCCATTATCCTTGTTGAGTCGCAAACCAACCGGTGAGTTTTTTAAATACCAGTAATATTTTGACTGATCTTTATTTATTTCTAATTGATAAACCAGGGCAGAATCAACATGCAGTGTAAAATACGGGTTGAGGTTTTTAATGCGTAATACTGTATCTATTGGTTGAGTAACCACGGGTATAGTGTCGGTTACTGTTTGGGAAAAGCTTTTGCTGGTATAAAACAGGGTAAACAAAAAATAGAGCAACAACTTTGTTTTGTTCATGCCGGAAATAGAATTAAGTGCGGCGAAGATACGTTATCAAATATTTATAAAATGCTAATAAAATAACCCGTGTTGCGCAAATTTTCGCAAGCCATAACACACCAATGCAAAACAAAAAGCCATACCCGGAAAATTTAGGGTACACCTAAATAGCTTTATAACTTTTCTTTCCATTTTCCTTTCATCATAAAAATAAAGGATACACTGAAGATGACGACCCAGTAAAGGATTTCATTACTCCATGCCCACACAATATCTTTTTGCCATAACCGCATGATAAACCAGTTATAAATGCAATAGAGAATAATGGCGCAAATTTCCACGATGAGATTTAGCTTTGTTTGCCCTGTTCCGGTTAATGCATTCAGCCAAACTACAGCGAAGCTCATGAACAACATACCGATGGTTACAATTCTCATCACTGGTATGGCAGCTTCAGCAAATTCATGATTATCGCTAAAGAGCTTAAAGAATAGTTCAGGGAAGAGATTTAAGATCGAAGCCATTACTACACAGGAACCAAAACTCAGCAGCATAATTCGCTTTAGTGCATAGATCACTTTATCCTGTTTGCCCTGGCCAATTAAATTACTCACCATGGTATTAGTAGTACTAGCAAATGCCCATACAAAAATGCCAGTCACTCCAAAGATGTTACGCATTACCTGGCTGATGGCTTTGTCTCTTTCACTGTACTGTTGTTCAATCATCACAAAAAATACCAACCATGTAGTAAGACTGATGAGATACTGCAACACCAATGGTGCCGAAACAGTCAATATACTTTTTGTACTTTCTTTATCGTATGCAAAAGATTGAAAGAGTGAAAACCTTTTCTTCAAGCCACGGGCATTAATAACAATGAATACTGCAATCAACCCAACAGCTTCTGCCAATACAGAAGCGAAAGCAGCACCATTAAAACCCATATGCGGCATACCGAAATTACCGAAGATGAATGCATAGTCAAATAAAATATTACAACCTGCTTCAACAATAAATCCAATCATCAGGAAACGGCTGTTCAGTGTGCCTACTAAAAATGCATTACCCATTTGAAACAGGTAAAGGAATGGTAAACCAAAACATCGGATGCGCAGAAAACTCATTTCAGTATCAAAGTTTTCTGGTTTGATAAATGGCTTTAAGATCATTGGTGCTAAAAACCAGGTAAACAAAATTCCGGCTAATGCAAACTGCAATGATATGCGGATACCCTGTGATAATAATTTGCTGATGCCTGTAAAATTTTCTTCGCTGGCCCGACGGGAGATGAGTGATTGCAATGCATTGTTCAACCCATTGCCAACTACCATTAATATTAAATGATAAACGCCTACTATTCCGGCATTGCCTAATTCCCGTTCACCTAATCTTCCTAAAAAAATATTATTGGTGATGAAATTAATTTGAGGAACAATCAATGCAAATGTGATGGGTAATGTGATGGCAAATATTTGCCGGTTCGTTATCTGTACTTTTAAATCGGTGTTAGCTGTCGGAATGCCTGCCATAATGATCGCCAATTGAGGGGCAAATTTACTGGTTTCTGGTTGCTGGTATAAAAGTTTAATGGTTTAATAGTTCAAAGTTTAATGTTGTTTTTCTGTACTAATTTCAAATTTTCAATAGTCATTCACTCCCACCACCAACTAAAAACCATAAACAATAAACCATAAATTAACTAATATTGCAACCGGTTGATACCCGCTATTAAAATATTACCCGACGACTTTCAGCAATTCACGAGTTCAGGCTACCAGTTACTCATCCTGCTGGGGCGGCATGACTGGCAATTTGCATTACTAAACCGTGAAAAAAAATTAGTAGAAGGATTATTGGCTTTTCACTTTGAAAAAATTGTTACCGAAAAAGATTTTGAAAGCAAATGGGAAGCAGTACAGGCAGGATATCCATTGCTTGGTAAATATTATTCTTCTGTAAAAGTTGTTCTGGCAACACCTGAAGTTGTGCTGCTGCCGGGAAATGAATTCAATCAAAGCGATGTGGCTAATGTATTGAATACATTGCATAGCGAAAGAGAAGCAGCTGTGATACGGACAGATTTTATAGCGAATGAAAACTTACAGGTTGCGTATCGTTTACCGTTAAGCGTTAATAGATTAATTGAACGGACTTATATCAATGCTGATTTTAAACATTATTACAGCACTGAATTAAGTGCTGCAAAGATATCTTCTGTTGCCAATGGTGTATTAGTAAACTTCTTTAGTCATAAGTTTAGTGCAATGGTCATTAAAAATAATCAGCTGCAGTTACTGAATCTTTACGATTATCAGCAACCGGAAGATGTATTGTTTTATTTATTAACCATTGCTAAGGAGTTTGATTGTAACAGGGAAGAAACAGTTTTAGCTATCAGCGGAATGATAGACGAACGATCAGCTTTGTTTGCCGAACTCAAAAAATATTTCGTAAACCTTCAGTGGACAGAAAAACCTGCGAATATTAGTTGCACTGAAGGATTTGAAGAGTATCCTTTACATTATTTTCATTCCATATTTACTATCGCATTATGAGGATCATTGGCGGAGAACATGGAGGCAGGCGGTTTAACCCACCCGGAAATATGCCGCATACACGACCTACAACAGATGTGGCAAAAGAAGGTTTGTTTAATGTAATTGAAAATAATCTTGATATTGAATCTTTAAAAACACTCGATATATTTGGTGGCACTGGCAGTATCAGTTATGAATTAGCATCAAGAGGTGCAAAGGATTTGACGATTGTGGAGAAGGATTTTACGATGAGTGAATTCATTAAAAAAACAGCAAAGGAATTAAAGCTGGAGAATTTTAAAGTGGTAAAGATGGATGTGTTTAAGTTTTTAGAAACGGCAACTACTTCTTATGATTTCATTTTTGCAGGACCTCCGTATGCATTGGGAAATATTGATGATTTGCCCAAAATGATTTTTGAAAAGAACCTGCTGAACAAAAATGGATGGTTCATCCTGGAACATACTCCCCGCAATAATTATAAAAACTTTCCGCATTATGTAACGGAAAGAAATTATGGTACTACTATCTTTTCTATCTTTATTAATAAGTGAGTACTGGTTTTATGATCAAAGCTGAATTAAGAAAGCTGTATAAAGAAAAGCGAAATGCACTGCAGCCGGGTGAGATCAATCGCCTGAATGATTTGCTGCTGATACAGTTTCAGCAAATGGACTTGCCTTTTATTTATCATCTCCATACTTATCTCGCCATTGAGGAAAACAAAGAAGTACCCACCGATCAGATAATGAGTTACCTGGAATTTAGAAATCCTGATATGAGGATATGTGTTCCTAAAACCGATTTTATAACTGGTGAACTGAGCAGCTACATTATTGATGAAGAAACAGATTTTGTAAAAAATGAATATAATGTTGTAGAGCCGCTGGATGGTGAATTGATTGAACCCGGTAAGATGGATCTGATATTGGTGCCTTTACTTGCTTTTGACGAAAGGGGCTACCGTATTGGCTATGGGAAAGGGTTTTATGATCGGTTTCTTTCTCATTGCCGTAAAGATGCATTGAAAATAGGATTATCATATTTTGAAGCAACTGCTGTCATTGATGATGTTCAGCAATTTGATTTACCTTTAACGCATTGCGTTACGCCGCATCGTATTTATGAATTTAACTAATCTCACATTTCAGTCGGTACGTTTGTTATTGCTGCCATTTGCATTGATATACTGGCTGGTCATATGGGTTCGCAATAAATTATTTGACAAGGATATTTTAAAAAGTTCTTCTTTTAATATGCCCATTATTTGTGTGGGCAATTTATCAGCAGGAGGCACCGGTAAATCACCCATGGTGGAGTATTTATTGAGATTGTTGAGTAAAGATTTTAATGTAGCTACACTAAGCCGTGGATATAAACGTAAAACAAGAGGGTATTTACTGGCAAATGAAAACACTACTTCATTAGAAATAGGAGATGAACCAAGATTGTTCCAGATAAAATTTCCAACAGTTGCGGTGGCTGTTGGTGAAGAAAGATTGTATGCTGTACCACAGATATTGCATGACCGGCCAGAAACACAGGTGATCGTTTTAGATGATGCTTTTCAGCATCGCAGTATAAGAGCAGGGTTAAACATATTGCTTACTGACTATGGTAATCTTTATACGAGAGATTTTTATTTACCCACCGGTGATCTTCGTGACCTGAAGAGTGGAAGTAAAAGAGCCAATATCATCGTTGTAACCAAATGTCCTTCGGATTTATCTGCTGATGAAAAAGAAGATATTCGGAACGAATTAAATTTATTATCACACCAGCATTTGTTTTTTAGCAGTATTGAATACGGATTTCCTTATCATCTTATTCATAACAACGATATTAACTTAACAAAGGATATGGAAGTACTGCTGGTAACCGGCATCGCCAATCCTGAACCTTTAAAGAAATTATTAAATGACATAACCAGGTCTTATGAAACGATTGCCTACAGCGATCATTATATTTTTTCAATTGATGATCTGAAAGAGATCAAAATACGTTTTGAAAAAATAGATTCGCCCAATAAAATTATTTTAACCACGGAGAAAGATGCCATCAGGCTGGTGAAGTTTAAAGAGGAGCTGTGGGACATTCCTTTGTTTGTTATCCCTATTCAGCATAAAATTTTATTTGAAGAAGCTCCTGCTTTCAACACCATGATCGTAAATTTCATCCGTAATTTTAAACAACAGCATAATAACTAACCAACAGATGGGAAACAAAAATCAAAAGAAAAAGAAGAAAGAAAAAGGCAGGCAGAAATCAAGAAATCATGCCACCACCTACAATGGTAAGTTAGATATTACCCGTTCGGGAATTGGATTTGTACTGGTAGAGAATTTATTAAAAGATGTACTCGTTCGTCCGCAAAACTTTAATATGGCTTTGCATGGTGATGAAGTAAAAGTAGAGATAACCAAAGACAACCCACATGGAAGAAGTGAAGGAAAAATAGTGGAAGTGCTGAAACGGAACCAGCTTACTTTCATGGGACATATTGAATTAAATAATGAGTTTGGTTTCTTTGTACCTGATACAGATAAACCGATGCCGGATATTTTTATAGCAAAGGAAAACCTGAATGGTGCAAAGAATAAAGACAGGGTAGTGGTAAAGATGATACGATGGGAAAAATCAGATAAGCGACCAGTGGGAGAAGTGGTAAGTATATTAAGTGATATTGCGCCGAATGATCTGGCCATGAAAGAAATTTTACTGGAACATGGATTCCCATTGGAATTTCCTGATGAGGTAATGGAAGAAGCAGCGAGATTAAACGATATCATTGCTGCAGATGAGATTAAACGGAGAAAAGATTATCGCCCCATACTCACTTTTACAATTGATCCGGTTGACGCAAAAGATTTTGATGATGCTATATCAATTCAGAAATTAGATAATGGTAATTATGAAGTGGGTGTGCATATTGCAGATGTAAGTCATTATGTAGTTCCTGAAACAGCGTTGGATGAAGAAGCTTACCATCGTGCCACTTCAGTTTATTTGCCCGACAGAGTATTACCGATGTTGCCCGAAGAAATTTCAAATGTATTATGTTCTCTTCGTCCGCATGAAGATAAACTCACATTCTCCTGCATCTTTCAAATGGACGATAAGGGAAAAGTAAAACAACACTGGATTGGCCGTACTATCATTCATAGTGATCATCGCTTTACCTATGAAGATGTACAGGAAATCATTGAGAAAGGTGAAGGGACACATTCAGCTGAAGTGTTGCTGCTGAATAAAATTTCTCAGCGTTTACGTAAAAAACGTTTTGATAAAGGAGCGATTAATTTCTCTTCACAGGAAGTACGGTTTAAGTTAGATGAGAATGCTAAGCCAATTGGTATTATGATCAAAGAAAGCAAAGAAGCGCATCAGTTGATTGAAGAATTAATGTTGCTTGCTAACAGAACAGTTGCTGAATATGTAGCGAAGATCAAAGCAAACGATAAACCTGTTCCGTTTCCATACCGTATTCATGATAATCCTGATGAAGAAAAATTAAAACCATTTGTTGAGTTTGCCCGGAAGTTTGGACATAAGTTCAATACCGATACGCCGGAGAAAGTGGCAGCCTCCTTCAATGAAATGTTAGCTGACTTGCAGGGGAAACCCGAGCAACATGTGTTAGAACAACTCGGCATCCGTACAATGGCCAAAGCAATTTATACTGCAGAAAATATTGGTCACTTTGGATTAGGCTTTGAACATTATTGTCATTTTACTTCTCCTATTCGCCGTTATCCGGATGTGATGGTACACCGTATTCTTCACCAGTGTTTGATGGACATGCCGGTGATTGATAAAAAAATGGATGCGAAATGTAAACACAGCAGTGAAAGAGAAAGAGCGGCAATGGAAGCAGAAAGAGCAGCCAATAAATACAAACAGGTAGAATACCTGATGAATAAAATTGGCGAAGTGTATGAAGGTGTAGTAAGCGGTGTAGCATCCTTTGGATTTTGGGTAGAAACAGTAGAACACAAATGTGAAGGATTGGTTTCATTAACTAGCTTAACAACATTTGATGAGTTCCGCCATATTGAAGAAGATTATTGTTTGGTTGGCAGAAGAAGCGGCCGTAAATTTCAAATGGGTGAGAAAGTGAAGATAAAAGTAATCAATGCAAATTTAGATAAGCGGCAGTTAGATTATGAGTGGGTAATGTGAGAATTTGAAAATTTGAAGATTTGAAAATGGGAAAATGAGAAATAAGGAATATGGAAATTAACCAGAAACTAAAAACAAGAAACGAGAAACAAACTCATGCATAGTTTTAAAGAATTATTACAGGATTTCGATAGTAAGTTTAACACCCGGCATTTCCCCAATGAACCTGCTACTTTGTATGATTCAGCTCAATATATTTTATCCTTGGGAGGCAAAAGAGTAAGACCAGTTATGTGTTTAATGGGAAATGAATTGTTTGATGATATAAATCCGGATGCGTATCATGTGGCAACAGCCATTGAACTCTTTCACAATTTCAGTTTGATACACGATGATATTATGGACAAAGCCCCATTGCGTCGTGGTATGCCAACTGTTCATGCAAAATTTGGTGAGTCCACTGCACTGCTGGCCGGTGATGTAATGCTGGTGATGTGTTATGAATATTTGAATAAGATTGATGAACTGCATAAGAAACGTATTCTTTCACTTTTTAATAAAACTGCATTGGAAGTTTCAGAAGGGCAGCAATTAGATATGGATTTTGAGAAAATAAATTCAGTTAGCCTGAACGAATACATCCGGATGATTGAATTAAAAACTTCTGTGTTGCTGGGTGCCAGTTTAAAATTGGGGGCTATCATCGGCGGAGCCAGCGAAGGTAATGTGAATCATCTCTATGAGTTTGGAAAAAATCTTGGTATCGCCTTCCAGGTGCAGGATGATTATTTAGATGCATTTGGTGATCCGGATAAATTTGGCAAACAGGTAGGTGGCGATATCATCGCTAACAAAAAAACATTCCTGCTTATTCACACAATGGATGTAGCAGAAGAACAATTAAAACAGGAACTGCTTTACCTGATGCAAACCAATCCTGCTGATAAGGTGCAAAGAGTACTGGTCATTATGAAAGCCTGTAATGCTGACGCCTGGGCAAAAGAATTGAAAGAAAAATATGTTTCAGAAGCCATGCGTCATTTGGAAGAGATCGCAGTGATGTCTAAAAGAAAAGAACCGCTCAGAGAATTGGCTCAGTTTCTTGTGCAAAGAGATCATTAAAGAAATATTCTAACAATAAATGCCTGCTATGCGTTATTTATACCTGTTGCTTGTGGTATTAATTTATTCCTGCAATAATGAAAATCAGAAACCAACTAACAATGACTGGACATTAACTCCATTTATTAAAGCTGATTCTGCCAATCCTGTTTTATTACCCGATTCAAACTCTGTCTTTGATTGTCCCATCTTAAACACAGCCGTTAAATGGGAAGCAAAAGATGTATTCAATCCTGCTGCTACTATTCGGCATGATACCTTGTTCTTGTTGTACCGTGCAGAAGATAAGATTGGAAAATATGCAGGTACATCCCGTGTTGGGATTGCTTATAGTTTGGACGGATTGCATTTTACTAAAAACCCTGTTCCGATTTTATATCCTGATAATGATGAGCATAAAAAATATGAATGGGAGGGGGGATGTGAGGACCCACGCATTACAGAAGATGATAAAGGAACCTATTATCTTACTTATACTTCTTATGATGGTGATAAAGCAAGACTGATGGTAGCTACATCAACTGATCTGTATCACTGGACAAAGCATGGATTGGCTTTTGCTAATTATAAAGCATACGATACCATCTGGAGTAAATCCGGTTCTATTGTAAGTGAATACACAAAAGGAAGACCGGTAGCAGTAAAGATCAATGGCAAATACTGGATGTACTGGGGTGATACAGAAATTTTTTATGCTACATCAGATGATTTGATTCACTGGCAACCGGCACAGGATGCTGATGGAAAAAGTACAGTAGTATTTGCTCCACGCAAAGGAAAGTTTGATAGTGATTTAGTTGAACCTGGCCCTGCAGCAATGTTAACAGATAAAGGAATTGTATTGATCTATAATTGCCGCAATGTTCCGGCAAAGGGTGATACAAGTTTAGCTGAGGGAACCTATGCACCTTCACAAATTTTATTATCAGCTACTGAACCCAACAAAGTAATTGACCGCATGGATACTTATTTTATGAAGCCTGATAAACCTTATGAAATAAACGGACAGGTTGGACATGTTTGTTTTGCCGAAGGCATGGTGCAGTATAAAGGCAAATGGTTTTTGTATTATGGTACTGCTGATTCAAAGATTGCAGTGGCAATAAAAAACTAATTTAAGTATAGTGATGGCGAAATTACTTTCTTATTAGGCAGGATGAATGAGTATATCAAAGATGGTATGTTGTTCGACAGTTATGTTAAAAACTTTCTGATCAATCCCTAATTAAATTAAATCAGCTTTTATTTTATTCAGGAATTGAACCTATATTTATTGATCTTAAAATGAACCGGGCATTCAATCAACCAACTATTTAAAGAAATTGAAATGAAAAAAGTATTCACTCTTCTGCTTCTTGCTTGCTTAGTTATATTATTCCATAGTTGTACACACCAAAGATCAGGCAAACCAAAAGTGCTTGTCTTTAGTAAAACAGCAGGCTTCAGGCATAGCTCAATTAGTGTGGGTAAGCTGGCAATTATAAAATTAGGTGAGCAAACCAATTTTGAAGTAGATACTACAGAAAATGCGGATTGGTTTACAGATGATACTTTAAAGAAATATTCAACAGTTATCTTTTTAAGCACTACGGAGAATGTACTGGACTACCGGCAGGAAGCTGCTTTTGAAAGATACATCCAATCCGGTGGTGGCTTTGTTGGTATTCATGCAGCAACAGATACGGAATATGACTGGGGCTGGTATGTTCGACTGGTAGGTGCTTCTTTTGATAGCCATCCCGAACAACAGGAAGCAAAACTGCTGGTTGTGGATAGAGAGAATATTGCTACCAAACATTTACCTGCTGTGTGGGTTAGAAAAGATGAATGGTACAATTTTACCAAGCTGAATCCGGATGTAAAAGTGCTGATAAAGATTGATGAAAAAAGTTATAAAGGTGGTACCAACGGCGACAATCATCCAATGGCATGGTATCATGATTATGATGGTGGCCGTGCATTTTATACAGAGCTGGGGCATACGGAAGAATCTTATGCCGATCCATTATACCTCAAACACCTGTTGGGTGGTATTCAATATGCCATTGGTAAAAATGAAGAACTGGATTACAGCAAAGCAAAAACTCAATTGCCACCCGATGAAGACCGCTTTGTAAAAAACGTACTGGTGCAGGGAGAATTTTTTGAACCAACAGAAATGACCATTCTTCCCAATTTCGATATAATTGTTATACAACGCAGAGGTGAAGTATTGCTTTATAAAAATGATACAAAGAAATTAAAAACGGCCGGTCGTCTTGATGTTTACTTTAAAACAAAAGTTAACACTGATGTAAATGCTGAAGAAGGATTGCTGGGCATTGCCAAAGACCCCAACTTTAAAAAGAATAATTATGTGTATGTTTTTTATAGCCCTGCTGATACTTCGGTAAACAGGCTTTCCCGGTTTGAGTTTAAAAATGATTCTCTTATTAATTCATCCGAAAAAATTATTCTTCAATTTTATTCGCAACGTGAAATATGCTGCCATACTGGTGGCTCCGTTGCTTTCGGCCCGGATGGATTATTGTATTTATCAACCGGTGATAACTCCACACCTTTTGATGAGCCAAATCAGCAATACGTTAATCATGGTTATGCCCCTTTAAATGACGAACCTGGTCATGAGCAATATGATGCAAGAAGAACTGCAGGTAACTCTAATGATCTGCGGGGAAAAATTTTGCGTTTAAAAATTAAAGAAGATGGCAGCTATGAAATACCCGATGGAAATTTATACACCAAAGGAACTGCCAAAACAAAACCTGAAATATATGTACAGGGTGACCGTAACCCGTATCGTATTTCTGTTGATCAGAAGAACAGCTTTTATATTGGGGTGAAGTAGGTCCCGATTCTGATAAAGACAGTTTTGATACAAGAGGCCCAAGAGGATATGATGAAGTAAACCAGGCCCGCAAAGCCGGTAACTTTGGTTGGCCATATTTTATTGGGGATAATTATCCTTATTACCGGTATGATTATACTACAGGAAAAACAGGAACAAAATTCGATCCTGCAAAACCGGTAAATGATTCAAGAAATAATACTGGTATAAAAGATCTTCCACCGGCACAGCCAGCTTTTATCTGGTATCCGTACGGCTACACTAAATATTTTCCACAAACAGAAACGGGTGGACGAAACGCCATGGCCGGCCCGGTGTTCTATTCAGATATGTATCCGAAAGAAACAAGATTGCCGGATTATTACAATGGCAAATTGTTTATTTACGATTGGATAAGAGGATGGATAAAAGCAGTGTCCATGTTACCAAATGGAGATTTTAATAAGATAGAACCTTTTATGGAGCATACCAAAATGTCCAATTGTATTGATATGGAAATGGGGCCTGATGGGAAAATTTATACACTTGAATATGGTTCAGGCTGGTTTCAAAAAAACCCCGATGCGGCTTTGTCAAGAATAGATTATATCAGTGGAAACCGTGCACCAAAAGTTTCAAAGATTACTGTTGATAAAAAAGATGGTACTACACCTTTCAAAGTAAAAGTTTCTGTTGATGCGTTTGACCCGGAAAAAGATGAAATGACTTACACCTGGAACACCGGTGATGGAAAAACAAAAGAAACTACCACTCCAGAACTGGAATATGTTTATAAAATTCAGGGAGATTATTCAATCAGTGTAACAATAAAAGATAAAGAAGGCGCTTCAGTAAAAAGTGAAGCTGTTCAGGTGTATGCAGGTAATTCCACACCGGAAGTAAACATTAGCATCAATGGTAATAAAACATTTTACTTCCCTGGCAAACAAGTTGCGTATTCAGTAACTGCCAGTGATAAAGAAGATAGCACTGTTGACAAGAATAATTTTTTTGTTTCGGCTGATTATATTGAAGGCCTTGATTTGGCTGCTAAACCCATGGGACATCTGCAGGGTGAAGCAGGTATTAGTGGTAAAAGCTTAACCATGTCGCTCGATTGTAAGAGTTGCCATAAAGAAGCAGAGAAATCAATCGGCCCGGCCTTTATTGATGTTGCAAAAAAATACCAGGAGCAACCTAACGCAAGAACTTATCTCACTGATAAAATTATTAAAGGAGGTGGAGGTGTTTGGGGAGAAGTACAAATGGCAGCACATCCATCCTTGCCCCGTGGTGATATAGATCAAATTGTAAGCTGGATATTGGGACTGGCAGATAGTAAGTCTGTGAAGAAGACTTTACCACAGTCGGGCAATCTTCAATCAACATTAGGCAAACCGGTAAAAGATAAAGGAGTATTGAGCATATCTGCAAGTTATACTGATAAAGGAGGTGCCAATATTAAAGCACTTACCGGTAGGGCCACTGCGTTGTTACGGAATAATAAAATTCTTTTTAGTGGCAAGGAATTAATGAAAGGATTTACTACTATCAGCTTTAACGAGATGAATTATATGATCGCCCCGCTTTCGGAAGGATGGTTTAGCCTGGATAATATTGATATGACCGGAGTTGGTTCGCTTACTATTATGGCCGGATGGCAACAACCACCACAATATGGTTTTGATTTTGAAGTAAGATTAGATAATGCCAGTGGAAAAGTGATAGGCACAGGAGCATTGAATCCACCAAAAGAAAAAACAAAAGGACTTGGTTTTGGAATGATTGCTGTGCCGGTTGAAGCTATTACAGACGGAAAACTACATACGATTTATGTAACAGCAAAACCAAAAGATTCAAAAGAAGGCGGACAGGTAGGTTTGCAATTTGTTCAGTTCAATTTGAAATAGACTTGATTCATTACTCAAACCTTATACTATGAATTATGGCGGGTATATTTATTTAATAACCAATGTTCACAATCGGGTAATTTATACCGGTGTTACTTCTAATTTGGTTAACAGGGTTTGGCAACACAGGAATAAACAATATCCAACTGGGTTTACTGCGAGATATAATGTTGATAAACTTGTTTACTATCAGTTTTTTGAAACCATTGAAGCAGCTATTGCTGAGGAAAAACGAATTAAAGGTGGTAGCAGAAAACAAAAGATTGATTTAATTAATTCCATGAATCCAGAATGGAAGGATTTATGGGATGATATTAAGAATTAGTAAATACTTTTTCCCGTCACTGCGAGGCACGAAGCAGTCTGCTTTATGAATAGTGTGATGACTGATATTGCAAGTGCTGATTGTTTTGTTATGCTTTTGTAATAGATAGAGTCTGTTATTGCAAGAGCAGATTGCTTCGCCAAGCTACACAAGGCTCGCAATGACGGGCAGTGGGTTATTAATGTTGCTGTGTGGTAATGGTGTGCTGTTGTGCCTTTCCCGTCACTGCGAGGCACGAAGCAGTCTGCTTTGTGAATAGTGTGATGACTGCTATTGCAAGTACTGATTATTCAGTTTGTATTTGTAATTGGTAGAGTTTGTTATTGC
>JACQDV010000052.1 GCA_016200915.1 Sphingobacteriales bacterium
TAAATCTTGTCGAAATTTGTTTTGAGGTTGTGCATTGAAAAAATTTAAGCACTTTTTCTAAGCAAATACTGTACTGTATTGGCTTTTATGCATAACCTCTTTTTTCACATATTCACATTTTTCTAATCGCACAACGGGTTACTAATACTTAATAATTAACCAATATTTGATTGGGAATTGCGAAAAACACTAATAACTTTGATCTATTAAAATCCCTTCACCCAACCAATGTCCGTTTTTAATCAATCTCGTAAAAACGTTATCAGGCTCATCTTCCTGGCTGCATTTGCTGTTATTCTGTTGCAGCTGATCAATCTTCAATTGGTTTCCAGTAAGTATAAAAAGTTAGCACAGGAAAATGCTATTCTTCGTAAAGTTGTTTATCCAAGCCGGGGAATTATATTTGATCGCAAGGGGAAAGCGATTTTAGATAATACCACCATGTATGATTTGATGGTAACACCATCACAGGTAAAAGGAATTGATACTTTTTCGCTTTGCCGCATTCTTGATATTGATACAGCCGAATTTCATGATCGTATTGTAACTGCTATTATCAAGAACACCCGTAATCGTCCATCTGTATTTACTGCATTATTGCCTCCCGATAAATATGCTAAGATCAATGAGAACCTTTATAAGTTTCAACCAGGATTTTTCCTGCAGGAACGTCCTGTTCGTATTTATCCTTTTAATACTGCTGCTAATATTTTAGGTTACCTGAGTGAGGTTGATTCAAACTTCTTAAAGAAACATTCGGAAGAAGGTTATCAAATGGGTGATTATGCAGGTATGACAGGGATGGAACGCAGCTATGAAAAAGTGCTGATGGGTGAAAGAGGTATTCAATACATTTTAAAAGATAATTTGAACCGGCCTAAAGGTCCTTACGAAAATGGAACTTATGATACTGCGGCCATCGCCGGTAAACATTTATATACTTCTATTGATGTGGAACTACAGAAGCTGGGAGAAAAGTTAATGGAGAATAAAATCGGATCTATCATTGCTATGGATCCTAAAACTGGCGGCATCCTTGCATTGGTGAGTGCACCAACATATAATCCAAACTTATTAACCGGTTCCGAAAGAAGAAAACATTTTAATGAACTTTATCGTGATCCTGCATTACCATTATTGAACCGTGCCGTGAATGCAACATACTCTCCGGGTTCAACCTTTAAAACATTACAGGCATTGATAGGTTTGCATGAAGGAGTAATCACTACTGATTTCAGAGTAGCATGTTCCGGTGCTTTTTATGGTTGTGGAGGAGGGAAACCAATGAAATGTTTGGATAAAGGTGTGTTTGATCTTCGTGGAGCGATTACTATTTCTGATAATACTTATTTCGCTACAGTAATGCAGCGGGTGATGAATAATCCTAAATATCCCAACCAGGATAGTGCATTGGCGGTATGGGACAAATACATGTATGCTTTTGGATTGGGTCATAGATTAGGTATTGATATTCCCACAGAGAAAAGAGGACATATTCCAACGCCTCAATATTTTGATAAAGTGTACGGACAGGGAAGATGGAACTATTGTAATTTTCGATCAGTAAGTATTGGTCAGGGTGAAGTGGATGTTACACCCATACAGGTGGTAAATGAAATGGCTTTTATTGCCAATAAAGGCTGGTATCATATACCACACTTAGTGGATTCTATTGAGGGTGGCGATAAATTTGGATTATTAGAACCATATAAAAAGACCATCACTCCGACAGACATACCAGATAGTATTTTTGAAGTGGTACATGATGGTATGCAGGGTGTAGTGGAAAGAGGAACAGGTATCGGCGCTAAGATTGATGGGATCACTATTTGTGGTAAAACCGGTACCGTTGAAAATTATTATAAGGGAGTAAAACAACCTAACCACTCTTTCTTTTGCGGATTTGCTCCAAGAGATAACCCAAAGATTGCTATTATGTGTGTAGTGGAAAACAGTGGTCACTTTGGAGGAACATTTGCAGCACCTATTTGTGGTTTGATGATTGAAAAATATCTGAAAGATTCAATAGCAGGTGATGCCCGTAAAGCAAACCTGGATCGTTTATCTAAATTGAATTTGATTCCACCAAGGATTTATAAAGAATTAAGAACAAGAGATTCTTTAGATCATTTAAAAGATACTACTTATTTGAAGAAAACAGGCTATTGGAAAACAACTACTGATACATTAGAAACAGAAGATGAACCAGATTTAAAAGCAGAGAAAACAAAACCTGGTAAAAACGATAAAGACAGCAGCAATGCTCCGGCGAAGGTGAAACCGGAAGCAGTATTGCCTGATAATAAAAAGAAAGCAACTAAGGATTCAATTAATATTTAACGGTGAACGATACCCGGCAAGGCATATCAAAAGGAATTGACACCACCATATTGTGGCTGTACTTTGCTTTAGTCACTATTGGCTGGATTGCTATTTTTAGTGTGGAGTATCGCAGTGGTGATAATGCGATGCAAAAAATATTAAGCTTTAATACTAACTATGCCAAGCAACTATTTTTTATAGGATTGAGTTTAGTGGTGGGAGTTTTTGTTTTGCTCACCGATAGTAAATTTTTTACAGCTACTGCTAATATTTTTTATGCATTTGGTATTGTTACCTTATTATTGGTGTTCCCTTTTCACTCGCATATTAAAGGAACCAATTCTATTATTAAGATCGGTGCTTTTAACTTTCAACCGGCAGAAATTTGTAAACTGTTTGTGGCACTTGCTTTAGCAAAATACTTAAGCAGACTTGAAACAAATTTTAATAAAACCAATTCGCATCTTGTAGCCTTTGCAATAACATTAACGCCATCTATCCTGGCAATATTTCAAAATGAAACAGGATTAGCGCTGGTATATTTTTCTTTCTTTATTGTAATGTACCGGGAAGGGTTACCAGCCTGGTATCTGATACTTGGTTTTACATTGATTGTATTAGTAGTGGCAACATTACTGGTTGATAAAAATGTTCTGGCTATTATATTAACAGCTATTGCTGTTTTTGTTATTTACCTGCTTTATTCAAGATTCAGACGATATCGCCGTTTTACTTTTTTGGTAGTTGGTATTTGGTTGTTGGCTGTATCCATTCAGCGGTTTGCTGTACCGTATGTATTTGATCATGTTATGCAACCCTACCAGGTAAAACGTATTTATGCTGCCATTGGTAAAGACTATGTTCCAAAAGATGCCCAGCAATTAAAAGAGTTACAGGAAAAAGAAAAAGGAAAAAAGGGTAAAGACGAAAGTGATTATAATGTAAAGCAATCTAAAATTGCTATTGGTTCCGGCGGATTATTGGGTAAAGGGTTTTTAAAAGGATTGCAAACTCAGGGAGATTTTGTTCCCGAGCAACATACCGATTTTATATTTACTGCCTGGGCGGAAAGCTTTGGTTTTTGGGGAAGCTTTTTGCTTTTAGGACTTTATTTATTCTTATTGCTGCGGATCGTCAACATAGCTGAAAGGCAGCGAAGTGCCTTCTCCCGTGTTTATGCATACAGCGTCGCCAGCATCATCTTTTTTCATGTCATGGTCAATATTTGTATGACGGTGGGGCTGGCACCGGTAATTGGTATCCCGCTGCCAATGTTAAGCTACGGTGGCTCCTCCCTGTTGACTTTCACCATTTTAATTTTTATTTTGTTAAGACTGGACGCCGACCGCCAAATGGTTTTGCGTTAAGTAAACTAAGGTTAATTTTTAATTTATATCTTTACTTCCATGGAAAAGGTGATGAAGAAATTTATAGTGACATTTTATCTGCCCGATGTGCTGGACCTCTCCTTCTGGAAGATCATCCCTGAACATCGCCGTTACATTAATAAACTAATGGATGATGATGTGATATTGACGTATGGTGTAACTTCAGAAAGAAGTAAAGGCTGGGTAGTATTTAGTGCAGCAACAGAAGAAGAGGTAACAGAATACATTGAAAACTTTCCTATACACGATATGATCACTTATGAAATTGAAGAACTCTTTATCTTCGATTCAATGATTGGTGTACCACGATTAGTGATGAATTAAACTATCTTTTTCAATTAATGAAAATAATTCCTCTCTCCGAAGGAGCGTTTACCGTTGACAAGTCCAAACAGTTTGTTCCCTTTGATAAAAATAGTGATGATCTTCAGCAAAGAAGTAAAGGTTCTTTGTTGGTAGAAATTCAGCCATTCGCCATTATAACATCAAAAGATGTGATAGTGATAGATACCGGCTTAGGTTTTAGTGATAATAACGGCACCATGCAGATCCATCAAAACCTGATGGATGAAGGCATTAACCCGATGGAGGTTACAAAAGTATTGCTCTCTCATTTGCATAAAGATCATGCAGGCGGTATTTGTAAGCGGGATGAAATATTGAACCAGTCGTTCTTTAGTTTTCCCAATGCTGTTTATTATGTAAATGAAAAAGAATTAGCCTTTGGTATTGAAAAAGGGAAACCATCTTTTTCTCCTGATGATTTTTTGATACTGAAGGATTCAGACAGGGTTGAATTTTTAAATGATGATGGCTGGATTGATCAGTACATCCGTTATGAAGTAACTGGCGCACATAGTCCTTTTCACCAGGTGTTTTGGATTGAAGAAGATGGCCAAAAATTTTTCTTCGGCGGTGATGTAGCTCCTCAGCTGATGCAGATGAAAACAAAGTTTGTGGCTAAGTATGATTATGATGGAAAGCTTTGTATGGAATTGCGGCAACAATGGTGGGAGCAAGGGGAGAAAGAAAACTGGACTTTTTTATTTTATCACGATATTAAAACTCCACTGTTTATATTTTGATGATATAATGCATAAAAACCTCATATAAAAAGTAGGCCAACCCTGAAAAGAGTCGGCCGTTGCTAACCTATGAAAAACACCTATATGCAAATCTAAATAAATCTTTAGGTTATTTCCAAGAAATTTTTCTTTTTTCTTTTAGCCTCTTTTGAGGACTCCACCAGGCCGCAACGGTCTATTTTTTATGCGATTAATTAAAATGCGGCGAAAATCTCTTTCCGCATTAAATAGCTTATTCATCCTTTGCTGACCGACGATTTTTACAAATTGGTCACGGTATTTTTTGCGCAGGTCAATTACTTTTTGCTCCTTATCTAATACATCATCATTACCATCGTCTTTCTGATCTTTAATGAGCTGCCTCATTTCCTTAAAGTATTGATTATAAACGGGCCAGAACTTCTGGGCTTCATCTGGACTAAGGTCAAGCTTTTTGCTGATAAAGGCTATTTTCAGCGCCTCAATTTTGGCGTTTTCTTCAGGGTCGTCCTGTTGTTGTGCTTTCAGCTGAGTAAAGCCTGCAATAAAGAGGAAAGCTATGAGTAAATATTTTTTCATGATCGGTAACTCCTGGTCTAATTATGAGTTTTATTTTCAGATTCTTTGAGTAAGTTGTCAATGAGTTTTTCATCGTTCATCAACTCTTCTTCGCTGGGGAGCTGGCTTTGGTCCACACTGGCTACCATCTGCATGGCATCGGTTTCATCGGCTGTTTTATCAAGGTAATTGGCAATGGCTTCATCAGAGGTCTTGTTCAGCTCTTCATCAAACTTGTTGTTCTTAGCGTAATCAATACCCTGTTTTACTACATCATCCAGCTTCCTGCCTGAATTTGGTTTAATTAAGAAAAATGTAAACATTCCCACCAAACCAATTACCATAGCAGCTGCTGCATAACGCATCCAGCGAATAGATTTATGCTGAGAGAATGATACTACTTTGGCTTCTTCTTTCGGTGAAACTTTATTGAGTAAATCATCACTCAGCGTTTCAAAATAACCGGCAGGAACAGTATAAACATTCACCTTGCCCATTGCATACAGCATAGGAGAGAGACTGCGTAGTTCATCATCTGCTGATTGATTTTCGGCTGCTTTTATTTTGCTCAATATTGAACCGGCTAATGAATCAAAATATCCTTCCGGAACCTGCATAGGATTTTTCATGGCTATACCCTGCAATGCCGGAGAATGTTCTTCAATTTTGGACATGGCCAATAAATGTTCATCCAACCCTTCAAAATAACCGGCAGGAACGGAGTAAGGATTCACCCTTTCC
The DNA here is from genome assembly GCA_016200915.1 of Sphingobacteriales bacterium. Classification (GTDB taxonomy): domain Bacteria; phylum Bacteroidota; class Bacteroidia; order Chitinophagales; family Chitinophagaceae; genus AWTP1-9. Next base: position 6,074 of record JACQDV010000052.1, read on the forward strand.
ATCCGGGCCAGTACCGGGCTTATTTCCATTAATTCGTTCAATATTGCTGCGTTTATTGCCATTTCAACTTATGAGACGGATTTAGCTTATAATAGTTTAACGATTCAGTATAAAATCCTCAATTTTTTTAACGGCGTGATGGTAGCTGGCTTTTAAAGCCCCTTCACTGGTTTCCAATACCCTGCTCATCTCCTCGTATGGCATTTCATCATAATAACGAAGGTTGAAAACCATACGTTGTTTTTCGGGTAATTGCTGGATGGCCAATTGCAGTTTCCACTCCAGCTTATTAGCATCAAAATGGTCATCAGCTTTTATCTTTTCACTCAAACCACCTTCTTCATTGCTAATTGATACTGACGCTCTTTTTTTCTGCTGGTCCATGAAAGTAAGACTTTCATTAGTTGCAATGCGGTAAAGCCAGGTATAAAGCTGACTATCCTCTCTGAAATTGTCCAACCCCTTCCATACTTTGATGAACATGTTTTGTAACACATCATTAGCATCTTCATGATCAACTACCATCCTGCGGATATGCCAGTAGAGTTTCTCCTGGTATTTGCGGATGATGGCAGTATAGGCTTTTTCCCGGTTTTCGGGTTGACGGAATAACAGCAATAGCTCTTTATCATCGGCGTGGTTGGCCATGCAATTGTTTTAGGTTAATACAAAAATACGGATGGTAAGACTATAAAAAGTTTTGAAGGTTTGACGGTGGATGAAAAAAGTTGACAGATGACCGATGGCAATTGACAGAAAAATTCAATTATCGAAGTAGGCATTTAAATACTCCAAAAAGAAAGCTAATAATATTAGCAAAATCAATAGCTTAGCTTTTTAAACCAGTTAAGTTATGTTCAAGGGTACTAACATTTTGGAGTTTGCCAAACAGTTTGATACAA
>JACQDV010000054.1 GCA_016200915.1 Sphingobacteriales bacterium
GAAATCCCTGGCAGGGTTAAAAACAAGACTGATAACTAAGATTGCCGCAACTACATTGCTCCAATGGATTAATTATCAGAATCAAAAACCAATTAATCATTTAAAACATGCCTTGGCGGCTTAATCGCACAACGGGTTAAATAGTTGTTTCGTTCCGTAGGAACGTTTGGTGCATGCAGAATAGAATTACCGAACGTACAAGTGAGTGACACAACTACAGCTTAATAATAATTCAATTGCTTGCTACATAAAATTAAATTATGAACAGAAGAAAGTTTTTACAACTATCAGCAGTTTCATCTGCATTGTTATCCGTTAAAGAAACTTTTGCTGCAGGTGCAACAGGAGCAAAACCCATTGTTATCTCCACCTGGGCACCCAATGTAAAAGCCAATGCAGAAGCATGGAAAGTATTGGGCAATGGCGGCCGTGCATTAGATGCAGTAGTGGCCGGTGTACAGGTTCCTGAAGCAGACCCGAACGATCAGAGTGTAGGTTATGGTGGCCTGCCCGATCGTGATGGCAAAGTAACATTAGACAGTTGTGTAATGGATGAGAATGGACAATGCGGAAGTGTGATGGCGATAGAAAATATTATGCATCCTGTATTGGTGGCAAGATTAGTGATGGAGAAAACACCACACGTACAAATAGTAGGTGACGGTGCATTACAATTTGCATTAGCCAATGGATTTAAAAAAGAAAACTTATTAACTCCTGAAAGTGAAAAGGCATGGAAAGAATGGTTGAAGACATCCAAATATAACCCGATGATAACGGTGGAGAACATACAGGAGAAAATTCATAACAATCAGCAGGAAAAAGAAACGCCCTATCCATGGCCTGTTCCTCAATTGAATCATGATACCATTGGAATGGTGGCATTGGATGCAAAAGGAAATTTGGGTGGTGCCTGTACAACCAGTGGCATGGCCTATAAAATGCACGGACGTGTTGGTGACTCTCCTATTATCGGCGCTGGTTTGTTTGTAGATAATGAAGTAGGTGCAGCTTCTTCAACCGGCGTAGGTGAAGAAGTGGTGAAGATATGCGGTTCACATACTATTGTGGAAATGATGCGCCATGGTTATTCGCCGGAAGCGGCTTGCAAAGAAGCGGTAAGAAGAATCATTAAAAACAATAAAGGAAAAGCAAAAGACCTGCAGGTTGGTTTTTTAGCGATCAATAAAAAAGGTGAGCATGGTGCATATGCTACTATTAAAGGATTTAATTATTGTGTAACTACTGCTGCAGGAACAAAAGTAATTGATTCAAAGTTTATGATTTGATGAATTACAAACTGGAAGTAATTGGTTTTACTATTGAAAGTTGTATTGCAGCACAGCAAGCAGGTGCTCACCGGATTGAATTATGCGATAATCCTGCTGAAGGTGGTACTACTCCCTCCTATGGTTTTATTAAAGCTGCAAGAGAGAAATTGCAAATTGACTTATACACAATGATCCGCCCGAGAGGCGGTGATTTTTTATACAGTGATGATGAATTTGAAATGATGTGTGAAGATGTGAAAGTTTGTAAGTCGCTGATGTGTGATGGTGTGGTGTTTGGTATTTTAAATGCAGATGGGACTGTTGACAGAAAAAGAAATGCAAAGTTGTTAGAACTGGCTTATCCAATGGGAGTAACTTTTCACCGGGCATTTGACAGAACAAATAATGCATTTGAAGCATTGGAAACATTAATTGATCTGGGATTTGAAAGAGTGCTTACATCGGGACAGAGACCAACTGTTACCGAAGGAAAGGAATTATTAAAGGCATTGGTTGAAAAAGCTGATGAAAGAATTATAGTAATGCCGGGCTCTGGTATTCGTTCAAATAATATTAAAGAAATAGCTGCCATTACCGGAGCATCAGAGTTTCACAGCTCAGCAAGAAAGCAGATAGAAAGTAAAATGAATTATTTGAATACTGAAATGAACGAACAGTTAACTTCAGTAATTGCCGATGGAGAAGAAATAAAAAGATTATTGGCTGAGTTAAACAGTCTTCCTCAATTTATCCGGAAATCATCATGAAACTCCGTGAACAAATACTCAAAGAACATACCAAAGCCAATTGTCTTCGCATCGTTAAATGGGTGGGTGAAGATCAAAAACGTTTTGATGAATTGTTTACTTTATTCTTAAGTGATGAATATCGTGTGATCCAAAGAGCGGCGTGGCCAGTTAGTTATTGTGTTATTGATCATTCAAAGCTCATTAATAAACATTTCAAAAAACTGGTTGAGAATTTAAAGAAGCCCAATCTTCATACGGCTGTTAAAAGGAACAGTATCCGTTTGCTGCAGGACATTGCTATCCCAGCAAAATATGAAGGCGATATTATGAACATCTGCTTCAATTATATTGCCGAGCCGACAGAAGCTGCAGCAGTAAAAGCTTTCTCTATCAGGGTAATTGAGAATTTATCTAAAAAATATCCTGAAATACTACAAGAGCTAAAAACAATTATTGAAGATCGTTGGGATTATGAGACGCCTGCATTTAAATCGAGGGCAAGAAAAATATTTGCTAAGAGGTAAAGAAGAAAAAGAGATAAAGGAGAACTCTCTTTTGCTCCTTTACTCTTTTAAATTCCTAGCTTATTGTCTTACAATTTTCTTTTATTGTACACTTCAATTGAGGACCCTTCTGCTACAAACACAGAATCGGGTTTTATGTTCTTCAGGAATTCAAATCTGTTTCCATATAGCTTCCCGAAATCACAATCAATTAAATAGTCTTTCACAGGGAAAATATTCCATTTTGGATGAGTAACCTGATATTCAAATGTAGTACGATCATTATATTTTGAATAACCCCAATAATGCTCTGCAACAAACTCTTCTTTACTTCCATTAACCAGGGGAATGCTTTTAATGTCTGTAGTAGCAGATATTTTGTTTTCGTTCGCACCAAATTGCCATGAATAAGTTAAATACTGCAAATTATCTTTTATTTCCTGTTTGTGTTTCATTCGCAAGCATCGGTATTTTTCATGATAAATAGTATTGGCTATAAAACTTATTGTGGGTTTAGGAACTATTTCATCTATAAAACTTACGCCTCGTTTCCATTCTCCATTATCTTTATACCGAACATAAAAACGAAGATTCACTTCTTCAAAGTTTGTATGCCACGGAATACTAAATCCTTTCACCTTTGTGTTTAAGAACATAAACCCAACCAGGCTTACATATACATCTCCATTAAATAAATCTAGTTCAGTTTTATTTGGAATAAATTCTTTTAACAGGTCAGGTTCAACAATATAATTTGCCATGATGAGATTCTTCCATTCAGCAGCTAAAAATTTCTTTCTCATTTTCTCACTGGTTTATAAAACTCTTTAAATATTAATCTCAGGTTCTGATCATAAGTAACATAGTTATACAGCCAATTACTAAAAACAAAGAAACGATTCTTGACGCCTAGTATCAGCATCAGGTGTAATCCCATCCATATTAACCAGGCAAGGAAACCACCAAAATGCAATTTGGGTTTGGGCACATCCACCACTGCTAAATTTCTTCCTACGGTTGCCATAGAACCTTTATCATAATAACTGAATTCTTTTACAGGGAGACCTCCAATATTCCACTCTTTTAAATTCTTTGCTAATAAATCTGCCTGCTGCATAGCAACAGGTGCAACCTGCGGATGTCCGTTAGGATAATGAGGTTCTTCCATGTACGCCACATCACCTATAGCAAAAATATTTTTAAACCCATTTACCTGGTTAAAGCGGTTTACTTTAATCCGGTTTCCACGTGCAATTAAAGAAGTATCAATTCCGTTAGGAATATTTCCTTTAATACCTGCTGCCCATATCACAGTGGCAGTGTTGATGGTTCTTCCATCTTTTAATGTAACGGTTTTACCATCATAATCATTTAGCAAAGAATTGGTCAACACTTTTACTCCCAGCTTTTCCAAATATTGAAAAGATTGTATGGAAGATTTTTCACTCATCGCTGCTAATGTTTTACCTGATCCTTCCAGCAAATAAATTTTCATTTTATTAAAGTCGAGTTCAGGATAATCTTTTGGCAACACAAACCTTCTCCAGTCTGCCAATGCGCCGGCTATCTCCACTCCTGTTGGTCCACCACCCACTACCACAATATTCATCAACCCTTCAAATTCATCAGCAGAAGCAGTAGTTAAAGCATCTTCAAAGTTTTGTATTAACCGGTGACGGATCTGCAAAGCTTCCACCGTTGATTTCATGGGAAAAGCATTATCGCTTAAATTTTTGTTGCCGAAGAAATTGGTATCAGCACCAGTAGCAATAACTAAATAATCATACTCCATTTCTCCAATGCTGGTGATGATCTTTTGTTCTGCTGAAATGATTTGCTGCAATTCGCAAACCCTTATTCTTACGTTCTTACTTTTTTGAAAAACCTTCCGCAGCGGAAAAGAAATATTGCTGGCATCCAGTCCTGCCGTAGCTACCTGGTAAAATAAAGGTTGAAACTGGTGGTAATTGAATTTATCAATGAGGGTGATTTCAAAATCAGGGTGATTGTTGAGTTTCCTGGCGAGTCGTAAACCTCCGAAACCGGCCCCCGCAATAAGTAACTTTTTCATAAAGTTGATTTACGGCACAAATTTATGAAATTTTCAAAAAATACTGAAAATATTTTTAAAATTAAAACCCCGGCACTTACCGGGGCTTATTATTTTATTTCTCGTAGGGAAAATTTCTTGAAACTTTTCGCATCATTCTTTCCATAACCTGGTTAGCTGAGCCAAGGACATCCTCGTTCATCTCTTTATAAAATCGCCATAACAATTCACCGTCGGTCCCATTATATATTTGCATAGTTAAAGCGCCA
>JACQDV010000055.1 GCA_016200915.1 Sphingobacteriales bacterium
CGAAATCCCTGGCAGGGTTAAAAACAAGACTGATAACTAAGATTGCCGCAACTACATTGCTCCAATGGATTAATTATCAGAATCAAAAACCAATTAATCATTTAAAACATGCCTTGGCGGCTTAATCGCACAACGGGTTACTAATATTAAAATCATATAAAATGAAAGAAGCCATATTTATTATTGCTTACATATTGGGTGTTTATTTTTTATTTTCTTTTTTTAAAACCCGCTATATCAGCAAATACAAATGGTGGAAACCAATTCAATATACAATCACCATTTTGCTGTTTGTCTGCTTATTCTATAAAAGAATAGATTGGCCCGGTAAATCAGGAAATATCACTTTAACTTTTCTGCTCTTTGTATCCTTGATAGGATATTTTGTTTTTAAGGTATACAGTGAAACGAGGCTATTGAATAAACAAGAAAAATAATTTATACGATACTTTTATTCACTGAAAGGTATCAGGTACTGAAAACCTGATACCTTTTTTTGTAAGTTTAATGATGAAATGGAGAAAGCTTATGAGAATATCTTTTCGTGTATTTGCAATCTTCCTCATATTGTGGCTGATAATGGCACAGAGCTGTATGAAATTTAAAATAAGTGACAGCAAAGCCAAAGAAGAATTTAAACAGGCAGGTGTTAACCTCACTACTGTTACCACTAAAGTAGGTGAACGAAATATTCATTACGCAAAAACCGGTAACGATAGTTTTCCAACCATAATTTTTGTGCATGGTTCTCCCGGAAGCTGGGATGCATTTGCACAATACATGCAGGACTCAGCTTTACTTACTAAATACCGAATGATTTCTTTTGACCGTCCGGGATTTGGTAACAGCGATTATGGTGATGCAGAACATATGAGTAAACAAGCTGAATTAATTGAGTCGGTCATTAAGCAATTACAAAATGGTAAACCTATGTATCTCGTTGGTCATTCATTAGGCGGACCGATGATTGTATGGTTAGCCGGAGATAATCCAACCATGTATGATGGCTTGGTTTTATTAGCCGCCAGTGTTGATCCTGCTGAAGAAAAAACTGAAGGTTGGAGAGGATTACTGGATAATGGCCCGCTGCGTTTATTTGTTCCCGGTGCTTTGCGTCCAAGTAACCGTGAATTAAAATTCTTTAAGAAAGATGTGTATGAACTGCAATCAAGATTTCCGAAAATAAAATGCAAAGTGTTTATTGTACATGGTACCAAGGATACATTTGTACCTGTGGGCAATGCAGCGTATGCCGAAAAGAAATTAGTGAATGCTGTTTCGGTAGAAACCACTTTAATACCCGGCGCTAATCATTTTATTCCCTGGCAGTATTATGATGTAATTAAGAATGTGCTGATGAAATTGTATTGACCTCCCTAAAACCTAACAGGTCTTAAAGACCTGTTAGGTTTATTGTATTGCCTCATAAATCGCATCCTGTATTTTTCCCCTGATACCTAATGTTGAAAGAGTGGTATTACTACCTCCATCCGGTGTTACCCGGTTGGAAAGAAAGATATAGATCAGATTAGATTTAGGATCAACCCATACACAGATACCGGTGTAACCTGTATGACCAAATGTTTCTGGTGACGCATTCTTACAGGGATAAGGTTCCTTTCTTGTTGCATTATCTTTTTCCGGTTTGTCAAAACCATATCCTCTCCTGCTGTTGTTACTATGATAGGCAGTGAACAATTCCACTGTCTCCGGTTTTAAATATTGTACACCATTAATAGTACCACCATTTAATATCATCTGCCATAACATAGCCAGGTCTTTTGCATTGCTGAATAATCCTGCATGACCGGCCACTTCATCAAACATTGCTGCGCCGGGATCATGTACGTCTCCATGCAACAACTGCCGGCGAAAAGCTTTTTCTTTTTCTGTTGGAGCAATTTTATTTAATGCAAATTTATCTCTTGGTTTAAAGCCAGTAGTGGTTAATTGCATTGGTTCATAAAACGTTTTCTTCACATATTCATTCAACGACATTCCAGTTATTACTTCTACAATTTTTCCAAGGAAAATAAAATCATTATCGCTGTATATATAATTCCCGGTTACTCCCAACGGACTTTGCAGCATTCGTTTGTACATCGTATCTCTCCAATCAGTACGCATGTACATTTTATCTGCCACACGAATCGTGTATTTCTTATCCGGTTTTGTTTTATAATATCCTTTTAATGGTTTGCCGGTAATGGTGTCAATCGTTTCTTTATAAAAAGGTATCCATGCCTGCAGTCCTGCCTGGTGTAATAATACATCTTCTAATTTCAACGACTCCTTATTTGAACCCTTTACCCATGGCAAATAATCACCCAATGTTTTTTTCATATCCAGCTTACCTTCCTCATATAATTTCATTACCGCTAAAGTTGTTGCTGAAATTTTTGTAACAGAAGCCAGATCATAAATTGTATTGACAGAAACTGCCTGCTTTTTATCATAATTGAAATGCCCAAATGCTTTGTTGTAGATTATTCGTCCGTCTTTTGCTGCTAACACTACACAACCAGGATATGCTTTTCTTTTTATACCATCCTTTGCAATAGAATCTATAATAGCCAGTTTGTTTGTATTAATCTTGAGTATCGATGGATCAACAACCGGAAGATTGGTAGTGGTTAACCCAAGCCCATATTTAAACTGCGGACAAACAGTAACCGGTAATTTTCCTTTTGGTGTATTTAAGCCCTGCAATACATCTGCGGCTGCTTCCTGGAAAATAGCATCATCTTCATAACAGGCCAATAAGTTTTTTGCTTCGCATATATTCTTAACAGCATAAGGATTACCAAAGAATAAGGAAATATTATTATCAGCTGATTGCAGTTGATTTAAAACAGCAACACCTGCATTGCTGATGTTAAAATTATTGCCCGGATAATTAGCATAACTATGAACTGCTGTAACAGTAACATCAAATTGTTTTAATGAATCAATAATAGATGTAACTCGTAAAGAATCTGTGTTTGCATTGATATAAACGACTGTAGCAATATAATCTTTGATCATCCTTTTAGTAAAGGCATTAGCACTATCAATACCAATAGCTACATAAGCGATTTTCTTTTGTGTATGTTTTGCTAAAGGAAAGATAGCTTTGTTATCATTCTTTAATAAAGTGATGGCATTTTGAGCTACTATTTTTCTTTCTGACGGAACTGAAGCATTGATATCAGCAGATAAACTTTCATATGATACAGCAGTAATGTTAGGCAACACATATTTATACTTTGCCATCAACACTCTTTTGGTGTGAGCATACACATCACTCCATTTCAATTTTTTGTTTTCAATAGCTTCTTTTATTTTACCAATAGCTGCCTGAATATCACCGGGCAGACATAGCATATCATTACCGGCAATAATAGCCTGTGCGGATGCTTCTCCATCAGGATAATATTTTTTTACACCCTGCATTTCCAATGCATCGGTAAACGTTAATCCCTGGTACTTCATTTCTTTCCGCATTAGCTGCGTAATATTTTTATAAGAAATAGAAGTAGGCTTGTTGGGTGTGTTATCAATAGCAGGTACACTTAAATGTGCAATCATCACACTGCTCACACCGGCTTTAAAAATTTGTTGAAAAGGATATAACTCAAGTTGCTGTAATTGCTTTTTTGTTTTGTTAATGACGGGTAAGTCTAAATGTGAATCAACGGCCACATCACCATGTCCCGGGAAGTGTTTAGCACAAGCCATGATACCGGCATCCTGCATTCCTTTCATAATGGCAATACCAAATTTTGCCACTTTGTATTTGTCTTCACCAAAAGAACGGAAGTTGATAACAGGGTTATTAGGATTATTATTTACATCTACCACCGGTGCGTAATCAACATGAATACCTATGCGTTTACATTGCTCACCAATTGCTTTGCCTACATTATAAATAATGCGTTCATCCTGCAAAGCACCCATGGTTAATTGGTAAGGAAACTTCTGTACACTATCCAGCATGCGCATACCCAGTCCCCATTCTCCATCAATGGCAAACATGATGGGAGTTTGTGCAATAGTTTGATAATAGTTAATGAATTCCGCCTGCTTTACCGGTCCGCCCTGGAATAAACAAATGCTGCCGATATTATATTTTTTTACAGCATCAGTTACCGCACTGTCTAACCAGGTGATCTTTTTTGTTTTAAGATCAATAGATGAAAGACGTACTACAATTAATTGTGCAATGCGCTGGTCATCGGTTAAACTATTAAATACACTGTCAACCCAATGCTGAGCTTTATTTACTTTAACGGTTTGTTGTGCATTGGTGGCAATAATGGAAATACAAAAAAGAAAAGCGGCTGTTATTCTGATTATCATCTTAAACAAGGGATTCGTGTTTAAAATTACGGGAATATTTTTTTGAAGATAGAAGTAAAAGTGAGAGTTGGCAGTTGCCAGTCGGCAGTTTGCAACACTAATTTGGATTTACTTAAACCTTTACTGCTTTAGATAATAAAATAGATTACAACTAAGACTTAGAACTGCTGGTTTTTCCAGAATTGAATAATATGAAATGCCAACTGCCGACTGCCAACTGCCAACTTATAAAGTCGAATAATATTACTGAACGTACAAGAGCTTGCGAGGCAACAGGCGCTGCAACAGTGAACAAAAGCTGGTATCTAAACAATAAAAATGCCATGCCTTTCAGCATGACATATTATGTGTGGGTACGATTGGTCCTACTAATTGGGAACGGATAGTTTTCAGTGGGAGATAGACTCATCAAACGAGGTTCTTCTAAAGCAACAAATTATTGCCCAAAAACCGGACTTAAAAACGGGGCCTGTTAGCATTCATTTGCAGGTAACGGGTAAAATTACATAATAGATGGCAAGTGAAGATGGGTGGTTGTATCCGAAAAAGATTTTTATCCTGCTCAAAAAGGTTTTAACAAGTTCATTTGTTTTCGGTAAAGCAGCCCGGTTTGGTTAACTTTGCCGACTAAAATTTTTTCAGTGCCGGATATTATTCAGTTGTTGCCCGATAATATTGCCAACCAGATTGCTGCGGGTGAGGTGATTCAGCGTCCGGCCAGTGCGGTGAAGGAACTGATGGAAAATGCCATTGATGCCGGTGCCACTGAAATAAAACTTATCATCAACGATGCCGGTAAATCACTGATACAGGTGATTGATAATGGCAAAGGCATGAGTGAGACTGATGCAAGGATGAGTTTTGAAAGGCATGCTACTTCCAAAATAAAAGAGATAGATGACCTTTTCCGTATAAAAACGATGGGCTTTCGTGGTGAAGCGCTTGCTTCCATTGCGGCGGTTGCCCAGGTAGAATTAAAAACCAAAAGAGCAGAAGATACTACCGGTGTTTATATAGAAATAGAAAACAGCCTGGTGAAGAAACAAGAGCCGATTGCTGCGAATAATGGCACCAGCATTGCCATGAAAAACGTTTTCTTTAATGTTCCTGCCCGAAGAAATTTTTTAAAAAGCAATGCGGCGGAGATGCGCCATATTGTAGATGAGTTTACCCGTATAGCATTAGCCTTTCCTGAAATATTATTTACACTTACCAGTAACGGACAGGAAGTTTTTCATTTAGATAAAGGAACCTTAAAGCAGCGCATTGTACAACTCATGGGCAATAACTATAATGCCAAGTTGGTGAGTGTACAGGAGAATACCGATTATATGAACATTTATGGTTTTGTTGGTAAACCGGATGCTGCTAAAAAAACCCGTGGTGATCAGTACTTCTTTGTCAACAACCGTTTTATTAAAAGTGCTTATCTCAATCATGCACTAATGACGGCTTATGATGAAATGATTGGTAAAGATGCTTTTCCAATGTATGTGTTGTTTATTGATCTTGACCCATCACAGATTGATATCAATGTTCATCCAACCAAACAGGAAATAAAATTTGAAGATGAAAAGATTGTGTATGCCTTTGTACAAGCTGCAGTAAAACATGCACTGGCACAATTCAGCATTACTCCTACTTTAGATTTTGATTTGGATCCAACTATCCAAAAATTAGATGCGGTAAGTAAACCTTTCACTGAAGAAAAAAAATCAGCAACAGCTTCTTCTTCCTTATATCAAACCTTTACTCAAAAGAACCAGGCACATAAAATTGAAAGCAAGAGTGAACTAAAGCATTGGAGAGATTTGTACCAGATAGCGGAGAAAAAGTTGACAGATGACAGTGGACAGTTGACAGGAAGCCAAAAGCAAGAAGTCGGAAGTCAGAAGTCAGAAGAGTATGTTATTGAGAATGTTGTTTCGCCTAAGCAATCTTTGTTTACGATTATAGAAGAGTATAAGCCGGTTCAACTGCTCAACACTTATATAATTGTACAAACTAACCGCAGCTTTTTGCTCATTAACCAGCAGGGAACACATGAAAGAGTATTGTACGAACGGTTTGCTGTAACTGCCCAGGGCAAAACTATTGCATCACAAAAAAGTTTATTCCCCTCCACACTTCAACTATCATCACAAGACGCAGTAATGCTGAGAGAACTGATTGGTGATCTGAATCAACTTGGTTATTTAATTGAACCTTTTGGTAACAATGCTTTTGTTATACAGGGAACACCAGCCGATGTGGAGCAGGGAAATGAAAAAGCAGCTATTGAAAATTTATTAGAACAATACAAACATTTCTCCAGTGAGGTAAAGTTTTCCAAAAGAGAAAAGTTGATTCGGTCATTAGCATGGCAGCAATCCATTAAGCCTGGTAAAACGCTTACCAATAAAGAGATGGAAAATTTGATTGCTGATTTGTTCAATTGTACACAACCCAATGTAACACCTGATGGCAATCCCACTTACATGGAATTTAAAGAAGATTATTTGAATAAACTTTTTGGAAAGTAAATTTTGTCTGACTGTTTTACGGTCTGACCTTCGTACCGACCTAAAAAAGCCGCTGGACGGTACGATGTCCAAACGGCTATAATTAAAGCGCCAACTGTAAATTAAATGTGAGCCATCCGTCAGTTGACGAACGACCCACGGTGATAGGTGTTTAAATTTTTTGAAACTTACCTTTACAAACCCGCCCGTTACTCTGAAGAATTTCTATTGTATAATATCCTGCTGATAATAATTCCACAGGAATACGAATATGGTTGTTACCCTGCTGAGCCGCTACCTGTAATTGCATGTGTTTTACACCTGTAATGTCAAAAATATTCAGGATAAGTGATCCGCTTGTTTCTGCCTGTACATCAAATTCAATATAACTGCTTGCCGGATTGGGATAAATTTTCAGTTCGCAGGTTGGTGGTGTTACTATTTTATCAATGCGAAGTGTATCGCAATATTGTTTATAGCAACCGGTAGTAGTATAACCAACTGCACATACTTTATATAAACCAATTTGATTAAAAGTATAAGTGGGATCAATACCATATAATATCACCGGAGTTTGTGAAGATGAATTAGTGTTATAAACCAACCACTTTACACTTCCCAATGGTGCATTACTTACAGCATGAAACTTTATCCTGTTCGGAACATCATATCCTTTTATATATTCAAACTTAAACTGTACATCTGTACATGCAATGTTTCCGGCAGTTAATTCCATGCAGGTAGTGGAAGCGCAGTTATCAGATTTATAAACAGTAAGACAAACTGTGTATTTACCTGGTTTTTCATAACGGTGTTTTGCTTCGCTACCTAACATTCCTTGTCCGTCGCCAAACGTCCATATATATTTCCAGTTTGGATTACGGTATTTAGCTACAAAATAAAAACCTAATGAATCATTCGTTATTCTTTCAAACCTGAACTTAGAAATTTCTTCGCAGTTAATATCAGGTCGTGAAACAACTACTGTATTACAGGTTTCTTTGTAACAACTGTCGGCATATTTAATTGTCAAACAAACTTTATAGTTGCCCGGCTCATTGTATTGATGGAACGGACTCCATTCGCTACTCGTAGTTCCATCACCAAAATTCCATCTTACTCCTGATTGTGTTGTATTGAAAAGCGGAGAAGATAAATTGATAAACTGAACTCCTCTCAATGGATGAACTGAGTCCTGCTTCCATTCAAATTTAGCATACAGGTTATCACAAGGAGTATCAATGATTACTTGTTTACAGATATATTTTATACAATCTGTATTAGTTACCTGCATTTTTAAACAAACCTGGTAAGCACCGGGTTTTGTATATAAATGTTGCGGACTTACATCATTAGAAAAAGTTCCATCACCAAAACTCCAGCTAAAACTTACATTGGGAGAAGTAGTGGGTGCCGAAATATTTTTGAAATAAATCTTTAACGGGTTTAATGCAGTTGATTCCCATGTAAAATCTGGTTTGATATCACAGAGAGGGCGAATAATAATTGTTTGACAGGAATAGTTTTTACACTGACCATTTAATTGTTCAATTATTAAACAAGCATTGTACACACCGGTATCGGCATATACATGTGTAGGGTTAGGATCGGTTGACGAAGCACCATCGCCAAACTGCCAGGTAAACTTATAGATTGTTGGCAATGGCCCGGTTGTATTATAAAATGTTATTGACCTCTTGTTTAAAGAATCCCGTTTCCATTGGAAAGATGGTTTGGGGCAATTAACCGTGTCTTGTATTCTGAATTCAGCAACGGCGGAATCATAACATTGATGAATGGTATCTTTTATATAATGTACCACCCGGTAGCTGCCATTTGCATAGGTGTGTGATGGGTTAGCATCATTTGAAGTAGCACCATCGCCTAATTTCCAGTAATGGAAATTTATATTGGAATTAGTTGCTGAAGTAAATTTAACTGTGTTTCCTGTTATTGAGTAAGTAAATTTAGCAAGGCCTGCACAGGGATTGATTATTGATTGTATAATAAATTCTGCAACAGCAGAATCATAACACTGATGAACAGTGTCTTTTATATAATGCACCACCCGGTAGCTCCCATTTGCATAAATGTGCGATGGATTAGCATCATTTGAAGTAGCACCATCACCTAATTTCCAGTAATGAAAACTAATATTTGCATTAGGGGCTGATGTAAACTTAACTGTGTTGCCGGTAATGTTATAAGTGAATTTGGCAAGTCCTGCACAAGGATTGGTGTTTGTTTGTGCTGTCAGTGAAAATTGCAGCATAATTAATGCTGCAAGCAATGAGTAAATTTTTTTCATAACGCCTGTTTAAATGGTTAGGTCAATTAAAATGATGACAGGTTCAGGCTGGCGCATTTCTAACAATTAGTTCCCCTGCGGGGAAATAATGCTGCCTGGCCTTAAAAAAATTCCGGCGCATGATTTAATAAAAGGTTGGTAATACTCAATAATTATTGCGCAGGTATTTAATAAACCGCTCAAATGCAAGTCGTACAGGAGTGGCACCTCCCTGGAAATTACCTGCCTGGAATGAAAAAATGAGCAGCTTATTTTTCTTTGTAATGAGATAACCGCTGAGTGAAGTATTGTTAGATAATGTTCCTGTTTTGGCAAAGATGAACCCTTTTTCATCCGCATAAAGATTACTCAGCGTTCCGGTTCCACCGGTAGGCAATAATGCTTTCATTCTTTCCAGGCCAAATTCACTTTTCATTTTGTTGAGCATCCATACAAAAGATTGAGGTGTAAATAAATTATAGCGGCTAAGACCGCTGCCATCTACCCACTTTGGTTGCTGGGGAATATCTTTCAGATCATTCTTTTTTAAATAGCTGATCATGGCTTCATCGTTCATCATGCCCAATTTTTCATTGGCAGCCATGAGTAATGTTTGTTCAGCAAAAAAATTATCGCTGCGGTATATCATTATTTTATACAATGAATCAGCTGGAATGGAATAAATGGTTTGTAGTTTATAGTTTGTGGTTTGTGGTTGTGATGATGTTATTATATTCAGTTTTAAGGTATCGGATAAAAATAATTTTGCTGTTTCTGTTCCGTTGGTTACAAATGGAACTTCCTGCGAGGCATTTTCTGATCCTGTTATTATCTGAAAATAATTTTCCTCTCTTTTTCTTTTTACTGAAAACTTATTACTGCCTGCGTCAGTTGGTTTGCTTTGCTGCCATTTTAAAAAAGGTGTGGAGCTGATAGTGATTTGTTTTGTTTGCTTATCAACTGTCTGCGACCAGCGTATAGTATTTCCATAAACTGGCAACGGACTTCTTTCTGCCATATAATCATCATTATAATCATCCCATGCCCAGCCGTAACCCCATGCTTCATCTTTCCAGTTTACATCATTAAGTACAATAGGTTTGTTTTTGCTTTTTAAAAATTCTGCTACTCTTTGACTTTTAAAATCGGGATGCAATAAAGAAGGATCACCTGTTGGTTGAATATATAATGTATCTGTCGTTTCATAATATTTTAAACCGGGAATAGAATCACCTAAATATTTCATACCGGCATATAAAGAAAATATTTTGGTATTACTGGCCGGAACAAAATATTTATTGCCCTGATATTGGAATAAATATTTATTAGCATCTGCATCATATACCGCTATTCCCACATGCGCCGGAATAAGCACTGAATCATTTACGATTTTCTGCTGAGCAACTTTACCAATTTTATGGCTAACCGAGCAGGAACTAAACACCAATAAACCAATAAACCAGCAAACATTTTTCATGCTGCAAAGATAGACGATAGACAACAGACCGCAGACTGCAGGTAATTTTTTATGCTATCGCCAATGGTCTTTGTAAGGCGTCATGCTATGGCGACAGTACTAAACTTCAAAAGTTAGACACAGAATTTCAACATCCCACCTTTTTTTGCCTGAAAAAACTCTTTGAAAGAATTAAAAACATACTTACTTTTGTTACTCAAAGTCAACACGGATAAATGGTAAAGAAAGGAATTTTAAATCAGCTAATTCAAACTCAAGACTCGAGAAGTCTTGAGCAGCACTTACTGTATTCCTACCTGACAAACAATAAAATCAATTTCTCTAAAAGCTCAATCTTGACAAGCTATTTCAAGGACTTTGAACAGATACCACAGCTTTACTTTGACACTTCTTCTTTAAACATTTCTAACATCAAGGAACTTGAAAATCATTTGGAGTTAATCATTCCAGTTGGCGACAGAAAATTTAACGGAGCATTTTTTACACCTGACTACATCATTGATTTTATCATCAACGAAATTCAACCGAAAGAAAACGAAACCAACCTTGACCCAAGTTGTGGTTGCGGTGCTTTCTTAGTTGGCTTGACGGATTACTACAAACGGACTTTCAATAAGTCAATTCGCAAAATTGTAAAAGAAAATATTTTTGGCTCTGACATACTTGAATACAACATTCATAGGACAAAACTTATTCTGACAATTTACGCTTTGCAAAACGGTGAGCAGCTAAAGGAAACCGATTTCAATTTGTTTCATCAAGATAGTTTACGGACAAATTGGAAAATTTCTTTTGACAACATTGTGGGCAATCCACCGTATGTAAAATTTCAAGACCTTACAGATGATAACAGAAATTATTTAGCGAAACATTGGACAACAGTTGAAGGTGGCACATTTAATCTCTACTTTGCATTTTTTGAATTGGGTTACAAGTTGCTCAAATCAACAGGTAAACTTGGTTACATAACACCAAACAATTATTTCACTTCACTTGCAGGTGAGGCATTGCGTAAATATTTTCAGCACCAAAAATGTGTAACACGAATAATTGATTTTAGCCACAAGAAAGTTTTTGATGCACAGACTTACACAGCAATTACTTTTTTAAGCAAGCAACAAAACGAGGCAATCACATACGACAGAATAAAAGAGCAACAAACACCAGAGGCGTTTGTTGCTAATGCCAACGGTTCACCGAACTACCTTGAAAACTTAAATGTAAAAAAGTGGCGTTTACTGAAAACAGACGAACAAAAAAATATCAAAACAATAGAAACGATTGGCAAGCCAATCGGTAAGTTGTTTGACATTTGTGTTGGTATCGCCACTCTCAAAGACGAAATATTTTTCATTGACGGCAGCAACAAGAAAAACAGTTGCTACATCAAGACAACCGACAACGGGACATTTGAGATAGAAAAGGAAATTGTAAAACCAGTTTACAAAATTTCCGATTTCAGAACACAAGAAGAAGTTGAACACAACACAAGGAAAATTATTTGTCCTTATAATATCAAAAAGGGAATTGCTACCGCAATTCCTGAAAACGATTTCAAAAAGAAGTATCCAAAGTGTTACGCTTATTTTCTTTCAGAGAAAGAAAATCTTTTGGCAAGAGACAAAGGCAAAGTTGCCTTTGAACCTTTCTTTGTTTGGGGAAGAACACAAGGGTTAACAAGAACAGGGAAAAAGATTTTGAACCCAACTTTCAGTCAGCACCCAAGATTTTTACTTGTTAATGAAGAAGAAGGATTTTTTACAAATGGTTACGGACTTTATTTCAGAGAGCAAGAACCAGTTGGAATGTTTAACGACTTAATAAATCCAATTACGAAACTTGAAAACATAGATGTTGTTCAGAAAATTTTGAACTCATACATCATGGACTACTATGTGAGTAAAACGAGTGTTGCGATTGAAGGGGGTTATCCTTGCTATCAAAAAAACTTCATTGAAAAATTTACAATTCCCGAACTGACAGAAAACGAAATTGAAATTATTAGGAATTTAAGCGACATACGGGAGATTGATGATTTCCTAATTGAAAAATATCAGTTGAATGTATTGGCAGGAAACCTTGCAGAGTAAGTCGCCATGAGTTCCGCAACGAAACTGTTATAATTCAAATGAGTGATTGATGCGGTGCTGTTGTTGGGAATTAATCCATCTGCTTTTAATTCCGCATCTGTGTTATAAACTTTGGGAATATCTTCGCTAAAATCTACAATCAACAAACAAACTCTTTCATACTTATAGAATTCATCAGCAACATTAGTTCTTGAGTTAATTGCGCTGAACGCTTTGATGTATGTTTCAATTGGTGACATTGCATTTACCCAATCCACTCTTTTACTTTGTGCTTCGTGTTTGTCGTATTCATAAACAGGTATCATGTAAACTTCTCCCAAGCACATACTTGGACATCTCATATGCAAATTAAGTGCTTCAGCAAAAGTTCTTTCATAAAGTGTATCAATATTATTGCCGAGACTGCTTAACTGACTTCTAACATTTATGGAGATAGTGTGACCAGTAAGAGCCAACCCAAATTCATCTTGTTGACCTGCAAGTAAGCCATCTGTCATAGTTTCCTCAATAGCTGTAATGCCATTGGGCACAACACAAATATCTTGGTCTTTCTTTTTTAAAAATCCAGCTAATTTTAATTCACCTGCTGATGCTCCTAAATTCGGTTTGATGTTGTTTGGATTAACGCCAAAATTTATAAGTGAAGTTTTCACGACTTCATGTATAATTTTTATCGGTTTTTGTGACCTTATCAAAGCAGTCTTACCATCTTCAGCAAGTTCTGCAATAGTTTCTTCAAGGACAGATTTTATTGCATTGAGAGCTTCTTGTAAAGTAATACCATCATCGCCTTTGCTTTCAATAAGCTCATCAAATTCACTTTTGATTTGTTCAAGTTTTGCCTTTTTTCTGTTACTTAAAACTGCCATTGTTGAAAAATTCTTTTAAGGTTACATTTAAGGCAGTAGCAATCTTTTCTATATTTATAATTGAAACATTCCTTTGCCCATTTTCAATACTTGCAATGTAGCTTCTATCTAAATCAGCAGCATATGCCAAATCCTTCTGGGACATATTAATTTGTTCCCTAAGTTCTTTAATACGCTGACCTATTTTTAGTTTTACATCCACAGTATACAAAAATCTATACTTGTTGACTATAAATCAAAGACTATAAGTAACATTCAAATATTTGTTTGACGCCATTAACCATAGACAGAGAAGCACGAACGCCTTACATGGGGCTTGCTGCTATGCTGGCAGACGTAAAAACAATGGGCTGCATATCGCTATCAGCTATTATCGGGCTTGACGTAATTCTATTTAGCTTTTTGTTGTTAACTTCATCACATATTTTCAATCAGCAGCGGTTCTGGGCTGGACATTCAATGAATACCAGCGTAGCAGCAAGCCCTGTACGGTCTGTCGTCTTTTCCTTAGGTTTTCCTTAATTTTAGCGTATGTGGAAACGATGGCAATTATTTCTTCCTTTGTTTGTTCCCATCCTCATACTTGGCTTTGTAATTATTGCCGGTGTGGCTGGTTATATGATTATTGAAGGATATAATTTATTAGATGCTGTGTATATGACCATCATCACCATTGCTTCTGTTGGTTTCCAGGAAGTGCATCCGCTAAGTAATAGTGGCAGGATTTTTACCATTATTCTTATACTGGTAAATCTTGGTTTATTTACTTACTTCATCACCTTATTATCAAGATTTTTTTTAGACGGAGAATTTATTCGTCGTTATAAATTAGTTAAGATGGAAAATGCAATCAGCCAGTTAACTGGCCATGTTATTGTTTGTGGCTTTGGCCGCAATGGAAGAGAAAGTGCTCACATGCTGCACACCAATGGAATTCCTTTTGTGATTGTAGAAGATAAAATTGAACTGCCGGATGATCTTCCATTTGAAGTAACTCATTTTTTAAAAGGTGATGCCACCCGTGATGAAGTATTGAAAGAAGCAGGTATTGAAAAAGCCAGAGCCATTATAATTGCTTTACCGGTTGATGCAGATAATTTATTTATTGTATTAACAGCCAAACAACTCAATCCAAAAGTTAAAATTATCAGTCGTGCTTCACAGGATAGTTCGGTAAACAAATTAAAAATTGCCGGAGCAGACAATGTAATTATGCCTGATAAAATTGGCGGCGCCCATATGGCTTCTTTAGTTATGATACCCGATGTAGTTGAATTTGTATCACTGCTTACTTTAAAAAACAATCAATCCTTTAAAGTAGCCGAACTGGAAATAAAAAAATCTGTCGCCATTGGAGAACTTGATTTATGGCGTAAAACTAGTTGTACTGTTTTGGGTGTGAAAAACAGTAGTCATTATAGTTTAAACCCTCCTGCTGATTTTGTGATCAATGATAATGAGCGGCTTATTGTGATGGGAAGCGAAGAACAGATAAGGAAAGCGAAACTGCTTGTTTGATAGTGGATAATGGATAGTTTATAATTGATAATGTTGATTTTTAAAATTTCTTCAACAACAAACCATAAACCACAAACAAAAAACTAACTCCTCTCCTGTGCCCTTAACCATCTTTCCGGTATTTCATTGTTGCTGGCCATTACATAATCAGTGTAACTGCAGGCGATGAATTTTTTATCGGGCATCTGCATCCACCATCTGCCGGTTCGTTTACTTTGTAAGAAAACAGTTTCTATTTCTGCCAGTGCAGTATGATATTCATTAAAGTCATCCCTGTTTTCCATTTGCACTTCGTTTTTGCAAATTTGTTTGCCATCTGCAAAATACCAGAGCATATGCGCAATTTGTTTGGCCGTTAAATCATTAGTATCCTTCTCCGGTAAATAACCATAAATACCCAGCGTATTTACATTATGACTCATACCGGCATATTTCGTCAGCGTACAAATTTCTTCACCTGTAAATCCGTTCGGACTAATATCTGTTGCCGGCGCATAGGCATTGGCAATGGCAGCGATATCTATTGTTACTAAATTAGAATTACGGATCACCGGTTCCATTTCCTCAATATGTTCTTTTACTTTTCCAACCCGGAAACAATCAAAGCGAAGTTTATCCATCGTTTCCATCATCTTGGGATGAATATTATAAATCTGGAAACCGATATGATTGTAATGACGGATATAATTGGGTTCACCGGTTAAAACTTCCATTAAAAAACTTTCATGTCGCAATGAAGATTCCATATTCAGGTTGATAACCGAATCAACTCCTGTTGCTTCAATGATCTTATTCAAACTTCCGTATGCATAATACTGAGCTAATGTATTGTCGTGTGAACCACCCAGAATAATTACTGTTTTCTTCTCTTTAATCAATTCTGCAATTACTGTTTTAGCTGCTGCATAACTATCGGTAAGTAAGGCACCACTTTTTACATTACCAATATCAGCCATCTTCACCTGCGAATGCCAGTAGTATAACTGGTAAAACTGCTCCCGTATTTTATCAGGCGCATCAGAATAGCCAGTATGTATCCCCTGTCCCCTTACTTCACCAATACCTACCAGCACAATATCTGCCTCATCCAGATCAGGAAATTCCTCCTCATACAAATTAATATGAGAACCGATTTGACCATCATTATAGCCATTATCGTTACTGATCACATCTTTACGAACGGGTGTTAAAAAATCCTGCAGGTTCAGGTAGTCGGACATGGGTTTAGTTTTGGGCAAACTTACAATATTGAGGCTTATTGCGAAAACTATTCGTTAACAGTTGCGTCTAACTATTAAACTTACTTTGCAGAACGGTTTGAAACAGTCTGTTTACATATTATTGATTATTGCTTTTTTTATCAGCAATACCACCATGCCTTTCTGCAATTTTCAGGAAACCGCCATTGTAGCAGATCTTTATCATCAACACCTGCAGCAAGATGCAGATGGAAATGTATTTGACTTTATAGCTGATGATATTTTAACTATCGGTTCTTTATTTGACGGGGAAGAAGAAGATATGCAGCCTGTTCAGCAACATCCCATACCACATCCGGTATCCTTCCCGATAACGCAAATACAAACTGGCTTTTATAATTTATCCAAGCCAGTTACATCGCTTCCTCAATCACCGGTAATATTAGAAAGGGTTTACTCTGTTTTTCTGGAAAAAAAGCACTCAGCTGAATTTTCATTATCTATTTTTCGCCCCCCGGCTCCTATTAATACCATATGATTTTTCGTACGCAGTTTTTCAAACCAAAAAAATGAAAAATGAAAAAAACATTGGTGTTATTTATGGCAATCGTTGCTATATCATTGTCATTGCAGGCACAAAAAATAAATGATGCTAAAGTTCCGGCAGTCATAAAATTGTCTTTTGCCAAACAATATCCCGGCAGTACAGCTAAATGGGAGAAAGAAGATGGCAGGTATGAGGCAAATTTTAAATCAAACGGGAATAATATGTCTGCTCTTTTTGATGTCAATGGCATGTTACTCGAATCAGAAATTGATATTAAAAAATCCGATTTACCAACTGTAATTATTTCTTATATAAAAGAACATTATAAAGGATCTGTTATTAAAGAAGCAGCAAAGATTACAAAGGCGGATGGGACGGTAAATTATGAAGCGGAGGTAAATCACAAGGATTTGATATTTGATGTCAATGGAAAGTTTATTAAAGAACATAAAGATTAAAATCAATTTACTAAAGCGGTTTAACCGCCGCTTTAGCTTTATAAATATCAATAATCAAATAAAATAATTTTATGAAAAAAAATATTTGTCTGTCAATATTAATAGCATTGTGCGTATTTGCTACGGTTTCTGCACAAACAAAAACAGGTTTACATATCACTAATACCTTCCATATTGCCAGTGCTGGCGGTTGGGATTATTTGGAGGTAGGCCCGGTTAATGATTGGCTTTATGTTAGTCATGGTACGCAGGTTAATATTCTCAATAAAAAAACAGGTGATTCTGTTGGCGTGATTGAAAATACCACCGGTGTGCATGGAATTGCATTTGATGTGGCCAATAAAAAAGGTTTTACCAGTAATGGAAGATTAAATACTGTTACTGTATTTGATATGAATACAAATAAAGTAACGGCGCAAATAGCTGTTGGGCAAAATCCTGATGCAATCAGTTATGAATCCTATTCCAAAAAAATTATTACCTGTAATGGCCGTGGCAAAAATTTAAGTGTGATAGATCCGGTAAATAATACTGTTGTTGACAGTGTTGATGTGGGAGGCAAACCGGAAACAGCCGTAAATGATGGTAAAGGCAATTTGTATGTGAATATTGAAGATAAAAATGAGATTGTGGCTGTTGATACCAAAACTTTCAAAGTAACACATCGCTGGAGCCTTGCACCTGCAGAAGGACCAACAGGTTTGGCATTTGATGCAAAGACAAATCGTTTGTTTGCAGGTTGTGATAAATGGTTAGTAGTAATGGATGCAGCAACAGGAAAGATCATTGACAAATTAACTATCGGTGACGGTTGTGATGGTGTAGCTTTTGATCCTGCAACGAATATGATCTATACTTCCAATGGTGAGGGAACAATAACGGTAATTCATGAAGATGCTGCTGATAAATATACCGTAGTGGAGAATGTACCTACTAAACAATATGCAAGAACCATAGCATTAGATAAAGCAACACACCTGATATATTTACCAACTGCTGACCTTGAAAAACCTGACCCTAATCAAAAGGGAAGACCGAAGATGATTACCGGAAGCTTCCAGATTTTGGTAATTGGAAAATAATATACAGTAAATTACCTGGCATAACTAATACAACTTCATGAAAAGCTGTGTAGCTATATTATTTTTTATAACCAGTGCCCTTACAGGTTTTAGTCAGCCAAATTCATTAGGTTATTTTTTGGATAAGGCCAAAGCCAGCAGCCCCTTATTAAAAGAATATCAGAATCAACTGCAATTAAATGCATATGACAGCTTATTAATAAGGGCTGCTTATAAGCCACAGGTTAATGGGAGCAGTTTTAACAGTTATTACCCTGTAATAAAAGGCTGGGGATATGATGCAGCCATTACCAACGGAGCAAATTTTGCTACATTGATCGGAGTCAATAAGCTTTTGGCTAACAAAAAAAACCTCGCCGCACAATTTGAAAATATTCAAATACAAAATCTCTCTGTAACAAATACATCAAAAATTACTGAACAGGACCTTAACCGGACCATCATTTCTCAGTACATAACCACCTATGGCGATTTGCTGCAACTAAATTTTAATAAGGAAATAATTGCCATGCTGGTAAAAGAAGAAGTTATTTTAAAAAAACTGACCGAAAGAAATGTTTATAAACAGGCAGATTATCTTGCCTTTTTAGTAACACTTCAGCAGCAGCAACTACTGGTAAAACAACTGAATATTCAATATAATAATGATTATCTGGGTCTTAATTATTTAAGTGGTATCGCCGATACAACAACTGCTGAATTGCAGGCTCCGGCTATACAACTAAAACCGTTACCCGACATTTCCAATTCTGCTTTTTTTAAAAAATTTGAGATAGACAGCATGAAATTGGTAAACAGCCGGGCCCTTGTTGATATAACCTACCGGCCTAAAATTAATTTGTTTGCAGATGCAGGATTTTTTTCATCACTGGCCACGCATGTTTATAAAAATGTTGGAACAAGTTTTGGCGTAAGTGCAATTATTCCCATTTATGATGGCAAACAACGGAAATTACAATACAACAAAATTACTATTGCTGAAAAAAACCGAACGAACTACAAAGATTTTTTTAAAACCCAGTATTCGCAGCAAATTGCACAACTCACCCGTCAGCTGCAATCAACAGAAGAGTTAATTGCAGACATTAATAACCAGTTGAAATATTCCTCAAGTCTCATTGATGTAAACGGCAAACTGCTCGAAACAGGTGATGTAAGAATTGCCGATTATATTTTAGCGCTGAATAATTATCTGAATGCCAAAAATCTTATCACTCAAAATAACATTAACCGGCTTCAAATCATTAACCAGATAAACTATTGGAACCGATAAAAGAGTTTAAATGAAACAACGAATTTTATATTGTTGGGCGTTGGTATTGATCTTTTCCTGTAAAAACGAAAATACAACCCAGGAGCAGGAAGTAACAGAAGTAAGTACTCCTGTTACCGCTACGGGTATCAGCCATGAGCCTATGGAAGAATATGTTGAACTCAATGCTACTTCTGCCTTTTTACAGAAATGGATTGTACGGGCCAATACCACCGGTTATTTACAAAGCTCCAATGTACAATTGAATAAATATGTAACCAGCGGTCAGGTGTTGTTTACCGTAAAAACCAAAGAAGCAGAAAGTATTGGTAACACCATTAATGTCCTTGATTCTGCTTTTAAATTTTCAGGTGTAAACAATATTAAAGCCAACCAAAGTGGTTTTATTTCCCAGATAAATCATCAACAGGGTGATTATGTACAGGATGGCGAGCAACTGGCCGTAATTACCGATACCAAAAGTTTTGTTTTTTTATTAGAACTCCCTTATGAGCTTCGTCCATATATCCTCAACAAAAAAACATTGGAAATGGTATTGCCCGACGGGGAGAAATTAACAGGAACTATCAGTGGCAATATGCCTTCCATGGATGTTACTTCACAAACACAAAATATTATTCTGCATGTCAATTCCAAACATCCTATTCCTGAAAACCTGATTGCAAAAGTAAAAGTGGTGAAATCGTTCCGTAACAATATTATTTCTTTACCAAAAGCGGCTGTACTTACAGATGAAACACAAAGTGAATTTTGGGTAATGAAAATGATCAACGATTCCATGGCGGCTAAAGTAGTTATCAGGAAAGGAATTGAAGCGACTGACAAAATTGAAATTGTTTCCCCGGTATTTTCTGCCAGTGATAAAATATTAGTTACCGGAAATTATGGATTGGGCGATACCGCAAAAGTAAAAATCATTCAACAGTAGATTGATGCATAAGTTTTTCCACTCACATAAAAATCCTCTTACAGTTTTAATTGCACTTATTATTATGGGTGGATTGTTTGCTTATAGCAAACTGCAAACATCACTGTTCCCGGAGATCACTTTTCCCAAAATAAAGATCATAGCAGATGGAAGCTTGCAGCCGGTTAATAAGATGATGGTAACCGTTACCCGGCCATTGGAAAATGCTATTAAACAAATCCCCGATTTAAAATCTGTACGCAGCATCACCAGCAGGGGAAGTTGCGAAATATCTGCCTATATGGACTGGAAAGCAGATATTAATCTTAGTCAGCAAAGAATAGAAGCAAAGATCAGTGAAATAAGAAATGCCTTACCGGCAGATATATCTATTACCGTAGAAAAAATGAACCCGTCTATTTTACCGGTAATGGGTTATACGCTGGAAAGCCACGATAAATCGCCAATTGAATTAAAGCAATTAGCTGTTTATACCATCAAACCTTTTTTATCACAGGTAGATGGCGTGTCTGAAGTTCGCATCATTGGCGGCAAAACAAAAGAATACTGGCTCCAAATGGATCCGCAAAAAATGAGTTCTCTATCAGTTACTCCTGATGCTATTACCAATGCACTCAATGCAACAAATTTTATAAAGAGTAATGGTTATCTGGCTGACTATCGCTATTTGTATCTAACTGTAACAGATGCCACTGTTCATACAAAAGACGATCTTGAAAATATCATCATCAGCAATAATGGTAAAAGAATCATCTATTTAAAAGATATAGCAGCAGTAGATATTAAAGAGGCTGTAGAGTACACTAAAATAAATGCTAATGGGCATGAAGGAATACTGGTGGCAGTTATTAAACAACCTAACGCCAATTTAGTAGTACTCTCTGCCAGCATGGAAGAAAAGATAAAAGAATTAAAAACCATTCTTCCATCCGGGGTAAACATTAAACCCTATTATGTACAGGCAGATTTTGTAAAAGACTCTATTAAAAGTGTAAGCGATAGTTTATGGATCGGGTTATTATTAGCCATTTTTGTTGCTATTCTTTTCCTTCGTTCATTAAAAGCCAGTACAACTATATTAATTATCATTCCGGTAACATTGGGGCTTACGTTAGTTGTATTGCTGGCATTGGGTTACACTTTTAATATTATGACATTGGGCGCTATTGCCGCCGCCATTGGTTTAATTATTGATGATGCCATTGTGGTAGTAGAGCAAATTCACCGTACCTACGAAGAACATCCAAGAGAATATACGGCTACATTAGTACATCAGTCCATTAAATACTTATTCCCGGCAATGGTAGGCTCATCTATGAGTACCATTGTAATTTTTCTTCCATTTATTTTAATGAGCGGGGTTGCCGGCGCTTATTTTAAGGTGATGACAGATACAATGATCATTACATTAGTCTGCTCCTTTTTTGTAACATGGATTTTATTGCCTGTTGTTTATTTATTCTTAAGCAGCAAGAAAAAAGAAGCGGCAATAGCAAAAAAGAAAAAAGAGCATCCTGTTAAAAGCCAGCGATGGGTTTCTTTTTTTATCCGCAAACCTTATTTGAGTTTTATTATTGTTGCTGCATTAGGATGGACAATTTATTTTATACTTCCTAAATTAGAAACAGGTTTTCTTCCTCAAATGGATGAAGGAAGTATTGTGCTCGATTATGCCTCCCCTCCGGGCACTTCATTAGATGAAACAGACAGGATGCTGCGAGAAGCAGAAAAGATCATCTCAACAACACCAGAGGTAGCAGCTTATTCAAGAAGAACAGGTACGCAAATGGGTTTTTTTATTACTGAACCGAATACGGGTGATTATCTTATACAACTAAAAAAAACACGGAAGAAAACAACTGAAGAAGTAATTAATGATATACGCCTGAAAATAGAAGCTACACAACCGGCATTGCGTATTGATCTTGGGCAGGTGATTGGGGATATGCTGGGAGATTTGATGCGCTCTGTTCAGCCAGTTGAAGTAAAAGTTTTTGGTGATGATAATAAAAAATTACAACAGTTGTCTGCGCAGGCAGCAGAGGTGATTCGAAATATAAAAGGAACGGCTGATGTATTTGACGGAATAGTTATTGCCGGCCCATCTGTAAGTATTGAACCAAATTATACAAGGCTGGCTCAGTTTGGTATTACTCCCGCCAACCTGCAATATCAATTACAAACCTCACTGCAGGGAAATATTGTTGGAAATATTTTTGAAAAAGAACAAGTAAACACCATCCGTATCGTATATCCCGGCAGCAGGAAAATCAGTGTTGCAGATTTAAGCCGCCTCCGGGTATTCTTACCATCGGGTAAATTAATTCCCATTACAGACCTGGCAACGGTAAAAGTAAATGCCGGAGATGCAGAAATACAAAGGCAAAACCTGCAATCAATGGGAGTAATCACTGCCCGTTTGGAAAACCGTGACCTGGGCAGTGTAATAAACGATATCCAAAAAGAAATAAAATCTAAGCTCACTTTACCCCAAGGTTATCATATAGAGTACGGCGGTGCGTATGCAGAGCAGCAACAATCCTTTAAGGAACTGCTGATGATATTAATTACTGCCAGCCTGCTGGTATTCTGCGTTATACTTTTCCTGTTCAAAGAATTCAAAATAGCTTTATTGATTTTGACCATTGCTGTTTTAGGTATTGCCGGAAGTTATCTCGCATTATATATTACCGGTACTCCTTTAAATGTTGGCAGCTATACTGGCCTGATCATGATTGTTGGGATCATTGGGGAAAATGCCATTTTCACCTTCTTACAATTTAAAGAATCGCTATTAGAAAAAACAGTTGATGAATCTATTATTTATGCTATCTCCACCAGGTTACGACCCAAACTAATGACAGCATTGGGTGCCATAATTGCTTTAATGCCTTTGGCATTGGGCATTGGCGCAGGGGCACAATTACACCAGCCATTGGCTATTGCTGTAATCGGTGGATTTATCATTGCTCTTCCTTTATTGTTGATAGTATTACCAACCTTTATCAGGTTTTTATATAAACATTATACACCTGTTACAAGCGCAGAGGTATAGCAAACCGCTGTTACGCTGGTTTCCAAACTTATATTATCAAATATTGAGTTCTCTTTATCTTTGCCGCTATGGAAAAGGTTTTGGAACAAATAGAATCCTACAAAAAAGAGATAGAGGCATTAGCGGTAAAAGGAGCTAAAGAACTGGAAGAATACCGTATCAAATTCCTCGGCACCAAAGGCATTGTAAAAGCGTTGATGGGTGAGATGAAAAATGTAGCCAGTGAACAAAAGAAACAGTTTGGACAGGTGTTAAATGAGTTCAAACAATATGCCGAAGAGAAATACGAAGAATGGAAAAACATTACGGCCAACGGCCAACCATCAACGGCCAGCGATATTGACTTAACATTACCGGGTGATCCAATTGCCGTTGGCAGCCGCCATCCCATCAGTTTAATGAGGAATCATATTGTTTCTATTTTCCAACGCTTAGGTTTTGCCGTGGCTGAAGGGCCGGAGATTGAAGATGACTGGCACAACTTCGGTGCACTCAACTTAGATGAAAATCATCCTGCCCGTGATATGCAGGACACTTTTTATATCCATACGAATCCCGATTGGTTATTACGTACACATACCAGTAACATACAAATCCGTGAAATGGAAAAAGGCAAGTTGCCGATTCGTATTGTTTGTCCCGGTCGTGTGTATCGTAATGAAACCATCAGTGCAAGAAGTCATTGTTATTTTCACCAGGTGGAAGGTTTGTACATTGATGAAAATGTTTCGTTCGCTGATTTAAAACAAACATTATACTTCTTTGTACAGGAAATGTATGGCAAGGATGTAAAAGTTCGTTTCCGTCCTTCTTATTTTCCTTTCACAGAGCCGAGTGCAGAGATGGACGTAAGTTGTTTCATCTGCGGTGGCGAAGGTTGTAATATTTGCAAACACACCGGCTGGGTGGAAATATTAGGTTGCGGTATGGTGCATCCAAAAGTATTAGAGAATTGCGGTATTGATAGTAACAAATACACCGGCTTTGCTTTTGGTATGGGTGTGGAGCGACCAGCATTATTAAAGTATGGCATCAACGACATCCGTTTGTTCAGTGAAAATGATGTACGTTTCCTTAAGCAGTTTACGAGTGCAACATAGCCCATCAAGGCGTCATTCCGACGTAAGGAGGAATCCGCTGATGTTTTGTAATGGGATGAATTATGTACTTAGCTGCATTACTACTATTAAGCTTTGGTTGCGTCGCACTCTTGTACAGCATCAACACTATTGATCAATATAATTTCCTTTCAATCCCTCAAATCCAATAAATCATGATTCAAACAATGGGCACCTGTGGCATTCTTGCTTTTGATCAGAATAATTTTATTTAGCTTTTATTGCTTCTTTACTATCAATCATTTCAGTAACTTTATTAAAAAGAACTGTATGCTAACTAAAAAGGATGTTATCAAATCTATTGAATCACTTCCTTCCAAATTTGAAGCCGAAGAAGCAATTGAGCGTATTGTGCTGCTGGAGAAAATCCGTATTGGCATGGAACAATCACTGTTGGGAAAAGTGCTGAGTAAAGAAGAAGCAAAGAAACACCTGAAAAAATGGGTGAAGTAAGATTTACCGAACAATCAGTAAATGACCTGGAGGAAATAGGCCGCTATATCAGTCTTGATTCAACCACTTATGCCCGCCTGCAAATAGAAAAAATTATCAGCCGTACAGATATTCTTGAAATATTTCCACGAATAGGGCGGGTTGTGCCAGAATTAAACAATAAATCAGTAAGAGAAATTATCGAAGGCAATTTCCGTATTATTTATTTAATCGTTAATAAGCAAACCGTTCATATTCTAACCATTCATCATTCCGCCAGGAGGTTTAATGCCACCCAATTAAGAAAATTAATAAGAAAAATAAAGTAAGCACAATAGTTATGAACCCATAATTTTATCCTTTCAATCCCTCAAATCCAATAAATCATGGTTCAAACAATCTGCATCTGTGGCGCCGGAACAATGGGCAGCGGTATTGCACAAGCTGTCGCTCAGTCAGGCTTTACTACTATATTGTTTGAAGTAAATGTTGTTGTGCTGGAAAAAGCCAAAGCATCCATAGAAAAGAATCTGCAATCATTAGTGGAGAAAGGAAAAATATCAACTGCCAATAAAGAAACGATTCTCAGCAAATTTCAATTCACCACTGATATTAATAATTGTGTAGCCCATGTCATCATTGAAGCCATCATTGAAAAAACCGAAGCCAAAGTTTCTTTGTTCAATCAACTGGCTGAAATCAATCACAGCAATACCATCTTTGCTTCCAACACTTCTTCCTTATCTATTACTGATATACAAAAAAATGTAGCGCATCCGCAAAGAGTGGTTGGCATGCATTTCTTTAATCCTGCTACTGTCATGAAACTGGTGGAAGTGGTGAAAGGAGAATTAACACATGAAGCATTTGCGCAACAGGTATATGAGCTTTGCGAACGAATGGGCAAAACTCCCGTGATGTGTAAAGACGCTCCGGGTTTTATAGTCAATCGTGTAGCCCGTCATTATTATCTCGAAGCATTTAAACTGGTGGAAGAAGGCCTGGCAGATTTTTCTACCATTGATAAACTAATGGAAGCATCCGGTTTTAAAATGGGGCCATTCAAACTGATGGATTTAATTGGCAATGATATTAATTTGGCCGTGAGCCAATCTTTATACGATGCGTTTAATCATATTGAACGTTTTAAACCCTCTCCCATTCAGCAGGAAAAAGTAGCAAATGGTGAATTAGGAAGGAAGACGGGCAAAGGATATTATCAATACAGTTGATTAGATTATCTTCGCTCACCTTATCATCTATTAATATTCAACCAATCAACGAATGATTTTAGTTACCGGTGGCACAGGTTTAGTAGGCAGTGAATTACTCCGTCAGTTAATGGCACAGGGTAAGTCGGTAAGAGCTATTTACCGCAGCAATATCTCCGCACATCTTACTGAAGAAGAAAATAAAAAAGTTGATTGGGTTAATGGTGATATCAATGATGTTCTTTCATTAGAAGATGCTATGCAGGGAGTAGAACAGGTGTATCATTGTGCAGCGGTAGTAAGTTTTAATCCAAAGAAAAAGCAAGAGTTATTTCATACTAATGTAGAAGGAACAGCTAATGTAGTAAATGCCTGTTTAACTAATGGCGTAAAAAAGTTGATTCATGTAAGTTCAGTTTCAGCATTGGGCAGAATAAGAAAAGGCGAAACCATTACTGAACAAACACAATGGAACGAAGAAACCAATAACTCTGCTTACGGAAAAAGCAAGTACTATGCTGAGCTGGAAGTTTTCCGTGGTATTGCAGAAGGACTAAAAGCAGCAGTGGTTAATCCAACTATTATATTAGGCCCTGCCAACTGGAACGATGGTTCTTCTGCCTTATTTAAAAAAGCTTATGATGAATTTCCCTGGTACACATATGGTGTAACCGGTTTTGTAGATGTAAGAGATGTGGCCACGGCTATGATACGATTGATGGAAAGTGATATCAGTGGTGAAAGGTTTATACTGAGTGCTGAAAATCGTTCTTATAAAGAAATGCTCACTATGGCAGCAGAAGGTTTTGGTAAAAAACCTCCTGGCAAAGAAGCAAAAAAATGGATGGGTGAACTCATCTGGCGATTAGATAAATTAAAATCCATATTCACTGGAAGCAATCCGTTGTTAACCAAAGAAACTACCCGAACCGCAAGAGCTAAAGTATATTTTGACAATAGTAAAATAGTAAAAGCACTGCCTGGTTTCCAGTTTCGTAAAATGGAAGATACCATTAGAGAAACCTGCGCTATCTACCTGCAAAGAATAAAAAGTTAATTCTCCCTTTATTCCGGCTTACAATTTGCATAAATAATAATCGTTTATCATCTTTGAATCATAATTCAGTATTCAATGAAAAGATTATTGCTACTCTTAACATTTTTTGTTTTCAGCAAAACATACAGCCAGCAGTATTACACTATCATTGGTAAAGTTCTGGATACGTTACAGCAACCATTATCAGGTGCTTCTGTATTTGCACAAAACACAACCATTGGTACTGCAGCAAACACAGCCGGTGAGTTTAAAATTTATTTACCCGATGGTGGTTATAATCTCATCTTTACCGTAGCCGGTTATCAAACACAATCCATACAGGTTTCCAACAACAATAAAGAGCCGCTCACTATCATTTTAAAACCAAAAGAAAAAGAAATGGGTGAAGTGGTGATACAGAACAGTAATGAAGTGGCGGATGGATGGCAGAAATATGGCAAGTTTTTTACTGAAAATTTTATCGGCACTTCTCATAATGCGGAAAAATGTACTCTTCAAAATCCCGAAGCATTAAAATTTCTCTTTATTAAAAAGAAAAACAAATTAAAAGTACTGGGCAAAGAAGATCTCATCATTAACAACAACGAATTGGGTTATCGTATTCGGTATAAATTAGATTCATTTATGTACGAATACAACACCGACATGAGTGGTTTTCTTGGTTATCCTTTTTATGAGGAAATGGAGGGAAGTGATTCTTTAAAAGCGGTATGGAAGAAGAACAGGGAGAAAGCATATTATGGTTCCCGTTTGCATTTTATGCGTTCTTATTATGACAGTAGTTTAACCGAAGAAGGATTTGTACTGGAGATGAAAGATACTTTGCCGGGTTCTGCTAAATATCTTCCCATCACCAATCCATATGATACTTCTTTTTACAATATACTCGACAGTGCCAACGTAGAGATTGGGTTCCCCGATGAAGTAAAAGTGATCTATAAAAAGGCAAGAGCTGATGATAAATTCTTAGCTGCCAATAAATATCCCAAAGGAACACCCAATCAAACATCCGCTCTTACGGTAAGAGACTATTTTATCATACAGGAAAACGGTTTCTTCTTTCCGCAAACTGCTGTGGTGAATACCGGCTACTGGACCTGGAAAAAACTGGCCGATATGCTGCCTTACGATTATTATCCTGAATAGCTTTTGTGAAAGCATCGCCATGCTTTATCTTTAACGCAGCATGACGAACTGCCTGCGAACATTTTTTTATATCATTGTCATTACCTGCTGTACTATGCCGGCAACTGCACAGGATTACAGTTATGCCCATTACGATGTGCAGGATGGTTTGGCCGGCGCCAATGTGTATGCTGTTTACCAGGATCCGCAAAATTTTTTATGGTTTGGTACCGAAACAGGCGTAAGCCGTTTCGACGGCACTCATTTTAAAAACTATACTACTGCTGATGGCTTACCCGATAATGAAATATTAGAAATATATGGTGATGACGAAGGAAGGGTGTGGTTAGTTCCTTTTAAAAAAACCATCTGCTATTATTACAAAGGGAAAATATACAATCAGCAAAATGATTCTGTTCTCCAAAAAATACAAATCCATTCCAATGTCTTAAGTGTATGCACTGATAAATATAAAAATACCTGGATACTTGAAGAGAAGGGATTATTTCTCATCACCCCTCAAAAACAGCTTCATTATTACGACCGGATCAATAATCACCAGCTGAGCGGATATATGTCTATTGGGCTAAACAAAAACCGGGAATTAATATTGCAATGGGAAGATCAGCTTTATACCTATGAAAACAACAGCTTCTTGTTTCTTTTTACCATCAACTATCCGGAAGATTACCGGAGTTTTAAAAACATTCATATTTCGGGAGATTTTATAGTTTGGAGAAGCGGTAAAAATACTTCTTGTGCACAATCATTAAGCAGCGGAGAAATGCATTGTTTTCAATATCCTGATAATGCATTGCGTTTTTCTTCTCCCGGTAATGGAACTATTGCAGTATGCTCCACAAGCGGTGTATCCATTTATAGCCCCGTTATTAAAAAAGAGGAATATTATTTCTTAAAAAACTTTTCAGTAAGCAAAGTATTAATTGATCATGAAGGAAGCTGGTGGTTTACCACGTTAGGAGATGGTGTTTACCAGCTTTTATCTACTGAATACAAAAATTACAAGCCATGGAAAGAAGGAAACAACCAGGAAATTTTTTCACTTTCTAAGATTGGGAATAAAATATTAATGGGTACCAACTTTGGAAAATTATTATATACTGATCATTTTAAAAATACCGGTACTCTTGCTTTACCGGCTACTATAGCAGATAAATATGACCGGATAAACTGCCTGGCAAAATTACCTTCCGGAAAAATATTAGTGGGTTCAGATGAGCATTTGGCTTTATTAAATACAAATCTGCAACTGGAGCAAATAACAACTATGAACTCCGCTAAAAGCTTTTATTATGTAAATGATGATAGCGTTTTTATCGCTACCAGTAATGATACCCGTTTAATCAGCCTGAAGGATATTAAACAATTTAAAAAAGTATGGGATGAACGATCCACTGCTGTTTGTCTTTATAAAGGCACTTTGTTTGTTGGCACATTAAACGGTTTATATCATCTGCCCCCCGGAAAAAAACCCGTATATATGGGTGAATACGATACTTTATTTACGAGACGCATATCATCAATGGTAGTTAGTAAGGATACCACTCTTTGGGTGGCTACTTATGATGGCGGGATTGTTGGAATGAAAAAAGGGCAGGTAAAAGATACTTTCACCACCAAAGAGGGATTAACCAGTAATATCTGCCGCAACCTTATTATTAACGGCAATGTTTTATGGGTGGGTACTGATAAAGGTGTTTCAAGAATTGATTTGAATGTAAAACCATACCGTATTACACCCTTTACAGTAAATGATGGTTTATTATCCAACCAGGTTAATGCCATTTATAAGGATAATGACACTGTATTTGTGGCTTGCCAGGAAGGGATTACCTATTTTGACATCACCAAAGTGTTTAACACTTCCCAATGCAGTCTTGTAATAACTAATGCATACGAGCAAATGAAAGAGTTGCCGGTACAGGCTAAATATGAGTTTAAAAGCGATCAGAATAATTTCAAGATTGAATTTGTAGGCATCTCCTTTAAATCAACCGGCGATATTACTTACCAGTATAAACTAAATGGGTTAGATACGGTTATGAAATCTACCAAAGAAACGACGCTGGAGTTTCTTTCATTGCCGCCAGGCAATTATGAATTGCAATTGATTGCCGTTAATAAGTTTGGTGTTAAAAGTGATTTAAAGAAAATTGCTATTATTATTAACCCGGCATTTTATCAAACAAAGTGGTTTTTTATACTGGCTATATTAGCTTCGGCAGTTACAAACTTATTACTTGTTTTACTTTACAACCACTACAAAAGAAGAAAAACAGAAAAAGAACAGGTAACCACTAAACGAATTACTGAACTGGAGCAAATGGCTTTGCGGGCCCAGATGAACCCTCATTTTATTTTTAACTGCCTTAACTCTATTCAGCAATTTGTGTATGATAAAGATATTCAGTCGGCTAATCGATTTATCAGTGGTTTTGCAAAGCTGATACGGCAAACATTAGATAACTCCGCCAAGTCCACCATCTCTATTGCCGATGAGTTGGAATATCTGAACAGTTATTTAACGCTGGAGAAAATACGTTTTGAAAATAAATTTGACTACCGCATCAGTGCTGATCCCTCTATAAAGCAGGAAGAATACAAGATACCGGTAATGTTGTTGCAGCCATATATTGAAAACAGCATTCGTCATGGTATACGATACAAAAAAGACGGAGAAGGGCATATCGATATTCGTTTTACCGCACAGGAAGGTTTTATGCATTGTTCAATTGAGGATAATGGTATCGGCAGAGAAAAAGCAAGAGAGTTAAAAAGTCGCCAGCATATAGAATACCAGTCAAAGGGAATGCTGTTAACCAGAGAAAGAATTGAGGCAATTAATAAAAGTACTGCCGAAAAAATCTCTATTGAGGTAATTGATCTTTATAAAGAGAATGGTGAGGCTGCCGGTACAAAAATTTTAATTCATTTCCCCATCAGCCTTGTGCAAAACAATTAAATTAATCTATGATCAAAGCGATTATTGTTGATGATGAGCCACGTAACATCAGGATATTAAAAAATCTGCTGGAGGAGTTCTGCCCGGATGTAATTGTTGGCGGAGAAGCTGAAAGTGCTGAAACAGCAATCAATGTTATTCGTTCTTCACATCCGGATATTGTATTCCTGGATATTGAAATGCCTTTTGGTAATGCTTTTGATTTGCTGGATAAATTAATACCGGTTAATTTCCAGGTGATCTTTGTAACAGCATTTGATAACTATGCGTTAAAAGCCTTTCGTTATTATGCGCTGGATTATTTACTTAAGCCGGTAGATATAGAAGAATTAAAAGCTGCAGTTAAAAAAGCCGTTGAAAGAGTAAAAGAAAAGAATATGAGCCAGACACTGGACGTATTCATACAGACTATGAAACCATCAAAAAACACACTGCAGAAAATAGGATTACCAACAAATGATGGATTGGTATTTACTAATATTGAAGATATAGTTCGTTGCGAAGCCAGTGGAAGCTATACCATCATTTACCTGCACGATAAACAAAAATTCATTGTAAGTAAATCACTCAAAGAATACGAAGATCTTTTACCGGAAGATAATTTTTGCCGCATACATCACTCCCATATTGTAAACCTGGCTTATGTAAAGAAATACTTTAAAGGCCGGGGAGGGTACATTGAAATGAATGATAATACGACCATTGAAGTAGCTACCCGCAAAAGGGACGAATTCCTGGCAAAATTTGAACAATAAAGGAATTTCCTCTTGAAATTTTTGAAAGGCCTGCACAGTTATTCATGTAAGCTGCACAGTTACCAATTTTAGGTTAGAGCAACAAAAATGGCTTTGTAATTTAGCTGTACCGATGGCTATATGCCTTTGGGAATTAAAAAACGGGTTATGGTCAGAAATGACCAAAAAATTTTCAGATTGAGTTATTCATTGCTAACTTATGAATTGCGGGGAGGTGTCAACCTCCCTTTTTTATTTCAGGTTCTTCACCTTTTCCCAAATCTCCGGCAGCCGTTTTAATAAAACTATTTCTCTCTTCTTAATATTTGCGTCCTCAACCGGGGTACCGAAATAAACCTTATTTCCCTCAATAGAAGAGGCTACACCGCTTTGTGCAAAAATAACAGCATTAGCACCTATGGTTAATGTTTTACTTACCCCTACCTGCCCCCATAAAATTACTCCATCTTCAATTATAACAGCTCCTGCTACTGCAACTTGCGCAGCAAATAAACAATTTTTGCCAATCACAGTATCATGACCAATATGTACCATATTATCAAACTTGGTTCCACGGCCAATAATTGTATCACCACTCACACCACGATCAAGTGTACAACCGGCTCCTATCTCCACATCGTCTTCAATCACCACTCTTCCGCAACTTTCCATTTTCTTATACCATACTTCACGGTCTTTTTTGGTGTTGAAATAAAAAGCATCCGAACCAATAGTGGTACCGGAATGAATTACAACATTATTTCCAATTACCGCATCATCATAAATTGAAACATTGGGGTGAATAATGCAGTTATCACCGATGATAACATTATTACCGATAAAAACATTAGGAAAAACAACCGTATCCTGTCCAATTACTGCAGACTCGCTGATCGGTTTGGAAGAAGGTGTAAACGGGCGAAAATGATGAACTAATTTTAAATAGGCATCAAAAGGAGCATCAACCACCAGTAATGCTTTTCCTTCCGGAAAAGTTGTTTTTTTATTGATGATGATAAACGATGCAGCAGAGTTAATGCATTTATCATAATACTTGGGATGATCAACAAAAACAATATCACCAGGTTCTACTTTATGTATTTCATTTAATCCGGTTACCTGCCCTTCACTGTTACCAATGAGTTCTGCTGATATAAATTCAGCTATCCATTTAACCGGAACGGGTGATTTAAATTTCATTGTTCAATAATTTCCGGCAAAGTTAACGGGTGCTACTATTCCACAATCATTGTGTTAATGAAGTAAAAACACAGTTAAAAAGTCAATTCTGTTCTTTTTACGGCTTCAGTCAAAAGAATTTTAAAAAATATTTTTAGCTCATTTTAACTGTAATTAAAATGATTTATCGCAGTTCATTGTTCAATTATGCATTATTGCTTACTAATAATATTGATCATCAGTTAAAAATGCGTACCAATGAAATGCTGTGCAGCACTGCGTTTCATTAAACTGATTTTAATAACATCAATTGGCTGATTTATACAATTCATCTTATCCTCTTTAAAAACATAGTTATTAAGCAATAAAATGCATAAGCCTTTTCCACAAGCAAAAAAAAAATGTGAATAAAATAATCAAAGAATTTTTTTTCTTATGATAAAATTATTTTTAATATTGTGATGGGAAATTTACTTCCCGGTACTTACTAACCCATCCATATAATGAGATCCTCCTGTTTCCAGGAGGATTTTTCTTTTATGATGTTTAATGATTTATTGCATAAAGCCATATCACTTCATTTAAATTACCGGTAACAGTGCAGCCATTTAGTATTATTAAAAAAACTATCTTACACATAAATCGATAACTTATGCTTAAATCAATGACCGGGTTTGGAAGGACAGAACAAACAGCAGGTGATAAAACTTTCCTGATAGATATTAAATCCCTCAATGGGAAACAGTTTGAACTTTCATTAAAGCTCCCGGGATTTTTAAAACCTTTTGAATTTGATATCCGCACTGTTTTAATGGGAAAACTGGGGCGTGGCAGTATTGATTGTTTAATCAGTTTAAAAGAATCCGGTAATTCAAAACCCGTTTCCATTAATGTAGAATTAGCCAAAGCTTATTATGCTCCGGTTGAAAAATTATCGAGAGAATTAAACCTGGATGCTTCAGGTATATTAAGCTCCTTATTAAAACTGCCCGAAGTAATTACTCCCACCGGTGAAACATTAACCGATGAAGAATGGGAACAGTTTAAAAAAATATTATTAGCCGCCATTGAAGACCTTAATATTCACCGGCTTGAAGAAGGCAAAGTACTGGAAGATGATCTTTTACTACGCATAGATAATATTACAAAACTGCAGGAAGAAGTAGCCAAACTGGAACCGCTGCGTCAGCAAAAAATAAGAGAAGGGATTACCAGGCTATTGGAAGAGCATGTAGGAAAAACCAATTATGACAGCAACCGCCTGGAACAGGAACTCATTTATTATATTGAAAAAATAGACATTAGTGAAGAACAGGTTCGCCTTAAAAATCACTGTGAATATTTTAAAACTTTACTGGCAGAAGTAGAAGAAAGTAAAGGTAAGAAACTATCTTTTGTACTACAGGAAATTGGAAGAGAAATCAACACTACCGGTGCTAAAGCTTATGATGCATCAATACAAAAATGTGTGGTGATGATGAAGGATGAACTGGAAAAAGCAAAAGAACAGGTATTGAACGTGTTGTAGGGTTTAAAGTTTAATGGTTTAAGGTTTAGTGTTGAGTATTATTTATGCCGGTAAAGTTTTAAATAAAAGTTTGTGCTGGTCAATTATTTTTGCAAAAAAACATCCCGCTTGAAAAGTAGATATTCCATTTATCATTTGCTTATTGCCTCTTGCCTGTTGCCGTTTGCTTCGTGTATGAAGATTGATGTATTTGAAAAAAATGTACAATTACCCAATCACGAATGGAAATATGAGAATAAGCCGGAAATCAAGTTTGATATTACTGATACTACAGCTGCATACAATATATCTATAACCCTTCGTCATACTGAAGCATATGAATATCGTAATATCTGGTTATTTGTTTCTACCAAACAACCCGGCGATACGACTTATCAAAAAGCAAGGATAGAACTACCACTTCAAAATGCAGAAGGAAAATGGTTATCTGCTACCGGAATGGATGATATATGGGAGCATCGTATCAAACTGTTTGAAAATATTAAATTCAAAAGATCCGGCACATATAGTATTCAATTAGAACAAAACATGCGGGATAACCCTTTAAAGCATGTGATGAATGCCGGTGTACGAATTGAAAAAGTCAATTAATGCCTTTTGGAAAAAAATTATATAAGTTCTCCGTTATTACAATTGTTTATTGGTTCCTGCTCATATACATTATTGCTGCTCTTAGCTGGTGGTACATAGCCCTGGAAAAACAAAACCAGGCAATGACAGATTATAAGATACAGGAATTGATTAAAGACGATCCGCTATACGAATCAAAAATTACACAGTTAAATAACGAACATTACCGGAAACATGCCCGAAACATTGGCGAAGGATTAATCTTCTTGCTGATAACATTAGTCGGAGCTATTTTTGTTTACCGTTCGGTTCGCAAACAAGTTAAGTTCTCTCAGCAGCAACAAAACTTTATGATGGCAGTAACACATGAATTAAAAACTCCCATTGCCGTTATCAAACTCAGTCTGGAAACTTTGCAAAAAAGAAAATTAGAAGAGGAGAAACAACAACGATTTATTGAACAGGCGTTACAGGAAACCAACCGCTTAAATACATTAACCAATAATATTTTACTGGCGGCGCAAATTGACAGTGGTAATTTAAGTAGCGAAAAAGAAGAGGTCAATCTCTCTGTTTTAACTGATGGATGTGTACAGGATTTTAAACAACGTTTTCCTAATCGCAATATTGAAGCTTCCATTGAGCCGGGACAATTTATTTATGGCGATACTTTGCTGATGCAGATAGCTATAAATAACCTGATTGAAAATGCTTTGAAATACTCACCCGAAGATTCAATTGTTCATGTTGATCTTACTGACGAAGGAGAACGCACCTCTGTAGGAATATCTGACGAGGGTGTTGGTATTAGTGAAGAGGAAAAGAAACGGGTGTTTGATAAATTTTACCGGGTGGGTAATGAAAACACCCGTAAAACAAAGGGTACTGGTTTGGGATTATATATCACTAAAAAAATTATAGAAGATCATGGGGCTGAAATCAACATTACCGATAATACACCAACCGGAACTATCTTTGGGATTAATTTTTATAAATAGACATGGTAAAAGATAAAGCAGCATCCATATTATTAGTGGAAGATGAAGAAAATTTACAGGAAGCATTAAAGTTAAACCTGGAAATGGAAGGTTATGAAGTAACTTCTTCCTTTGATGGACCTTCCGCATTAAGATCATTGCAAAACGAATACTTTGACCTGGTAATACTGGATATAATGCTGCCGGAAATTGATGGTATTACTGTTTTGGAAACATTACGGTTGCAACATTCCGCTTTACCTGTTTTAATATTAAGTGCCAAAAGCAGTTCAGCCGATAAAGTATTGGGATTAAAAAAAGGTGCTGATGATTATTTAACCAAACCCTTCAACTTAGAAGAACTTTTACTTCGTGTACAAAAGCTCATTGACAAAAATAAACAGCTTCAGGATAAAGAAACCGTTGGTATTAATTACAACTTTGGAAATAACAATATAGATTTTAAAGCACTGGAAGCAACCAATTACAAAGGCGATAAAATTGAGCTGAGCAAGAAAGAAGCCATGCTGTTGAAACTGCTGATTGAAAACAAAAACGAAGTAGTAACAAGAGAAAAGATATTACAGGCGGTATGGGGTTACAATGTTTATCCCACCACCAGAACGATTGATAATTTCATCTTAAGCTTCCGTAAATATTTTGAAGAAGACAGCCGCAATCCACATCATTTTCATTCGGTGAGAGGCATGGGATATAAATTCACCGATTAATTGCTACACAATTTTATACTCAATTGTTTTTATAAATGTCTCCGCCCGTTGCAGCAGTTGATACATTTCTTCCTGCGAATGATCGGGAGTATATAAGGCCAATTCGCAGGTATTAAGTATTTGAACAAAATCTGCAACAATATTTTCTCCAAATAAATCAGCTCTCAATTTATCTGACACCGATCTTTTATTCATATCCATTGGACTAAGCTGGTATTTCTGCTGGA
This sequence comes from Sphingobacteriales bacterium, assembly GCA_016200915.1. Taxonomy (GTDB): domain Bacteria; phylum Bacteroidota; class Bacteroidia; order Chitinophagales; family Chitinophagaceae; genus AWTP1-9. Next base: position 37,495 of record JACQDV010000055.1, read on the forward strand.
GGAAGGACCACACGGCTGCATGCAATTCATTATAAAATCCAATGGCATTATTGTTTTTTAGTTGCTGTCTTGCCTTATCTAAAGGATCCGTATTGAAGGTTGTTATCAATCCTTCTGTTAGCGGAACAGCCTCGGCATCTGCTTCTTTATTCTCTTCTTCAATAATGCGTTTTAATTCATTTTTTGCACGGGATAATTTTATTTTTTGCCGCCACTGATAGCCTCCCCAAATCAATAATACCAATGCAATTGCAGGCCACCACCACTCTCCTTTCAAAGTATCATCATAGAAATTCTTTGCTTTATCAATAAATATTTCTTCTTCTTCCTGCGGATAATCTTTTACTGCAACAAGTGGCGTTTTCTTTTCGGCTACCCTATTAACAGCAAAATCCAATACGGCTGAATTAGCGGTTTCATATTTCTCAGTCTCAGGATTAAAATACGAAAGACTAACTGCAGGGATTTCATACTTACCTTTTTCATTTACTGTAAAAGGATATTCAAATGCTTTTGTTCCGCTTGTGGGTGAAGTAGCGTTATCAATATTTTCTCTTGCAGTAGCTTCAAAACCTTCCATACCATTTGGCCAGTTAATAGCAGGAGTGTTGATCATGGAAAGATTGCCCTTTCCTTCAACAACCACCTTTAATGTACCATTTTCATTAGCGGCAATATCATTATTATTTAAAGCTGTTTGAATAGTAAATTTTCCTACTGCACCATTAAAGTTGACCGGCTTCCCTGCTTCGGGTAATGGTTTTACAGTAATAGTTACCGGTTTACTTTCTTGTGTAAGATTATGTTCTTCTGTTTCTCCATTCAGCATTTCATCATCAAAAAAATCATTGAACAGATCATCAACATTGTTATTGGTCTTAGGTTTTTCACCTGCTTTTAAAAAGCGAACCTGGCTGGCGATCTCTACCGGTTCTAATATTAGCTGACCAGATTGCAATGGAAACAATTGTACTTTTCTTATGATGGTAGAATAAATCGGTTTGCCATTTAACTGGTCGGGACGAAAATCCATATTCTCCGGCTGCGTCATTTCCACCACTGAAAAACCATTGAATGAAGGACGCTTTGTTACTCTTGATACCGATCTTAATCTTGTATATAATTTATAAGTAGCTACTATCGGTTCTCCTTCGTAGCAGGTTTGTTTATTTACTTCTACCTGTACAAATAAATTCTTTTGGATCTTGGCAATCGGATCTTCCCCTTTTCTTAAAATAAATTCTTTGTTGTCCGGGTTATTACTGCTATTACTACGAAAGCCCGGTAATGGGGGCACTGTAACAATTGCATTATTATTACTGCTACCTGATAATTGATTTAGAACAGTAATCGTTACAGGGTTGGAACGATAAATCTTTCCTTTCACTTTTACCTGTGCGGCATCAATCACCAGCTTACCGGGTTTTTGCGGCATCAGTATATAAGTAATGTTGATCCCTTTTGTAACCTCGCCATTATTAACAGAGAAATAACTGCCATAAGCCGGGCCCTGTAATATATTGAAGCCGGTAAAAGATGGTGCGGTAAAATCATCTGCTCCTTCTGCTCCTTCCACAACAAACTCCAATTGTAATGCCTGGTCTCTTGCTACAGTATTATAGCTAACATGAGCAGTAAATTTTATTTGGGCAAAAGTTGCTGGTGTCGCCATACAAAAGGCAACCACTAACAATAAAGTAAGAAGAGGGAAGTGTAAATTTTTCTTCAATACCATTTTCATTTGACAGGACACAATATTCATAACTTCAAACCGGGTAACAAATTTAAAAATTAGTATCCGGTGGTATTCCTTTAACAGCGGTTAAATAGCTGTTAAACTAAAGATCGCCCAGCTGTGGCCGGATTAAAATATCTTCTACACAAGCCGTTGGTGATAGTTGTGAAGCGGTGTAAACCAATTTAGCAATATCTTCTGATTCCATGATACGTTTAGGATCAACATCCGAACCACTCCACGAATCAGTATATACGGCGCCGGGAAATACGGATGTTACTTTTATCTTATACGATTTCATTTCTTCCCGCAGGTTTTTTGAAAACCCATGCAAGGCATATTTGCTGATGCTGTAAGCTCCACCATTTTTATAAGCACTTAGGGAAGCAGTTGAACAAATGTTGAATATATGTCCTCTTGATCCGTGATAATCGCTTTGTTCCATCATTTGATGAATGAGTTTACGGGTAAGATGATAAGCACTGTAAAAATTCACCGCCATCATTCTGTCTATAGCCCCTTCCGGCTCATTATATACACTGCCGGGCTCAAACAAGCCTGCATTATTCACCAGCACATCAATATTGATGGAGTTATTCAGTATCCAGTCGCCAAAACTATCTACTCCTTCTCTTGTACTCAGGTCTCTTGCTTTGGCTTTTACATGAATGTGCGGATGCTTAGTAATTAATTCTTCCATGGCTTTATACAATGCTACTTCATTGCGACTACATAAGTAAAGATTATGCCCATTAGCCGCAAATATTTCAGCTATTGCCCTGCCAATACCTTTGGATGCTCCTGTTATAACTACATTCATGATTGTAGATTTAAGATTGTAGATTGCAGCCTTTTATAAACCGGGTACAAATCTAAACCCGGCAATCCGCAATCTCAAATGAAATATAAACATATCTTTTTCGACCTGGATCATACCATCTGGGATTTTGAAACTAATTCTTCACTTACATTAAAAATAATGTATGAAGAGTTTGATTTGCCTTCTAAAGGAGTTGGACCTTTTGCAGAATTTCATGCTATTTACCGTGAACATAATCAAAAACTCTGGGACCGTTACAGTAAAGGTTTTATTAAACAGGATGAGTTACGCTGGAAAAGAATGTGGCACACATTACTTGATTATAAAATTGGAGATGAGAAGCTGGCCAAAGCGATCAGTCTTCGTTACTTAGAAGTATTACCCGATCAAAAAGAGTTATTTCCTTACACGAAAGAAATATTACAATACCTGCTAAATAAAAAATATAAACTGCATATAGTCTCCAATGGTTTTGAAGAAGTACAGCATAATAAATTGCGCAACTCAGGCCTCACCAATTATTTTACTGAAATTGTAACTTCAGAAGGATGTAATTATGTAAAACCACAAAAGGAGATATTTGAATACGCCATGAACAAAGCCGGTGCCATGCTGAATGAAAGTATTATGATTGGCGATAATGAAGAAGCAGATATATTAGGTGCCGTTAACACAGGAATGGATAGTGTGTTTATGAATCATATTAACGGAGATAAAAACGAACAGGCAACTTATACAATCCATCATTTAAAGGAACTGGAAGGAATATTGTAACTGTTTTTATATTTAGTACATGATTTTGTAACTTTAGAAAAACGTATTATCGTATGGGTCTTGTATATGCAGAAATAACTTTAATAAATGGCGAAGATTTAATGCTTGCCAAAAGGCATATTATTGGCGAAGAGGAGATAAAGAAAATGAATGTAAAAATGCTTGTTGATTCCGGGGCTTATATGATGGCTATAAATGAAACTATCCAGGAGCAGTTACAATTGCCTTTACTTGAAAAAAGGAAGGCCCAAACGGCCAACGGTCATGTTGAAGAATATGATGTTGTTGGGCCAATAGAAGTAAAATTTAAAAATCGCCGCACTGTGTGTAACGCTATGGTACTATCCGGTGATAATGAGCCACTGCTTGGCGCTATTCCAATGGAAGATATGGATGTACTCATTCATCCCCAAAGGCAAGAGTTAATTGTAAACCCTGAACACCCATACTTTGCACAAATGAAAATGAAATAAAAATCCCCCATCAACGACGGGGGAAGTTCCATAGGCTAATAATAATTTATCAGCATTTTTTACCGCTACCTTTTTTGCAGCAGGATTTGCCATCTGCTTTCGCTTCTTTTTTGCAGTCTTTCTTTCCGCATTTTTTTCCATCGCCACCATGGGCAAAAGCCACTCCGCTAACTAAGAAAGCAGCTACAGCAAGTATGAATATTTTTTTCATATCGATCGATGTTTTTAATGTTGCTAAATTACTAAGACAAACCGAATTAAGCAAAAGTTGCTATGACGGAAACACCGCCTTTAACATTTTCGTTCAGCTTAATGTTCACTTTGGCATCGGTTGGCAATAAAATATCTACCCTTGATCCGAATTTGATGAAACCCATTTCTTCGTTTTGAGCTACTTTTTGTCCCACCCGCAGGTAGTTTATAATTCTTTTGGCCAATGCTCCGGCAATTTGTTTAAACAGCACTTCACCTTTAGGGTTACGGATCACCACACTATGCCGTTCATTTTCAGTTGATGATTTAGGATCCCATGCCACCAGGTATTTTCCTTTATGGTATTGATTGTACACCACCTCACCTGCCACACCACTACGGTTCTGGTGCACATTGGCCGGACTCATAAACACACTTACCTGTATGCGGCGATCTTTAAAATATTCTTCGTCCACGATCTCTTCAATCACTACTACTTTACCATCCGCCGGAGAAATGATTTGATTTTCATTATAAGTTAATTGTCTGGCCGGCACACGGAAGAATGAAATGATAAACAATAACAGTCCTAAAGTTGCAAAGAAGATTATCCAGCTTAATACCGGCATATCACCGCTGAAAAAATAAAAACAGATGAGATTGATTGCCACAAAAATAATCAGTGTAATGGCAATGCTTTTATATCCTTCCTTATGAATTGTCATTGGTTGTAATTAGAGCGGCAAAGATAAGGGTAAATGCGAAAGGCTGAATGCTAAACGCTGAACGCTGATATACTTACATAGTAAAGAAGTAAATGTATAACCAAACAAAAGGAGTAGCCAGTAAAAGTGAATCAAACCGGTCTAAAAAACCACCGTGACCGGGCATAATACTACCGCTGTCTTTAACGCCAGCTAAGCGTTTGAGTTTACTTTCTAATAAATCCCCCATTGTGCCGAAGATGGCTGCGACGGCTGCAACAATTCCAACCTGCAGTAAATCTGACCCCAATAACCATTTAGATAAAAGAACAACTACCACTATTGCCAATATTGCACCGCCGATAGTTCCTTCCCATGTTTTCTTTGGAGATATTTTTGAGAACGGTGTTTTACCAATAAGAGAACCGACAATGTAAGCCATTGTATCATTGACCCAAATACTGGCAATGACAATTAATGGTATAACATAACCGGGAATTTTTACAAACACATTCTCTACACTTGATAGAGAAAACAAACTCATCATCAACCCCCAACTCAATGAAATATAAATCAATCCAAAAATTGAATGAGCAAATAATTTTGGATTCAATGGCTTAGTAAAAATTAAATCGCCAATTATTACTACCGGAATCATTGCCAGCAATAATAGCTTTCCTACCTCATTTAACGCAACACCAAATAAACTATAAGCACCATTTGTAAACCAAAGCATCAATCCAAATCCTAATAACATTATTCCATACTTATGAAACGGAGAAATTTTTTGATATTCTTTATCAATCAATCCCACAAGCTTAATATATTCCCACCAGCAACCAAAATGAATGACAGTAAACAATGCCAGGAAACTCCATTGATTCCATAATAATCCGCCCAGCATTACTATTACAAATACTACTGCGGTTAATGCTCTTGTCTTAAATGTTGCGGGGTTAAATGCCATTGCTTTGCTGTAGAGTGGTTAAAGATTCATCCAGTTATCTTCTTCGGGTGCAGCAGCTTCCTGTTCAATTTTTGCCTTTATGGGTTTACTAACTCTTATGAAAGCAATTATAAGTCCCACTAATATCACCACTGCAATAGCACCGGACCAGAGTGGCATGGTTGATTCCAGTTCTTTATCGGGTACTTTGCCGGTCTTCATTGTTTTTACATACATAAAAGTTACTGCTGCCCCATTATTAAATAAATGTGCTGTGATGTTAAGCCAGATGTTTCCGCTGTAGTAATAAATCAATCCTAATACAATACCCAACGCTGCTCTTGCAAAAAATCCATAGAATGAAAAATGTACCGCACTAAATACGATACTGGTTAAGATGATTGCCAGCACAGGCAATTTTGTCCAACGGGTGAGTACATTTTGCAAACCACCCCTGAACAAAGTTTCTTCAAACACTGCCGGTAATATTGCCACTATCAGCATACTCCATATATAATCCGCACTGTTCTTCATGGCCATTATCAGCTCTACCTGTTTTTCATAACTCTCTTCGGCCGCTTTAAATCTTTTTGCTAATGATGGAGATAACGGAATTTTTTCAGCGAGTTCTCCCAATGCACCTACTACCGGTAAGCAGGCAATCATAATCAGTATCACCAGTATTACCTGCTCCAGTCTTATCCATTGATTATATCCTAAATACTGAAATGGTTTTTTAGAAACAATCCTGGCAAATATCACTGCCGGTATAAAAAACATAAAGAAGGTGGAAACGATTTGCAGCCAGCGAATCATATTCACATTTTCCGGCTTCAGTAATTCATTTACATCTTGTGCCTTTGTCATGCCCAACTGGGAAAACATGATGGCCACACTTAAAATACGGCCAAACAACAAGCCTGCCCCCACTAAACCAATGAGAATTCCTAATTGAGAAGGATATGAAATATTCGGTCGTTGCTGATTCATAAAAATCCGGAATAGATGATTAAATTTGCAGGCTCAAAAATAGTTGACAGTTCGCAGTTGACAGTTGACAGTACCACATTTATTTTCTGTCAACTGTAATCTGTCATCTGTCAACTTAACTGATGGTAAAAATAGATAACATATCATTACCGGATTTTCCGTTGCTTCTTGCTCCCATGGAGGATGTGAGTGACCCGCCGTTCCGTGCCGTATGCAAGGATAATGGTGCCGATTTGATGTACACCGAGTTTATTTCCAGCGAAGGATTGATACGGGATGCTATTAAAAGCCGCAAAAAACTCGACATATTTGATTACGAACGACCGGTTGGTATTCAGATTTTTGGTGGCGATGAAGAAAGTTTATCGTTGGCTGCAAAAATTGTTGATGTTACTCAGCCCGATTTGCTCGATATCAATTTTGGTTGCCCGGTAAAAAAAGTAGCGTTAAAAGGCGCCGGTGCAGGAGTATTGAAAGATCTTGATCTGATGGTTCGCTTAACAAGTGCAGTGGTTAAATCAACTTCATTACCGGTTACAGTAAAAACAAGATTGGGCTGGGATGATAATACTAAGAACATTGAAGAAGTAGCTGAACGTTTGCAGGATGTAGGTATTAAAGCTCTCGCTATTCACGGACGTACAAGAACACAGATGTATAAAGGTGTGGCCGACTGGACGCTGATTGGTAAAGTAAAAAATAATCCACGCATTAAGATTCCCATCTTTGGCAATGGCGATATTGATTCTCCAGAAAAAGCACTGGAATATAAAAATCGTTATGGTGTGGATGGTGTTATGATTGGCAGAGCTGCTATTGGTTATCCCTGGATATTTAACGAGATAAAACATTTTGTACAAACAGGTGAACATTTACCTGCTCCCACTATTGAGCAAAGAGTGGAAGTATGCCGTAAACATTTGTACAGAAGTGTAGAATGGAAAAACCCTGTGGTAGGTATCAATGAAATGCGCCGTCATTATGCTAATTATTTGAAAGGACTTCCTAACATTAAGGAATACCGTAATAAATTAGTAACGCTCAAAACTGTAGAAGAAATTGATGAAGTGTTCAATGAAATTTCTGCTATGTATGCCGGTTATGAGTTTATTAAGACTTCTATTGAATTAATTAATTATCATGAAAAATGTCCTATTGATTAATAGTTGTGTCTAAATAGCTAAGGTTCAGCAATTTTATTTTCGTTCATTCTTTTAACATCTTCTTCCCTCATTCTATCTTCATCATTGGCTATCTTACTTATTACTATTGGCAAGGTGCTTGCATAAGAGCAGTTGCCCGTAATTGTTAACCAATAAAAACCAGCCTATGGTATCCGTAATTATACCTGCATTAAATGAAGAAGCTACTATCCGTAAAGTGATACAGATAGTAAAACGCTCTGCTGCTGTTGGAGAAATCATCGTTATAGATGATAAATCTACTGATGCCACTGTAAAAGAAGCAAGAAAGGAACATGTAAAAATTTTTACCAGCAGCATAAAAGGCAAGGGCATATCGATGAGAGAAGGGATTATGCTGGCCTCTTATGATATAGTTGCATTTGTGGATGCGGATATTACTACTTATCCTGATGATGTGATTGACCGGCTCACCAAACCAATTACTGAAGAAAGAGCAGATTTTGTAAAATCATATTTTGAAAGACAGGCTGGCCGTGTAACAGAATTGGTTGCAAAACCATTACTGAGTTTTTTGTTTCCTTCTATCAGTCATTTTAAACAGCCATTAAGTGGTATGATTGCTGGTAGGAAAGAATATTTTCAGCGAATCCTAATTGAAGATGATTATGGTGTGGACATAGGAATATTGATTGACATGCATAAAGAAGGAGCAAGAATAACAGAAGTAAGTTTAGGTTATATTGAAAACCGTATGCAAAGTATTACGCAACTGGCAAAGATGAGTAAAGAAGTAACCAAAGCTATCTTAAAACGTTCGGGTCAATTTTTGGAAGATACATTTGAAACCATCACTGGCATTCATTTTGAAGAAGACGAACAAATGGAATTTGCTGCTAAAGAAAGTAATAAGAAATACCGTAAGATGGCCATCTTCGATATGGATAAAACTATTTTAAAAGCAAGTTTTATTTATACGCTGGCTGATAAGTTTTCCCTTACAGATGAATTAAAAGCTATTGCTAAAATGGCGATCAATCCTTTTATACGCATTAAACAAATTGCACAGTTGCTAAAAGGTATTCCTATTTACGAGATATTAAAAACAGCTGATGAAATTGAAATTGTGGAAGACACCGCACAGGTGATAAAAGAACTGCAGTTCAGGGGATATGTGTGTGGCATCATCAGCGAAAGTTATGATGCTGTAACCAATCATATCGCCAACAAATTAGGATTAGATTTTTCATTGGCAAACGAACTGGAATTTCACAGAGGCATAGCTACAGGTGAAGTTAAAATTCCGTCTTTCTTCCTATACAATAAACACAGTATTTGTAAACATGATTATTGCAAAACCAATGCTGTGCTGGAACTGAGCAAGCGGTTTAATATCGAGATTAAAAACATTATGGCGGTAGGCAATGGCAAAAATGATATCTGTATGATAAAAAATGCGGGTGTGGGTGTTTCCTTTTGTACCGATAACAAACAATTGGAAACAGCAGCAGACCATCGCATTGCTGAACCAGCATTTACAGGCTTGCTGGCTTTTTAATATTACTTCAATAAAGATTCTAATTGCGCTGTGTAAAGATGTGCCCTTTTCTCAGCAAAATAATCTGCTCCAAGCATGATTAGCGATTGTATAGCAAGAGTGATTCCCAATCCAAACCAAAATGCTTTTCCTCCATTATTTCTAAAAGCAAGCAGCAGTACTATGCCTGTTATTGCTAAAGCGATTTCAGTGTAACGGTAAATGACAAAATTTCCGTTCACAATTTTCATTCTCGGTAATTCTTCATTCTTTGTACAACCAATTGAATCCATTCCCATTTTATAAGCAACATCTAAACGCTGCTTATCACTTCTTGCCCATACTGTATAACCTACTGTTACCTGCATTAACCCAATCAGCAATAAAGGAATGGCTGCACCTTTATAAAAAGAAGGGTTGGTCTTCATCACAAAAAAGAATACAACGGATAATAACACAGCAGCAATTCCAATAATCAAAAACAATAAACTTTCCTGCTTTTCGGCCATGAAATATTTATGAATGAAAGTGAAATCTTTTGTTTGCATAATTATTATTTAGCAAATGATTTAATTAAACCGGCAACAGATACTATTGTCCAGGTAGCTTCTAAAATTACAAAAGGCCAGTAATCTATCAGCCAGGATGCATAACAGGCCATTGCTGCTCCAATTATATTGAGTACAAAAAACAACTTGCCCTCTTTTGTAATCAGTGAAAAGATATTGCTGAAATAAGCAATCAATATAAGTCCAACTCCAATTGTACCAATAATATCATTGTAATTCATGCTGGAAAATTATGCATTAACAATAAAACCGGCTTGCTGTAAAGCACCAATAGCAACAGACAGTTTTTCCTGCTTCACCATTATATAATCAGTATCATAAGTAGCAATCACACAAAGATTAACTCCCGCTGCGGCCAGTGCCGTTGAAAATTTTGCGGTGATACCCGTTAAAGCCAAATCCAACGTTTGTTCAATCTTTAAAATACACCAACCGCTTTCTGCTTTAATTTCAGCAGGAACAAGGTTTGATTCAGCAATGATAGATAATTCATCTGCTGATTTTGAAATAGTATAAAAGGCAGAGGAAAACACCCACGACGGTATGGATTCGTTTGACGACATCCGGCAAAGTGAATACCCGCCGGGTAATAGTATCATGCTAAGCTGATGCACGGAAAATTAAATTATTGCACTTTTATAATTTCAGATAAAATGTTTTTCTCCAATATTCAGATGTAATACGCCATTTATACTTTGCTCTTCGCTTAATGCCATTATTTCCTGTTTGGGATAAAAGATTGGCTCATCACTTAAATCAAAAGTGCCATGATGCACGGGAATGAGTTCTTTTGCTTTCAGTTGCTCAAAAGCAATTAATGCATCAGCAGGGCTGGTGTGTGCTGTGCTCATAAACCATTCCGGCTTGTAAGCTCCAATACCAATCAGCGCATAATCTATATTAGGAAATAGTTGAGCAGTTTCTTCAAAATGCATTCCTAATCCGCTATCAGCACCAAAGTATATAGTGGCATCTTTTGAGTGTAACATGAAACTTCCCCACAACATTTCATTCATATCATGCAAGCCACGTCGGTTCCAGTGTTTGGCAGGAAGATAAGTGATGGAAACATCGGCATCAATTGGATAAGTTTGATACCATCCTGCTTCAATAATTGGATTCGTGATCTTCCAGTTACGAAGCAGCTTGCCAATTTCCAGTCCAGTTAAAATAATTGCTTTAGGGTTTAAGACACAGAGTTGCTGCATACTTTTCTTATCGCAATGGTCACGGTGATTATGTGATAAGAGTATAAAGTCAATATGTTTTAAATCTTCAGTTGAACAGGGCAATGGTGTAAACCGTTTTATCACACTTACATTGTACAACACAGGGTCAGTAATAAAATGTTTACCGGCAATTGTAAACAAAAAACTGGCATGACCCAGCCACACGATTCCATTATCCCTGTTTTTGGTAATGGATTTGTTATTCACCACCTCAACATTGCTCTGTTGTTTTTTCTTTAACGGTTTTAACGGATTCCTTTCCCGTTGCCATTTTAATAATTCAGCAAAACTTTTTTCACTGGGCCCATCAAGATTGATATACTGGCCGAGTTCATTTAAAGGATTACCCTGCCAGTTTTCTTTAATAAAAGAAATCGAGGTGTTATGTGCAGGTAGTTTTTGTCCTTTTTTCATTTCTGATGGATAGCCGATAAAACTTCATTGCTTAATGGAGATACAGAAGGGCTAAAATAATTGGTGAGTGCCCCTTCTTCGCTCACCAAATATTTGGAAAAATTCCAGGAAGGTTGTTTGTTACTCCAGCCATTTAAGGTAGAATCACTCAGCCATTTGAATACTTCATTTTGTTCTGCTCCTTTAATTACTACTGATTTTTTCATCAACGGGAATGTTACACCGAAATTGAGTTTGCAAAACTGTGCTATCTCTTCATCACTTCCTTTTTCCTGTTCTTTAAAATCATTAGCAGGAAAACCAAGAATCACCAGTTTATCTTTTTCCTGTTCGTATAACTTTTGCAAGTCGTCGTATTGATTAGTGTAGCCGCAATCACTGGCGGTATTCACTAACAATATTTTTTTCCCTTTTAGTTGCGACAAATCATATACTATTCCATTATTTAAAACTGGCTTTAAGGAATAAAAAGATACGGAAGGTTGTGTTTGATGATTAGAAAAGGATTTTGCCTTTCTTCCACTTAACCACATAAAAGCCGGGTATACCGTTTTTAAAACTTTTTGGCGTAATGTCATATGCTTCGAATTTCTATTAATAATAAATACATATACCACGAATGCTATTAATAACAACAATACTATTTTAATTGTTTTAATCATCGTATCACCCACTTAAACAATTTCAATTTTCCTTTGAACGGAGGATATTTTATATCCGGGTCAAACCAGGTGGGTGTTTTCATAATGGCCTTGCGGTGACTGAAAGTTTCAAAAGAATATTTACCATGATAATTACCGGCGCCACTAAATCCTCTTCCGCCAAATGGTAAATGATGATTAGTTAAATGCCAGCTGCTGTTATTGATACAACCACCGCCAAAAGCAATGCTATCCATCCAGTATTTTTCTTTTTTATTGCTGGATGTATATACATAAAAAGCTAATGGATTGGGATGTTGTTCAATAATTTGTTTTGCTTCCTCCTCTGTTGCAAAACTGATAACAGGTAACACTGGTCCAAATATTTCATCCTTCATCACCGGTGCGTCTAATGATACATTGGTAAGTATGGTGGGCTCAATAAATAATTTTTCTTTATCCGTTCTTCCTCCATGAACAACTGTTCCATTATTTAGATAGCCAGTAAGCCTGTTAAACTGTCTTTCATTGATGATCTTACCATAACTATAAGCTTCTTCAGGTTTTTCCTCAAAGAATTTCAGCAGGGAATTTTTTAATGCATTAATAAATTTTTCTTTTACTGATTCATGCACCAGTGCATAATCAGGGGCCACACACATTTGTCCTGCATTGCTGAATTTAGTAACAGCAATTCGTCTTGCTGCCACTTTTATATTTGCATCTTCTTCTATCACAGCCGGACTTTTTCCTCCCAACTCTAATGTAACCGGCACTAATCTTTCTGCTGCCATCTTATAAATTATTTTTCCAACAACAGTACTTCCGGTATAAAACACGTGGTCAAACGTAAAATTGTTCATCATCTCCGGAACTACGGTTGCTCCATCACCCTCCACATACAAAATATATTCCGGCGGAAAAACATCTTCAATAATTTTTTTCATTACTGCTGTAGTAGCAGGAGAAAATTCACTTGGTTTCAACACCACACAATTACCAGCTGCTATGGCTCCCAGCAATGGATTTATCAATAATTGAAACGGATAATTCCATGGACCAATAATGAGCACTACACCCAACGGTTCTCTCAATACATAACTGGATGATGGAAGGTTCAGCAAATTTGTTCCTGCTCTTTCGGGTTGCATCCATTCTTTTAAATCAGCCTTAATCGCATTCAGTTCGCTTATCACCATTCCCAGTTCTGTTACCCAGCTTTCTTCCTTACTCTTCTTCAAGTCTGAATATAATGCTGCATACAAATCTTCTTCGTGACGAAGAAGAGATTCTTTTAAAGCTTTTAATTGTTTAATGCGGAATGCATAAGGCCTGGTGGCGCCACTGTTAAAAAATTTCCGCATAGTATTAAGAGAAGCAATCATAATAAAACGATTAATCTGTAATTTACACTCAATCTTCAATTAATCAGATGACAGGATCAAAAATAAGATGGGGCATATTGGGATGTGGTCGAATTGCCCGGAAATTTGCAGCCGATCTTACCTTAGTTACAGATGCTGAACTGGTAGCTGTTGCCAGCAGGCAAAAGGAAACCGCTGAAGTTTTTGCCAATGAATTTCCCTGCAAATATGCACATGGTAGTTACGAAGAGCTGGTGAACAATCCCGAAGTGGATGTGATCTATATCGCTTCACCACATTCGCATCATTATGAACACACATTGCTCTGTCTTAATCATCATAAAGCAGTGTTATGTGAAAAAGCATTTGCCATCAACAGCAGACAGGCAAAAGAAATGATTGCATTAGCAAGAGGGAAGAAAGTTTTTTTAATGGAAGCATTGTGGACGAAATTTCTTCCCCATTATAATAAGTTGTTGGGTTTATTAAAAGATGGAACATTGGGTGATATAAAAGCGATGCTGGTAAATTTTGGTTTCCGCACAGGAGAAAATGCACCACAGCGATTGTTGGATCCTGCCTTGGGTGGTGGTACTTTATTGGACATTGGTATTTACAATGTTTTTATGACTCTATCTGTGTTGGGTAAACCGGATAAAATTGAAGCTTCGATGATTCCTGCTGTTACTGGTGTAGATGAACAATTATCTGTGTTGTTTAAATATAATAATGGTGCAATAGCGCAACTGTTCTCTTCGTTCACCACCAATCTTCCTACTGAAGCTGAAATTGCAGGGACAAAAGCCGGCATTACACTTACCACGAGATTTTATGAACCATCGGCGACAATACAATTGTATCATGAAGTAAAAGGAGAAAGAAAATTAATTGAGTTTGAAAAAGAACCTGGCTTTGGTTATCAATATGAAGCAAGACATGTGAATGAATGTGTGAAAAAAGGATTGACTGAAAGTTCGGTTATGACACATGCTGATACTTTATTGCTGATGGCAACAATGGATAATATCCGCAGCATTGCCGGAATTAAATATGCTGTTGATTAATAAAAATTAATATTAAATACTGCTAACAATTTTTATTTGACATGATGAAACGTTTGCTCACTCTTGCTTGCTTTATTACTCTTACTTATTTTAACTCCAATGCTCAATTACGTTTACCGGCCGTTCTTTCTTCAGGCATGGTTTTACAACAAAATGATTCGGTTTTTTTATGGGGCTGGGCCAATCCTGATGAACCAATTAACATTAACACGAGTTGGAATAACCAGGATTATAAACTGAAAGGATTAAATACCGGCAAATGGAAAATAAAGATCAGCACTCCTGTAGCTGGTGGGCCATATACTATTACTGTTAAAAGTTGGGGAGAATCCATTGTGTTGACTGATGTATTAATTGGCGAAGTATGGATTTGTTCTGGTCAGTCAAATATGGAATGGAGTTATTATAATGGTGAAAAAGATATTCCAAAAGAACTGGCAACATGTTACAATAAAAATATCAGGTTTTTTCATATTCCAAGAAGTTCCAGTGAATATCCGCAGGATGATGTACATGCACAATGGGAAGTATGTGACTCCAATTCATTAAAATCATTTAGTGCTGTTGGTTATTTCTTTGGAAAAAAACTTAACAGTGAATTAAATATTCCTATTGGGCTAATTAATGCCAGTTGGGGTGGCACCTCTGCTGAAGCATGGACACCGGCTGAAGTAATACAAAACAATCCCGAATTAAATAAAGCTGCCAATATCTTAACAGAAGTTCCGTGGGGACCTGTAAAACCAGGTAAACTATATAATGGTATCATTGCTCCCATTACTTTTTATTCTATTGCCGGTGCATTGTGGTACCAGGGTGAAGCGAATGTTCTTAATGGAGAAACATATAACAAGTTATTATCGGCAATGGTAGATTCATGGCGATCCTTATTCAGAAAACAATTTCCTTTTTACCTGGTGCAGATAGCTCCATTTACCTATGGCCGTCCATTTGAGGGATCAATAGTGGAGGAGCAACAAACAAAAATGCTGCAACATCCAAATACAGGTGTAGTAATCGTTACTGATCTGATTGATTCTGTCAGCAATATTCATCCATCACATAAAAAAGAAGCGGGCATCCGTTTAGCTAATTGGGCATTAGCACAAACTTATCATAAAACAGGTATTGTTTATAAGAGCCCTTCTTTTAAAAGCATGGAGATAAAGAAGAATAAAATTATTCTGTCCTTTAATGATGCTGATAATAGTTTAATAGCAAAAGATAAAATCATTACCGGTTTTTACATCTGCGGTAATAATAAAGAATGGTTACCGGCTGAAGCAAAGATTGACAACAATAAAATCATTCTCTTCAATAAAAAGGTTACTGATCCCATACAAGTCAGATACGGTTTTGGTAACACGGTAGTTGGCAATGTGTTCAGCAAAGAAGGGTTGCCATTAATTCAATTCCGCACAGATGACTGGAAAGTTCAATAACAAAAGGTATGATCAGGAAAATAACAGCACAGGATTTTAATTATATCTATCAACTCTATATGCACCCGGTAACTAATCCGTGGTTGCTATATGAAATGATGGATAAAGATTCTTTTCAACCCATCTTTGATGATCTGCTGGTTAAAGACATCATTTACATTTATAGTGATGAGGGAATGGATATTGGCATGTTTAAATTCATCCATCAGCAGCACCGTAATGCACATATGGCTTACTTAGGTGGTTTGGCCATTCATCCTGATTATGCTGGCAAAGGTTACGGACAAAAAATGATGCAGGATATAATTGCATTGGGAAAACAAATGAATTTAATCCGAATTGAGTTAAGCACTGCTACTGTCAATGAAAATGCGATTCGCTTATATGAAAAAGCCGGTTTTGCAAAAGAAGGAATATTAAGAAAATATACCTGGCTCAAAAATGAGAACAGGTTTATTGATGAAGTGATGATGAGCATAATACTGGTCTGACCGGGACGGTGAGACTGGGTTAAAATAAGAAACCGCCTCTTTTTGGGAGACGGCTTCTGGTTGGATTTAGAAAAAAACTATTTGTTGTAATTATAAAAACCGTTCTTCTTCATATTAGCAATGCTGCGCTTGATGCATTCTTCTTCCGGCATAGTGTATGCTTCCTGTTCCATAAAGGCATATTTCAATCCGGCTAATTTTCGCTGAGCAAAAATTGATTTATAATCAATTGTTCCATCTCCTACCTGTGTACTTTCTTTTTTACCCTCCTTATTCACCCACATATCTTTTACATGCCACATTTTAAAACGACCGGGATATTTTTTAAACCAGTCCTGTGGTTTTTGCCCGGCATAAACTACCCAATAAAGATCCATTTCAAAATCCACTAAGTTCTTATCAGTATGATGTAAAAGCTGTTCATAAAATGTTTTACCATCATCACCGGTTTTAAATTCAAAATCATGATTGTGGTAAGCTAATCTCATCCCTGCTTTTTTAGTAAGCTCAGCAGCAGTGTTGATGGTTTCAGCTAATTGTTTAAAATAATCACCGGTACGATGCTGTTCATCTACCCAGGGAATAACCATGTATTTATGACCGAGTGCATGACCTGCTTCAAGGCATTGTTTCCATAAGTCCATATTATTTTCATACATCACCTTTGGCAAATAATAGTGGCCGCTTGGAGCGGAAAGATTATTAGCTGATAATAAATCTTTCATTTCTTTCGCTGACTTCTTACCAAAGAAACTTGTCCCGTCAAAGCCATACATTTCTATTTGATTATAACCGGCTTTAGCTACATATTTAACTGTTCCATCCACATCTTTAGCCACATCACCTCTTACTGTGTATAATTGCATGCCGATATATTTACCGGTAGTTCCTGCTGCAAATGATTCAAATGGCAAACCAGAAATAGCAGCACCAGCTGCTGCTGCACCGGATAATTTCAGAAAGTCTCTGCGTTTAATATCCATAACAATTGAGTTATTAAATTATAGAAAGATGTTTTTACTTTATTAAGTTGCCCATGCTTTTTCACCTTTAGTATATGGCACACAACCATCATATCTTCCGGGCACTGCTATATAACGTAATGCCTGTGTGGCGCCTGGCTTAGAGGTGAAGAAGCCGAGCAAAGTTAGTTGCTTGATCATGGTGAAATAATGATTTGGATCATCTGGCTTCTTTGTTTTATTGTATTCTTTAGCCTCTTTGTCAATACTCAGCAGCAAATCATTTCTTTGCTGTGGTGTTGCCTTGATAAAACTGGTGCTGTGCATTTTATTACAGGCATCATCCAGTTTACCTAAACCTTCCACAAATATTTTCTGATCCTTTTCTTCATAACAATCGGTCACCATCAGCTTCATAAACTTACCTGCTTCTGCATCTTTGGCTCCGGGTGTGTTGGTTTTAGGAAGAATGGTTTCAGCAATTTCATCCAGTAATGCCACATCAACTGAAGCTAATGATGTAACACCGGAGGAACCGGACTTACAACCACTCAGCAGCAATTCTCCGCCAATGATCGTAGTGCCTGTTGCCAACGCAATCATTTTTAAAAGCTCTCTTCTGTCCATATTGAAGTTTTTATATTTTTTAAATGTTACCTTTTTTTAATTCTTCCACTGCATGATTCGCTGCTCTTGCAGTAAAAGCCATATAAGTTAATGATGGGTTTACACAGGAAGAGGAAGTCATGAAAGCACCATCGGTTACAAACACATTCATTGCATCCCATACCTGGTTCCATTTGTTGAGCACAGATGTTTTAGCATCATTCCCCATACGGGCTGTTCCCATTTCATGAATACCATGACCCAATGCATGACCAGTATCATAAGTAGTTACATTCTTTGCTCCTGCTGCTTCAAACATTGCTGTTAGTTCACTCTTTATATCCTCCCGCATTTTCATTTCGTTATCACGAATGATTGCATCCATTGCCAGCACCGGTAATCCCCATTTATCTTTTACATTCTTATCTAATGAAATTTTATTTTCATGATAAGGAAGTACTTCACCAAAACCAGTGGCACCAATTCTCCAGGCACCGGGCTCAGTTAATGCATCTTTAAATCCACCACCTATATTCATCTCGGCTACTTCACGGCTCCAACCCTGTCTGCTGGCAGCACCCTGGTAACCAAAGCCACGCAAATAATTTCTTTTATCCCCAAAGAGATTGGCAAAACGTGGAATATAAAAACCAGTTGGTCTTCTTCCGTAATAATATTGATCTTCAAAACCTTCAATATCACCACTGGCGCCTAAGTTATAGTGATGATCCATAATGTTATGGCCTAACTCACCGCTGCTGCTTCCCATTCCTTCGGGCCATATATCTGTTGCTGAATTAAACATCACCCATGCGGAGTTTAGTGCAGATGCATTTAAGAAAACAATCTTCGATTTGTATTCGTATGTTTTATTATTTTCTGCATCCAGTACTTCTACCCCAGTTGCTTTCTTTGAATTTTTATCGTATAAAATTTTGGTAACAATAGACCATGGTCTTACTGTAAGATTGCCGGTTGTTTTTGCTGCCGGCATCGTAGATGATTGTGTACTGAAATATCCACCAAAGGGACAACCTTCCCAGCAACGATCCCTGTACTGGCATTGTGTTCTTCCGGGAATAGGTTCAGTAAGATTGGCTACTCTTCCAATAAAAAGATGACGGGTGTTATTATAATGCTTCTTAATTCTTTCTGCCACATCTTTCTCCACACAATTCATTTCGTATGGTTTCAAAAATTGTCCGTCAGGCAATTGTTCCAATCCCTGCTTTGAGCCAGCGATGCCGGCAAATTTTTCTACATGATCATACCAGGGAGCAATTTCATTATAACGAACTGGCCAGTCAATGGCAACCCCCTCTTTAGCGTTGGCTTCAAAATCCAGATCACTCCAGCGATAGCTTTGACGGCCCCACATAATAGATCTTCCGCCCACCTGGTAACTGCGCCACCACGTAAAGGGTTTTACTTCTACATAGGGACAATCTTTTTCATTGGTCCAGTATTTCATTATCCGTTCATACGCAGCCCAGCCACGATG
Organism: Sphingobacteriales bacterium; assembly: GCA_016200915.1. GTDB lineage: Bacteria > Bacteroidota > Bacteroidia > Chitinophagales > Chitinophagaceae > AWTP1-9. The sequence continues at coordinate 57,091 of JACQDV010000055.1, forward strand.
AACAACCGGGTAATCTTTATGCTGTGCTGCAGTGGTACGACCCCGATGTTCAATTTCCCAGGGATCTTTATTAGCCGTGTCATAATCTTTGATATGCTCAAGAGGACGACCTCTTTCAAGCATCAGCACTTTTAATCCTTTTTCGCATAATTCTTTTGCTGCCCAGCCACCGCTGATACCTGAACCAACTACTATAGCATCATAAGTATTTTGTTCTTCGGCTTTGTTATTGATATGAACGTTTGATGAATCGCCTGGCATAAGTTTATGGTATTATAAGTTTTGTTTTTTTAATTCACTTACGGCATAATCAGCAGCTCTTGCAGTAAACGCCATATAAGTTAATGATGGGTTTTGGCAAGCGGCAGATGTCATGAATGATCCATCTGTAACAAATACATTTTGTGCATCCCATACCTGGTTCCATTTGTTGAGTACAGATGTTTTAGAATCATGACCCATACGGGCTGTTCCCATTTCGTGAATACCACGACCGGGAGTACCATCTCCTTCACCTGCCATTACATTTTTTAAACCGGCAGCTTCTAATATTTCTTTTGCATCATTCATCATGTCTTTGCGCATCTTCTTTTCATTTTCTTTCAACTCACAATCGATGGCTAATACATTCAATCCCCATTTATCTTTTTTGGTTTTATCTAATGTTGCTTTGTTTTCATGATAAGGAAGTATTTCACCAAAACCTCCCATACCAAATACCCATTGACCTGGTTCAGTTAATGCATCTTTAAATCCACCACCAATCGCTAACTCAGGTATCTCACGGCTCCATCCATCTCTTGAACCACCGCCCTGGTAACCAAAACCACGCAGGTAATCTCTTTTATCACCAAAGAAATTACGATAACGTGGAATATAAACACCATTGGCTCTTCTTCCGAAGACATATTTATCTTCAAAACCTTCCACTGTTCCCTGTGCACCTACACCTAAATGATGATCCATTAAGTTATGACCTAACTCACCGCTGCTGCTGCCTAAACCATCCGGCCATATATCAGTAGCAGAATTCATTAATATCCACGCACTGTTAAGGGTAGAAGCATTTAAGAAAATGATCTTTGCTTTATATTCATAAGTCTTCATTGTTTCTGCATCCAGTACTTCCACACCAGTTGCTTTCTTTGAATCTTTATCGTATAAAATTTTTGTAACGATTGACCAGGGTCTTAATGTAAGATTACCTGTTTTCATAGCAGCAGGTAAAGTAGCAGATTGTGTGCTGAAGTAACCACCATACGGACAACCATACCAGCATTTATCACGGAACTGGCACTGACGGTTATTTAGTGGAACCGTAGCATGTGCACAACGACCAATAATTATTTTGCGGCTATTCTTATAATGTTCTTTTACTCTTGCTGCTACTTCTTTTTCCACGCAATTCATTTCCATTGCTGGTAAGAAATGACTATCGGGCAGTTCTGGCAATCCTTCAACCGAACCACTAACACCGGCAAATTTTTCTACATAAGTGTACCAGTCTTCCACATCTTTATAACGAACCGGCCAGTCAACAGCAATACCATCTCTTGCATTCTCCTCAAAATACAGATCACTCCAGCGATAACTCTGGCGACCCCACATCAATGAACGTCCGCCAACATGGTATCCTCTGAACCAGTCAAATCTTTTTACTTCAGTATAAGGTGAATCTTTATCGCTTGCCCACCAGTCGAGATTGCGTTCGTTTAATGGATAATCTCTTTTTAATACAGGATAATCTTTGATCATTTGCTGGGTTCTGTCGCCACGATGAGGGTGATCCCAAGCTTCTTTATTTGCTTCTGTGTAATCTTTAATGTGTTCAATGTTCTTTCCTCTTTCCAGCATAATTGTTTTGAGACCTTTCTCACATAATTCTTTAGCTGCCCATCCGCCACTGATACCGGAACCAATTACAATCGCATCATAAATATTCTCTGCCATAACAATGTTGATTTATCCTTTTTGAAAATTGATTTTTTTGTGAATTGAATTTAAATACTATTTAAAAACTCTTTTTATGAATTGATTTTTAATTTACCCAACTTTAAATCCCGGTTGAGCTATGGTTGCGCTTGTCCCCAACTTGTTGGCGGGTCGCACACTTCGGTGTTCTGTAATTCTATTCAGCATTTTACCCACCCCTTACCCCTCCCGGGAGGGGATACTTTTCTCTCAATCTTCATCGTCCATCTTCATGCAGCTATTGCGAAATTGCGTTATTACGCCATTGAGCCATTATGCAATTCCATTAGCACATTTTCTCATTTGCTAACTTGCTAATTAAATAGAATCAGCCCAGGCCTTATCTCCTTTTTTATACGGCAATGCCCCATCATATTTACCAGGCACCTGTATGTGGCGCAAAGTTTCTGTAGCTCCTGTTTTGGAAGTAAAGAAACCTAACAGCGTTAATTGCTTCATTAATGTGAAATAATGTGATGCTACCGGGTTCTTAAAATCCATTATAGGTAATATATTTCCTTTTGCTCTTTCTGCTTTTACAAAATCATCGTATGCTTTTTTTCTTTGATCTTGCACCGTTTTTGCTTCTTTATCTAATGAAACCAGTAATTCTTTCCGGTGTTCGGGAGTAGCTTTTAAATAATCATGTCCGTGCATTTTGTTGCAGGCTTCATCGAGTTTGTTTACACCTTCGAGGAAAGCTTTTTGATCATCTGCATCATAGCAATCGGTAACATATACTTTCATAAACTCACCCACTTGAGCAGCTTTTGCACCGGGAGTTGATGTAGCCGGAATAATTGTTTCTGCTACTTCATCTAAAAAAGCAATCGTTTCAGGTGTAAAGGTTACTGGTCCTCCAGTTGATTTACATCCTGAAAAAAACAATTCACCACCAACCAGTGCACCACCGGTAGCTAAAGCAATCATCTTTAAAAGTTCTCTGCGTTCCATATAATTCGTTTATAGTTTGTAGTTTATGGTTTGTGGTTATTTAATAAATACCGTTGACCACTACTCTTTGTAAACTTTAACTCTAAGCCCTTTTAGGGGGTTTGGGGGTTTACAAATTTCCTTTCTTTAATTCACTCACTGCATGATCTGCTGCCCTTGCCGTAAAGGCCATATAAGTAAGTGAAGGATTAACACAGCTTGAACTGGTCATAAATGAACCATCGGTTACAAATACGTTTTGAGCATCCCACACCTGGTTAAATCCATTGAGCACTGATGTTTTTGAATCACGACCCATACGGGCTGTACCCATTTCATGAATACCCATACCATGCGCATAGCCAGTATCATAGGTATGGACATTTTTTACACCAGCTGCTTCTAACATTTCTGCTGCATCATTAGCCATATCCTTACGCATCTTAATTTCATTTTCTTTTAGCTCTACATCAAAAGCAAGAACAGGCAGGCCCCATTTATCTTTTTTGTTTTTATCTAAACTGATCTTATTACTATGATCGGGCAATATCTCACCAAAACCACCAAGACCCATGCTCCATGAACCCGCTTCACTCAACGCATCTTTTAATTCAGCACCCAGTGTAAATTCTGGTACCTGAAGTCCACGACCACGATTTGCCCCGCCCTGGTAACCAAAACCACGCAGGTAATCTCTTTTGTCATCATAAATATTTCTAAAACGTGGAATGTACACACCGGTTGGTCTTCTGCCCCAAATGTATTTATCCTGGTAACCTTCCACAGTTCCACCTGCCCCTACTTTTAAATGATGATCCATTACATTATGGCCAAGCTCACCACTGCTGCTGCCTAAACCATCGGGCCATATATTAGTAGCACTGTTCATTAATATCCAGGTGCTGTTGAAAGTAGAGGCACAGAGGAAAACGATCTTAGCGTTGTAAGTATATGTTTTATTGGTATTCGTATCCAACGCTTCTACACCTGTTGCTTTCTTTTTGTCTTTATCATATAAAACCTGTGTAGCAATTTTATCTGCTTCAATGGTGAGGTTGCCTGTTTTCATGGCTACGGGTAGTGTAGCAGCGTTACTGCTGAAGTAAGCACCAAAGGGACATCCATACCAGCAACGGTTGCGGTATTGACAGTTCACACGGTTTTGTTCAGGCTTTGGTTGAGTGATGTTAGCACTGCGACCAATAAACATGTGACGTTTTCCCTGGTAATGATCTTTAATTTTTGCAGCTACATCTTTCTCCACCACATTCATTTCCATACCGGGAAGAAATTCGCCATCGGGCAATACATCCAATCCTTCTTTTGTTCCCTGAATACCGGCAAATCTTTCTGCATAACTATACCAGGGAGCAATATCATCATAACGAACAGGCCAGTCAACTCCAATTCCTTCTTTAGCATTGGCTTCAAAATCCCATTTGTTGAAACGGTAAGACTGACGTCCCCATAACAATGAACGGCCACCTAAAATATATCCACGAAACCAATCATAACGTTTGATCTCTGTATATGGATTGTCTTTATCACTTGCCCATGGGCTCCAGTTATCATCCGCCATTGATTCTCTCAACGGATAATCTCTTTTTAAATGCGGATAATCATTGATCTCTTGTTGAGTGCGTCCGTTGCGGTGAGGGAAATCCCAAACTTCTTTGGTGGTGTTTTTATAATCTTTGATGTGTTCAATGTTTTTACCACGTTCCAGCAGCAAAACTTTCAGACCTTTCTCCGTTAATTCCTTAGCAGCCCATCCGCCACTAATACCGGAACCAACTACAATTGCATCGAATGTGTTGTTATCGGGCATATAGCATTAAGTGTTTGAAAAAATATAATTGGTTTCAATGTAGATGAATTACTAATTGCTTCATTTGATATTAATCAAATAACTCACACATCACATCTCCTGATCGCATCTTTTAATGCAGCGATCTTTTCTTTATTATCCTTTCCTGTTGACATAAATTCCTGTGCTACATATCCTTTGTGCCCCACATCAACAATAGCCTGCATAATGGCAGGATAATACAATTCCTGTGTCTCGTTAATCTCATGTCTTCCCGGTACACCGGCTGTGTGATAATGAGCAAAGTACTGGTGATTATCCCGTATGGTGCGAATCACATCTCCTTCGTTTATCTGCATATGATAGATATCGTACAGGAGTTTGAAATTTTCAGAGCCAAGTCGTTTACACAGTTCAACTCCCCAGGCACTTTTGTCGCACATATAATCCGGGTGATTTATTTTGCTGTTGAATAACTCCATTTGAACGATAACACCATTCTTCTCGGCTAAAGGAAGAATTTTCTGCAAACCTTCCACGCAATTCTTTAAACCGGTCTCATCATCCATACCATTGCGGTTACCACTAAAGCAGATGAGATTTTTATAACCAGCCTTATTCATTAATGGAATAACATCTAAGTATTCTTTTACCAACCCTTCGTGGTATTCTTTATGATTAAATCCTTTGGTAAGACTTACTTCACCGGCGATATAACACATGGAAGCATAGAGACCATGTTTTTGTAATGTTTCCCACTCCTGTGGTTTTACTAAATCAATAGCGCCAAAACCAATTTCTTTTACTACCAAACATAATTCTTCCAGCGAAAGAAAATTATAGGTCCAGTAACAAACGGAGTGATTGATATTACCTTTCAATTTGAGTTTTTTTTCGAACAGCACTTCGTCGAGTTCTTTGTCTTTAAAAGAAGATAATCCTCCCAAAGCCAGCGAACCTAATGCAACCTGTTTTATTAAATTACGGCGTGATGTACTCATTTCTATAGCGATCTTTACAAGTTACTAATGTTAGCATTATGTTGTTGTTAAGCTTCCTTTGTTTTCTTTGGATCTTTAAAGAAAACAAGGAACAATAAAGTTACAACCACTGCAATACCAGCCGGCACCATCCATATATTTTTCCAAAAATGTGTTGATGTTGTTGACTTTACTACAAGTTCACCACTCTTTACATTTTTTGAGTCTTTATCTGTTTCAATACCTACTTTTTCATATGCATCAGCACTTACAACCTCTGTATATATCGCAGGGAATTCCTTTAATTTTACATCTGTGCTTGCTTCGACACTATTCCTTAGGTAGCTGATCTTTACTGCCTCGCCAGCTTTAGCAGTATTAATTTTTGCTTCGAAATCTTTATTATCTGTAAAGGTTGCATTGTTGACTTTAATAACAATGTCGCCCTTTTTAATCCCCGCATATTTTGCACCCTGATCTGCTAATTCATATTTATTTGAAATGATTCCTGCAAACCAAAATCCTATCAACATTCCTGTTCCATAAGTAGCCAGCGTAATCATACCCTGAGCAGAAGACCGAATCTTTTCACCAGCTCTTTCATCAGTATATATTTGTCCGGTTACAAAAAAGAAATCGTAACAAATACCATGCAATACAATACCAATATATAGCAACCATACTCCACTGCCTGTATTGCCAAAACCAAACATCAGGTATCGAACTGCCCAGGCGATCATGCCTAACAACAGCATTTTCTTCACACCTAATTTTCGGAAAAATAATGGCATAAGGATCATAAATATCATCTCACTCATTTGTCCCATACTCATCTTACCTGCAGCACCTGACAATCTCAGTTCATTTAAAAATTTGTTTGTTTCCTGGTAATAAAATGCAAGCGGTATGCAGATCAATAATGATGATAAAAAGAACATTAAAAAACTTTTGTCTTTTAAAAGGCTTAATGCATCAAGTCCTAAAATTTCACTTACGGTAACTTTTGTTCCGGCCTTCGGTGGGGGAGTATTGGGTAAAGTAAAACTGAAAACACCCAGTATCGCCGATATGATCGCTGTTAAGCGAAATGTATTTACCAGGGACCCTTTTTGTTCCCATGCTAACCAGCCAATAATCAACCCGGCTACAATCCATCCAATAGTTCCCCACACACGAATACCTGAAAATTCTTTTTCAGGATTAGTTAATTGTTTAAAAGAAACAGAGTTTACCAAAGCCAGTGTAGGCATATATAATATCATATACACCAGCAATGAGGGATAGAAAGATGCAAAATTGTCAACAGTAGATATGTAATACATAAATGCTGCGCCAGCCAAATGAAGGAAGCCCAATATTTTTTGTGCAGGAAAAAATTTATCTGCAATTAATCCAATAATAAAAGGAGCAATAATAGCACCCAGTGATTGAGTACCATAAGCCAGACCATTTTGTACATCGCTTGCCTGTAATGTTGTAGATAGATATGTTCCCATCGTTACAAACCATGCACCCCAAATAAAAAACTCCAAAAACATCATTACTGATAACTGGAGACGAGTAGCAAGCTTCATTGTAGAATATTAATTATAAATTATGCGATTGATTCCTGAGTCGTCTTTTTCTTTCTGAAAAAATAAATGGCTATAAATACTACTAATAAAATAGCAGGCATTACCGCTACTTTAATAAAAGTTTCAGAACCGGCCTGTGCTTCTGCTTTTGCCACTTCACTTCCGGCAGCTACCGCAGCAGATTTTGCAGTATCAAACCATCTTCCCATGATTGGTAATATCAACGATGTTGAAAACATACCGGCACCACCCATTAATGACAAACCCAATGCACCTGTTTTTGGTAAATATTCCGATACAAAGCCAAGCATAGTGGGCCAAAAGAAACAAATACCTGCAGCAAATACTAAAGCAGCTCCAAATGCTGCATATCCGCTTGCTTTACTTAAAAGGAATAAACCTATAGCTGCAAACAATGCAGAAAATATCAGCATCCCGTTAGGATTGAGTCTATGAACAATTGGGCCCGCAAACGAACGGCCCACAGCCATTATACCATTTATAAATACCAGTACTAAAATTGCTGAAACACCTGCTCCGCTTAATAATGCTCCAATCCATGTTCCTGTACCTAATTCAGTAGCGGCAGTCATAAACATGCATATAATCATTATTATATACAGTGGATTTAAACAGCTGGTAAACATTTCTTTTGTACTGATACCTTTTTCAACCCTTTCTGTTTTTGGAAACTCAAGCCGCCAAAAAAGTACACCATATATAATAGCCGGAATTACCAGCAGTCCAATAAGTATTCTCCAATCCTGGTGCATAGTGTCTAATAATAAATAAGACAATAAACCACCCAATGCAATTCCACCGGGAAACCACACGTGAAATTTATTGAGCATGGTTGTTTTATTATCCGGGTAAAGAGAAACTACCAATGGATTACAGGCTGCTTCTACCATACCGTTTCCAACACCTATGCATACAGTACCTATAAAAAGCATAGTAGCATCTTTGGCAGTTATATAAATTATAATACCTGAAACATGACCAATAAATGCAAGTCCAAGCAACCTCTTCATTCCTATCACATCACAAAGCGGGCCACCAAAAATCATTGCCAGTGTAAAACCCCAAAAAGCAGGACTAAATATCCAGCCAACTTGTTCTTTAGTAAGATTAAATTCCGTTCCCCATGTTCCTTCCAGAGCAGCTCTGAAAGCAAAGGTCATAGCAGTAACTATTAATGCTATCCTGCTGGCGAGAAATAATTGATTTTTGTTTACAGCTTGCATAATCGGTGAGTGTGTTTATAAATTTAAAAACGATAGAACAGTTCTGGTATAATGAGCAATCAATAAGGCGTGGAGGTAAATTTAAGTGTTTATAGTTTTACAGAGCCACGATAGCATAGTATTTTTTTAACCGAAACCGTTGCTTTTTTAACCTCCCCGAATATTTATTCGTAATGTGTTTATAAAACTATCGCCTGTTCGCTAAAAAAACAGCTATTCATAAATTTTTTGTTCGCTGATAATTGTTATAGTTATAATTTTATCACCACTTCATTTTTTTAAACAGCCATATGGGAGATATTCAATTAAAAGTTCAGCCAAAGAATTATGATGCAGTAATTGTAGGTTCCGGTGCCGGTGGTGGTATGGCCGCTTATGTACTGGCGAATGCTGGGTTAAAAGTTTGTTTGTTGGAAGCAGGTCCTAATTACGATCCCGCAATTGACTCCAATCAATTAAGAGCACCATGGGAATCATCCCGCAGAGGAGCCAGTACAAAGTTTCGTCCCTTTGGCGATTTTGATGGTTGTTATTGGGGATGGGAAATAGATGGCGAACCTTACACTCATGTAGGTGATACAAAATGGGAATGGTGGCGTGCCCGTATGGTGGGTGGAAGAACCAATCACTGGGGAAGAATTTCTTTACGCTTTGGCCCCAAAGATTTTAAAAGAAGAAGTATTGATGGTTTGGGTGATGACTGGCCAATAGGTTATGAAGATGTAAAACCATACTATGATAAGATAGATCAGTTGCTCGGAGTGTTTGGTTCTAATGAAGGATTGGAAAATGATCCCGATGGAATTTTTCTTCCTCCGCCCAAACCACGTTTGCATGAACTGATGATTAAAAAAGCAGCAACAGGAATCGGTGTTCCGGTTATTCCTTCCCGTTTATCAATCCTCACTAAAAAAATTAATAACGACCGTGGCGCCTGTTTTTTTTGTGCACAATGTGGCCGCAGTTGTAAAGTATATGGTGACTTCTCTTCCTCTTCCTGTTTGGTTAAACCAGCCGTTAAAACCGGTAATGTAGATATAATTACTGGCGCCATGGCCCGTGAAGTGCTGACCAACAGCGAAGGTTTAGCTAAAGGAGTTTCTTATGTAAACAAAGCCGATATGCAGGAGTACCAGGTAAATGGCCGTGTAGTTATTCTTGCTGCCAGTGCCTGTGAAAGTGCAAGATTATTACTCAATTCTAAATCAACCCGTCATCCAAACGGATTAGCCAACAGCAGCAATGTAGTTGGTAAATATTTGCATGACTCCACCGGTGCTGCATTAGGTGGTGTACTTCCTCAACTCTTCGATCGTAAAAGATATAATGAAGATGGTGTAGGCGGTATGCATGTATATACACCATGGTGGTTGGATAATAAGAAATTAGATTTCCCAAGAGGTTATCATATTGAATATTGGGGCGGTTTTGATCAACCAGCCTATGGTTTTGGCTGGGGAATTGAAGGAATGAATGGCAAATATGCTGTTCATGGTAAAACAAAAGAAGCCGGTGGTTATGGTAAATCATTAAAAGAAGATTACCGGTTCTTCTATGGTGCTCATGTAGGCATGGCAGGCCGTGGTGAAGGGATTGCCCGTGCAGATAGTTATTGCGAAATAGATCCAAGTGTGGTAGATAAATATGGTATTCCTGTTTTACGCTTCAATACAAAATGGAGCGATTATGAAATAAACCAGGCCAAACACATGAAGGAAACCTTTAAGGAGATCATGCATGAAATGGGTGCTGTGATCACCTGGGGCGGAGATGATAGTAAGGAAAATAATTATGGACTGGCAAATCCGGGCAACATCATTCACGAAGCCGGAACCGTTAGAATGGGTAATGATGCTAAAACAGCTGCACTTAACAAATGGAGCCAGGCGCATGATTGTAAAAATCTTTTCTGTGTGGATGGCGGACAATTTGTAAGCCAGGCAGATAAAAATATTACCTGGACAATTTTAGCTCTTTCCATGAGAGCCAGTGAGCATATTGTGGATGAAATGAAAAAACAAAATCTTTAGCTAAGAGTATAAAAGAGAAAAGGAGGAAAAAGAGTTAATCCTCTTTTATCTTTTTTACTCCTTTAATCTCTTAGTCAAAAAAAAATAACTATGGACAGAAGACAATCACTTAAAACCATTGCACTCGGCACTCTTTCTGCAGGATTGATTGTTGAAGCCTGCAAAACAGAAGACAAAAAAACAAATGCAGCAAGTACAGCCGCCGCTGATGGTATTAACCGCATGGCAGAAGAAAAAGAATATGAAGAAAGCCTGGTAAATGCGAAAAAGTTTTTTACCCCTGAAGAAATGGCCACTATTACTGTATTGGCAAATATCATTATTCCAAAAGATGAAGTAAGCGGTAGTGCCAGTGAGGCAAAGGTTCCTGACTTTATTGAGTTCATTGTAAAAGATATGCCCCAGCATCAAACACCCATACGTGGCGGATTGCGCTGGCTCGATCTTAAATGTTTAAACCTGTATGGTAAATCATTTACCGGTTGCACAGCTCAACAACAAATAGAAATGGTAGATGCAATAGCTTATCCTAAGAAAGCAAAACCAGAAAATCAGCAAGGTGTTGCTTTCTTCAACCTGATGCGTAACTTAACAGCTACTGGTTTTTATTCCACCAAAATGGGTTGGGATGATGTAGGATATAAAGGCAACACACCTAATCAATGGAATGGTGTGCCAGATGATGTATTAAAACAATATGGGGTAGCTTATTCAGAGAGAGAATTGAAAGAATGCATCAGCTTTGATAAGAGCTAACAGAAACAACTAAACAGTTATACAAACCCGATTGCTATGTCAAATTCAGAAAAGAAATCAACTAACACAACTACTGAAGTAAAAGAATTAGGTGCTGGCGTTTCCCGCAGAAATTTTATTAAGACAGGTTCACTTGCCGCAGGATTTTATATTGTTCCCCGTCATGTATTGGGCAGAGGTTTTATTGCACCCAGTGATAAATTGAATATTGCAGGTATAGGCGCCGGTGGTAAAGGACAGAGTGATATGGCTGAATTTGCTAAAAGCCCTAAAGTAAACATCGTTGCTATGTGCGATGTGGATGACAGGCAGGCGGTGAAGTCAAGAGAAAGTTTTCCCAAAGCAAATTATTATAAAGACTTCCGGGAAATGCTGGATAAAGAAAAGAATAATATTGATGCCTGTTCTATCTCCACTCCTGATAACACTCACTTTGTTGCCACTATTGCTGCAATGCAATTAGGGAAACATGTATATACCCAAAAGCCACTCACCCACGATATATACGAAGCAAGAATGCTTACCGAAGCTGCAAAGAAATATAAAGTGGTAACGCAAATGGGCAACCAGGGCGGTAGTGGTGATGGCGTTAGACAAGCAAAAGAAATGTATGATGCCGGAATGATTGGTGATATTGTAAATGCTTATGCATGGACCAACAGACCAGTATGGCCACAAGGTATTCCTACACCAACCGGTAAATATGATATTCCAAAAGAACTTGATTGGAATTTATGGTTAGGTCCTGCTAAAGAAATAGATTTTAATCCTGCTTATCTTCCTTTCAACTGGAGAGGATGGTGGGCTTTTGGTACAGGTGCGTTGGGTGATATGGCCTGTCATATTATGGATCCTATCTATCGCATTCTTCCTATTTTATATCCTGATTCAGTTGAGTGCAGTGTGGCTACCATATGGAAAGAAATGTGGAATGATAAGCAAAATGAAGATGCTTGTCCTGCTTCATCAATGATTCACTTAAATTATCCACGTACTGATAATAAAGGAAGCCTGAAAGTTTCCTGGTTTGATGGAGGGTTATTACCTCAACGTCCGGATGAGTTGTTACCGGAAGAAGCATTTGGTAACTGGGATGGTGGTGTTCTCTTTGTTGGTACAAAAGGAAAAATGTTGATGGATTGCTATGGTGCTAATCCAAGATTATTACCGACAACACTGATGAAAGAAAAAACAATGCCTCAACAAAGTATTAAACGTGTACCGGAAGGTCACTATGTGCAATGGGTAAATGCCTGTATTGATGGATATGGAAAAGGAAAAACAAGTTCACCATTTGAATATGCTGGTCCGTTTACAGAAAGTATATTGATTGGTAACCTGGCATTAAGAAGTTATATCATGCAAAATCCAAAGCTTAAAGGCTGGGATGATAAATGGCTTGGTCGTAAGAAATTGTTGTGGGATGCAAAGAATATGAAGATCACCAACTTTGATGAAGCGAATCAGTTTGTGAAGAGAGAGTACAGAGCTGGATGGTAAGCAATAGTGAATGGTCAATAGTGAATAGTGAATGATAGTTGAGAATTGTGGATTATTGTTTCTTCATTGACCATTGACAATTCACCATTCACAAAAAAGCTGATTAATATTTCCGAACCCCGAAGTGTGCGACCCGCCAACAAGTTGGAGACAAGCGCAACCATAGTTTAATAGCAGCACTATTGCTGATATCATAATTATCTCTTTACTTACTAGAACTTTTATTTATGAACAGAAAACTCAGAATGGCAATGATTGGTGGTGGTAAAGACGCTTTTATTGGCGCCGTACACCGCCTTGCCATGAATATGGATGGACAAGTTGAATTAGTAGCCGGTGCATTAAGTGTAAACCCGGAGATTGCGGTTGACTCGGGTAAATCATTGTTTTTACCGGAAGACAGAATTTATACGGATTACAAACTGATGTTAGAGAAAGAAGCAGCTATGCCGGCTGATAAACGAATTGATTTTGTCAGCATCGTTACTCCCAACTTTGTTCACTTTGATCCTGCAATAAAGGCTTTGGAAAAAGGATTTAATGTAGTGATTGAAAAGCCTATCACTTTTACTATTGATGAAGCCAAACAATTAAAAGCCAAACTGCAGGAAACAGGATTATCATTATTGCTCTGCCATACATATACTGGTTATCCAATGGTAAAACAGGCAAAGCAATTAATAAAGAGCGGAGCTTTGGGTAAAGTAAGAAAAGTTTATGTTGAATATCCACAGGGATGGTTAAGCACTTATGTTGAAGGAGCTGGTAATGCACAAGCCAGCTGGCGTACCGATCCTAAACGCAGTGGTAAAGCCGGTGGTATGGGTGATATTGGTACTCATGCTTTCAACCTGGCCGAATATGTTACCGGTTTACAAACCACACATATTTGTTCTAATTTAAATACAGTTGTAGAAGGTCGTATGCTGGATGATGATGGGGCAGCTTTCTTAAAATTCAATAATGGTGCTACCTGTGTGCTGATGGCATCACAAATTGCAGCTGGTGAAGAAAATAATATTAAAATAAGAGTTTACTGTGAGAAAGCCGGATTGGAATGGAAACAGGTTGATGCCAATTCATTAATTGTAAAGTGGCTGGATAAACCTGCTGAAATTTATCGTACCGGTGGTGGTTACAACAGTTCCTTTGCTGCACATAATACAAGAGTGCCTGCCGGTCACCCGGAAGGATATTTAGAAGCCTTTGCCAACTTATACCGCAACTTTAGTTTAACGGTGAGAGCAAAGATTGATGGTGAACAACCAAAAGAAGAGTGGCTTGATTTCCCCAGTGTGGAAGAAGGTATCAGGGGTATGGCATTCATCAACAACGTTGTGGCCTCTTCGCAGAGTAATGAGAAGTGGACAGCGTTTGAGGTGTAGTGGCACGCCACGGCGCTAAGGCGCAACGATTAAATCAGATTATATGAACACTTTATCAGAAAATGAAATTGTTAAGATTGTATTGGATGCAGCATTCAAAATTCATTCAGAACTAGGTCCTGGTTTGTTTGAATCGGTTTATGAAGCAGTTCTTGAATTTGAACTTAAAAATAAATATAATCTTAGTGTACAAAGACAAGTGGCCATACCTGTTGTATGGGAAGAAGTTAAACTGGAACTCGGGTTCAGAGCAGATATGATAATTGAACATAAAGTAATTGTTGAAATAAAATCAATTGAGGCTATTGCACCAGTACACCACAAACAACTGCTTACCTATTTAAAGTTAACAGGAATTAAACTTGGCCTGCTTTTAAATTTTAATGAAGAACTTATGAAAACCGGGATTAAACGTATTGTAAATAATTTATAGAACGTAGCGCCGTAGCGCCTTTGCGAGCATATTATGACAACAATTAAAGGACCTGCAATTTTCTTAGCACAGTTCATGGGTGATCAACCACCCTTCAACAGTTTAGATACTATTTGTCAGTGGGCTGCTTCATTAGGTTTTAAAGCAGTGCAAATACCAACATGGGAAAGCCGTTTGATCGATCTGCAAAAAACAGCAGAGAGTAAAACTTATGCTGATGAATTAAAAGGAAAGATCAATTCCTACGGATTGGAAATTTCTGAACTGTCCACACACCTACAGGGACAGTTAGTGGCAGTGCATCCTGCTTATGATACATTGTTTGATGCATTTGCTCCCGATTCAGTTAAAGGCAACAGCAAAGCAAGAACAGAATGGGCGATACAAACGGTTAAGTATGCAGCTAAAGCATCTCAAAACTTAGGATTGAATGCACATGCAACATTTAGCGGTTCTCTATTGTGGCATACGTTTCATCCATGGCCGCAAAGACCCGAAGGATTAGTAGAGGAAGGATTTAAAGAATTGGCTAAACGCTGGACACCCATCTTAAATTATTTTGATGAATGTGGCGTGGATGTTTGTTATGAAATTCATCCGGGTGAAGATTTATTTGATGGCATTACTTATGAAATGTTTTTAGAAAAAGTAAACAATCATCCAAGAGCTTGCTTGTTATATGATCCATCTCACTTTGTTTTGCAGCAACTGGATTACATTCAATACATCGATTTCTATCATCAGCGTATTAAAGCATTTCATGTAAAAGATGCTGAGTTTAACGCTACCGGAAAACAAGGAACATTTGGTGGTTATCAAAGCTGGGCCAACCGTGCAGGTCGTTATCGTTCTCCTGGTGATGGGCAGGTTGATTTTAAAACCATCTTTAGTAAATTGACTCAATACGATTATAAAGGATGGGCTGTAATGGAATGGGAATGTTGTATTAAACATCCGGAAGATGGAGCCAGAGAAGGTGCTGCCTTTATTGCCAATCACATTATTCGTGTAACCGATAAAGCATTTGATGATTTTGCCGGTAGTGCACCCAATGAAAAACTCAACCGCAGTATCCTTGGACTTGACTAATTTTATGTTTTGAAACCAAATAATAATTCAATTATGAAGAAGATTTTTATTGTACTCTGCGCATCAGCTATGTTATATTCCTGTGGTGGCGGCGGAGCAAAGACTGAGAAAAAAGACACAGCAGCAACACAACAACCAACTGCCAGTGCAAATCAATACGAAGACCAGGCATTACCAATTATTGGAAAATCTGATTGTGCCACTTGTCATAAAATAAATGAAACAAGCACCGGGCCCGCCTGGAAAGATGTTGCTAAAAAATATGAGCACACAGATGCCAATGTAAAAATGCTGGCTGAAAAAATATTAAAAGGCGGAAGCGGTAACTGGGGAACCATTCCTATGACTGGACATCCGGCGTTAACAGAAGAAGAAGCGACTGTTTTAGCTAATTATGTGCTTGCTTTAAAATAAAACATCAATATTTATTAAATGAAACTATTTTATCTGGCAGCCAGCACTGCTCTATTGTTTGCCTGCAATTCAGGTGAAAATAATTCTGCTGAGAAAAAAGATACCACTGCCACTACCAGTGAAGCAGCTGCAGCAGCCGACACTGGTTGGATATCTTTGTTTGACGGTAAAACCACCAATGGCTGGCATGCCTATGGAAAATCAGCTCCGGGAAAAGCTTGGAAAGTTGCTGATGGTGCAGTGTATCTTGATACCAGTAACAAGAAACAATGGCAAACGGATGATGGTGGTGATCTTGTTAGCAATGATGAATATGAAAACTTTCACTTTAAAGTAGAATGGAAAATTGCTCCAAGAGGCAACAGCGGTATCATTTTCTTAATACATGAAGACACTGCTAAATACAAATATGTTTGGAATACAGGTCCTGAAATGCAGGTGTTGGATAATGATGGACATGATGATGGAAAAATTCCAAAACACCGTGCAGGTGATTTATATGATCTCATTAGTTGCAGTAAAGAAACAGTAAAACCTGTTGGCGAATGGAACCTGGCAGAGATCATTGTTAATAATGGCAAGCTGGATCTGATGCTTAATGGAACAACTGTTGTATCTACTACATTGTGGGGTGATAGCTGGAAAAAATTAATTGCCGGCAGCAAGTTTAAAGACATGCACGACTTTGGTACATTTAAGAGAGGTCATATTGCTTTACAGGATCATGGTAATATGGTTTCGTATCGAAATATCATGATCAAAAAATTGTAATAGTTTTAATAACAATTGTATAAAAACCATTCGTCAGTTTTGTATCATTTAAACTTGTTCTCCGTTTATGTTAGGACTATTCAAAAAGAAACTGCCTCATTGCGATGCGTTATTTGAAAAATATTTTAGTCCCTGGTATGACCAGGAGGACAGGCCAACAATGACACGACCTGATATGTATGTTATCAGCGGCTTTAACGGACAAGTCTTGGACTTAAATAAAATTCAATATTTACCAGACGATTTATTGGAGTATAATAAAAAGCAATTGCAAACAATGGCAGATGCCGCATTGAACGACTATCAACATATTATAAAGTCTGATAAATTAGACCTCAATGTTCTTGATGCCGTTGATAAATATTTTGACCGTAAGAAGATTGCTGAAATTTTAAGTAAAAGTGACCCGAAAGATTTTTCCAATGATTATGTAATTGAAGTTTGTGAATTTGGTGCAACACTTGGCTACTTGTTTAATCAGGTTGATGGTTATGGCTGGCTTTACTCACACCCTTATTTTCATTCGATAATTGTTCATAAGTACACAGGATATGGAATTACAGTTTTTGATTGGGCAGTAAAAAAATTCAGCGAATATGGCGTTGATGATGGATTTGCTGCAAAATTTCAAATGGCTCTTGAAAGTGTAAAACAACAGAAGTAATAAAAAACGAATGAGCTACAGTCGTTTTTTTATTTTTGACAAATGATAGAACAGAATGATGAATATTTTATGCGAATGGCACTGAGAGAAGCAGAGAGAGCTTTTGAAGAAGATGAAATTCCCATTGGTGCTGTAGTGGTAATAAATCAAAAGATCATTGCCCGTGGTTATAATCAAACAGAAAAACTAAATGATCCGACTGCACATGCGGAAATGATTGCGCTCACTTCAGCTTTTAGTTTTTTAGGAGCTAAATATTTACCCGATGCTACTTTATATGTTACTGTTGAGCCATGTTTGATGTGTGCCGGCGCTTTATACTGGAGTAAAATAAGCAGGATAGTTTGGGGTGCTGATGATGAAAAGAATGGTCACAAACATATCACTAAAGAAGAATGGCCTTTTCATCCCAAAACGGAAATTGTCTCCGGTATTTTGGCCGAAGAATGTGCACAGCTCATGAAAGATTTCTTTAAGAATAAACGCTGAGTTTTCGAGATAAGAAACATTTAACCTGCATTAAACCTTGTATCCGTAATTTTGTTATCCTGATTGAATGAAATCAGAAATCAGAAATCAGAAATCAGAAATCAGAAATCAGAAATCAGAAATCAGAAATCAGAAATCAGAAATCAGAAATTAATAAATTAATAACTATGGCATTTACATTACCTGCGCTTCCATATGCACACAATGCGCTGGAACCGTATATTGACACAAGGACCATGGAAATACATCATGGTAAACATCACCAGGCTTATGTTGACAATTTAAATAAAGCCATTGCCGGTACTCCCAACGAAGGCAAAACACTGGAAGAATTAGTGAAAGTTGCCGGTACTATTTCACCTGCAGTTCGTAACAACGGTGGTGGTCACTGGAATCATACTTTCTTCTGGGAAAGCATGGCACCTAATGCCGGCGGTGTTCCTTCCGGAAAATTAGCTGATGCTATCAATGCATCTTTTGGTTCTTTTGATGCATTCAAAGAAAAATTTGCTGCTGCTGGTATGACAAGATTTGGAAGTGGCTGGGCATGGTTACTCGTTAAAGATGGTAAGCTGGAAATTTCTTCTACTCCTAACCAGGACAATCCATTAATGGATGTAGCTGAAGTAAAGGGAGCTCCGATATTAGGTGTGGATGTTTGGGAACATGCATATTACCTGCATTATCAAAACCGCAGGGCTGATTATTTAGCTGCTTTTTGGAATGTAGTAAACTGGAGTAAAGTGGCAGAACGTTTTGAAAAAGCTTAATCAAAAAAAAGTAAATATAGAAGACCGGTCGCTTGACCGGCTTTTTATTTCTTTTTCTTCTTTTTCCAGCAGTCGTTAAAATGATCATCTACCATTCCACTTGCCTGCATAAAAGCATAACAAATAGTAGAACCAACAAATTTAAATCCTCTCTTCAACAGGTCTTTACTCATCGAATCTGAGATAGCAGTCTTAGCAACTACATCTCCCCGACCGTTAACCTGGTTAACAATTGGTTTTCCTCCCACAAACTGCCAGATGTATTTATCAAAGCTTCCAAATTCTTTTTGTATCTGCAAGTAAGCTTGTGCGTTGGTAACAAATGCATTTACTTTTAAACGGTTTCTTACAATGCCTTCGTTCTGTAAAAGCTTTTCAATCTTAGCAGCATTATATTTTGCCATCTTCTTTGCATCAAATCCATCAAATGCTTTTCGGTAATTTTCTCTTTTTGCTAAAATGGTGTACCAGCTCAATCCGGCCTGTGCTCCTTCTAAACATAATAACTCAAACAATTGCTGATCATCATGCAAAGCTGTTCCCCATTCTTCATCATGATACGTCATATACAATTCATCTTTCAAACACCAGTAACACCTTATTTTTTCTTTAGCCATAATCTGAATTGTTTATGGTTTGTAGTTTATGGTTTGTGGTTATTACCTTTTTATGTTTTTTGCTTTATTCAATTCCCACTTCAGGGGGTCAGGGGTTTCATGGCACCGGGTCATATCCATGTCCGCCCCATGGATGACAGCGGCTGATTCTTTTTAATGTAAGCCAGAACCCTTTGAACACTCCATACTTTTTAAATGCTTCTATTCCGTATTGTGAACAGGTAGGCGTATATCGGCAGCTTGGACCAAGCCATGGAGAAATGATCCACTGGTATAATTTTATAAGTGCAATAAATGGGCGTAGTATTGTTTTCATTAACCAGCTTTGTCAGTTTTTTTAAAATTACAGCTACTTTCTCTTTTGCAAAATTATATTCCACCATCTCTTTACCTGTGAAAATAAAAAAAACATTAAGCGTCATCTTCTTTTCATTTACCAATGTTTTCAGTTCATTCTTTTGTAAACGCCAGGCCTCTCTTGATAAACGTTTTATCCGGTTACGGTCAACTGCTTTTTTAAAATTTCTATTGCTTACACCAATTCCAAATTGCAAAGAGTTGACAGTTGATAGTTGACAGTTGACAGTATGGTAAAATACTTTGTATGGAAACACAGCAAAACTTTTTCCTTCCTTAAACAACTGCTCAATTTGTTTACGGCTTTTTAATCGTTCTTTTTCGGGGACCTTCGGACCGGGTAAAAAAAAGCCCTGAAATAAATTCAGGGCTATAAATATAATTAACCTTTAGCTCCTAAGTGGAAGCCCGGCTTATTTTGCTCCTCTTTCGTCAGAAACAGACAGTTTATGACGTCCTTTTTTGCGGCGGCTTGCTAATACTTTACGGCCGTTTGCAGTTTGCATACGCTTACGGAAACCGTGTGTTGTTTTACGACGACGCTTGGAAGGCTGATATGTACGTTTTTGTGCCATGATTCAAAATTTTTCCTTTTACAAAATCCCCGTGGAGAAACGGGCTTTACAATTTTCCAACGGGAACACCACTTCCCATTGTTTGTGAAAGGACGGCAAAGGTAAGGGTTGAACCCGAGATTTAAGAGGATAAAAAGAGAATTTTTAAATACGAGCTGCGGTTCTTTGTGGCATCCTGGTTGCGTCGCAATCCGTTCATCTCCAGAGCTACTATTGAGCCTCTAAATCAAGATGTTTGGAACTAACACCTGTTCCATAAAACAGGGTGGCATGGTAATCAAAATCTTCTGTAGAGTCAGTGGTATAAAAAATTTGCAGGGCATTTTTGCTGATTCGCTGGTCCATTTCCGGATGACGTTGCAGGTAATCAACCAGACTATTGGCCACAATTTCTCCCTGTGATAATATGGCCATATCAGCCGGTGAATACTCTTTTATCTTATCCATCAACAACGGATAATGAGTGCAGGCCAAAAGTATGGTATCAATCATCGGCGATTGTGCCAGCAGACCATGAATATATTTTTTTACAAAAAAATCAGCGCCTTTGGTATGATGTTCATTGTTCTCAATTAAAGGCACCAGCATGGGGCAAGCTTGTTGAAACACTTCTGCTTCCGGGAAGAATTTTTCTATTTCAATTGGGTATGATTTTGAAGTCACTGTTCCATTAGTAGCCAATATTCCAACCTGTTTACTGTTTGAGTAATTACCAATCACTTCAGTAGTTGGCCGTATAACACCCAATACTCTTTTGCTGGCATCTATTTTTGCGAGATCATTCTGCTGGATAGTTCTTAATGCTTTTGCTGAAGCGGTATTGCAGGCAAGAATAACCAGCGGACAATTTTGTTTAAAGAACCATTGCACACATTGCAGAGTGTAGCGATAAACAGTTTCAAATGAACGTGGGCCATAAGGAGCCCTTGCATTATCACCTAAATAAATATAATCATACTGTGGTAGTTGCTTTACAATTTCATTCATTACAGTGAGGCCACCATAACCTGAATCAAAAATTCCTATCGGGCTGTTTCCATTCATTGTTTAGTAAAAATAAAAAAGTCACTCCATGTGAAGTGACATTTTTTATTATTGAGTTTCTTAATTAGTTATTCGTTTTAGGCACTGCGGGTTTTGCTGCAGGAGCATCCACAATACCGAGTTTCTTTTTCACCAATGGTAACAGATCATCTGCTTCAGGCTGAACTAATAAAGCATCTTTTGCAAATACATAGGTATATCCACCTGCTTTTGCCACTTCTTTAATAGTGGTTACCGCTTTGTTCACAACAGGTTTCATTAACTCATTTCTTTTTTCAGTAACCATGTTCTGGTAGTTCTGCTGAAAGTTATTGAGTTCTCCTGCCAGTTTTTCTAAATCAGACTCTTTTGCCTTACGCACAGCAGGAGATAACTTTGGTGAATCAACCTTAAACGAGCTATCTTTTGCTAAATATTCTTTCAGCGTTTCAGTATAGTTAATTTGAAGTGAGCTATCATAAGAAGCCAGTTCACCTTGTAATTTTTTAATTTCTGGCATAACAGATAAAACTTCGTCAACGCTTACATAACCAATTTTATTCTGGGCATTCACGTTGCTGCCGAAAACCAGCATAGCCATTACCGTCAAAACCAGTGTAGAAACCTTTTTCATTGTTTGTTGTGTTTGATTTATTTTTTTAGTTGTTCTAAATGCTTGCTTAGTTGTCCGTACAAAATCGTTTCACATCACTTTAACTTATTTTGTTACCCCCAGCATTTTCAAAATATCATCACTCTTATCTAATTTAGGGTCGGCAAAGATAACGGTAATTCCTTCACTTTTATCCAAAACAAAATCAAAAGACCGCTCCGTAGCCATTTTTTGTACGGCATTGTAAACCTTATCCTGTATGGGTTTTATCAGTTCCTGGCGTTTATGAAACAAATCGCCCTCAAAACCAAAGCGTTTCTTTTGCAGGTCACGCAATTCCTTTTCTTTATTGTATATCTCGTCCTCTCTCTTCTTCTTTAGCTCATCACTCAGCATCACCTGTTCTGCTTCAAAATTCTTGTACATTTTTTCCAGCTCGGCTGATTTCTGGTCAATTTCTTTCTGCCATAAATCACTGGTTTCATCCAGTTTTTTTTGAGCGTCTTTATAGTCAGGTAATTTTTCTAAAATGTATTTAGAATCAATAATAGCATAACGCTGTGCATTGGCAGAAAAAGCCGCCAGCCACAACAAACAAGCTACGAGCAGGACCTTTTTCATGATGATAATTTTATGAATGATAAATTATATATTGATCAATTTATATTATTCCGGTTCGTAACCAAGCATAAAGGTAAAGCTGGCTGCATCTTTAAGTTTACCGCCTGGTTTTAACCTGTCTAACCCTACTCCATAATCAAATCCCAGCAAACCAAACATTGGCAGGAAGAAACGCATACCCACGCCTACACTGCGACGCAATTTAAATGGATTGTAATCTTTAAAATCATACCATCCGTTAGCTGCTTCAAAAAAAGTTAGTCCGTAAATAGTACTGCTTGGGTTGGTACTAAACGGATAGCGCATTTCCAAAACATATTTATTAAAGATGGTAAAGTATTTATTAGTGCTGGTTTGATCCGGTGAATTAACCCTTGGGTCAGAGTTATCATATACAGGATAACCTCTTTGTGCAATGATGTCGTATCCAATAATACCAAAGTTATTTTGTAACCCTGCATTACCTAACTGGAATCGCTCAAATGGTGAAATACCAAGGAAACTGCTGTATTTACCAAGAAAGCCAAATTTAGCAGCAGCCTTTAACACAAACTGCCTGTTTTTATCAGCACCCATGGGTTTGCCAATAGGCACATACCATTCTCCGTTGAAACGCCATTTATGATATTCAACCCATTTATAGGAATCAGCAACATCTGTATATTTATCCCTCGCCCTGAAGTAGGAATATGGAGGAGTAAACTGCACATTTAAACTAAAATTAGAACCACTGCGTGGGAATATTGGCTGATCAATAGATGTTCTTGATAAACCCAACCGGAAACTAATATTATTAAACTGCCCGTCTCTAACATTTAGTTGCTGGAATGCCGGGTAATTTTTTAGTGAATAGCTGGTGTAGTTTACAGCATATACTAAACTAAAATAATCATCAGGCCATTTCAATTGTTTACCAAGTGAAATACCAATGTTCTGAGATTTCAGGTATGAAGAGTCAGCATATCGTTTATTGGGCAACCCTGTATATGGATCAAACGCATTTGAAAACTTAGTATTATAATAGTTAATACTAAACGAATTTCTTTTTTTACCTCCTAACCATGGTTCGGTAAATGAAAAATTATAAGAACGAAAAGCCCGGCCGTTAGATTGAACACGAAGACTTAACTTTTGCCCATCACCGGTTGGTAATGGACCCCAGGCAGATTTTTTCCAGATATTTTTTACCGAGAAGTTATTGAAAGAAACACCCAGTGTACCTGTTAAACCAATGCTACCACCCCAGCCTGCAGAAAGTTCCAGCTGATCAGCTGATTTTTCTTCAACGGAATATTTAATATCCACTGTTCCGGTTTCCGGGTGAGGGTCGAAATTCATTCCCAGTTTTTCCTGGTTAAAATAACCAAGGTTCACAATTTCACGTTGTGAGCGGATGAGGTCGCTACGACTAAACTTTTCTCCCGGAATAGTTCTTAATTCACGCCTTATAACATGTTCTTTTGTTTTGTCGTTTCCTTCGATAGTAATTTTGTCAATAGTAGCTTGTGGTCCTTCCTGAATCCTGATCTCGTAATCAATAGTATCACTATAAACAGAAGTTTCTACAGGATTGGCCTGGAAGAAAAGATAACCATCATCCTGGTATAAAGATCCAACGTCACCACCTTCGCCCCCACCCTTACCAAGGCGTTTACTAAGCGTTTCAAGATTATATGTATCTCCTTTATTAATTCCAAGCACTAAGCTTAGTATGGAATCTTTATATTTTGTATTTCCTTTCCAGCTAATATTTCCGAAGTAATATTTTCTTCCTTCTTCTACTTTAAAATCTATATTAAGATTATTTTTCTTAGTGATATACTGTGTGTCGGCCACAATCACTGCATCCCGATAACCTAAAGAGTTATAATATCCCAATAATTTCTCCCTGTCTTCTTCGTATTTCTTTTTGCTAAATTTTGCTGAACTAAACAATTTAAACCTGAACCAGGGATCAAGAAACTGTTTTGTTTTACTTAATGAAAGAAATCCTGCTTCCTTAAGATATTGCCTGAAATTGATGGCCGATTTTTTTCCATATACTGATTGGGTAGTGTCGGGGGAAAGAGTGAAGTGGCTCATTTCCTTAGTTCCCTTTAATTGTTTTTTTAATTTATTTTCAGGAACAGTATTTCCAACAAATGTGATATTACCAATGCGAACTTTTCTACCCTTATTAATTGTGAAAGTAAGAATTGATAAACCCGCAGCTGTACCATCAATTGATTCCAGTACATTAACATTTACTTCCTGGTATCCTTTATCAAAATAAAATTTTTTAATATTTTCAACAGCTGTCCTTCTTCGGTTTTCTGTTATTACCTGGCTTTTGGCAATTCCAATTTTCCCCTCCAAATCATCTTGTTCCCCTTTTCTAATTCCGTTAAAAATTACTTTACTTAACCTGGGTCTTTCCTGAACATTAAACTCTACATAAATTACACTGCCATCCAGTTTAGTAATATATAGCTCGATGTTATTAAAGAGGTTTTGCTTCCAGAGATTGTTAATAGCTTTGGCAAAATTATCGCCACCGGGAATTACTACTTCATCCCCTACAGCCATACCCGAAATAGAAACAACTAATGCTTCATCGTAATAGCGGTTGCCGGTAATTTTTATACCGCCAATAGTATATTTCTTGGGAACTTTTGCATTAAATATATTGAGTAATTCGGGGTCAATTGATGATGCAGGAGCAGCTGTATCTGCAGGATTTTGCGAATAACCGTTAACTGCATAACATGATACAAAAAAAACAATCAATAAACTTCTATAGAGCTGTTGCATTGGTTTATTATTCGGTGGCAAATTAACGGGTATAATCAAAACTGTATGTTAAAAAACCTGTTGCATTTAGTGCAAATTCAGGCTGGTTAAGAGATTGCTGTTTTTTCTTGTTGTGAAATCTGATCCCCGGTTTTTCCAAACCGTCTTTCCCGCTGCTGAAAATCTATAATGGCTTCATATAAATTTTCTTTTCTGAAATCGGGCCATCTTACCTGTGTGAAATACAACTCGGCATAGGCCAACTGGTACAAAAGAAAATTACTGATCCGATATTCACCACTGGTACGAACCATTAATTCAGGATCAGGAAATTCTTTTGTGGCGAGGTAATCTTTTATTGAATCCTGGTCAATTTCATAGGGTTGCAGTTTCCCTGCTTTTACATCGGCTGCTATATTTTTTATGGCATTTACAATTTCCCAGCGACTGCTATAACTCAATGCCATTACCAAATTAAGCCCCGTGTTATGACTGGTTTCATCTAATGCTTCTTTCAACTCATTTCTTGCATAATCGGGCAGCATATTCATATCACCTATTACATGCAGTTTAATGTTGTTTTTATTAAGTGTAGTTACTTCCTTCCTTATTGTATCAACCAGCAACTCCATTAAACCTGTTACTTCTTCAACAGGTCTGTCCCAATTTTCTGTTGAGAAAGCGTAAAGAGTTAAATAACCGATGCCCAATTCAGCACAACCTTCTACAATATTTCTTACACTCTCTACTCCGTGAAAGTGTCCAAAAAGCCTGTCCTGTCCCTGCTCTTTTGCCCAACGCCCATTACCATCCATGATGATGGCAATATGCCGGGGGAGCTTTTCCATATCTATTTTTTCCTTCAAACTCATGCTCAATTAATTAATTGAAAGCTTAAGACAAACCATTCAAACCCTTTTTAGAAGGGACGGCAAAGGTAAGAAAATTAAGGTTCGGCGGTGACTTCAAATAATTAAAAAAACCCTCCGTTAGGGAGGGTTTTAATAATATAACATTTAGTTTAGTTAATCGTGTAGGTTTGGTTGTATTCATCAACCGTAATAGTATATGTTCCGGCTGAAACAGCAATATTGGCTCCACCCTGCGAAATTTTTCCACCACTGCCGCCGTAATTAAAGTCCCAGCTTCCTTTTAGTACAATAAATTTAATTTCACCGGCTGTAAGCGTTACTGAACCCTGCCATACTCCATTACCCATATATGCAAGCGGAGGTCTTTGGGTATCATTCTGTGATGCATTGTTATCCCATCCGCCAAGAGTAGCACTACCAATTACATACATAGCTCCGTTGGAAAGAGAATACTTGATATTGTTTTTATCACTACCATCCCATATTACCCTGTATTTACCTGCAGAGGCAATGTTTGGCATATTATCAGCATTCACTACCAAACTTGATCCTGAAGCACCGAGAGAACCGTAGCTTCTTGTATTGGTAACATTGATATCTCCATTGTTCCAGGAATCATTATCAATCATTTTCCATCCGTCAGCAGCAAAATCATATATGCCAAGGAACTGGTCTCTGGCAATATACGCCATGGCAGATGTTGGGAAAACACTTGGAGGGTTCCAACCCACACCAGTTACTGCTCCGCCAACAAAACCCATACGACCTAATCTTATATCGTACTTAAGATTAGTTCTGTCAATGCTTATTCTGTAAATCCCGGCTGTATCAACTTTAAAATTATTATTACCGCCTGGCACAAGATTACCAGCTCCATCCTGGCCCCAATTAACATCCCATGAACGACCCTGAGTTATTTTAAACTGGTCGTTGGCGTTTAAGTAAGCATAGGTATAGTACAATTGATTTGTTGTTCTTGTATCTCTTATTAACTCTGGTGCAGTTGGAGGATCCCAGTTGTTACCAAGATTTTGTGATGCCTGGTAACCTCCCGGCATATATAATCTGATTGTATTAACCCGAATTACATAAAGAGAGTTTGCAGGTGCCCAAATAATATGAATACCTGGTATTGGAGTAACAGTACTTGAATAAGAACTGGCTTTTACTGTCCAGCTGAGTTTAACTGTTGCTGTAAGATCTGATGTGATATATTTTGTAATAGAATCACTCAGTGCTTTAGTAGAAATATTAATAAAGGTGTCTTTAGCAGAATTTCCTGGTGTAACAGAAAACAGTGGGGCTTTAGTTACATCAGGCTGAATAATATTTCCGTTGCCATCTTTTGCTTCGGCATAAAACTGAACAGAAAATTTAGGCGGATTAACCGATGGCCTTGCAACCGTTGGTTTTGTCCAGTTGAATGTAAGCATATTTGAAGCAGATGCCGGATCGTAATAAGTAGTAGAAGTAGATGAAGGCAACCCAATTAATGAGAATGGAAATGTAATTCCATCTCTGTTATAAAGAATATTGATTGTATATACATCCTGGCTTCTTGCAGTTGTTTTTCCATCTTCAGCAACAACTGACCACAACATTTCGAAAGGTGCCTGATCACTGGTAGGCAGCGGGAAACCTGCTTTTTCCATTGCGGCTTTCAGACTTGCATAAGTTAAAGACAATTTGGTAGCAGTACCATTATTGTCAGAAGCAATGGATAAACTGGGTGCGTCTATATTACCACCTGCTGTTTTACCAACTGCTACCCATTTATAAGTAATAGGCGACCCTGTATTAGAGGTGGCAGGAGACCAGGTTAATACTACCGGAGTATTACCCAGGGCAGGGTTAATATTAATTGATGTACCAGTAAATGGCAACAATAATCT
The DNA here is from genome assembly GCA_016200915.1 of Sphingobacteriales bacterium. Lineage (GTDB taxonomy): Bacteria > Bacteroidota > Bacteroidia > Chitinophagales > Chitinophagaceae > AWTP1-9. Next base: position 85,240 of record JACQDV010000055.1, read on the forward strand.
GAGTCCTGTTGAATTTATAGCCGGATCAGCAGCCAGCTGAAACGGGTCCTTACGGCATCCCATTACAGTAATCAGCAGCAGTATAAATAAATAGCTAAGCTTTTTCATTTTATTCTATTTAGAAATTATGGTCGGTTTTTTACTGTTTGGTTATTTTATAACTGAAGTTTTCATTGCCTGATAATATCAGTTCCACTTTATATGTTCCGGCGCCGTTTGGCACTTTGAGGTTTGGCCCATCATATTTTAATGTTTTTCCACCGGCAAGAGTAGCACTACCGCCATCACCAAAGTTTACAGGCCAGTCATGGTTAGAACGAAACTTAAATTCATCATCTGCCATAGTAAGTGTTTTTGACCAGACTTTTGTACCTTGATCATAAACCATATCAACATCATTCCCTACATTCCAGCCACCTACAGCAGCGCCAATTATTGACCATCCTGCGGTAAGAGGAGTAATTATATATGTTCCGGGTAATGTAGTTTGGTCAACCTGGATCCTGTATGTACCTACAGATGCAACTTTAAAATTAGGACCTTTAACCTGTAAGTTACCACCGCCGCCATCACCATAATCCGTATCCCAGTTTCCTTTAGGGGTAATTTTAAATTCCAGTTGAGAAGGATCAGTTAAGGTTATATAACCATCATATTTTTTGGGTGCTGTTTGAGAATAGGCCCATATACGGGTAGCCGATGCAGGGTCCCATCCCTGGTAGCCACCCGGTATGTATAATGATGGTGGCTCCAATGAATATGGCGTTCCTGTTACAGAAACTGTATTTGAATAAACAGCAGCAACACTTGTACCGGTTAAAACTGCTTTCACCCGCATTATTACACCACCGGGTTGATCTGCGGTATTACCAGTTCCCAGAAAGGCAGTATTAAGTTCCAGTTGAGTAAACTCTTTTGCCCTGTCTGTACCAATAGATACTTCATATGGACTGGCAAAGTTTCCACCTGTTTTGTCAACCTGAAGCGTATAGCCTACTGCAGAAGGGTATCCGAATTGAGCAGCACTCCATGCCGCTTTTAATGCATTGGATGATCCCGTTGCTTTTGCCATAGTAACAGTGCTGGAAGATAGCGTTAATGCAGGCGATGCGCCGCTCTCCAGGTAAACTTTGTTTTCATCTTTTTTACATGACCAAAGCACCAATGGAGCCAGGGTGATGAAGAAAAGTTTTATAAAACCTGTTTTCATATAATGAGTTTTATTTTGTTGTAGTTTGAAGATTAATAACCTGTATTTTGAACAAGATTAGTATTAGCAGATACATCTGATGCCGGAATAGGATAGATAGTTCTGAATGATTCCACACCTCTGCCACCAATAACACCACCTTTCCATGGCCAAACGTATGATGATTCAACAAATCTTTTGTAACGCACAAGATCTGTTCTTCTAAAACCTTCCCAATATAATTCCCTGCCTCTTTCAGCAAGAATAAAATCTTTAGTGAATTGTGCAGAGTTAATGGTGCTTGCTCCGGCTCTTGTTCTTAACGCATTAATATATCCCAATGCTACCGTGGCATCACCGCCACCGCTATTCAAATTAGCTTCAGCATATATGAGATACATTTCTGCCAAACGGAAAACAGGAAAGTCAATATCAGAGAAATCCAGGCTTTGTCCGTTAGACCCGTCTTTTTTTACATTTCTATATTTTGTTACTGCATAACCTTCTGTGAATTTTGTTTGATCAGCTATATCCTTATTTTGACCAGGAGTATAGAATTGGGCTCTTTTATCTCCTGTACCGTTGGCGTCAGGAAATAAATCCACTAATGCTTTAGTACCACGTGTACCTCCCCATCCTCCACCTAATCCATAAGCTGCGGCACTCATTGATCCGCCTACTGAAGCATGTGTCAGGAAAGTAGTACCACCATAGCCCTGTGTTTTTAATCCATCATAGTTAATTGTAAAAATAAATTCTGAACCAGTAGCACCTGCGTAAGTGTTATTATCCGCCAGCATTAGCTGCGTATAATCACCCCACAAATTGTAACCACCATTAGTAATTACATCTTTAGCATATGTTAAAGCGTCTGCATACCTGTTAGTACCAGTATAAACGCCGGCATTGAGATAGAGGCGGGCAAGCAAGGCTTTAACTGCATATTTATTTGCTCTGCCATATTCGTTTGTTGCAGGTAAAACTGACTCCAGTGCTTTTAATTCAGTTTCAACATAAGCAAAAAGATCTGCTCTTTTTATTTGCTTTGGTAATGCGGCACCCAATGCATCATTTTCAGTTACAAATGGTGGGTTAGCAAATAAATCCATAGCTACCCAATATTGATATGCTCTTAAAAACTTCGCCTCATTTCTATACCCTTTGATAGCATCTGCATCGGCGCCAGTAATACCCCGTGATGCTACTTTATCATCAGCAGATTGCCTGATGAAATCGTTACTTAAAGTAATTTGATAAAATATACGGTAATAAAGTCCTTGTAAAAATGGATTGCTGGAAGACCAGTTCATGTTATGAAAATCCTGGATACCTGCATCGCCCCATGCAATTACTGCTTCATCAGTACTCAACTCCTGGGCTTTCCAGAACAAACGAAGGAAATCACTAAACCCTTCATCAATACCCTGCACATCACCATTACCTGCCGGTCCGCTATTACCAGTTAAGGCAAAAGCACCATACAGCTTGGCGAAAGCCTGCTTATAACCGGCCGGAGTGCTGTAAACAACCTCAGACGTTACATCATTTTTGGGAAGCAAATCCAGCTTTTTTGAGCAGGATGTTATCAGCACTAAAAATGCGGTGATAACTAAACTTGAATTCATAATACGTTTCATATAATAGTTTTATAATGGCTTTATTAATTAAAAGTCAATGTTGGCAGTTAACACAAACACCCTTGGTCTTGGATAAAAGTTATTATCAATACCATTTGGAATTTCAGGGTCAAGTCCTTTATATTTTGTAACAACAAAGACGTTCTGAACGTTTGCTCCAATACGAAGATTGGCTTTATTGTTAAACACCTTACCTACATTGTATCCTATATTAATATTATCCATTCTGAGGAATGAACCATTCTGAATAAAGTAATCGGAGAAGACAAATTTGTCACCCGCACCACTAAAACCAGTGTTCAGAAAATCAGCAGATCCATTACCAAGATATCCCAGGGGGTTTATAACATTCCTCGAAACACCTGAACTGGAAGCTACGTTATTATAAACATAATTATCCAGGCTTGCTCTCATCACAAATCCTGCACTGAATTTTTTAAAGCTTACTGAACTGCTCATTCCCATTAACACCCTTGGATCGGGTCCCATGTAATGATACAAATCTTTGTTATTGATTATTCCATCACCATTGATATCAACAAAAGCACCTTCAACTGGTTTATTATTTTTATCATATACCTGGCGATAAACATAAAACGCAGAACGGGTGTAACCCACAGACTGAATTTGAATGTTATTACCAACACCACCGGAAATTCCTCCGGTTGGAGCTCCCGCATAATTGGGATCGGGATTAATGGTTAACTTGGTAATTTTATTTTCATTATATGTAAAATTGAAATTTAAGTCCCAGCTTAGATCCTTTTTACGAATGGGTTCGGTATTAATTGTAAACTCTACTCCTCTATTTTCCATGCTACCAATATTGGCAACAATTTTATTAGAAAAGTTAGTTCCGGCAGGTTGAACGATTTCGTTCAGAAGTTGACTTGTGTATTTTTTATAAACCTCAATTGAACCATTAATTCGGTTATTAAAAAAGCCAAAGTCTAATGCTCCATTAAGTGTTTCTGTTTGCTCCCAGGTTCTGTTAGGGTAATATCCACCTGGTCTGTATAGTTGATAATATGTTGAACCTAATTGATACTGTGCAGCCAAATTACTTATATTATAGTAGGAGACATAGTCATATAAGCCAATACCATCTTGCTGCCCGGTTTTCCCCCAGCCACCACGAATTCTCAAATCAGACACAAACTTTGAGTTTCTGAGAAAAGATTCATCTTTGATTTTCCATGACATTGCAACAGATGGGAAAGTACCCCAACGATTGTCCTTACTGAATCTTGAAGAACCATCCCTACGAACTGTAACAGTCAGCAAGTATCGATTTTTCACTCCATAATTAAGTCTGCCATAATAAGAGATTAACGCATTCTCAAAATCTGCAAAAGGAAAATCTTTTTTGGAAGTAGGTATGATAGTACCATCTTTTGTTACATCTGGGTAACCCCAGTTTTTAGAAGCATCGTTTGTCCTATCTCTTGTAAAAAAGTCTTGATAGGAATATCCTGCCATCAAATCAATTCGACTGTTTATATCCTTAATATCTTTTACATAATTAAGATAAAACTCAGCCAGGAGGTTTTGTTTGCTTTGCTTGTATCTATTGTTCTGACCACCATGAAATACGCCATTTGGATCTTTATACCTGTTATAATTTGAAGCTGCACTATCTGGAACAACTATTGTTCCTTCTCCTTTTGACATATCAAATCCAAGGTTTAGATTAGCCCTCAAATCTGGTAGAAAATGTAATTTATAATCGAACTGAACATTACCTATAGTGCGATAAACTGTACTTTTATCATTCCTTTCTTCTAACAATCCCAAAGGATTTCTTGGTGCCAATTGTTTTAAACCGGAAACCGATGTGGGATCCAGCACTTCATAGAAACCGCCAAATCTTGGGCTTTTTGAATAAACCGGCTGAGTAGGATCAAAGCTTACCGCAGATCCAATTGCACCTTCGTTGGCAAACTTATTCTGACTCATTGAGCCCTTTAGATTGATATCAATTTTTAAATGTTCAGTAAATAATCTTGGGCTAACATTAATGCCAGCTGAATAACGCTTGACATTTCCTGTTTTTAAAATACCATCCTGGTTAAGAAACCCTGCAGATAAACGATAAGGCATTTTTTTCAATGATCCGGATACACTTAGGTTGTTATCCTGCGATAAGGCCTCCCGGTAGATAAGACTTTGCCAATCTGTATTTGCTCCTCCAAGGTAGCTTTTCTGAGTTGCGTCACCATTCGCCTGAACATATGCGGTTACTTGCGCAGCTGTTAATATATTCAGCGTTTTGGGCAATTGAGATAACGAAACCTGTGTGCTAAAATTAAAAACAGGTTTACCCCTTTTTCCTTTTTTAGTGGTGATGATAATAACACCATTTGATGCCCTGGAACCATAAATAGCGGCAGCAGATGCGTCTTTTAAGATATTGAATGATTCAATATCATTGGGGTTAATTAATGAAAGAGCATTAGCCGCTCCTGAAATACCGCCGTTATCAAGCGGAACTCCATCAATCACTATTAATGGATCATTACTGGCATTCAAAGATGCACCACCACGAATACGAATAGTGCTTCCTGAACCAGGGGCGCCGCCGTTAGAAGTAATTTGAACACCGGCAACCTTACCCGATATTAATTGCTCCGGCGTAGTAATGATACCCTTTACAAAGTCTTTGGATGATATTGCCACAACAGATCCGGTAAGATCTTTCTTTTTGGCAGTACCATAACCAACCACTACTACTTCATTAAGATTACCAGATGTAGCAACCAATGAAACTGTAACAGCAGTGGTGTTAGCTACATCTATTTGCTGAGAGGCAAATCCTACAGAAGTAATAACAATAGTAGTAACACCCGATGGCATTTTAATTCTAAATGTTCCATCTGTGCCGGTTGTTGTACCTGTTTTACTTCCTTTGGGAACGATACTGGCCCCTATTACAGGAGTACCATCTTTTGAATCTGTTACTTTACCAGTAACTACTTTGTCCTGTGCAAATATTGTATTAGCAAACAGGAGCATTACAAGCAACGGTTGCGCAACCGTTTGCAAAAAACGTTTGAAAGTCATATTCAGCAGTTTACGTTTTTGGTTATAAGAGCCGCTAATTTAGCGGATTTATTAATTTATTGATCAAAAACTTACACTTTTTTGCTCTTTTTGGTCTTTTTTTGATCGTATCAAATATTTCTATTTAATTTTTCAAAGGAACTAAAGGGGTTAGTTTATACAAATGATTTACAGGTTTCTATGGTATGATTTAGATCATCTTTTAATGACCTTTTATACCGTATTATTGCTGCACTACAAATTTTTCTATTCTCACTTTATTATTTACTCTTACCTCAAGCAAGTAACTGCCTGGTGACAACATTGATGAACCAAAGTTGCTGCTGTTAAGAATAAATCGCTGCATACCCTTTAACTGAAATCCTTTATTTACTACACCTAAATTTTGTCCGGTTATGTTTCTAACACTGATAGTTACTTTGCCACTTTCTGGTAGTTCGTAATCAACAGTTGAATGTCGTTGCACCGGATTGGGATATACTGTTATTTTAAAATCTTTATTGGAAAGTATTACATCTTTAACGGCGGTTACAATTCCTCCTGCTACTACCTTATTTAAATAAACATAGTATTCGCCGGGTTGAAGTGTTATGTTTTGTGTTGCTCCTGCAACATTCAATGTACTTCCGGTTAAATAACTGTACCAGGTACCTGTCTGCGGGAAAGTAACACTGACTGATTGCTGCACAACGTCAAAATTAGCTACAACGACTACCTTTAAACTTGATGAATCAAGAACAATAGTTTTGTACAAACTACCAAAGCTGGTACCAGTTGCAATGGTTCTTGAATTAAAAACTCCGGGGAACTGAGTTCTCAACCTGTTGAGAGCTCCATATACATTATACAATTTTTTTCTGGCATTGGCATTTGCAAAGTTGAAATAACCCCACCCGGCCGGCTTTGGATTTACCTTGCAATTATCCGTTCCATAAGGAGTTGGCACCGTACCGTTTTCGCACATAAAAATTGATTTATCATATCCTATTTCTTCAAACTGCCAAATCATTTTAGGGCCGGGCACCATTAATAAAATGGCCGCTTTTGCTTCTTCTCTCTGTAACGCAGTAGCTGTGTCTTTTACATTGTAACCTCCAGAGCTATTACCAAAAGTTACATTCTTATACATGGTTCTTTCTTCATCCTGACTTTCAGCATACACAACGAGATTGGGTTTGTCATTAAGTGTTCCATCATTCCAAAATGAACGGTTTGTCCAGTAAGCCCGGCTAATGTCAATATTACTGGTATATCCCATAGTATTCTGATTATACTGATCGGTCATTTTACCCCATAACATCATTCCCCTTCTGGCTAACTCTGCTTCTTCATCATCATTACCTAAATGTTCCAATATACAATAGGCGCCTGGTGATACAGACTGAATAGAATCGTAATAACGCTGCCAGATATTTATCCTTGTAGCATCATACGCATTCCATGTACCAACATCGGCTGAAACTTTTTGAGTGAAGCCTTTTGAGAGATCCCATCTGAATCCATCTAATTTATATTCTGTAAGCCAGTAGCGGATAAATCTTGACACATGATATTTTGTTATATCTGATTCATGATTGAAGTCATTAAAAACACTGTATGGATGTGTTGCAGTTATATTCAACCACGGGTTATTAGCAGCAGGCCTGTTATTGGCAGCATCCCAGTACAATTGAGCAAGCGGACTAAGGCCAGTTGCATGATTAAATACTGCATCCATAATCACAGCAATACCTCTTTTGTGACATTCATCAACAAATAGTTTCAACTTATCTTTTGTACCATAAGCTTTATCCAACGCAAAAAAGTAGTCTGGATTGTAACCCCAGCTGTTATTGCCTTCAAACTCATTAAATGGCATTAGCTCAATAGCATTTACACCAAGATTTTGTAAATAATTTAATGTATCAGTTAATGTTTGATAATTCTGTGCAGCAACAAAATCTCTCACCAGTAATTCATAAATAACCAGGTTCTTTTTATCAGGTCTTGAATAACCGGATGCTGTCCAGTTATAAGCAGTAGCGCCGGTTTTCAATACACCAACAATACCTGAAGTTTTACCGGTTGGATAAGTTGTTGGATTAGGATAAGTAGCTGAAGAAATGTACTGATCATTATTAGGGTCTAAAATCTTTTCACAATATGGATCAGCAATTTTTAAAGTACCATTTACATAATATTGAAAACCGTATTCCTGTCCGGAAGTTAATTTACCAATACCCAACCAATATCTTCGTCCATTTGTATCAATATTCATTTGATAATTGCTCTGCTCTGTCCAATTATTAAAATCTCCGATAACCGAAACTCTTGATTTACCGGGAGCAAATAACACCAGCACAACTGAATCGCTGGTTATATAATTGATACCATCTTTAACATTCGCAGGTAACGGTGCCTGATTAGCTGGTGGTGCAACAAAGAAATTGATTGTATCTCTTACAGTATTTGCCCCTACTGTTGCTTCTGCTATGATTTGTTGATTACCCGATGCTATAATATTACCACTTGTTCCCGAAATAGCAGTCGCACCGGTGGCCGTTTGAAAAGAAGTGCCATTAAATTTTAAATTAAGGTCAGCAGACTGTGATGCTACAGCTTTTACAAAAATGTTATTGCCAATAACTTTTGTTATCGTTTCGGGTTGTGGTACAAACCGGGAATCTCTTAGAGGAGTATCAATCCTTACAGCTAATTGCCCGGAAGTATACACAGGAATATACATATCACTTCCATCGCTGTTGCCTTGTTGTTTTGTACCGGCTCCATTCCGGAAAATAACGTTAACTGTTTTAATCGTTTCACTTATGGGTACGCCAAAAAAAGCCCGGATATTATTGATGGTGTATTGCCATTTATTATTGCCTAAATATGTTGCCTGGTAAGTTGGGTTGGTAGTTGCCCAGGTTGTAACAACATATTTCCATTGTGATGCAGGGGAACTTAAATTAGTGGTTACCCCCAGGTGCATATATATATCACTGGTATTAGCGTAATCTTTTAATGCAGCATTGCCTTTGGTAGCATCTAATGTTATTACTAATGTACTGTTATCAACAGGAAAAGAGGGAGTCCAACTTAGTAATTGGGCATTAGCCGAAATAGAAGCAATACATAAGAGTACAAACAATCTTAAAACCTTAGTCATAATCGCAGCAGTTTTGGTACATAAAATTACTTGCAGTTGAATTCAGACCATGTTAATGAACAAGTTTTTTGAATAAAATCAATGTTTCAGCTTAACAACAATCGAATACTCTACAAAAATCAGCGGGTAATAATAGCAATAAAATCGGTTAACAGGTGTTTGTTTTATGATATTTTTTTATCTAAATGAATACAATTTTTGCCCATTAACGTATGTGAAAAGGACTTTAGCCTGTAAAATTTCGTTTTCAGCACATTTGAGGAGGTCCTTATCTAGTATCACAAAATCGGCCAGTTTACCCACCTCAATGCTTCCTTTTTGTTTTTCTTCAAAGTTGCTATAAGCAGCCCAAATGGTCATTCCTTTTATTGCTTCTTCCCTGCTCAAAGCATTTTCAAACTGGTAACCATCTTCAGGGAATCTTTTTTTGTCTTTTCTTGCTACGGCAGCATAAAATGTATTTAACGGGTTGATGTCTTCAACGGGAAAATCAGTGCCTAATGGAAGTATATTATTCTGCTGAAGTAATTGTTTGTACGCATATGCCCCTTTCACCCTTTCTTTACCAAGCCTGTCTGCCGCCCAGTACATATCACTGGTGGCATGTGTTGGTTGTACAGATGGTAACACATTATTCTCACCAAATAATTTAAAATCATTTTGATTAATTACTTGTGCATGTTCAATTCTCCATCGCCTGTCGTTCTTACCTTTTAAATATTTAGCATAAATGTTAAGGATTGTTCTGTTACCGGAATCACCAATAGCATGTGTACACATTTGAAAATTATGTTCGTAAATAACTTTAGCTACACTATCAAAATGTTCGGGTCTGCTTAACAGAAAACCATAATGTCCCGGTTTATCTGAATATGGTTGTAATAAACAAGCTCCCCTTGAACCCAATGCGCCATCCGCATATACTTTAAAAGAGGAAACATTCAGACGGTCAGTTTTTATTTTTCCTTTCTTAAAAATGTACTCATAGTTTTTAGCAGCATCACTCAGCATTACATATAACCGCATTTTTAAGTCGCCTCTTTTTTGCAGACTATCAATAAACTCTACTGCATCATAATTCAATCCGCAATCATCAATGGTGGTTAAACCAACGGCTAAGCAATTTTGTTGTGCATCTATTAAAGCCTCCTTAATGTATTTAGCTGTTGGCGCCGGTATATTGTTTTCAACTAAGCTGGTAGCATTATCTATTAAAATGCCGGTAAGTTTTCCACCTTTAACTTCTACTTCTCCTCCGGTCAATTTATCACCCGCTTCTACTCCTGATATATCCAATGCTTTTTGATTGGCAATCGCAGCATGTCCATCTACTCTTGTCAACAACACCGGTCTGTCAGGAAATAATTCATCTAATTTTTCTTTGCCGGGAAATTGTTTAACCGTCCAGTCATTTTGATCCCAGCCCCTGCCTACCAACCATCCTTCTTTATTTTCTTCACTAAACTTTTTTAGTTTATCTGTTATTTCTTCCCAGCTATTTGTTCCTACCAAATTACATTCCTGCAATCCCATACCATAGCCCCAGAAATGTGCATGCGCATCAATAAAACCAGGGAAAACTGTTTTACCATCCAAGTCAATTACTTCTTTGGCTTCATATTGTTTTAAAATATCATCATTGGTTCCCACTGCTAATATTTTTCCATCCTTTACAGCAATTGCTTCAGCCACTGAAAATTTATCATCAACAGTATATACTACTCCATGATGAAGGATAGTATCAGCTTGTTTTTTTGATGAACAGGAGAAAAGCAAGAGGCAAGAAAAAAGTTGGCAGATGACAGTTGACAGTTGACAGAATTTTAATAATGATTTCATACAGCAGTTGTTTCTGATGGTTGGTAAAATTAGGGTGGATATTTCTTTTTTCAGCAACTCATCTATCTATAACTTTACTTTCCGCAATTTTCATATATGTACAACAAGGAACAAAGCAACCAACTGCAAAAATCAACTGAACGATTATTGTCGCATATAAAAGACAGCGCCTACGAAGCAAAACATTTAAATGAATTGCGGGAAGCACTCCGTTTTCATGAATACCGTTATTATATTTTAAATGATCCGCTAATTTCTGATTATGAATATGACCAGTTGTACAAAATGCTGGAAAAGATTGAGGCAGCGGATCCAACTTTAATTACCAGTGATTCACCTACACAACGGGTAGCGAAAGGATTAACGAAAGATTTTCCAACTGTTCAGCATCTTGTTCCTATGTTATCACTCGAGAACTCGTATAATGCTGATGATTTACTTGACTGGGACCGCAAAGCAAGAGAGTTAACCGGTTTAGATAAAGTTGAATATTGTGTAGAACCAAAATTTGATGGCGCCAGTATTTCACTCATTTATGAAAATGATTTATTAACCCGTGGTGCTACAAGGGGCGATGGTGTGGAGGGTGATGAGATAACAACCAACATCAAACAAATCCGTTCTGTTCCTTTATCAGCAAAATTTTCTGAGTTTGGCATACAGCAAATTGAAATTCGTGGTGAAGTGCTGATGACTAAACAAAATTTTAAAAAGTATAATGATTTATTAGCTGAACAAAATCTACCACCGCTTGCCAATCCACGTAATTCCGCAGCAGGAACATTACGTATTAAAGACCCTAAAGAAGTAGCGAAAAGAAATTTAGAAGCATTTCTATATCATGTCAGCTATATAACCACAAACAACAAACCACAAACAACAAACTTGCTTTCTACACACAGCGGTATGCTGGAGATGTTATGGCAATTAGGTTTTCGAAGTCCTGATAAAGAAAAGAAAGTGTTGAAAGGAATTGATGCAGTTATTAAATATTGTCATTCGTTTGAAGAAGAAAGAGACAATCTTCCATACGAAGTGGATGGCATGGTAATTAAAGTAAATGATCTGGCATTGCAGGATAAAATGGGAATGACATCGCATCATCCCCGCTGGGCAATTGCATTTAAGTTTAAAGCAAGACAGGCAACCAGTAAACTTCGTGCAGTGGAATACCAGGTGGGAAGAACCGGTGCTGTTACTCCTGTTGCTAAAATTGATCCTGTTCCTATTGGTGGTGTAACAGTTGGCAGCATCTCTTTGCATAATGCAGATTTTATTGAAGAAAAAGATATACGCCTGGGAGATACCGTATTGGTAGAAAGAGCCGGTGATGTTATTCCATACATCGTTAAATCATTAGCCGATGTAAGAACAGGAAGTGAAAAGAAAATTAAGTTCCCGGATAAATGCCCGGTGTGTGGTTACAAATTAGAAAAACCCGAAGGTGAAGCCGTTTGGCGTTGTAATAATTCATTGAAATGTGAAGCACAGGTAGTGGAACGTATTATTCACTTTACCAGTAAAGATGCCATGGATATACGTGGGTTTGGCGATGCGATTGTTAGAAAGTTTTATGACCTGGAATTTTTAAAAGATGTTCCCGGCATTTATCAATTGCCTTATGATAAGATAAGAGGATTGGAGGGTTTTGGTGAAAAATCAATCAACAACCTGCAACAAGCAATTGAAAATTCAAAACAACAGCCGCTGCACCGTTTGATCTATGCATTAGGCATAAGATATATTGGAGAAACAACCGGTAAAACATTAGCTCATGCTGTTGAACACTTATTAGATTTTAAAAAAATTTCATTAGAACAATTACAGAATTTAGAAGATGTAGGACCAAAGGTTGCGGGTAGTATTTATGAATTTTTCAGCAATAAGGAAAACATTCACATGCTGGAAAAATTAGAAGCATTAGGTGTAAAGCTGAAGAATGATAAGAAAGAATTATCAACAGGTGGCAACTTATCAGGTCAAACCTTTTTATTTACCGGCACATTAGCCAAATTGAAAAGAAGTGACGCCGAAGAAATGGTAGAAAAAAATGGCGGCAAAATTTTAAGTGGTGTAAGCAGCAAGTTGAATTATTTGATTGTAGGTGAAGATGCAGGTTCAAAACTTGAAAAAGCAAAAAAGATCAATACCGTTAAGATCATTACAGAGGATGAGTTTATTTCAATGATCGGGTGAGCTTTATCTTTTATTGCTATTGAAAATTATTTAGTATAACTTTATAAGCACCGCAAATAACTCATTCCCATGATCAAAAAAAAACCCGGAGAAATATGGAAGCCTTTACAGTTTCCCGGGTGGAAGCAACTTCGAAAAAAATATGCAGTATCCAATCATGGCCGCACAGTCAGCTATGATAAAGATGTTTTAGAAGATGGAAAACTTTTAAACGGATCACTCACTACCGGTTATCGTACACTTAACCTTCACCGGCCGGGTAATAAAGGAACTATTTACATTCATCGTGAAGTGGCTAAATTATTCTGCAATAAAAAATCATCCAAACACAAATATGTTATTCATCTCAATCATAAAAAATTAGATAATAACATCAGGAACTTACAATGGGCTACCCTGGAAGAGATGGCAGCACACCAGCAAAACAGTCCTGAAAAAATTGCTTATAAAAAACAACAGCGTATTAAAGCCTCTACCTCAAAAGGTTTAAAACTTACACCAACACAGGTAAAAACTATCAAGAAAATAATTAACGATCCCAAACGAATTATCACTTATAAACAACTTGCTCATAAGTATAAGGTAAGTGAGATGACTTTATACCGCATCCGCAGCGGTGAAAACTGGGGATTGGTAAATGTCTGAACCAGGATTTGTTGGATTTTACTGATTAACACGAAACTATTTTATTTTCTATTTAATTTCATGCTTAAATAAAATAAACATGATACAGGCAGGCACTTTAAAATTTTTGAAAGATTTAAAAAAGAATAACAACAGGCCCTGGTTCGACAAAAACAAAAACAGTTACACGGCTGCTAAAGAAAATATAGAAGAAGTTGTTGGACAAATTTTAAAAGGCTTTGATAAGACTGATAAAGAAGTTGCTCAATTAGAAGCAAAGAATTGTTTGTTCCGTATTTATCGTGACGTTCGTTTTTCAAAAGATAAATCGCCTTACAAAACCAATATGGGTGCCTGGATGAACCGTGGCGGGAAAAAAGCTGATGGTGCAGGGTTTTATTTTCATTGTGAACCGGGACAAGCTTTTGTAGCCGGTGGTTATTATATGCCGCAGCCACCTGCGTTGAATAAAATAAGACAGGAGATCGATTACAATTTTGATGAATGGAAGAAGATCATCAACAATAAAACTTTCAAGAAATATTTTGTCAGGGGAGTAGATGGTATTGAAATATTATCCCGTCCGCCAAAAGGGTATGATGACAGTAACCCTGCCATTGAATTTTTAAAGATGAAGAGCTTTGTCGTTCGCCGTTCGTTTAGCGATGCTGAACTGCAATCAAAAACATTAGTGAAAGAAGTATTAAAAACATACGAGGCTATGAAGCCTTTTATTGATTTCCTTAATCATGCCGTGGCTGAATAGTTTCATTAAATAAAAAGTCCCAAAGAACTTATGCAAAGAGGTGACACCTTTTTAAAAAGGTGTCACCTCTTTTATCTCTTTCGGGCTTTTTCTTATTTACTTACTTGCAGATTATCTTACAACATTCCTTTACCAGCTAAATATTCTGCTATCTGAACTGCGTTTGTTGCGGCACCTTTACGTAAGTTGTCGCTCACAATCCACATATTTAATGTATTGGGTTGTGTTTCATCTCTTCTTAATCTTCCCACAAACACTTCATCTTTTTCATGTGCATCCATTGGCATGGGGTATTGCTGAGATGCAGGATCATCTACTACAACTACACCGGGAGCTTTGCTTAATAATGATTTTACTTCTTCCAGATCAAAATCACTGGCAAACTCTACATTCACACTTTCACTATGTCCGCCCACTACAGGAATACGCACAGTTGTAGCTGTTACACGAATAGAATCATCACCCATAATTTTACAGGTTTCTTTCACCATCTTCATTTCTTCTTTGGTATAACCGTTATCTAAAAACACATCAATCTGCGGAATAACATTCAGATCAATTGGATATTTATACGCCATTGGATAATCTTCATTGCTTCCTGCTAATGCTTTGCTACGTTCACCCATCAACTGGTCAACTGCTTTTTTACCCGTACCCGTTACACTTTGATAAGTTGATACTACAATTCTTTTAATTTGATATTTCTTATGCAATGGTTCTAATGCCACCACCATTTGAATAGTTGAGCAGTTAGGGTTCGCAATAATTTTATCTGCTGCAGTTAATACCTCAGCATTTACTTCAGGCACTACTAATTTTTTTGTAGGATCCATACGCCAGGCTGATGAATTATCAATAACGGTTACACCAGCTTCTGCAAACTTTGGCGCCCATTCCAATGAAGTACCACCACCGGCAGAAAAGATAGCTACGTTAGGTTTAAGTGCAATAGCATCCGTCATACTTACTACCTTATATTTCTTTCCCTTAAATTCAACTTCCTTACCTACTGATTTTTCAGAAGCAACGGGATACAATTCTGTAACGGGGAAATTTCTTTCAGCTAATACCTGTAACATTTTAGTGCCCACTAAACCGGTAGCACCTACTACTGCAACTTTCATTTTTTTGTTTTAAATGTCTGACGGTCCCCGTCTGACATTTTTTAAAGATTAATAATATTACCGTCAGACGGGGACCGTTAGACGGAGTAAAAAAATTAAGCCTCCCTTTTCAGGAAGGCTTTAAGCTTTTATATGATTACATACAGTACGCTGCAAACCTTCCTCAGGAATGTTTATTTGTGCGTTTTGTATGTTTATTCATTTTCATTTGCGGCCCGAAGATAACCACAAAAAATATTTGCTCCAAATAACAAAGCAATTAATTCATGAATTTATAACTAACCGCTGTTAGGAGTGATTATTATTTCATTATCTTTAGTTGCTTATGACACGACAGTTAACCCGACTAACAAGCTTATGTTTTTTATTGTGTATAGGCTTAATGGCTGAAGCACAGCTAAATGAAAATTTCAGTGATGGTGATTACACTGCTAATCCTACATGGACTACTTCAGCAGCAGGCGACTGGATTGTGAATGCATCACAACAATTGCAAAGTAATAACCTGGTTGCCAGTTCAACTTTTTATATCAGCACACCCAGTATATTAGCTACTACTGCTCAATGGGAGTTTTATGTACAGCTGACTTTTGCTACTTCTGGTTCTAATTATACAGATGTTTTCTTAACTGCATCTGCCAGTGATTTAACCCAGGCTTCCACTACCGGTTATTTTGTTAGGATAGGAAATACCAATGATGAAATATCTCTTTACCGAAAAGATGCAGCAGGTAGTTTTATGATTATTGATGGTACAAATGGAGTAGTAAGTTCCAGCAGCAATAATGTGATGAAGATTAAAGTCATTCGTGATGCGGCTAATAATTTTTCATTACTCAGGGATATGTCTGGTACCGGAACCAGTTACAGCAGTGAAGGTTCTGTATTGGATGCTACTTATACCAATTCTGCTTACTTCGGTATATTAATTAAGCAAAGTACTTCCTCCTTTTTTCAGAAACATTTTTTTGATGATATTGTCATTAGTGCATATGTACCCGATGTAACACCACCTTCGCTTGTTTCAGCAACAGCAATATCTTCAACAACCGTTGATGTATTATTTAATGAAACAGTAGATGCTGCTACTGCTCAATCAGTAACCAATTATTCTGCCACTAATGGATTAGCTAATCCTGTTAGTGCGGTTAGAGATGCTACCAACACTTCATTAGTTCATCTAACTTTTGGTGCCGCTATTCCCAATGGAGTAAATTGTACACTCACGGTAAATGGTGTGCAGGATATTGCAGGTAATGCTATCAGCAATGGAACTGCTACATTTAGTTTTTATACTCCGCAACGTTATGATGTGGTAATTGATGAATTGATTGCCGATCCCACCCCGCAGGTTGGTTTACCCAATGCAGAATGGATTGAATTAAAAAATATTTCTGGTTTTCCAATCAACTTACAGGGATGGAAAGTTGGTGATGCAAGTGGTATCAGCGGAGCAATGCCCGGTTATGTTTTACTGCCTGATAGTTTTGTAATTGTTTGTACCGGAAGTGCCGTACCTGCATTATCAGCTTTTGGTAAAACAATTTCTGTAACTAATTTCCCCTCTTTAGATAATGTTGGTGAAACACTTTCATTAATTGCGAATGACGGAACGGTAATACATGCAGTAGCCTATTCAGTTAATTGGTATCAAAATCCAATAAAAGCAGATGGCGGATGGACACTCGAAATGATTGACACTAAAAATCCCTGTGCCGGCAGCAGTAACTGGAAAGAAAGCAGTGATGCCAGTGGTGGAACGCCAGGAAGAAAAAATTCTATCGATGGAAATAACGCAGATGCAACAGCACCGGGAATAGTAAGAGCTTATGCAAGCGATGCTTCTACATTAGTTTTATTATTTGATGAACCATTGGACAGTACCAAAGCTGCTATCAAAACAAATTACAGTGTGAGTGATGGTATTGGCAGTCCGGCAAATGCATTACCGGTTGGTCCATTATTCGACAGGCTGATACTTTCTTTGGGTGGTTCATTACAGGCTAATAAAGTTTATACTATCACTGTAAGCGGCGCAACAGATTGTAGTGGTAATGCTATTGGTGTAAAAAATAGTGCAAGAGTTGGCTTAGCATCTGCTACTGATAGTTTGGATGTGGTAGTGAATGAAATATTGTTTAATCCAAAAAGCAGCGGTTATGATTATGTAGAACTATATAATCGTAGCAATAAGATTCTTGATTTTAAACAACTCTATTTGGGTAATAGAAATTCATCAGCACAAGTTGATAACTTAAAACAGCTGAGTACAGAAACACTGTTGTTCTTCCCCGGTGACTATATTGTGGTAACACAAAGTAAAGATTGGGTGAAGAATAATTACCTGGCAAAGAACCCTGACAATTTTATTGAGTTAGCATCAATGGCAAGTTATAATGATGATACCAGCAATATTGTACTGTATAATATAAATGGAAAAATTGTAGATGAATTTGCTTACAGTGATAAATGGCATTTTGCTTTAATTGCTAATACCGAAGGTGTATCATTAGAGCGAATTGATTACAATGGTAAAACTCAAACCAAAGAAAACTGGCATTCTGCTGCTACGAGTGCAGGATATGGAACACCTACCTATCAAAACTCACAGTTCCGTATTGATCAGCAGGTGCAGGGTGAAATTAAATTAACACCGGAAGTATTCTCTCCCGATAATGATGGCTTTGATGATTTCTTAACCATCAACTATCAATTCCCCGAAAGAGGTTATGTAGCTAACATCACCATCTTTGATGCCAGTGGAAGACCAGTAAGAGTATTACAGAAAAATGCTTTGTGCACTACGAGTGGTTATTTCCGCTGGGATGGATTAAATGATAAACTGCAAAAAGTTCCGGTAGGCGCTTACATTGTTTACACAGAAATTTTTAATCTGCAGGGAAAAACAAAGAAATTTAAGAACACGACTGTTGTGGCAAGAAGATTTTAGTTTTTACATAGAGATATTTACAAACTCCGCCTGTTGCGATGCGAAGTTTTTTATTAGGATTTGTTTTACAACTGAAACCTTAGCTTAGCTGTAAATAGAGCTGATGATGAAAAATTCAAAACTGCAACTGCTGCATCCGGCTTTTCTTGCCTGCGTTTTATTATTACTGGTCAATGATTTTTGGCTGAAAGCTCAGTATCATAATTTCTTCACGGGTAAATTGTCAGACATAGCAGGGTTATGTGCTTTTCCCTTTTTCTTCTCTGTAGTATTTCCAAAGCATAAAAAACTGGTATATATTATCACGGCTGTTTTGTTCATGGGCTGGAAATCTTTTTTATCAACCCCTCTGATAAACTTGCTCAATACCTCACTCCATATTCCTCTAAACAGAGTGGTTGATTACACAGACCTCGTTGTCCTTTTTTTTCTTCCAGTGATGTATATAATTCCTGCTATTAAAATTTCTGCCAGTAGTATCAGGGAAATGGCTATTTATCCAATAGCCGCTATAAGTTTGTTTGCTTTTTGTGCCACTTCTATGGTTAGAAGAATGCAAAAACCGGAATATACCATTAGTATTAGTGAGTTGTATCAAACTAAATTAACTAAGGCAGCAATTATGCATAAGTTAGATTCAATGAAAATTAACTATGTCGTTGACAGCTTTATTAATGTACCCGTAAGAAACTACAATTACTACCCATCTGAGGCAAAATATTATATCCGGCACAGGGACAGTAGTTTATCTGAAATAAAAAATTTCCCTGTTAAAACAGATTCGTTAAATGAACTTTGGTACAGCTACCATGTGGAGCCTTATGTAAAACTTGAAAATGCAGTTATTGATAAAGAAGTGATTCCGGCTATCTACCTTCATATTTATCCGGTTTGGCAAAAGAAATTTACGGAAATAACCCTGGGCGATATTGAACTCACGCAGCAGCAATTCAGGAGATATATAGACCGGATGAACAAAACCAAAAGATCGTATCGGAAAAAGATATACGAAGAACTGATCAAACAACTATTACAGTAAAAAAGGACGAAGTGGGTTCGTCTTTACGTTTTTTCAGCACAATTTCTGATCAATCTACTATTCAAACCCAATTTCAAAATTCACCAATTGTACAAACTGCTGTATGCGTTCATCAATATCAGCTTTGGTAATTTCTTTTAACCGGGTAGGCCCAAATTTTTCTACACAAAAACTGGCCATAGCTGAGCCAACAATGATGGCCGTTTTCATATTATTAAAACTGATGTCTTTTGTTTTGGCAATATGTCCCATAAAGCCTCCGGCAAAAGTATCACCGGCACCGGTTGGGTCAAATACATCTTCTAATGGCAGTGCAGGTGCATAAAACACTTCATTGCCGTGAAAGAGCAGGGCGCCATGTTCCCCTTTTTTTACAATCAGGTATTTAGGACCCATCTTTAAAATTTCTTTAGCCGCTTTTACTAATGAATATTGTGCACTCAATTGTCTTGCTTCGCTATCATTCACCAGCAACACATCCACCATCTTCAATACTTTTTCCAAATCAGGCATGGCAATATCCATCCAAAAATTCATTGTATCCATTACAATGAGTTTGGGTCTTTTCTTCATTTGCTCAATTACACTTATCTGGATATTGGGAGAAAGATTACCCAGCATCAGGAACTCAGCTTCCTGGTAACTATCCGGCACTTTCGGATTAAAATCGGCCAATACATTCAAATCAGTTACCAATGTATCACGGCCATTCATATCCATATGATAACGACCACTCCAGAAGAATGACTTTTTATTGGGAACTATTTCCACCCCATCCAGCATTACACCACGGTTTTTAAGGTCCTGCATTTCCTCTTCAGGAAAATCATACCCTACAATAGAAATTTGCTGTATAGGAGTAACAAAATTGCTGGCTGCATACGCCACATAAGTAGCCGAACCACCTACAATTTTATCTGTTTTACCAAATGGAGTTTCGATAGCATCAAAGGCCATTGTACCAACCGAAATAAGCGACATAGCGTTGTATTATTTTAAACGGCGCAAAGGTAAGGGAATTCAAGCCCCATCTGACTTAAATTAGGCTTATTAAAAAGGTTTAATTATATATTTGCTGTATGGCAAAGATTAAATCAGGACAAAACCTCACTAAAAAGGATACCATCGTTTCTACTGCAGCTTTACTCTTTCGTGAAAAAGGTTATGCCGCTTCTTCCATGCGTGACCTTGCCGAAAAGGTAGGTGTGGAAGCAGCCAGTCTGTATAATCACATTAAATCAAAAAGTGAAATCCTGCAGGACATTTGTTTTACAGTAGCCAACCGTTTTATTACTCATCTCGAAAAAGTTGAAACCAGTAAAATCAGTGTTATTGATAAAATAGAAACGATACTCCGTTTCCACATTCATGAAATGATCCATCACTACGAAGAAGTGTATGTGAGCGATCGGGAATGGAAACATTTAGAAGAACCATATTTAACCAATTTCCAGTCATTGCGTAAAGGCTATCGTAAACGTTTGGCAGCAATTATTGATGAGGGAGTAAAGAATAAAGAGCTAAAAGATATTGATGCCCCCACCGCTGTACTCATTATGTTACATGCGGTAAGCGGTATTGAAAGCTGGCACCGCAGCACACAAAAGATTGATGCAGATGAATTGGAAAAGAACATGGTTGTTATAATGGTGGAAGGTTTGAAGAAATAATTATATGTCCATTCACTTTCACTCACTGCGGATAAAAGATATTCAACGTGAGACGAACGATTGCGTTTCTGTATTATTTGATGTGCCTGCTGAACTGAACCAGGCTTTCCGGTTTGTGCAGGGGCAAAACCTCACTTTAAAAACTATCATCAACAATCAGGAAATAAGACGTTCCTATTCTATCTGCAGCAGTCCCCTTGATAAACAATTAAGAGTTGCCATAAAAAAAGTGGATGGTGGGTTGTTCTCTGGTTTTGCCAATGAACAATTAAAAGCAGGTGATGTGCTGGATGTAATGCAGCCTTCCGGAAAATTTTATACCCCTCTCAATCCTCAAAATAAAAAGCATTATGTTGCCTTTGCTGCCGGTAGTGGTATCACTCCGGTACTATCATTAGTAAAAGCTACGTTGCAGGTTGAACCAAAAAGCACCTTCACTTTAGTGTATGGTAACCGCAGCCGCTCTTCCATTATTTTTTTTGAAGAACTGGAAGCATTAAAGAATAAATACATGCAGCGGTTCAACCTGGTACATATCCTTAGCCGTGAAAGAACCGATGCTGATATAAACTTTGGGAGAATTACAGATGATAAGTTACAGGAGCTGTCTAAGCTAATTGAATATAATTCTGTTGATGAATTCTTTCTCTGCGGCCCCGAAGAAATGATCTTTTGCATTAAAGATTTTTTAGAGGCTGGCGGAGCAGATAAGAAAAAAATTCACTTTGAACTCTTTACCACACAGGGTCAGAAGCAGCCAACCACCAAAAACCAGCCTGTGGCAACGGTAGCCCCTTCCGCTTCTTGTAATATTATTATCAAACTTGACGGAAGAAGTATTACCTTTAACCAACCTCTCAACAGCGAAACCACCATTTTAGATGCCGCTTTAAAACAGGGAGCTGATCTGCCCTATGCCTGTAAAGGCGGTATGTGCTGTACCTGCAAAGCAAAATTATTAGAAGGAGAAGTAGATATGGATGTTCATTGGGGATTGGAAGATGAAGAAATAAATGAAGGATTTATCTTAACTTGCCAGTCACATCCAAAAACAGAAAAAGTGGTAATTGATTTTGATGTGCGTTAGTTCTTATTTTTCCTTCTTACCGTAGCCGCTTTATCATTAATTAAAAAGCAAAAAATCAGCTATGAAATATCTAAACGGCGAAAAATGGGTAACATTACCCGCACACAAAACTGCTTACGGTGAACAATATGCCATCAGTAGTCACGGCAGATTAGTTAAGTATAAAGACAAAATTGCCGAAGGAGTAATTCTGAGATGCAGTATGCAGGAAGGATATCCTATTTGGCGCACCCGTAAAAATGGTGAGCATTATCATGCCCTTATTCATCGCATAGTTGCCAAACATTTTTTACCTAAACCAGGCAAAAGTCAGTCCATCATTATTCATCTTAATTTTAAAAAGACAGATAATCATTATAAAAACCTGAAATGGGTTACACAGGCCGAAGCTATTGCTCACCAGCAAAACAGCCCTGCCGTGAAGAAACTAAGAAAGTGGTTGAAAGAAAATCCGGGTGAAGCTAATAATGCCAAACTCACTGTTGCCAAAGTAAAACAAATTAAATCCATGCTTAAAGCTGGTAAAACGCTTAAGTTCATTGGTAATAAATTTGGCGTGAGTGATATGCAAATCCATCGCATTAAAACCGGTGAGAACTGGGGAAGTGTAAAGGTTTAACACATTTTCTAATAAACTATTAAGCGGACTTCTAAACAGGTCCGCTTTTTTTTTGTAAAAACTCAACCTTTATTTAAGCCAACAGCCGTTAGTTTTAATTAAATTGCAGTATTAATCTTGATTTACTATGCCTGTACAGAATTTTGAAAAAATATTCCAGGAGAAAATTGACAATGAAATAAAGATTGAGCCAAAAGACTGGATGCCCGATGCGTATCGAAAAACAAACATTCGGCAAATAAGTCAGCATGCACATAGTGAAATTGTAGGTATGTTACCTGAAGGGAATTGGATTAGTCGTGCCCCATCCTTAAAACGTAAAGCCATTTTATTAGCTAAAGTTCAGGATGAAGCCGGGCATGGTTTATATCTCTATTCAGCCTGCGAAACATTGGGCATATCAAGAGAAGAAACGATTAATGATTTACATAGTGGCAAAGCAAAATATTCTTCCATCTTCAACTACCCAACTTTAACATGGGCCGATATTGGTGCTATTGGCTGGTTAGTTGATGGTGCCGCCATTATGAACCAGGTAATGCTGACAAGAACTTCTTATGGTCCCTATGCAAGAGCCATGGTGCGTATTTGTAAAGAAGAAAGCTTTCATCAACGGCAGGGTTTTGAGTCATTACTGGTTTTATCTAAAGGAACAAAAGAACAAAGAGAAATGTGCCAGGATGCTATCAACCGCTGGTGGTGGCCCGCATTAATGATGTTTGGTCCAAAAGACAGCGAAAGCACCAACAGTGACCAGGGCATGAAATGGAAGATAAAGCGAAAGAGTAATGATGAACTGAGGCAAAACTTTATAGATATGATTACCGAGCAGGTAAAAGTTTTGGGTATGACATTACCCGACGATAAATTAAAATGGAACGAAGAAAGAAAGCATTATGATTTTGGTGAAATCAATTGGGATGAATTTTGGAATGTGGTAAAAGGAAATGGCCCCTGCAATAAACAACGCCTGCAGGCAAGAAAAGATGCTTGGGACAAAGGAACATGGGTAAGAGAAGCAGCGGCAGCACATGCGGAGAAAAGAAAATCTAAATCAAATCAACAAGCAGCATAATCATTAATTAATAATTAAAAATTAATAATGAGTAATTATATAAAAAAGTTCTATTACGGAGATATTCCTGAAGAAAAAGGCGGAGGAAATATTGTTTCAGCACAAACAAAAAATGATTGGCCTCTGTGGGAAGTGTTTATTCGCAGCAAACAAGGATTGGACCATAAACATGTGGGAAGCTTACATGCCGCCGATGCACCAATGGCTATTGAAAATGCCAGGGATGTTTACACAAGAAGAATGGAAGGCGTAAGCATTTGGGTGGTGGAAAGTAAATACATCAGTGCCAGTAACCCGGAAGAAGCTGGTGAATTATATGAGCCGGCAGTTGATAAAATTTATCGTCATCCTACTTTTTATAATTTACCTGATGAGGTAAATCACATGTAATGCTAATTAAAAATTCAAAAGTCAAAACGTAATCTCTTTTGATTTTTGAATTATGACTTTTGAATTATGAACGCAAAGATTGATTATACTCTTCATTTAGCTGATACCACACTTATCCTGTCGCAAAGAAACAGTGAATGGTGCGGACATGGCCCTATATTGGAACAGGATATTGCCATTACCAACATATCGCTCGATTTAATTGGACAGGCAAGAAATTTTTATCAATATGCTGCGAAACTTATAGGCAATACCGATGAAGACAAAATAGCTTATTTACGAACAGAAAGAGAATTTAAAAACTTATTATTAGCAGAACAGCCCAATGGTGATTGGGGACAAACAATTTTACGTCAATACTTCTTCAGTCAATATCAATATTTACTTTACCAGCAATTACAAAATAGTAAAGATGAACAGTTAGCTGCTATTGCTGCCAAAGCCATTAAAGAAACAAGTTATCATTTACGCTGGAGTGGTGAATGGGTGATAAGATTGGGGGAAGGAACGGATGAAAGTCATCAAAGAATGTTGAATGCAGTGAATGAATTATGGGGTTATACCGGGGAAATGTTTATACCCGCTACGTATGAATCGCCGGTTGTAAAAGAAAATACGGGAGTGAGCGTTGATTCATTAAAACAACCCTGGTTAGAAAAAGTAAAAACTATTTTTGAGGAAGCAACAATAACTGTTCCCGAAAAAGTATTTATGCATAGTGGTGGTAAAGAAGGAAAACATACAGAACATTTAGGGTTTATCTTAACTGAACTTCAATATATGCAACGGGCTTATCCTAACAGTGAGTGGTAATTTATGATAACGCATTCTACAGATAAGAAACTCATTTATTCATACCTGGAAGAAATAAAAGACCCGGAAGTTCCTGTATTGTCTATTACCGACCTTGGTATTGTAAGAGATGTTATTCTGAACAACGATGAACCCGAAGTTATCATCACCCCTACTTACACAGGATGCCCTGCCATGGATATGATTGCTGCCGGCATTAAAATGGTATTGACTTCACATGGATATAAAAATGTAAAAGTAACTTCTGTACTCTCTCCCGTATGGACAACAGACTGGATGAGTGAAGAAGGAAAAAGAAAACTAAAAGAATACGGCATTGCACCACCTAACCCTAAACAACAAGTGTGCAATGAAAATTTGTTTGCACCCAATGAAACCGTGCAATGTCCGCATTGTAATTCTTACCATACACACCGCATCAGTGAGTTTGGCTCTACTGCCTGCAAAGCTTTGTATCAATGTGACGATTGTAAAGAGCCTTTTGACTATTTTAAATGCCATTAGATTATTGGTTAAATTTGATTGTAAACAAGGTCTGACCGTCCCGGTCTGACCAATAACAAAGGATATTTTTAATGCTTGTCTTATGAATGTAACCATCTATCTCCAGGAAGCGGCACAGGTAAGTGTAGCTTTTATTATTGGCGCCATTATTGGTTTGGAAAGAGAATTTCGCAGTAAACCGGCAGGTTTTCGTACAATGATTTTTATTTGTGTGGGTTCCTGTTTGTACACCATTTTATCAAGGGAAGACAACAGTGTTAGTCCCGACCGGATTGCCAGTAATATTGTTACTGGTGTTGGTTTTATTGGTGCCGGTGTAATTTTTAAAGAAGGAATTTCGGTTAATGGATTAACCACAGCTGCATTAATCTGGATTACTGCGGCATTAGGAATGGCAATAGGTTATCATAATTATCCATTGGCCATTGTGGTAAGCAGTATGGTTGTAGTAGCTTTATTTGTGTTAGAACCTGTGCAACGATTAATCAATCGCCTGCATAAAGTAAAAGACTATAAAATAAAAACTACCGATACCAGTGATGCTTTCATAACTGAAATGGAAAATTTCTTTGCATCACACGACGTGGATTTCCGCTGTATGAAAATGGTAAAAGAAAATAATGATGTGGTTTATTCTTACCGTATCGGTGCTCCTAAAAGAGATTATGATATTGTTAATAATTTTTTACGCAACCATTCCAAAGTAAAAAGTTTTGAAATGTAGATTAATTCAAAAGTAAAAATTCAAAAATCAAAATATGCCTTCTATCTTATTTGAAATAAAAGACAATATTGGATATATCACACTCAACCGTCCGGATAAGCTGAACTCTTTTAACCGGGAAATGGCTTTGCTTATGCAAAACAAATTAGATGAATGTGCTTCCGTTAAAGATATACGCTGTGTGTACATCACCGGTGCCGGCAAAGGCTTTAGTGCCGGGCAGGATTTAGCTGAACTCACCAGTAACAATCCCCCCACCATGACACAAATATTAAGCGAACATTATAATCCCATTATTGATAAAATAAGAAAGCTGCCAAAACCAGTGGTGGCAATAGTGAATGGTGTAGCTGCCGGTGCCGGAGCAAACATTGCTTTGTGTTGTGATATTGTTATTGCTGCACAATCTGCTTCTTTTATCCAGGCGTTTTCAAAAATCGGGTTGATTCCGGATAGTGGTGGTACTTATTTTTTACCAAGACTGATTGGCTGGCAAAAAGCAAGTGCCATTGCCATGCTGGGTGATAAGATAGGAGCTGATGAAGCTGAAAGAATGGGAATGATATATAAAGTTTATCGAGATGAAGAGTTTTATGATAATGCCAATAAACTTGTTTTACAATTAGCACAAATGCCAACAAAGGGTTTAGCATTAACAAAACATGCACTCAACTATTCCTTTACCAATACTTACGAACAACAATTAGAACTTGAAGACAAGTTTCAGCAGGAAGCGGCTTTATCATACGATTACCGGGAAGGGGTGGACGCTTTTTTACAAAAAAGATTGCCGGTATTTAAAGGAGAGTAGTTTATATTTACGACTCAATCTGAAAATTGATTAATCAATAATTTTATTAAAATGAATACCAGCGATGTTTTAGCTAAAAGTGTAGTGAACCATATGGTTGAAAATGATGCCTTCAGTAAATGGATGGATATAGAAGTATTGGATATAAGAGAAGGTTACAGCAAAATTAAAATGAGCATACGGAGTGAAATGGTAAATGGTTTTGGTATTGTACATGGTGGTATTCCTTTTTCATTAGCCGACAGTGCTTTTGCTTTTGCCTGCAATAACCGCAATAATTTATCGGTTGCTTTAGATACCTCTATCACTTTTGCCAAAGCCATTCACCCCGGCGATACTTTAACTGCCGAAGCGGAGGAAATACATAATGGCCGCAGTACCGGCGTTTATGTTATCACCATCATCAACCAGCACGACCAGCAGGTTGCTATGTTTAAAGGTACCTGCTTCCGCACGGGTAAAAAACTGATTGAATCAGGATCACTTTAAAAAAAGTTTTAACTCAGGCATAATTAAACACAAAACATCCAGTTAGTATAGGTTGGTTTTCAAAATATTATTAGTATTGGTTATAGATTATAGTTGCTTGCTTATTTGTTAGACATAAAAAAAATACGCATCGGGCTTGCATCTCTCGAAATTTTGCCATAATCTTGTGTTATCAATTTTGCTAAACCTTATAGGACACCAATTTCCTTCCTAAAACACACTCTCATTATCCTTTTGATACCTTAATTACAGTTGTCTTTATTTTGGTTATATAATATTTAAGTACTGTTAATATTTAAGTACTGTTTGTAGTACACAACGCAAACCCCAAAACACCAATCTCCTTCCTGGGCCATTTTACAACTATCCTATTTTATTACCGTAGTCCTGTATTTCTCTGTTAAACCCTTAACGGCAGCAGCCGATTATTTAACATTAAAACCACTTTGGTATGAAACTTTTTACTCTCAAATTGAGGGCTACTACAATTTTGCTCTCACTTATGCTTATCTCTGCTGATGTTTTCAGTCAGAGTGTATCTTTAAATCCTTCTTCTGCACAAACTATTCTATCAGGAAGTTCAATTAGTTTTACAGCAACCAGGTCTGGTAGCTTTGCCGGGAGTGGCAGCTATACCTATACATGGGCTGTAACGGGAACATCCGGAGCTACAATTTCCGGATCAAACCCTCAAAACAGTAATAGTACAACTAACACAAAAACTATTACATTTCCTGGCTCAGGAAATTATACAGTAACGGTAACAGTAAGCCGGAGCACATCTTCTGCAACTACTTCTACTTCTGTAACTGCATTAGTTCCCAACTTATATTCTGCTTCCGGCACCGGTACAATAAAAGCATGGAATGTAAACATAGTTACTGGGGCTGTTAATGCAGGGCCGGTTGATGTACAATCGCCCTCTGTTAATACCGCCGGCTTAGCCAAAAATAAAGCTACTGCTTCTGATCCTTCCGGATCATTATACTATATCGAAAATTCAAACTCCAGCAGTAATAATGGTATTGTAAATATTTACTCTGTTAAGCCTAATGGTACCAGCAACACTGCTGTGGGTACAATTGACATGAATGGGGCTGGTAATAATACTGGTCTTGGTTTTGTAAGACTTGGTTTTGATGCCAGTGGTTATGGCTGGGTTGTAGCCGGAGATGGATCGAGCAATATTTATATAGCCAAATTTTTAGGAAATGGAGCAAGTGCTATAAGTAATGTAAATACATTCGGTAATGCTACTTTATCAGTAAGCGGGGGTAATGCTTCTGATTTCCAAAATGGCGACCTTGCTTTTACTGCAAATGGAACCATGTATATTCTGGCTAACATTACAAACGGTAGCACAGGAATTTATACTCTTAATTCTTCTATTACTCCAACTATCTTAACTAAAAAATGGACTTTAGTTGACGCCAGTAATAATACTTTCTCAGGTTCTGTAAATGGTGTGGCTTTCACACAAAACGGTTCAATGCATATTTCTACCAGTAACGGTTTATATTTTATTGACCAGGCTACAGCCAATTTAGCCAGTGGTACCGTACAGGCTGCCTTAGTACAAAGTATTTCGGGTTTAACTGATCTTGCATCTGATGCTACTCCTTCGCAATCATCATTGCCCGTTAAACTTTCAGGATTCAGCGCTTCTTTAAATAATGATGTGGTTACACTTAACTGGACTACGGATTTTGAAATTTCTTTTGATCATTATGAAATTGAAAGAAGTACTAATCCTTCAGCTTTTGCAAAAATTGGAAGTAAAGTTTCTAACCGTTTTTCTGGTCGCTCTGCTTACCAGTTTGAAGATAATTTATCTCAAAGCAGTGAAAATGTATTTTACTACAGACTTAAGATGGTTGATATTGATGGCCATTTTGAATACAGCAAAGTAATCAGTGTAAGAAGAGATTTAAAAAGTATTAAATCGGTAATTATCAGTCCTAACCCGGTGGCAAATGGAAATGCCACTGCTAAGATTGCAGTTGCAGAAAGAGGAACAATCAGTCTGAGGGTAATGGATGTAAGTGGCAGAGTGGTATTACAACAAACAAATACAGTAAACCAGGGATTAAACAGCATCTCTATTAATAATGCTGACAAGCTTGCACCTGGCTTGTATTTATTACAAGTTTTAAACGGAAAAGAAATAAGCACGGCTAAGATTTCAGTAAACCGATAATTACCAGAGTGAATGACAAAAACCCCCTTGGCTGTGGTTGCCAGGGGGTTATTTTTTTATAGTTACTTTGTGCTGCTTATAATTAATGCTTGCACATGATTTACGAATTCAAAGGATTTAGGCCTGTAATTCACGAAACATCTTTTATTCATCCATTAGCTGCTGTTACTGGTAATGTTATCATTGGTAAAAATTGTTATATAGGGCCCGGCGCCGCCATTCGTGGTGACTGGGGGCAAATTATTGTTGAAGATGGATGTAATGTTCAGGAAAACTGTACCATACACATGTTTCCGGGTGTAACGGTGTTGTTGAAAGAAGGAGCACATATTGGTCATGGAGCAGTAATACATGGCGCAACAATTGGAAAAAATTGTTTAATAGGTATGAATAGTATAGTGATGGATAATGTTGTATTAGAAGATGAATGTATTGTTGGTGCATTGAGTTTTATTAAAGCAGATGAAAAGTTTGAACGCAGAATTTTGATCGTTGGTAATCCTGCCAAAAAGATAAAAGAAGTAAGTGATGAAATGATTCAATGGAAAACAGACGGCACCAAACTTTATCAGCAATTGCCTAAAGAAATGTTCGAAAGCTGGTCAGCCTGTGAACCTTTGAGAGAAGTAGATACGGATCTTCCGCAACAGGAGCAAATATATAATACATGGAAAAGAAACCCGTCTGAATCCTGACAAAGGAAGGAGTCTGGCGGTTATTGAGAGAAATTTTATTACTATGTACGCATCAAATGCTCAATAAAATGCTGAATGATGAATTGTATAAACTTTAGATTTGATGGGACGCTGATTGATTATGATAATTAAGATGTGCGCAGATTAATCATACCTAATCATAAAAATCTGCGTAGTCTGTGTTCTATTCTGCTCAATTTCTTTTTGAACTATGAAGTGTGTGACACAAGCGGCGATGCTCATAGCGGCAACAGCCGGTAACAAAATATTTCATTTGATCTAATACGTGATATTTTCCCTAATTTCATTGTACGTTTGCAAACAGCCAATTGAATTAAGACCCCAGCATGTCATTAATCGAATTTCATTTACCCAAAACGATTGCCAAGGCTTTAAATCTTCCTGCCAACTCTCCCAAACGGCAGCAGATAAAAGTTTTGAAGAAATTATTACGCAAAGCAAGATTTACAGAATTTGGTCAGACTTATAAGTTCGATGAAATATTATTAAGCCGTCACGCCGGTAAAAAGTTCCAGGAATTAGTTCCTGCTTCCGACTATAATAAAATTTATAATGAATGGTGGCATAAGGCGCTTGATGGCATTCCGGATGTGTGCTGGCCTGGTAAGATAAAATACTTTGCATTAAGCTCCGGTACTTCTGAGGCAGCCAGCAAATATATTCCCATTACAAATGATCTGCTTAAAGGCAATCGTATTGTGATGGTAAAACAATTGTTCTCTCTTCGTAATTATGAAAATATTCCTGTAAGAAATATTGGTAAAGGCTGGTTGATGCTGGGTGGCAGTACCGATCTGCAAAAGGGTCCGGGTTATTATGCGGGTGATTTAAGCGGCATCACTGCTAAAAAAGTTCCTTTCTGGTTCTCCCCTTTTTATAAACCGGGTAAAGCCATTGCAAAAACCAAAGACTGGAATAAAAAATTAGAAACAATTGTTGAAGAAGCTCCTAACTGGGATATAAGTTTTGTTGTAGGTGTACCTGCATGGATACAGATGTGCATGGAAATGATCATTCAGCGATATAACCTGAAGACGATTCATGATATATGGCCGAATCTTTCCTTTTTTGTACATGGTGGTGTTTCTTTTGAACCTTATAAAAAAGGGTTTGAAAAATTATTAGCACATCCGTTAACTTATATTGAAACATACCTTGCTTCCGAAGGTTTTCTTGCTTACCAGGATCGTCAGTATGCAGAGGGTATGAAACTGGTAACAAACGAGCATATCTTTTTTGAATTTGTTCTGTTTGATGATAAGAACTTTGATGCTGATGGTAATCTTACTCCCAATGCAGAATCATTAATGATACATGAAGTAGAAGAAGGAAAAGATTATGCTATTCTATTAAGCTCTACTGCCGGAGCCTGGCGTTATCTTATTGGTGATACCGTTCGTTTTACTGATAAAGATAAATGTGAGATCATCATTACCGGCCGTACTAAACATTTTTTGAGCTTAGTAGGCGAGCACCTGAGTGTTGACAATATGAATAAAGCCCTGCAAATGGCAAGCGAAGAAATGAATGTATGTGTTCCGGAATTTACGGTTGCAGGCATTCCTTATAATAATTTTTTTGCGCATCACTGGTATGTTGCCAGCGATGATCACATAGATAAAGATCTGTTGCGTAAAAAAATTGACGATCATCTTAAAGCATTAAATGATGATTATGCAACGGAACGTGGCAGTGCATTAAAAGAGGTTTTTTTAGATGTGTTACCAGAAAAAGATTTTATGGAGTTTATGCGGTTAAAGGGAAAGGTTGGTGGACAACATAAGTTTCCCAGGGTAATGAAAGGTGCTATGCTTACCGACTGGCAAAAATTTATTTCCACAGGTACCTTATAATAACCCATAAATCCGGCCGCCGTTCTGTTATTACAGGATGGCGGTTTTTTTATTGGTCAGCACCAAAGGTCAGACCAATAAAATATTAATGATTTGAAATTGAACAAGTGTTTCCTATTTTTAGCATCGTAAAACGATTCAATGGCCGAAGCGTTATGGAGAGGTATATTATTGGGATTGCTGCTGAGTATATCAGTAGGGCCGGTTTTATTTTCTGTTATTAAACAAAGTTTAAATAACGGTCATAGTGGTGGCCTGGCTTTTGTATTTGGCGTTTCTGCCAGTGATATTACATTAGTAACCGCCAGTAACTTTTTTACCGAATTATTCCGCAACATATCTGAACACAAACAGGTAATTGGCATTATTGGAAGTTTGTTTTTAATGGCAGTGGGTGTTTATTTCTTATTCTTTAAAAAAGTTACCGTTAATACAGAAGGACAAATGATCTACACAAAAAAAAGAAGTGATTATGCCAAAATTTTTCTTTCCGGTTTTTTCATGAATGCATTTAATCCTGCTGTTATTATTTTCTGGCTTACTACCAGTACTACTTTTATTACTTACTCATTGTGGTACCGTTTTATCATTTTTACCACCTGCTTAGGTATTGTGCTGGCAGGTGATATTACTAAAGTAATGCTGGCGGGAAAGATCCGTAATAAACTTACTCCGCATAATATTCATGTATTAAACCGTGTTAACGGGCTTATCTTAATTGTATTTGGTGTAGTGTTAATATGGGGATTGATTTTTTACAGTAATAAACTGGGTTGATCACCGTTAATTATCTTGCATATCTATGGCATCAACTGAAAAAAAGAAACCAACCAAAAAATCCGGTAAACTATCCCGCATCTGGCGCATCATCAAACGCACTTTTCTCATTTTATTTATAGCACAGTTTGTTTACATAATTTTATTAAAATGGATTGATCCTCCCATTACCATAACCCAGCTGCTAAGTTTAGTTACAGGTGATGGGCTGAAGAGAGATTATGTAAATATTGAAAACATGTCCAGCGATGCCCGGTTGTCAGTAATGGCAGCAGAGGACCAGTTATTTCCTGATCATAGTGGGTTTGACTGGAAGAGCATTGAAAAAGCTATGGAATACAACAAGCGAAAACCTAATCGTGTAAGAGGAGCTTCCACCATTTCACAACAAACAGCCAAGAATGTTTTTTTGTGGCAGGGCAGTGGCTGGACAAAATATTTTCGTAAGGGTTTGGAAATTTATTTTACCAAAATGATTGAATGGATTTGGGGAAAGAAAAGAATTTTAGAAGTGTATTTGAATGTAGCTGAAATGGGTAAAGGTATTTATGGGATGGAAGCTGCAGCCCAAGCTTATTTTAATAAACCGGCAAAAAATTTATCCCGTGCAGAAGCAGCGATGATTGCTTCCTGTTTACCTAATCCTGTTCGGTTTCCTGTAAAACCGATGAGCGGATTTGTTGCTAAACGCTATCCATGGGTAATACAGCAAATGAATAATCTTGATAGTGATCCGGATATACAGGCATTGATCTATGATAAAAAAGAAATGAAGGCTGATGCTAAAAACTGGAAATAAATTTATTCACGCCATTCGTATAATCTAATTGAATTTCAGGTTCTGTTGAAACAATAATTTTAGCCATGCATTTATCTTCATGCTAATAAATGATCAACGCCATTGTATGTACCTAAACTCTCTGTATTTTACAAATTAAGTTAGCCTTCACTGGCAGGCGGTGTACTATTATCCTTGTTAACAGATGTTGCAGCAGCAAGTTTATAATACTCTTTATCCTTTACTTTACCAATACTTACCAGTAATAAATATACTGCGGCAATAAAGCTTATATAAACACCAAGAGAAAGGACATCAAATACTCCCGGAGCCATATCATTCATTCTGCTGGCAGCCTTGGCAAATTCCTGGCTTATTTGATCATTACCATACATGTCCTTCGATAAATCAGGAGTTTCTGGTTTCATTTTAAAATACAAACCCACTACACCAATCAACAGAAACAACGCCGGAACAATATGGGCTGGCTTATAATACTTATCAAATTTTTTATTACCAGTAACATTTTGATAAAGAATAATAGCGCCACATAATGGAACTATAATCACCAATACCATAAATAAACGGCCAAGGCCACCAATAAACGCTCCCATCATTCCCGGAGAGATGCCATTGGTAGTAATAGAAAACCCCGACCAGGATATTGTTCCCAGGGCTGATACCCATGGAAAAAAATAAGCGATAATGAGTAATACAGCGGCAATGTTTACGCCTGTAAATTTAAAATTTGACATATCGGTTGGTTTTATTTTGAAAAAAAGAAATTGCTTTTTAATGAATAGCTCAAAAAAAATTTGCTGTCAGATAGTTTTCAAAATGAACAGAAATGAAGCAACAGTATCTACTTTTTTTCATTGGGGAACCGAATGATTGGTCTTCATTTAAGCGTAGTAGTTATAAAGCTATATGTTTAGCAGTAAAAAACAAAACAATATTTTTTTACAGGAATTTCTCTCCGTTTGTGCTTTGTATAGCATTTATTGCCTTCTCTAATCTCTCTTCATAAGAACCGCTTATCTCCACCCAAGAAGTTGATTGATTAACTAATAAATCTTTATAGATATGAAATAACTGTTGTCTTCTTTCCAAATCGGGATACTCTCTTAACTCATCTTTTACCCAGGGAACATCGGTATTACACAAAAGATAGAGATCATACTTACGTTCAGCTATCTGTTTCAATATCCAGTTATGACATTTATCAAATACAAACTCACACCATACTTTCATTACATACATATCCGTGTCAATGAAGAGGAGTGGTGAGTGGTGAGTAGTGAGTTCCGGGTTCTGGGTTCTTAGTTCTGAGTTATTGTCCATTGCCCGTTGCCCATTGCCCATTGCCCATTCACCATTCACCATTGCAGAATATTCTTCTTCCATTGCCAGCTGGCCTTTTGCGATACTCAGCAAATCATCAAATGAATAATCTGTTCCGTTAGTGAGTAAATATTCCCGGGCAAACTCAGGGCACCACATGGTATTATAATGCTGTGCTAATAATTCGCACAACGTACTTTTGCCGGTTGATTCTGGTCCTATAATAACTATTTTCTTAAGCATGTAAGAACGGGCAAGAATACAATTTTATCTTTCATTTTACAACAAACACCTTACTTAATATTATAAAATCTTAAAACAACCGGATGTGATTTTGGTTGATAAAACGTACCATTTTGCATCGTAAAAAAATATTAGATTGCGACAGAAAGTAAACTATAATGACCAATTTTATTCCCATTTTTCCATTGTCACTCGTAGTATATCCGGGTGAAAATTTAAACCTTCACATTTTTGAACCAAGGTATAAGCAGTTAATAAAAGAATGTGTTGATTTGAAAAAAGCATTTGGTATTCCTGCCGTAATAAAAAACGATGTAGCAGAATTAGGCACTTTGGTTGAAGTAACTGAAATATCCAATGCATATGAAGATGGAAAGATGGATATTAAAACAAAAGGTATCCGGGTGTTTCGCATACTGGAAGTAATAAAAGAAGTTCCTGATAAACTATACAGTGGTGCTATTGTCAACTATCCTGATAACAGTGAAAGAGGTAGCCGGGAAATGATGCAAAAAATAATGAAAGGCATCAGCGAATTGCATACACTACTAAAAGTAACAAAGGAGTTTAAAAAGCCACCGGAAGAACTAAGCAGTTACGATGTAGCACATCATATTGGTCTTTCATTAGAAGAAGAATACGAAATACTCAGCATTATGACCGAACTGCAGCGGCAGGAATATCTCAAGCGTCATATCAACAAAGTATTACCGCTATTAACAGAAATGGAAAATATGAAAGAAAAGATCAAATTAAATGGTCATTTCAAAAATCTTTCTTCCTTTGATTTTAATGGTTAAAGTCGCTTCAAATTTGCAATCGTTTAAATTTCACTAAGCCGGAATTAAATGCAATATTTGCCGCTGTTTTATACCACACATGATCACACTCTGTTTTGATTTTGGAAATACAAGACTTAAATGCGCTGTGTTTAACGGGGCGGCATTACAGGAGATTATTGTGCTGGAAAATAATAGTATTGAAACCATTCAGCAACTGTTGAATCAATATCAGCCCCAAAAATCTATCCTATCCTCTGTTATTAATCATAACGAAGCAATTGAGCCAATACTGGCATCGGCTACAAAATTTCATAAGCTGTCACACCTAACTAAACTGCCCGTTACTTCTCCTGTTGGTAAACCAGATACTATTGGAGCTGACCGGTTGGCATTAGCAGTAGCGGCAGTACATTTTTACCCGGGAAAAAACAACTTGGTGATTGGTATCGGCACGGCCATCACTTATAATTTCATCAATAAATACAACCAGTTTTTAGGAGGCGGTATTTCTCCGGGTATGGAGATGCGTTTTAAATCTCTACAAACATTTACCGCTAAACTTCCGCTGGTTAAAAAAGACTGGAATTTTCCCTTACTGGGCTATGATACACGAACTAATATCCTTAGCGGGGTATTATTAGGCATGGCTAAGGAAATTGATGGAATGGTAGATGAATACAAGGAGAAATATGGCAACTTTAACGCTGTTTTAACCGGGGGCGATACCCCTCATTTTGCCCCTCTGCTGAAAAACCAGATATTTGCGGACTCTGAATTTTTATTTAAAGGATTATATGCGATTAGTGAGTATAACAATGCTTAAGAAAATTGGTGCTACAACTGCCTTATTGCTAACCCTGCCCCTGTGGTTATTTAGCCAGGAAAATTCCCCCTATTCCCGTTTTGGGTTAGGCGATTTATCAAATACCAAAAATGCTGTTAACCGGGCAATGGGAGGAGTTGCCGCAGCTTATTCTGACTTTCAGTCGGTAAACTTTCTTAATCCCGCCTCTTACAGCAGTTTAAGAATTACCACTTTTGATATCGGAACTGAAATTAATAACCGTACATTAAAGGATATTCCCGGTGCCCAAAAATACACCAGCAGCAACCTGCTGGTCAATTACATTCAAATTGGTATTCCTTTATTAAACAACGTTAAGGCCTTCAATAAACAACGTGCATGGGGATTAAACTTTGGTTTGCAACCAATGACACGTGTTAGTTATAAAATTGAAACTACCACCCGGCAGATTGACAGCGTTGGTTTATTAAACGAAGGCAGTGGTGGTTCCTATTACGCTTTTGCGGGCACAGGTTACAAAATTAAAAACCTTAGTGTAGGCATCAATTTCGGGTACATGTTTGGTTCAAAAGATATAAACAACCGTACCATATTTTTAAATGATACCGTGAGTTATGCTAAATCTAATGCCAGAAACAAGCTCAACTATGGCGGTGTTTATTATACATTAGGTGCACAATATTTCATTTTGCTTAAAGAAGCAAAAGATAAAAAGCCTGCCGAACATTTAAAGCTGGGCGCCTATGGTAGTTTAAAACAAAACATAAATGCCGTTACCGATTCATCATACGAAACCTTTTTATATAATGCTTATGGCGGCACCTACCGGGTAGATTCTGTATATGAAAAAACTCATATTAAATCTACTATCAGTTACCCGGTATCTTACGGCTTCGGTTTCCTTTATGAAAAAGAAGGCATCTTTTCTATTGGCGTTGATTATACACAATCCAAATGGAGTAATTACACTTTTGCCGGAGCAAAAGATCAGTTAACCGATAGCTGGATGCTTCATGTTGGTGCACAGGCAACCGGGCCGGTAAAAAAATCAAAAAAAGATAAAGCCCCGGTTATTTACCGTGGAGGTTTTAGTTATGGCCAGGATATTATGAATGTTACCGGAAAAATGCCCGTATGGACTGTGGCATTAGGAGCAGCTATCCCGGTTTCGTCTCATAACCGTTTTTCAACACAGTTTACCGTTATCAATAGTTTTCTTGAATTTGGAAGCCGTGGTCAAAAAAGTAATATTGTCAAAGAAAACTTTATTCGTGTAGGTGTTGGATTTAGTTTGAGTGATCTTTGGTTCCGTAAATTAAAATATCAATAGTGCTTATTTTACTTTCATATAAAAAATTTATAGCAGCTCTTTTATGGGGCTGCTTTTTTTTAATAAGTTGCGAAAACGATATTCACGAAGTGCAAAGTTTATCTAAACAACCATTGAATGTAGAAGTGATGGATACCGTAATCAGTTATTTAAGCCAGGGCGGCAAAATGAAAGCCAAACTATCTTCCATATACATGGTGCGTACACAGGACACTTTACCAAGAGTGGAATTTCCTAAAAGCCTGCATGTTGATTTTTATAGTGATTCGGCTACGCAGGAAAGTTTTTTAGATGCCCGTTATGCCAAATATTATGAAGGACGCAACCAGGTTTTTTTAAGAGATAGTGTAAGAGTGTTTAATATAAAAGGTGATACCCTCTGGACAAATGAACTATGGTGGGACCAGGGACAACAAAAGTTTTATACTGATAAAGCATTTAAAGTGTGGCAGCATGACAAATACATTGTTGGCACCGGGCTGGAAGCCGGACAAGATCTGAAATGGTATAAAATGAAAGATGTAAACAACAGTTTTATTCTGGCGCCAGCCAACCAGTTTCCGCAGTAACTGAACATTGTCTTTTCTTTTCTGTTAATTTTACTTTCTCATTTCTCATTCTTCATTTTAAATTTCTCGTTTATATGGAATATCGCCGTTTAGGAAGAGCTGGTTTACAGGTTAGTGTTTTATCATTTGGAAGCTGGGTTACTTTTCACAAACAAATTGATGATAGTATTGCTGATGAATTAATGGGCATTGCTTACGATGAAGGCATCAACTTTTTTGATAATGCAGAAGTATATGCATTGGGCAAAAGCGAAGAGATGATGGGCCGTGTACTGAAAAAGAAAAACTGGGATCGTACTTCTTATGTACTTTCATCAAAAGCATATTTTGGCTGGAGAGGTAAAAACAATAAACCTAATCAAACCGGTTTAAGCCGCAAGCATTTGTTTGAAGCTTGTAATGAAGCTTTACAGCGTTTGCAAACAGATTATCTTGATCTGTTCTTCTGTCATCGCCCTGATACGAATGTTCCTGTAGAAGAAGTAGTATGGACTATGCACAACTTAATTCAGCAGGGAAAAATTTTATACTGGGGCACCAGCATGTGGAGCGGTGCTGAAATTATGGAAGCACATAGAGTAGCGCAGCAATATCATTTAATAGGACCAACGATGGAGCAACCGCAATACAACATGTTTGAACGGTTTAAAATGGAGCAGGATTATTTACCCGTATTTCAAAATGTTGGATTGGGTACTACCATCTGGAGCCCGTTAGCCTCCGGTTTTTTAACTGGTAAATATTTAGAAGGAATTCCTGAAGATAGCCGTATGGCCATACAGGGTTTTGACTGGTTAAAAGAAAGATGGCTGCAGGAAGAAAAAATTAAGAAGCTTCGCAAACTGTCTGCCTTAGCAGAGAAGCAGGAAGTATCATTAGCATCGCTGGCAATTGCCTGGTGTATTAAAAATCCGCATGTATCCACCGCTATATTGGGTGCTACTAAAAAAGAACAACTTCTTGAAAACCTAAAAGCATTAGAAGTTGCCAATAAGCTAACTCCTGATGTAATGGAAAAAATAGAGAAGATATTACAAAACAAGCCAACACTTGATTTAGGATAATTAAAAAGGGCTTCTGTCGAAGTCCTTTTCTTATTTATCGTCCCATCCAATCTTTAAACTCCTGTACTCTTTCTCTGCTGATAGTAACTTCTTTATCCGGTTCTGGTTTAAGATCAAGTTTTAATTTACCGTTGAAGTAAGTATGTATTTGTTCTACTGATTTTGGATGAATAATAAATGCCCTGTTCACCCTGCAGAACTCAGCAGGATTGAGCATTTGTTCCAGCTCTTCTATGGTATAATCAACAATATGTTTGGCTTTATCCCATGTGCGGAAGAATGTTATACGATCATCTGCATAAAAATAAGCAATGTCTTTTACCTCAACAGAGAGTAATCGCTGGCCTGTTTTAACCAAAAAACGGCTTCTATATTCTTTTAACTGCTGCTGTCTTAATTGCTGTACCAAATTTTCAATAATCAGCGACTGATCGGGAGCGGTAAATTGTTTTTTTAATTGCCGGTATTTGCTGATGGCTGCTGCCATATCTTCTTTCTTAACCGGCTTCAGCAAATAATCAATGCTGCTAACCTTAAATGCTTTCAATGCATATTCATCATAAGAAGTAGTAAAGATGACGGAGCTTTTTATTTCCGTTTGATTAAATATTTCGAAGCTTTGTCCGTCGCAGAGTTCAATATCCATAAAAATGAGATCAGGAGTGGGATTTCCCTGCAGCCAGCTAACCGATCCACGAATGCTTTCTGCATGACCCATGATCTCAATATCAGGAGCCGCTTCCTTTAGAATTTTCTCGAGTCGCTCAACGGCCAATTCTTCATCTTCAACTATAAATACTTTCATATGCTGTTGTTTTAATTAATGGAACTGAAACAATAAACTCATCATCTGTTTCATTTACCATAACCTCCGGTTGTTTCAATAATTTGAATCGTGAAATAATATTGGCTAACCCTACTTTCCCCGAAGGAACTCCCTGCGTTTTCTTCTGTAAATTATTTTTCACCACCAGCCTTCCATCTTCCGTGGTGTGAATACAAAGTTTTAATGGCCTTGCTATGGCAATAACATTATGCTTCACCGCATTTTCCACCAGCATTTGCAGGGTAAGTGGTGGTAACTGGTAATGTAAAAATTTATCGTCCACCACAATTTCTTCTTCCAGGCCACTGCCGAATCTTGTTTTTAATAAATGAAGAAAAGAATGTATAAAGTTCAATTCGTTCTTTAAAGTAGTTAACTCACTTTCATTACTTTTTAAAAGATAACGATAGACAGAACTAAGTTCTACTACAAAGCTTTCTGCCCTTATTGGGTCTTTTGCAATTAAAGAGCTGAGTGTATTTAAACTGTTGAACAAAAAATGCGGATTAACCTGTCCTTTTAATGAATCAAACTGGCTTTGCAGGTTAGCTCTTAATAGTTCTTCTTTTTCTTTTTCTGATCGTATTAATAGCTGGTAAAAATAAATGGCTTCATACGCACCGGCGATCAGCATCACTATTAAAATCGATTGCATGAAGTTGGCCACACTCAAAGAAACGATCGAAAACTTTTTACCGGCATACCATGCATGAAAAATAAAAGAGGATACCGTTATTAAAAAAGTGGTCAATACACTAAAGATGAGGGTAAACAGAATACGCTTGGTTAACTGGTGTGATCCGGGGAAATATTTGCGAACAGTAAAAATGATAAAGCGGATAGCTTCAAATACCAGGGCTATCGCAATACAATTATTAAAAATAAGTTCAAGCTTAACCCGGTCGATGGGTGGCTCAAAAGCCTGGTTACCGATAAGACTTACCACAATTAAAGCGGCAGGAGCAATAATGCGTAACCAGGTATAATTAAATTGATTCATTGACATAAGTTACGAAAACGGGCTGATAAATATATGACTGCAATTATGGCAAAAATTTCCGCTAAAAAGAGTATCTAAAGGGTGAACCGCCTTATTTATGTAGTGAAATATACGCTATTGATACAGGTTTTATTCA
The DNA here is from genome assembly GCA_016200915.1 of Sphingobacteriales bacterium. Classification (GTDB taxonomy): domain Bacteria; phylum Bacteroidota; class Bacteroidia; order Chitinophagales; family Chitinophagaceae; genus AWTP1-9. The sequence continues at coordinate 127,411 of JACQDV010000055.1, forward strand.
TCTTGCTTACCAACCGTTAACTTAAAACGACATTTATGTAGGACAAAAGAAGAAGATGTATTCGGGAAAGGAGTAACCACCTTTGCATTATTCAAAGTAGTATCTTAAAGGCATAAATCAGCAGTTGGTTTTTAGAAGCTTCTTAATGGGGGCTTTTTTTATTGTTTAAATAAATTAATTAGTGTATCCAGCAAATTGAGTGGATTGTTTTTAAGTTGTTGTTCCTGTGCTTTCATTTCTTCTAAAAAAATACCGGTGATCTTTTCTGCAATCAGGTCTTCATTATTCAGATCGAGTTTTTCATCACTCAGTTTATTATAAGTTTTCTTCAGTTTCTTAAACGTTTTGTTTCCTCCCGCCAGTTTGAAAGCAGATTTTGCAATGGGCTTTGCTACTTCTACCAGGGTGCTTTGCTTTGCATTTTTAAATACATCTGTTATCGCCATCGTATCGCTTCCGGCAAAACGAACTAAATCTTCCACATCAAAATCAATTGCTTTCTCCGCCATCTTCAGTACCGTATTTCGTAAAGCATTTTGGGAGGCTTCTCTCAAACTTTGCTGAAAATTATCTAATAAAATTTCTTTGCCCTTCTGTTTAAACAACTCTCTTTTTTGTTCCAGCAAATCTGGCAACTTAATTCCATTACGGATGTCCACCTCACCTCTCAGTATTTTATCGGCACTTCGCCTGGCCGTTCCTTTTAATACTTCTTTAGCCGCATTACCCAGCACGGATTTAGAACCAGCATCTGTCCGCCCTTCGTCCAGTGCATTTTTGCTTAATCCCTTCACCAGAGAACCAACAATACGGATAAGGTTCTTTTTCTCTTCTGTAAGGCTATCAGGATTATTTGCCTGGGCATTACTGCTATAAAAAGTAATTAAAAGCACTGGTAACAGAAATTTTTTCATGTGTCACAAATTGAAATTAATTTACAGATTTACGTAAATAAGCAGAAGTTGCATCCATTAAGTTTTTAACAAAATTTCACATTATGTCTTTTCAAAACAAAACCGTTTTTATTACAGGTGCCAGCAGAGGTATTGGTAAAGCTATTGCATTACGATTGGCAAAAGAAGGAGCAAATATTGTGGTGGCGGCAAAGTCGGTTACTGAAGATCCGAGATTGGGTGGCACTATTTACTCTGCTGCAGAAGAAATTGAAAAAGCAGGTGGCAAAGCATTACCCGTTCAATTAGATATTCGCAATGAAGAACAAATTGCTGAAGCCGTTAAAAAAGCTGCTGATACATTTGGCGGCATTGATATACTCATCAATAACGCTTCTGCCATTTCATTAACTCCCATTGAACAAACAGAAGCAAAACGATATGACCTGATGCACGGCATTAATGTAAGAGGAACTTTTTTCATGAGCAAAGCCTGCATTCCTTATCTAAAAAAATCAACCAATGCACATATTCTTAATCTTTCTCCACCCATTAACATGATCGGTAAATGGTTTAAAAATCACACGGCTTACACCATGAGTAAATATGGAATGAGCATGATCATTATTGGTTTGAGTGAAGAATTAAAAAAAGATAATATTGCCGCCAATGCATTATGGCCACGTACAACTATTGCCACCGCTGCCGTACAAAACCTCTTAGGTGGTGAGGCATTAATTAAAATGAGCCGCACAACAGATATTATTGCTGATGCTGCTTATTATATTTTAAAGCGTTCTTCTAAAAACTGCACCGGTAATTTTTTTATTGACGAACAAGTGTTGGCAGAAGAAGGTGTAACAGACTTAGAAAAATATGCAGTAACTCCGGGCGGGCCTTTGTACACTGATCTTTTTGTGTGATACTTTCCATTCGTCAGGCAAAATACGCCATTGGTATGCTTTAACTTTTGTTAACACCCTTCTGCTATTAGTTTCGGTGTAAAGATTTTTTGTTTAGGCTGAATGGTAATTATTCTCAATGAATGGTTGCAACAGAAATGCTTAACCAAAGTCTTTATTTAAAGAACCTAAGCCATGAACCAAAGACTGACCATGATTGCTTTACTGTGCCTCTGGGTAACCAGCATCACTGCACAAAAAGCACCTCCAAGGGAATTGAAAGCTAAAAGAACCGCCGCCGTTATTAAAATTGATGGTCTTATTGATGAGCCTGCCTGGAAAGATGCCGCTGCCGCATTAGATTATACCGAATTCAGACCAGTTCCCTTCCGCAAAGAAGATAATGAAACAAGAACAGAAACCTATATTCTTTATAACGATGAAGGAATTTATTTTGGCGGATATGTTCACGAAAGAAGTAAAGATAGTATTGCAGCTGAATTAAAAGGAAGAGATGGATTTGGTACCAATGACTATGTTGGTGTAATCATAGACACCTACAAAGATCATATCAACGGTTTTGAATATTTTGTTACCCCTCTTAATGAACAATGGGACGCTAAAATGGCCCCGAACAATAATGGCAACGATGAAGATTTTAGCTGGAATGCAGTATGGCAAAGCGGCGCCGTTATTCATAATGATGGGTGGAGTTTTGAAATGTTTATTCCTTATTCAGCTATTCGTTTTGGAAAAAATCCAATACAGGACTGGGGAATTAATATCACCCGTCGTCGTCAAAAAACCGGGCAGCAGGTAACCTGGAACCCTATTGATGTAAACGTAAATGGTTTTCTTACTCAGGAAGGTTATTTAACTGGTTTAGAAAATATCAAGCCGCCACTGCGTTTGCAGTTCTCTCCATATTTTTCTGTTTATGCTAATCATTATCCATACAATCAAACCGGTATAAAAAACTGGAGCAGCAAAGTTAATGGCGGCATGGATGTTAAGTATGGCATCAACCAGGCTTTTACATTGGATATGACATTGATTCCTGATTTTGGGCAAGTACAAAGTGACAACCAGGTATTAAACCTCACCCCCTTTGAAGTTCAGTATAACGAAAACAGAACTTTCTTTAAAGAAGGGACAGAATTGTTCAGCAAAGGAAATTTATTTTATTCACGACGTATCGGTGGCTCACCCATACATGCTTATGATTTGCCGTTAACAGCCAATCAAACAATTATTAAAAATCCTACTGAGTCAAAACTTATCAATGCTACTAAGATATCGGGTCGTACACAAAGTGGTTTAGGTATTGGAATATTGAATGCTATTACCAGTCCGCAATATGCTACGGTAGAAGATAACAGCACTAAAGAACAAGTTAAGATGCAAACTGATCCGCTCACCAATTATAATGTACTGGTGCTGGACCAAACGATGAAACATAATTCAAGCGTTTCATTAGTAAACACCAATGTATGGCGAAGCGGAAAAGATTATGATGCCAACGTAACAGCCGGTTTATTCGATTTGAATGATAAAAAGAACACCTGGAACCTTGGCGGTAAATTCGCCAATAGTAATTTATTTGGTGCCGGTAATAATGGTAAAACGGTGAGTGGTTACAGTGGTAATTTATATTTTGGAAAAACGAGTGGACTGTGGGTATTTAATTTATACCAGGAGTTTGCTGATACCAAATACACACACAACGATTTAGGTTATTTTACCAACAATAACTATATCAGCCGCAGTTTTTGGATACAGCGTAAATGGACCAAGCCACACGGTATATACAACCAGTTCAGAATTAATTTCAATGCCTTCAACAGTAGTTTATTTAGCCGCATTGGTGATATTGATACCAAACACCAGTCAACCAATTTTAATGTGAACGCTAATATGCAAAGCAAGAAATTGTTCTGGGCCGGTATATTTTTCGGAGCCAATATGAAGGAAAATGATTTTTATGAACCAAGAAATACCGGTTGGTATTTTAAAAGGGGAGCAAGCGTTGCTATAGATGCGTGGTTTGAGAGTAATGGTGCAAAAAAATATTCTTTTTATGCTGAGGTCTTTAACCGCCGTCCCATTAATTTTTATAACGGAAACTTTTTCGATATCAATTTTCAGCAGAACTATCGTGTAAACAAAAAATTATCTTTTAGTTATTTCCTCGGTTATTATCCACGATTCAACAATATTGGTTTTGCGGAAACGGTAAGCAGCAGTCAAATTGTATTTGGTAACCGTGACCGCAGTACCGTTGAAAACATTTTCAACAGTAAATATAATTTCACTAACAAACAGGGAATTACCTTCCGTCTTCGTCATTACTGGAGCAAGGTGGAATACAAGCAATATTTCGATTTGCAGCAGGACGGCACAATAAAACCTTCTGCTACATATACCGGAAACGCCAATGATAACGTTAATATATTCAATATAGATATGGTATATACCTGGCAGTTTGCACCGGGAAGTTTTTTAAATGCGGTTTGGAAGAATGCCATCTTTATGCAAAACAGCAATACCAAATCTGGTTACTTTAAAAACTTTGGTAACACCGTGGAGTCAGATCAGAACAACAATATTTCACTAAAGGTGATTTACTTTTTAGATTACCTGCAGCTGAAAAAACACAAACACTAAATTTTCTCATGTCAGTAATAAATGACAAAGCCTCTGTAGTCTTGCAGGGGCTTCTTATTTAATGCTATTAAAAAGATTAAGTAAATTTATTGCAGCAAAAAAATCATTTGGTTAATAAAGATAAAAAGAGTGTGTTTCAAATTTTTGTATTTCATGGCTCTTTTGAGTTTTAATTAACAGTCCTTTAATCCCCTCCGGGGAGGGGTAGTAGTGTTTTAAAATAAAAGACAGTTAAATAGGGGTGGGTCAGAATGCGAAAATTTGAAATACGCTGATAAAAATAATAAGTATGAAAATATTAGTATTACTCCTGTTGCTCATCACTAATTTGAACGAAAGTAATCATACAATTCATAATGATGGCTGGATATCTTTATTTGATGCTAAAACACTCAGTGGATGGAAGGTGGGAGAAAATGCTACCACTTTCTCTGTTGAAAATGGAACGATCTCCGTTCATGGGCCAACAGCACATTTATTTTATGATGGCGAAGTTGCGAATCATAATTTTAAAAATTTTGAATTTAAAGCGGACGTAATGACAAGGCCCGGCGCCAACTCCGGCATTTATTTTCATACAGCATTCCAGCAAGCTGGTTGGCCCCAAAAAGGGTATGAAGCACAGGTAAATAATTCTCATACCGATTGGCGGAGAACAGGAAGTTTGTATGGAATTCAGGATGTAAAAGAAACTTATGTAAAGGATGATGAATGGTTTACTGAATACATTAAAGTGGAAGGCAAACACATCCTCATCAAAATAAATGATAAAACAATGGTAGATTATACTGAACCAGCTAACCTCAGCAGACCGGCAGATATGAGCGAAAGAAAACTTTCTTCAGGAACATTTGCCCTGCAGGGACATGATCCCAACAGCCAGGTATATTATAAAAATATCATGGTAAAGGTTTTACCAGATTAAAAAATAAGAGTCCTGCAAATTTGCAGGACTCTTATAATAAAGTTATCATTCTATTTACCCTTGTCTGCAATGATTAAAGCACACATAGCCATAGCTGTATCTTTTAATACACCGGTTATGGCCGTTTCATTGCCCTTAAGCAATGAGGGCAGGTGCATTGTAAATACAAATAACAAAAGCATTGCCGCCAGTAAATAACAAGCCAGCTTTGTGTATTTGTTAATAATAATAGAGATGGCCGCCAGTATTAATCCTGCGCCGGCAATATAAACCCAAATAGTAGCGTCCCCGGGGAACCAATTGGGCACCATGCCTCCAAAACCCTTGCCGTACCTGAAGTGATTAATACCAAAAATTCCGATCGTTAATGCATACACAATGGATGCAATTCTTGATATTGACATAGTAAGTTGGTTTTAGTACTCTCTAATTTACCATTTTTATACCCCCGCAACAAAAAATTGTTTTATACACAAAACAAAAGGGGTGGAATTTTATTTTTGCAAAGCAGTAATATTATCTATTGCCCATATTCCTCTGCCATAAGTAGCTATTACTAAAACGTTGTCCCGTGGATGAATAAACAAATCCTGCACAGATACGGTGGTAGGCAAATTAGCCTGTAATGATTGCCAGCTGGCTCCATTATTTTTGCTTATATACACACCCATATCAGTTCCGCAATAAAGAATATTCTTATTTACAGGATCTTCTCTCACCACATTCACCGGTTCCGGGGGAAGATTAGAAGCTATGCTCTTCCACGTTTTCCCCTTATCATCACTAACAAATATGTAGGGTTTGATATTATCCTCTCTTCTGTCACTTAATGTAACAAACACTCTGCTCTCTTTATACCTTGATGCTACTAATCTTGAGGTATGTGCATTTACCGGCAATCCTTTGGTGATCTCAATCCATTTATCATCACTGGCAGGTGAGCACCAAACTCTTCCATCATCAGTACCTGCATATAACAATCCACTGGCTAAAGGTGATTCATCCAGGGCAGTAATGGCCTGGTGATTGATAGCATAAGGTGTTTTGCCCATTTTGTTTTTATTGTTGTAAGAAAGATCAGGACTTATTCTTTCCCATGCAGCACCGCTGTCTGTTGAGCGGTATAAATACTGGTAAGAATGATAAATGGTATTATGATCAAATGGTGATATCATCGTATAGGCTAACCACTCTCCCCTCAACACTTCTTCATTATCTGTTTTCTTAGGTGCAATATCCCTGAACCACAAAGAATCAGGATCAGATAAGTTGGCTTTTATTAATCGCCCATAGAAAGAAGACGTATAAATTATATTCCCATTCTCCGGATCAACAGCATGTATCACACCTTCACCACCTGGGCCGTATTGCCATTGTTTGATGGTAGTATCTTTTATACCATAAGTGTTCTTAATGTTCGCCATAAAAGAACCTTCATCCTGCACTGAACCAATAATATTAAATGGTTGATTATTATCGTAAGTAATATTATAAAACTGTGTAGTTGGAATTTCTTTGAAAAAATTCTTCCATGTTTTACCGCCGTTGTAAGTGATGATTACACCACCATCATTACCATTGATGATGCGGTTTGAATCTGCAGGATCAATCCACATCGCATGATTGTCGCCATGAATCCCATCACTTTCTTCATCTTTATCAGGACGAAATCTATTCCATGTTTTTCCTCCATCATTTGATTTGCCCATGGGCACACCCATAATATAAATTGTATTCTCATCTAAAGGGTTCACTCTTATTTGCCCAAACACCCAGCCATAAGTACCACAAATTCTTTCCATAAAATCATTGTTCTCACTCATCTTTGTCCAGCTTTCACCTTTATCATTGCTGCGATATACTTCCACACCTTTCGCTACAAAATCTCTTGGTCGTCCATAAGGGTCTAACTCACCTTCTTTTACTTCTCTTTTTGATTCATGATTATCAACAAAAGCATATATCACATTCGGGTTGCTTTCTGAAATAGCTAAGCCCACCCTTCCTGTTCTTTTGGTATTTGGCAAACCATTGGTGAGTGGTTTCCATGTTTTACCTCCATCGGTTGTTTTATAAATATGATCGCTGTCTTCGGGAACAGGATCACTCCATCTTTTGCGGATACGATTCCACATAGAAGCATAAATGATGTTTGGATCAGATGGATCCATTCTCAAATCAATACAACCGGTTTTTTCATTCTGATATAAAATTTTCTTCCATGTTTTTCCGCCATCAGTCGTTTGATACACGCCACGGTCAGGATTATAACTCCATTCATTTCCTCCGGCAGCTGCATAAACAATATTAGGATTAGTTGGATGCACCACTACTCTTGCAATGGTAGAAGTATTTTCTAATCCAATATGCTGCCATGTTTTTCCGGCATCTAATGATTTAAACATTCCAATACCAGGTAATGATGCACGGAAAATATTGGCTTCACCAGTACCGATGTAAATAATATTATGATTGGAAGGAGCTATTGCAATATTACCAACAGATAATGTTCCGTATTTATCAAATACAGATTGCCATGTTTTACCGGCGTCTGTTGTTTTCCATAATCCACCGGTAGCAAAGCTGGCATAGATGGTATTTGTATCTCCTTTGATGCTGATAACATCTGTACAACGTCCACTAATATTATCCGGCCCTACATTACGCCATTTTAAATTTTTGTAGGATGATGCCTGGATCAATGCCTGCTGTTTTTTAAATGCATTAATCCTGTCTGTTCCTTTAGATGGCCGCTGGTTGGATGGAGGCGCTTGCGCCTGCAGCTTCACAACCGTCACACTAAAGACAACAACTGTAAACAATCGTAATAATTTCATATCAGTAAATTTTGTATTGGAAAGAAGATTAAAAATAAGGAATAAATGAGAATTGAATTTTCCGTTAATGGATGTATGGTTAACTTTTAAAACCTGTAAATTGTGAACCTAATCTTCAATAATATGAGAAAATTTATACTGACGCTCTTTGTAGCTACGCTGGCATTATATCCATCAGCCACAGATGCACAAAAGAAAAATGCTAAAAATGCGAAGAATCCAAACGATGCAATAAAGGAACAGGCAAAAACTGACATTCAAAGTAAGTATAATGATTACAAGGATATTGCCCTGCAAATATGGAATTATGCCGAAGTAGGTTACAAAGAAGTAAAGAGTTCTGCACTATTGCAAAAAACTTTAAGTGATAATGGCTTTACTGTACAAGCTGGTGTGGCTCAAATTCCTACTGCATTTGTCGCTACTTATGGCAGTGGCAGTCCTGTTATTGGAATATTAGCGGAGTTTGATGCATTGCCTGGTTTAGCTCAGGAAGCAACTCCGGAGAAAAAATCAATTGAAGGAAAAAATGCCGGTCATGGTTGCGGGCATCATTTATTTGGAACTGCTTCAGTAGCTGCCGGTATTGAATTAAAGAAATTAATTGAAGCAAAAAAAATAAGTGGTACGATAAAAGTATATGGTTGCCCTGCTGAGGAAGGTGGCAGTGGTAAAGTTTATATGGTAAGAGCCGGTTTGTTTGATGGAGTAGATGCTGTGATTCACTGGCATCCCGGTAATGATAATGGGGTTACTATGACCAGCGCATTGGCTAACAAATCAGCCAAGTTTCGTTTTTATGGTTTATCAGCTCATGCAGCCGCTTCACCTGAAAAAGGAAGATCAGCATTGGATGCAGTAGAAGCAATGGATAATATGGTAAACATGATGCGGGAACATGTACCACAGGAAACAAGAATACATTATGTGATCACCAATGGCGGTAAGGCTCCTAACGTTGTGCCAGATTTTGCAGAAGTATATTATTATGTACGTCATCCAAAAAGAGAAGATGTTGTTTCTATATTTGACCGGGTGGAAAAAGCTGCTGAAGGTGCAGCCATGGGAACAGGAACAAAAATGGATTTTGAAATTATTGGTGGCACACACGATTTGTTGCTCAATAAAACATTAGCAGAAGTAATGCAGAAGGATTTAGAGAATGTAGGCGGCGTAACTTATACTCCTGAAGAAGTTGAGTTTGCCAAAAAGCTGCAATCCAGTTTTGTAAGCAAAGCTCCGCCTATTGAAAATGCTGGTATCATTAAACCAATCAAAGCAGAAGAAGATGCAGGTGGTGGTTCAACAGATGTAGGTGATGTTAGTTATACTGTTCCTACCGTTGGACTTCGTACAGCTACCTGGGTATCTGGTACTCCTGCACATAGCTGGCAGGCAGTTGCTTGCGGTGGAACGGAGATTGGTACAAAAGGAATGATGGTTGCCGCTAAAACAATGACATTAACTGCTATTGATCTGTTTACTACTCCTGATATTATTGCTAAAGCAAAAGAAGAATTTAAGAAAGACCTTGGTGATTATAAATACAAAGCATTACTCGGCGACAGAAAACCTGCTTTGAATTACAGGGATTAGTCTGAACCGGGATTTATTATACCTCAGAAAACCACCGCCTAAGGCGGTGGTTATGTACTTTAGGCTATGCCGTATGTGTAAATTTGTTGAATGAGCAAATATAAGAAGCAAAGCCATGTAGTATACAAGTGCGATTATCACATTGTATGGG
>JACQDV010000059.1 GCA_016200915.1 Sphingobacteriales bacterium
CCAACTCCTTTTAGTATGTCGTCTATCAAACAATAAATACCAATAACTTTGTCCTGAAGCATTTGAGTAGGTTTTTGGTTTCGCAACTCAAAAATATTCTATTTCAAATGCTTCTTCTTTTTAGGAAACTTGGGTTAATTAAAAAAAGTGACACTCATCTTTAAAAAGAAAATTAAACGTTTAAACGGAAGAAGTTTATTAAAGCTAATTGATGCTGATGATAATTTATTGGAGAAGTAGTTCTGTTGGTTATCTCGTTACAAGAGACGGAGCACCCTGGCATATATCCCGTCCGGTCCACAAAAATTAAAATATCTCTGGTAAGTAAAGCTTCAACTTTCTGTGTATTTAATCTTATTGCAAAATATTTATCCCGTTGATTAATCAGGCTTTTCTAAAAGTCAGGTAATTCATAACAATCACCTTGTTAAACAGACCGTTTCTTTTAAAATTCATAAAAGCTTATCTGATCATTTCAATCAAAAGTTTACATACATGGGGTTTAATCAGCACAAAGACCATACTATTTTGATCATATTCAATACTATTTTATCCATAGTTATAATTCTATCCAAACGAATGTTCGGGTCTAAAAAAAAGAAGTGTTATTTTAACATTTTGTTATTTTTTTTCTTGAAATTGCTCTCACCTTCAAACAAAACTTTAAAACTGCTTGTATTATGGACAAAAAACTACTGGGTCTTGCCCGTCCTGTGGCAAGGTTTTTTTCACTTTTTATTTTGTCGCTTCTCTTTGTTTTTGCTGCTAATGCACAAAAGCAGGTAAGTGGCGTTGTACAGACCGCAACCGGGCCCATTGCCGGAGCCTCGGTTACAGTAAAAGGTACAAAGGTTGCCACAGCAACCGATGCTGCCGGGAAATTCAGCATCAATGTACCTGCTAACAAAAACACGATTGTAATTTCCTACGTAGGATTTGATTCAAAAGAAGTTAATGTATCATCACTGAGCACAGTGGATGTTACGTTAGTTGCTTCTACTTCTACTTTAAACGAAGTAGTTGTTACTGGTTACACTGCACAACGGAAAAGGGATATCACCGGTTCCGTATCTGTAGTAAATGTAAACGACATGAAGCAAACACCGGTAGGTACTGGTGAAGAGGCCTTACAGGGCCGTGCTTCAGGTGTAACAATTATAAGCTCTGCTCAGCCAGGTGGAGCCAGTGATATCCGTATCAGGGGTATTACTTCTTTCTATGGTAATAACGCACCGTTAATTATTATTGATGGTGTAAGGGGTAATATTCATGACATTAATGCTAATGACATTGAATCTATGCAGGTGTTAAAGGATGCTTCTGCAGCTATTTATGGTGTTGCAGGTGCTAATGGTGTAATTATCATTACTACCAAAAGAGGTAAATCAGGAAGAGCAAAAGTTAGTTATGACATGTACTATGGAACAGTAACTCAGGGAAAGGGGTATGATATGGCAAACACCCAGCAAGAAGCTAATGCTATTTGGGCACAACAAAAGAATTCAGGTATAGCAATTCCTAAGCATCCACAATTTGGTACTGGCGCCAACCCGGTGATTCCTGATTTCATTACTCCTGCCGGTGTAGTAGGTAATGGTCCTGATCCATCTACTTACGATATCAATAGCAACCAGATTACCAGAGCAAATAAGCTTGGAACAAATTGGTATAAAGAAATTACCAGGAGTGCTCCTGTTCAAAGTCACAACTTATCAGTAAGTTCTGGTTCCGATAAAAGTTCTTATTTCTTCTCTTTTGGTTATCTTAACCAGCAAGGTATTTTGAAATATCAATATCTTAAGAGATATTCAGTAAGAGCCAATACTCAATTCACCATTAAGGATAAAATCCGTGTTGGTGAAAACATTTATGCCTTCTACAAAGACAATCCACGTTTTGGTAACCAAAGTGAAGGAAGCCCTTTCACAACATCCTATCGTGAAAGTGCAATCATACCTGTTTATGATATAGTGGGAAATTTTGCCGGTACTAAATCACTTGGCTTAGGAAATGCCCGCAACCCTTTTGCTGATATTTACCGCACAAAAGATAATCGTGGCTACAACTGGGATATTTCTGGAAATGTTTATGCAGAAGTTGACTTCCTTAAACATTTTACCGCCAGAACCAGCTTTGGTGGAATAATGGATAATAATTACTATTATTATTTCAACTATGTTGGTTACGAAAATGCGGAAGGTAATACCGGTAGTAACTCTTTTGGTGAAGGTGCCGGCTACAATACGAGCTGGACTTATACGAATACGTTGACTTATTCTAATAGCTTTGGACAGCATAATGTAAAAGTTCTTGCAGGTACAGAGGCTGTTAAATATTATGGTCGCTATTCGAGTGGTACCAGAAGTAACTACTTCTCTGAAAATCCAAATTTCTGGACACTTAACGCAGGTACCGGAAGCCAGGCAAATGCAGGTGGAGCCTACCAGAACAACTTGTTCGCCTATATTGGCAAACTTGAATATGCTTATGCCGGCAAATATCTTTTAAATGCCAGTATAAGAAGAGATGGATTCTCTGGTTTTACGCCTGCGCAACGCTATGGTTACTTCCCTGGTGTATCTGCTGCATGGCGCATATCTGAAGAGAAGTTTTTTAAAGGCATACCTTTTGTCAATGAATTGAAATTACGTTACAGCTGGGCTAAATTAGGTTCTACCGGTGCCGTTACATCTGATAACCCATACGATCTGTATGCTTCAAGATTAGGTAAATCAGCCTATGATATTGCTGGTACAAACACCGGACCTGTTGCAGGTTTTTACAGAAGTCACATTGGTAACCCTTCTACAACATGGGAGGGTGATATTATCAGCAATATTGGGTTTGATGCCAGTTTATTACATAATAAATTAGATATTACATTAGACTGGTACAAAAAGAAAGTGAGTGGGCTGTTATTTCCTGCCGGTGGCACTGCAACTGACGTAATTTTCAGTGGTGACGGTTCCCAACCCTATGTGAATTCAGGTGATATGCAGAATACTGGTATTGACTTTAATGGTACCTATCATGCAACAATTGGAAAAGATTTCAAACTGGATATTACTGGTGTTTTAACAACGTATAAAAACAAAATAGTATCGCTTCCGGGTGTTTCTTACCGTGATGGTGCTCAGGTTAGAAATAACCGTTTACAGCGCTTTGTAGAAGGGCATGCTTTTGGCGAATTTTTTGGTTATAAAGTGATTGGAATTTTCCAGGACGCACAGGATATTGCAAAATCCCCTACACAAAACGATGCAACGCCTGGTGTATTTAAGTACGCTGATGTTAACGGAGATGGTAAAATTGATGAAAAAGACAGAACATTTCTTGGTAACCCAAATCCAAAATTTACATACGGCTTAAATATTGCCGCAAGTTACAAAGGATTTGATTTCTCCATGTTCCTGTTTGGAATGGCTGGTAATGATATATTCAACAATACACTTTATTTTACTGATTTTCCTGATTTCTTCAAGGGTGGAATAAGAAGAGAAGTGGCAGTAAACTCGTGGTCACCCACCAATAAAAACACCACAATTCCTATTCTTCGTGCAACGGGTGGTTTTAGTACTGACCAGAGCGGTTATGCTAACAGCTATTTCATCAGCAAAGGTTCATACCTACGCAACAGGCAAATGCAAATTGGCTATACTTTGCCTGCAAAAGTGATTTCAAAAGTTGGTATTGAAAGTTTGAGAGTTTATGTACAGGCTACTAACCTGTTTACAATTACAAAATACAAGGGTTTGGATCCGGAATTAGCATCTCAACCTGATTCCAATGGTAACATTACAGTTACTAATCAATATGGAATTGATCAGGGCAGTTATCCGCACACAGCAGGATTCCTGGTTGGAGTTAGCGTTAAATTTTAATACTAATTAAAAATTATTTAGCAATATGAAAAAGTTTAAAAATAAAATATTAATAATGGTAGTGGCCGGTTCCGGAATCCTGGTAGGCACTGCTTGTAAAAAATTCCTGGATAAACAACCCATCGGAACGTTGAACCCTTCAACAATGGCAACTGAAAAGGGTGTTCAGGGTTTATTAATAGGAGCTTATTCATTAGTTGACGGTGAAGGAGCAGCCGGAGATGGTTTTGCTTCTGGTGCGTCTAACTGGATCTTAGGTGGTGTTACCAGCGATGATGCTTATAAAGGATCAGATCCATCAGACGTAGCTGATGCTGCTCCAATGGAACAGTGGACAACTCTTACACCTGCAAATGGCGCTATTCCCCAAAAATGGATTGTTTGTTATGCCGGTGCACAGCGTTGCAATGATGTTTTAAAAACATTAAAAATTGCCACAGGAATTTCTACCACAAAAACTACACAAATTGAAGCTCAGGCAAGATTTTTGAGAGCTTTCTATCATTTCGAATTAAAGAAGATTTATAACAAAATCATCTACGCTGATGAAACAGTAAATCCGGGTAATCTTGACGTAAATAATTCAACAGATGTTTGGCCAAAAATTGAATCTGATGTACAGTTTGCCGCTGATAATCTTCCTGAATCATGGGGAAGCGAAGTAGGAAGAGCAAACAAATGGGCGGCAAAGTCACTTCTGGCAAAAGTCTATATGTATGAACATAAGTTAAGCGCTGCGTATCCCATTTTACAGGACATAATTGCCAACGGTAAAAATGCAGGCGGAGCAAAGTATGCCTTGAATGCTCGCTTTTATTCAAATTTCAATCCAGCGCAAAAAAACAGTGCAGAATCTGTTTTTGCAGCACAAACATCTGTTAAAGACAATTCATCTGTTGACTGGGGTGGAGATCCAAATGGTAACTATGGTGACATTCTGAATTTCCCGTACACAGGTGGACCAGGTGGTTGTTGCGGTTTTTATAACCCTTCACAGGATTTGGCCAATGCATATAAAACAGACGCAAACGGATTGCCATTATTAGACACCTATTTCAATGGGTTGAATGTTGGCGCAGAAAGTGGCACTGCATACGCTGGTAACCTTGACCCAAGAATTGACTGGACTATGGGTCGTCCCGGTATCCCTTATTTGGATTGGGGCATTCATCCTGGTATTACCTGGATCAGAAACCCAACGAACGATGGAAACAAAAGTCCGCTGAAAAATGTATATGCCGCTTCCCAAAAAGATGCATATACTGATGTGGGTAGCGCTTACTGGGGACCTACTGAACTAGTAGCAAATAATGTCAACATCATCCGTTTTTCAGATGTTATTTTATGGGCTGCTGAATGTGCTGCCGATGCAGGTGATCTTGCAAAAGCAAAAGATTACGTGAACCAGGTACGTAGCAGAATGAAAGATCATCCGGAAGCATGGGTAAAAACAGGTAACTATGATGCTCCAAGCGCCATGTACACCACAGGTTCCAATGCTGCTACTTATAACATTGGTCTTTATGCCTCTTTCCCTGATAAAGATTATGCTGTAAAAGCAATCCGTATGGAAAGAAGATTAGAACTGGCAATGGAAGGACAACGGTTTTTTGACCTGGTAAGGTGGGGAATAGCCGCCACAACCATCAATGCATATATTGCCCGTGAAAAATCTTTCAGACCATTAAAGGCAGCAGCAAACTTTACTGCTAATAAAAACGAATATATGCCTATACCACAGGGCGAAATTGATAACATGAACTCTGATGGAAAAGTTCGTTTAACTCAAAACACGGGTTACTAAGCATTAGAAATTTGTTATTATAGTTTTATAAAAGGCAAAGTATATTTACTTTGCCTTTTATATTTATTACTGAATTACTCAAGTTTTATAAATGAAAGTTCTAACACTCCTGCTATCTGTTTTTTGTTTTGTTTCCTGTAAAAATAGCCATACCACTTTTCGTCTTATATCATCGGATCAATCAGGTATTGACTTTGCCAATACCATTATTGAAAATGATTCTGTAAACCCCATTGATCTCACCAATATTTATAATGGAGGTGGTGTAGGCATAGCAGATTTTAATAACGACGGGTTAATGGATATTTATTTTGCCGGTAACCAGGTAGCCAATAAGCTATACCTCAATAAGGGTAATCTCAAGTTTGAAGATGTTACCTCAACTGCCAATGTTGATGGCGAACATAAATGGTGCCGGGGTGTTTCAGTTGTCGATATTAATAATGATGGTTTACAGGACCTGTATATTTCCGCTACTATTTTAAATAACCCGCAATTAAGAGAAAACATTTTATATATAAACCAGGGAAATGACAAACAGGGAATTCCTCATTTTAAAAACATGGCGGCTGAATATGGATTGAATGATACTACTCATACAACAATGGCCGATTTCTTTGATTATGATAATGACGGAGACCTTGATGTTTACCTTGTTGTTAATCAAATTTCGAGCGGCAATAATCCTTCTCAATTCCGTAAAATAATAACTGATGGAACTTATCCAAGCACCGGTAGGTTATACCGAAATGACTGGAACGATTCTTTGCATCACCCTTACTTCACTGATGTAACAAAGCAGGCAGGTGTAACCATTGAAGGTTACGGCCACGCCGCTACTATTGCCGATTTCAACATGGATGGCTGGAAAGATATTTATGTAAGCAACGATTTTATTTCAAGCGATCTTCTTTACATCAACAACCACGACGGCACATTTACCAACAAAGCCACTTCCTATTTCAGGCATACCTCAGCCAATGGCATGGGTCAGGATGTTATTGATATCAATAACGACGGGCTGTCTGATGTAATTGAACTGGATATGAATCCCGAAGACAATTACAGAAAAAAAACGATGATGAGTTCAGGAATGTATCTCACTTATCAAAACAGCGACCGCTTCGGTTATCAATATCAATATGTAAGAAATACGCTGCAATTAAACCAGGGATCTTCTGTAGGTGCAGATGATTCAGTTAGTAACCCTGTATTTAGTGACGTTAGTTTTTATTCTGGCGTTGCTGAAACTGACTGGAGCTGGACTCCGCTTGTAGCAGACTTTGACAATGATAGTTACAGAGATATTATTATTACCAATGGATTCCCCAGGGATATTACCGATCACGATTTTATAGAATTCAGAAAACAATCTTCTACCATTGCCAGCAAGGAATTTGTATTAGAGCAAATTCCCATAGTGAAACTTCACAATTATGCTTTTAAGAATAATGGAGATATGAAGTTTGAAAATGTTACCGACAGTTGGGGACTTTCTACACCTTCCTTTTCAAATGGCGCTGCTTATGCTGATCTTGACAATGATGGTGACCTGGATATAGTTATCAATAATATAAATGATAAAGCCTTTGTTTATGAAAATACCATCAATTCAGCTAATAAAATTTCAAGCAATTATTTAAAGATAAAGTTCAACGGCGATAAAAATAATATAAATGGCATAGGTGCATGGGCCGAATTATATTACAACAATGGAGAAAAGCAGGCTTATGAAAACACTCCTTATCGTGGATACCTTTCAAGCATATACCCTTTGGCATATTTTGGTTTAGGTAAAGTGTTAGAAGTTGATTCAGTTATTATTCGTTGGCCGGGAAATAAAAAACAGGTATTACATAAAGTCAAAGCAAACCAGGTTCTGTCTGTCGATTTTAAAAATGCATTGCTTCAAGATTCCTGGAATAGTGATCCTTTGCTAAAAAACAATTTGTTTACTGACGTTACCAATGACTACGGAATAAATTATGTACACAAAGAAAGAGATTATATAGATTTTGACAGGGAGAGACTTATACCCCATAAACTTTCACAATACGGGCCGGGCTTAGCAGCCGGTGATATGAATGGAGATGGCTTAGATGACATTTGCATAGGAGGCTCTACAAATTCAGCAGCAAAAATTTTGCTTCAGCAAAAAGATGGAAAATTCAGCACTACCAACCTGATGCAGATAGATACCAATGGTTTTAATACAGAAGATATGGGACTCCTGTTATTTGATGCTGATAATGACGGTGATCTTGATCTTTACGCAGCAAGCGGAAGCGATGAGTATTTAGCCAACACCAATAAATACCAGGACCGGTTATTCGTTAATAACGGCAATGGAAAGTTTTTACCAGATACTTTAGCCTTACCCGTTAATTATACAAGTAAGAGCTGCGTAAAAGCCTGTGATTTTGATAATGACGGCGATCTTGATTTATTTATTGGTGGCAGATGTTTACCCGGAAAATACCCCTCAGCAGTCAGCTCATTTATTTACCGGAATGATTCAAAGGATGGAAAAATAAAATTCACAGATATAACTGCTACTGCGGCAAAAGATTTACAAAACATCGGCATGGTATGCGATGCTATATGGACTGACTTTGACAATGATGGAGCAACTGATTTGATAGTAGTGGGTGAATGGATGCCTGTTACTTTTTTCAAAAATGTTAATGGGAAATTTGAAAACATATCTGCACAAACTGGCATAAACAATCAAACAGGTTGGTGGAATAGTATTGCTGGTGGTGATTTTGATAATGATGGGGATATTGATTACATCGTTGGTAATCTCGGTGAGAATTCTTTCTTCAGAACAAGTGAGCAATATCCTGTAAAATTATATGCCAAGGATTTTGATAACAACAATAGCCTGGATGTTATAATGACTGTCTTCCTCAAAGACAAAAATCAAAACGGTGTATTAAAAGAGTTTACTGCTATGAACCGAAATGACATTATTGGTCAGCTTCCGGTTTTAAGAAAGAAATTTTTACAGTATAAAGCTTTTGCCGATGCTGATATCAATCAAATTTTTACCGAAGCCGAAAGAAAAGGAGCCACAGTGTTACAGGCAAACAATTTCAAGAGTTGTTATCTGCAAAATGATGGCCATGGTAAATTTTCCTTACATGCATTACCGGCATTAGCCCAAATAGCCCCATTGAATGGATTTGTAGTGGATGATTTTAATGGAGATGGGAACCTGGATGTAGCTGCTTGTGGTAACGATTATGGAAATGAAGTTACTAATGGAAGATATGATGCTTTAGACGGACTTATATTATTAGGTGATGGTACAGGAAATTTCAAGACTCAAAAAATTGCTGAATCAGGATTTTTTGTACCATTTGATGCTAAAGCTTTGGTAAAACTAAAAGGAGCAAACAACAATTATCTGCTGGCTGCTTCCCAAAACAGAGGTCCGCTGAAATTATTCAGCAGCCGAAGTAACGGCAAGAAGTTAATTCCATTGAAGCAAACGGATAAATCCATCATCTTATCCCTAACAAATGGAAAGAAGAGGAAAGAGGAAATTTACTTTGGTAATTCATTTTTGTCGCAATCTAGTTTGTTCTTAACTGCTGATAAAAATATTCTTTCAGTAGAAGTAAAAGATCGTAATGGAAAAATCCGTCTAATCAATTTGCAATAAATATTTTTCTTCACTTTAATTCTACAATTATCAAAACGGTAATTAAATTTTTTGTTTTTTCGGGACTGTTATTACCTATTTTAAGTGGTTGTGAAAACATCAAAACTAACAGCACACACCAAGATGTGTCACAGTCAAGTATTCGCAACGGCAAAGTGCTTGCTGAAAAATATTGCCAGTCGTGCCACCTTCTTCCTGACCCTTCATTATTAGATGCAAAAACCTGGGAAATGGGAGTATTGCCTGCAATGGGACCGAGGCTTGGGATATTTCATTACGGTAGTGAAAACTATCCTTCCTATGTAAATGATCCGAAATTAGATCTTAACTATTATCCCAAGAAACCACTGTTGAGTTTTGAAGATTGGCAGAATATCATTGATTACTATACATCCGTATCACCTGATAGCTTACCAAAGCAGGATAGGAAACATGCAATTCAAATGGATATTACTGTATTTAGCGCCATGAAATCCGAATATAGATATACAAGCCCTGGTGTGTCGTATGTAAAAATTAATTCCGGGGATTCTTTGCATCCGCTTGTTATAAGTGATGTATTAAAAAAAGATATCTATTTTTTCAACCGCCAGTTAAAACTAAGCGACTCTATCAGCACCCGTGGCCCTATTGTAGATATGAATTTTTCTAACAATGAAATACTGGCTTGTAATATTGGCATATTAAACCCTAACAATGGGAAATCAGGCAAAGCCGAACGTTTAACACTTTCCGCAACTGAAAAATTAAAGAACGATAACAATGTTTTATTTGATAGTTTAAGAAGACCTGTACAAATTACTCCGGCTGATTTGAATAATGATGGTAAGACAGATTACTTAGTATGTGAGTTTGGAAATTTAATGGGATCATTATCCTGGATGGAAAATTCAGGTAATGGTAAATTTAAAAAACATGAATTGAGAACTGTGCCCGGCGCTATCAAAGCATATATCAATGATTATAATCATGATGGCAATCCTGATGTGTGGGCATTATTTGCTCAGGGAGAAGAAGGCATCTTTCTATTTACTAATAAAGGAGGAGGAAATTTTGAAACAAAAGAAGTGCTTAGGTTTCCGTCAGTATATGGTTCATCCTATTTTGAAATGGATGATTTTAATAAAGACGGATATCCTGATATCGTTTATACCTGCGGAGACAATGCTGATTTTTCAATTATTCTTAAACCCTACCATGGGGTTTATGTTTTCTTAAACGATGGTAAAAATAATTTTACACAAAAATATTTTTACCCTATCAATGGTTGTTACAAAGCCATTGCCAGGGATTTTGACGGAGATGGTGATCTGGACATTGCAACCATTTCTTTTTTTGCCGATTATGAACATCAGCCCGAAGAAGGGTTTGTTTACCTGGAACAAAAAGGCGATTTCAATTTTATTCCACATAGTTTACCGGAAGCTGAAGCTGGCCACTGGCTTACAATGGATGCCGGTGATTATGATGGTGATGGTAAAATTGACCTGGTATTAGGAAATTTCTCTGTCAGGCCTTCAGCAACCCATTCGGAATTTGATTGGAAAAAGGGACCGGTTTTTTTATTGCTTAAGAATCAATCTCAGAGGCCTGCTTCTAAATAAAATCATTTGGAGTTAATGGCATTCAACCATTCTTTATAGTAATTCATAATTTTATTATCAGCAAGAGGTGAATAGAAAATTTTATTTGACTCAAGATGTTTTAAAGAAGAAATGTTCTTATAAACCCCTGTTCTAAGACCAGCTAAATAAGCAGCCCCCAAAGCAGATACATCCGCCATGTCTGAATTACTAACTGTTTTATTTAGCAAACTAGCCATAAACTGCATCACAAATTTATTAGCAGTAATTCCGCCATTTGTATTCAATTCCTTCAATGAAAGATTTGCATCGCTTTCCATTGCGTTTATTACATCTTTTATCTGATAAGGAATAGATTCAAGTGCCGCCCGTACGATGTGGTTTTTGGCAGTACCAAAACTCATTCCTGTGATAGATGCCCTTCTCTCCATTTGCCAATGCGGTGAACCCAATCCGCTGAAAGCCGGTATAAGATATACCCCACCATTATCAGCAACTGCATTTGCCATTGCTTCTGTTTCCCTGCTATCAGTAAATAAATTCAGTTTATTCTTCAGCCATTCAAGTGTTGCGCCACATGAAACAATTACGCCTTCCAACGCATAGTCAACTCTTCCCTCCACACTCCAGCAAACAGTGGTTACCATTCCATTTTGTGATGGCACAGGTTTATCACCAATATTCATCAGAATACTGCAACCTGTACCTAATGTTGCTTTGGCAGTTCCTTTTTCAAAACATCCTTCACCAAAAGCAGCGGCATGAGAATCACCTATGAGTGCTGTAACCGGAATTGATGCCGGTAAAATTCCATTGAGTGTTGTTTCGCCAAACAGTGATGAGGACGGCTTTAATTGCGGCAACCTGATTCCGGTTAAACCAAATTGTTTAATCAGTTCATCATCCCATTGCAAAGTATGTAAATTGAAAAATAATGTTCTGGATGCATTTGTGTAATCAGTAGCATACTCCTTTCCGTTGGTAAACTTATACAGAAGCCATGTATCAATCGTACCAAAGTAAATATTACCATCCTGCACAGCCTCCTTTATTTGCCTGTTATTTTTAAAAAGCCAGATGAGTTTAGTAGCAGAGAAATACGGATCAATTACCAGTCCGGTTTTTTCATTTACAGCTTTCGATAATCCTTCCTGTTTTAATTCCTCACAAATTTGTACAGAACGTTTACATTGCCAAACTACTGCAGGATATAATGGCTTACCTTCTTTATCCCAAACAACAAATGTTTCCCTTTGATTAGAGATACCGATTGCAGCAATCCCGTTTATATCGTATCCTTTATCCTTAAATTGTTCTAAACATTTTCTTACTGATATTAATACATTCTGATAAATTGATTCCGGGTCCTGTTCTACAAATCCATTATCAAAATAAGATGTGTGCAATGGTTCTGAACCTTTTGCTATCGCAATTCCTGCTTCATCAAAGATCAAAGTTTTGGTAGAGCTGGTACCCTGGTCAATTGCCAATATATATTTCTTTCTGTTCATTATTGCGGGGTCACTGTTACAATTACTCTTTTATAACGTGTTAGTGCAGGAGTTCCTTTATCCGTTACTTTTAAAATCAAATGTATTGTTTGAACACTTTCAACAACAGGTGCTGTAAATGGTATTTCATAGAGATTGGGTGAATAGGGTCTGAAACTTATATTACCATTATACGTTCCGGCTTCTTTATACTGAAACCATAAATAACTCATAGAGTCCCCATCAGGGTCTGTTGTTCCGGCAGCACTAAGCCGGATAGTTTCACCCGATTTCACAAAGAGGTGGTCACTGTGTGCAAGTTTTGGTACAGGTGGATGATTGCATTCATTGTAATTTTTTGTTGTCCATAACATACGGGCTGCAAAATCATTTTGAAATTCTGTTCGCCAGCGCCAAATTGTTTCCCTGTTTCCAACATAAGATTTTTTATCGACTGCTGAAACAACAGAGTCATTTGCATTGGTCCAGATTGGTCTTGTTTCAGGTTCATCCTTTGGCCAGTTTTCTCTTTTGAACATACCGGTATTTGAATCTTCAAAATCCGGTAAGTAAAGTTCGTACCGGCCGCCCCACCCACCATAGTTTGGATGTTCCGGATCATTTAATCCATTACTTATGAGATTTAAAAAAGAAGGAGTGTCGCCTTCCATACCATAAGCAACATCAGGATATGCTGCACCTAATGGTCCATGTCCCTGTTGTATATTTTTTGCTAACCACTCGTTTGAAGTTACCTCTGTATTTGAACCAGGCAGGGGAAATGCTATACCCAGCCATGTTGCCTTTGAATAATTATATCCCGGTGTTACAACAAAAAAGATTGAAGGAAAATTTTTTCTGATCCATGGGCCTGAATCATCCTGGTCGGAGATAGTGTATACTCTCAGCTTTTTATAAAGTGCTTCCGCTTTCAATTCTGTTTTTGTTTTTTTTATTTTCCATAATGCCTGCGCTAAAGTATTAGGCCCGCCCCATACTGTAACCCATAAAGGACGGTCATCTTGTTTTTCTAAAGCTTTTATAATCCAATCCGAACCTTCTGAATCTTTTCCTTCCCCTACTCCATTCATACCATAAACTGCCAGCCCTTTTTTTATTAATGGTTTTAATTGCTCATAAGATGGATAGCCTTTTTCATGTTTCAATAAATTAGGTTGTACTTTCTTATAAGCTTCAAGCACTTTTATCATACTCTCAGGCGCCACTCTAGTTTGCTGATGAATGGATGTGGTGGCTATCAATCCTTCTACATCCCACTGATTGGAATACAACAGAAAACGAATCAATGATTGTGTGTCATCCGGATCAGCTTCAATATCTGATAATACAATCACTCTTGGTTTCCTGTTTGCCTGAGCAATAACAGTAAATGAAAATAATAGTAATAATAACAGCAGTATATTAAACTTTTTCATTTGTACCGGTATTTATTTAATTTGTTTGAACAACGCAAGTTTTGAATAAAAATCTTCCAGCAGCAAATGTGTATCCAATTGTGTGTACACTCTTATATTACGACCCGAATGATTTACTTCATACATTCCCTGGTTGTTTATAATTGGTGACTGACGCAACGAATAAAAACTTGAGGAAGGATCTGGCTCAAAAGAAGATTGCAAAGCTGTTAACAACACCAGCGGACTATCTCCGGTTATATATACCTCTCCAACATTAAAGTTGTATTTGATTGCCATCTTCATCACCCGTTCAATATTGGCAGCAAGGTATTCGCCAATCTTTCCCTGTGTTTTTACATTCAGCAATAATGATGAATAAGGCATCATTACCTGCCGGTACGCATTGCGTGGAATTTGCCAGATGGATAAGGATGATTTATTAAACACTACTTGCCCCGCTTTTAAATCAATACCAAGATTGTACTCCAGTGTTGTATAGCCCGGTGGTGGTGTTGCTAATTCTGTATATTCAGGTCCGCCGATCCATATCAGCGTTAATCGTTTTGCTATCTCAGGTTTTAAAAGATAAGCACTTGCTATATCTGTAAGACCAGCACCACACACCACATATAACGGTTGTTTTGTATCATCCCGCATTGCTTCTTTTATAATAGCATCTGCAGCATCAGACTTTTGTGCCGTACTATCATTTTCCAGCCCAAAATTTGATCCCTGGTAAACAGGAAATGCTTTACCGGGATACATAATGTTCAGCACTTCTTCAATTTTCTTTTTTGCATTGGTGGCAGTTTGTTTGGATGGATCAAAACCATCACCCGGTTTGAGATGTGAACCAATAATTGCCCTTATTTCTACTGATGGTGATAAAAGATGGTGCACCAGTTGAAATAAACCATCGGGGTCGCCGCCAAAATCATTATCAATTATAATACGCATCCTGGGTTTTACAAGGCTATCCGGGAAAATTGTTGAACTGCTTTTTTGTGCAAACACATTTATGCAGATAATGCTTAGTGTTAAAGCAGTAAATATTTTTTTAGCCATATTCAATTCATTTATTGTTTTACCTGAATTAATTACTTATTTAAAACATAATGGTGCAAACTCACTTAAATATAAACGCCAGGAGTTCCAGTCGTGTGTACCTTCATTTTCCCTGTAGATATATTTTAATCCAACTTCATCATACAAACTCCTCAGCTTAACTGCAGTGCCATACAAAAAATCACTTTTGGCAATTCCAATCCAGTAAACTTTTGGTTTTGCAGCTATTAATGCTTTGAGCTGTGCAACATGCTGGTTTTTGTTATAATTCGGGTTTGGGTTATTTCCAAAAGAAGAAAACAAACCCATGCTCATTACACCAATGTATTTAAACATTGCAGGGTTTGCATTGGTTATGTTTTGTGTTTGAAATCCACCCATTGAAAATCCTGTAATAGCCCGATGATCCGCATCGGCAATAACACGGTAATTCTTTTCAATGTATGGCATCACATCTTTTACTAAGCTTTCCTCAAATTTACCAGAAGCCATCGACGCAATACCACCCTGTATTTTATTTTGCATTTCAGCAGGACGATCCAATGGCGCTGCTGGCGTATTAGGATTTCCATTAGTAATAACTACAATCATTGGCTCAGCTTTGCCGGTGGCTATTAAATTATCCAAAATATAATTAGCTCTTCCCCGGCTCAACCATACTTCCTCATCACCACCGCCACCATGCAATAAATACATCACTGGATATTTCTTTTTGTTTTTATCATAACCCGGCGGTGTGTAAATAAACATTCTTCTCTCCCCACCAATGGCTGGTGAATTATACCAAACAGCTTTTACATCACCATGCGGTACTGGTTTTACATCAATGATATCTGCCATTACCCCGGGAATCATCAGCCTGTTTTGTATCCATGCACCATCTCTTGTAACCATATTATTGGTTGGATCAAGAATAGGAATACCGTCAAGAATAATATCATATTCATACATATCAGATGACAACGGCCCAATCTTTACTTCAAAAACTGAATCCTTTTTTTCCATCGTTGTCATCTTTCCTGTAGCCCATGTACCTGATACCTGTGCTGAATTTGCATTAGGTGCTTTAATGCGAAAGATGACAGAATTGTCGGGCAAAATTTCCGGAGAAATAATATTGCCAGGTTGTCGCTGCGACATGGTATGCTGAGGCATCATTATTAAAATGATCAACCAAACAACAATCAAACAATTGAGTACAATATTCGTCTTCTTCATTAATTACAATTTTATTCTTATCAATATTTTAAATATCAGTTTGCTTCAATTCTATTAAAATGCGCAACAACTTTCTAAATAGAATTTATTCTTTTTTCTCCCCTAACTTGTCAATGATAACTGCCAGCAATATCACTGCACCTTTTACTACCTGCTGCCAGAAAGGCGAAACATTTAATAACACCAATCCATTATTTAACACACCTATAATGATTGCTCCCAATACAGTTCCCCGCACACTGCCCTTGCCACCACTTAACGAAGTACCACCAATAACAACCGCTGCAATAGCGTCCAGTTCGTAACTGATTCCTGCGTTAGGCTGCGCTGAATCAAGTCGTGCAGTAACGATTATACCACCCAATGCAGCTAATGAACCGGCCAAAGAATATACAATGAGTTTTACTTTCTTAATATTAATGCCTGAAAGCTTTGCTGCCTGCTCATTACCACCAATGGCATAAATATACCGGCCAAGCCTTGTCTTTTGTGTGACAACCACAGCGATGATCACAACCACAATTGCCAGCCAAACCGGTACTGGAATTTCAATGAATGTACCTGAACCGATATTGGCAAAATCTTTCCCGAGATTGCTGATGGGATGTCCTTTTGTATATAACATGGTGAATCCTCTTGCAATGGTGAGCATCGCTAATGTTGCTACAAAAGGCGGTACATTAAATTTTGTTATTGAGAATCCATTTATCCAGCCGATTAATGCGCCAAGCAACAAACCAGCTAATATGGCTCCTAACATAGTGAAGCCTACAAACAGATCAGAGGAAGGAAATTCTAAACCATTTTTAAATAAACCGGCAGTAACAGCACCGCATAATGCTAACACTGATCCAACTGACAAATCAATACCTGCGGTTAAAACAATTAATGTCATTCCTGTGGCTATGCAAATGTTCACAGCAACTTGTCGTAATACATTCAATCCATTTTCTGCAGTAAAAAATTTATCTGTCATTAATCCAAGCACAATGCATAACAGCAATAATGCAATCAGCGACTGAAACTTTTTTATATCAATTTTATTTTGACTCATGCGATTGTTTCGGTTTTATGCAGAGCATATTTTAATATTCCGGCTTCAGTTGCTTCTTCAATGGCAATGTTTGCAGTAAGTTTCCCTTCACACATTACTAATACCCTGTCAGACACTGCCAGTATCTCCGGTAATTCTGATGACACCATAACAATACCTATTCCCCGTGCTGCCATCGATTTCATTAACTTATATATCTCTGCTTTGGCATTTATATCCACACCCCGGGTAGGTTCATCCAATAACAAAACCTGCGGATGGGTTGCCATCCACTTTGCTAAAACTATTTTTTGCTGGTTACCACCACTTAAACTTTTTGCAGCAGCCATATCAGATGCTGTTTTTATTCCAAGCTGATTAATATAGTTTTTTGATAATTCTTTTTCCTTACCACTGCTTAATAAAAAACGCCAGCGTTCCAGTTGTTTTAAAACAGTAATACTGATATTTGATTTCACCGTTTGATTTAAAATCAATCCATGCAATTTCCTGTCTTCGGGAACTAATGCAATGCCTGCAACAATTGCCCCGGCCGGTGATTTTATTTTTATATCCTGATCATTTACTATAATTGTTCCGCTTCCATTTTTTGGATGCAGCCCAAAAATAGTTTCCAGCATTTCCGTTCTCCCGGCTCCCATTAAACCATACACACCAAGTATTTCACCTTTGTGAAGATCAAAGGATATATTATTAAGTACATTAGTGAACCGCAACAACCAATGACGCAGGCAGAGATTTTTTACTGATAATAATACGGGAGCTTCATTAATTGTTCTGCCGGATTTTTCAAAACCCAATTGCCGTCCTGTCATTTTATGAATTAATTCATCCTGCGAAACCGATTTCATATCACCAGCATCAACCGTTTGCCCGTCTCTTAAAATCACATATTTATCCGCAACGGCAAATAGCTCTTTTAGCTTATGAGAAATGTAAGCGATTGTTTTTCCCTCAGCTTTCAGTTGTGCAATGATGGAAAATAAATTATCTGCTTCTTTATCACTGATGGCGGAAGTAGGCTCGTCCATTATAATTACATCAGCCTGTATATGTAATGCTTTGGCTATTTCAACTAATTGTTGTTGTCCAACTTTTAGTGAAGCGATCTTTGTATCCGGGTGAATACCGAGGTTTAATTTTTTTAATAGCTGCCTTGTTTTATCCTGCATTTGTTTTTTATCCAGCAGGCCCCAATGATTAACAAGTTCGCTTCCGAGGAAAATGTTTTCTGTAATGGTGAGGTAAGGAACAAGATTTAATTCCTGGTGGATAATAGCTATACCTGCCGCTTCTGCATCTTTGGTTCCTGCGAAACAAACATTTTTTTCATTCAATAAAATTTCGCCACCATATTCTGTATGCACACCAGAAAAGATCTTCATCAGTGTAGATTTACCGGCGCCGTTTTCACCAATGATTGCATTCACTTTGCCGGGATATAATTTTAAATTGACATCCGTTAATGCCTTAACACCGCCAAATTGTTTACTGATATGTTTTGCTTCCAGCATCATTGCTTAATAGAAATGCGCAGTGGTATAAATTCCAATCCCTGCCAGTGAATATGTTCTTTGTTTAATTCTACCGCTGCTACTGCATTAACTGTATTCCCTTTTTTTACAGCAGATTTAAAGGAAGGCAATACTTCTGAACGCACAATTTTATTTAACGCTTCTGATATACTATTCAGGTCGCTTGTGTTAGGATAATCTTTTACCTGCACAAGCCCGGAAGCATCTCTTATGGAATTACCATAAATAAACTCCGTGGCAAGAGAAGCCTGTAAAACAGAATCACCTGCCTGTACATTTATTAATACTTCGTCTTCTTTTACACTGGTTACTACTGCATCCAGTTTCACCAGTGCATAGCGATAATTACCAACAGCCAGTGCATTAGTATATTGTGTAAAAGCAGTTGTACTGCTTTTATTTATAGCCTCCATCAATACCGGTAAAGCAACAGCGTTATCCAGCTTTACTGGAAATTGTTGTAACCAGAGTTTTTTACTAAAAGCGGTTGCATCAAATGCTATTGCTGTGTTATTACTTTTCCTTTCACTTAGCTTTTCAAAGTAAACAGATTTATAAGCAACCAGAACAACAGCCAACAGCAGCAATATGTATTTAATGTACTTATTCAATTCAATTATTTTTTACCGTAAGCGATATAATCATTAATGTTTTTTGCTGTTACCAGTTCTACCGCTACTGGTACCTTCTGAGGAAAATCTCTTTTACCTTTTATATATTCATCTGCATATTCCGCCGCTGTTTCAGCCATTACTTTAGGAAACTGCATTCCTGTAGCCGCCACTTTGTTTTCTTTAATAGATGTAATCACATCTTCTGCACCATCAAAACCAAATACTTTTATTTTATCCGCTTTACCTGCAGAAAGCAGCGCCTGGTAAGCACCCAATGCCATAGCATCGTTACCACAAAACACTCCGTCAATATCAGGATGTGCCTGCAGAATTGATTCCATCACTTCCATTGCTTTGTTCTGATCAAAGTCTGCACTTTGCTGCGCTACCATTTTAAAATTTTTATAATTATCTACCACACTGTGAAAGCCTTTGCTTCTTGCCCATGTGTTATTATCACCCACCAGACCTAAGAGTTCCACATAATTTCCTTTCTTATTCAATTGCTGAGTAAAATATTTTCCAACAGACACTGCACCGGAGTAACTATCACTTAAAATTTGTGAAGTGGCAGCAGTTAATGAATTAATCTCTCTGTCCATGCAAAAAACAGGAATACCGGCATCTTTTGCTTTTTGCACATTAGCTATTGAGCCATCAGCATCAGTTGGGTTGAAAAGTATTGCATCAAAGCCTGCTACAACGATATTTTCAAAATGATCACTTTCTAATGCAGTATTGTTTTGTGAATCAAAAATTTTTGCATCATATCCTAATTCCTTTGCTTTATCAGCAGCAGTGCCGGCCAAAAAAACAAACCATGGATTATTGAGTGTAGATACAACTACGGCAATTTTATGCTTCTTATCCGCCGCTGATTTGCTTTTACATTGCAGCAGGAAACATAAAAGCATTAATAAAAAATATAGCAAGCCTTTTTTCATCCGGTATTATTATATCACCAACGCTGGTAATGTTATTTTGCTCCTGTTGCGTCGCATGCTGACGCTTTGGTCAGCATCCCGATATTTATCATCAGGACTCTTGTACTGCAACAATTCTATTCACCACTTTATTACAACAAGAGAGTAGCCTGTTCAGCAATTCCTTTTTCACTCAACCCATAATGATCAAATATTTCCTGTTGTGAACCGGTAACAGTATATTCATCAGGAATACCCATTATTTTAAATGGTTTAAAAATTCTATTCTGTAATAAATAAGAAGCACAAGCCTCACCTAATCCACCATATACGCTATGTTCTTCTACGGTAAGTATTGCTTTGCATTTTTTTGCAACTATATTCAGTAAAGCCGTGTCTAATGGTTTTACTGTATGCATACTTATTACTGTTGCTGAGACACCTTGTTCTTTTAATTTATTTGCGGCCTGCACTGCAGGATATACTGTTTCACCTGCAGCAATGATAGCAACATCATTCCCTTTGGTGATCACCCTTCCTTTTCCAAATTCAAATACATCGTCATTTATTTCTTTCAAAGGCTGCATAACTCTTTTACCAAATCGTAAATAAACAGGTTGATTTGTTTGTGCAGCGAGTTTAATTGCCTGTTCTGTTTCAAAGTTATCAGCAGGTGCAACTACTATTATATTATTGATTGCTCTTAACGCTGCATAATCATGCAAACTATGATGGGTACTTCCCAATGCACCATAACTTACACCGGCACTAATACCAATTACTTTTACGGAGTTATTGCTATACGCCACATCATTTTTTATTTGTTCCAGTGCTCTTGCGGTTAAAAAACAGGCAGGTGACACTGCAAATACTTTTTTACCGCATGAGGCTAATCCTGCTGCTACGCCAACAAGGTTTTGTTCAGCAATACCAACTTCAATATGTTGCCCGGGAAATTTTTGTCCAAACGGCCCCAGCTTGCCCGAACCACGGGAATCACTTGTCACCACCACAATATTTCTGTCATGCTCTGCTAATTCCTGCAGCACTCCTGAAAATACATCCAGGTTTGTTTTAGCTTTTCCTTTTTCTGTTATAACTTCTGCACCCACAATGTTATTTATTGAGTATTAGTGTATATTTTTTGTAAGTGGCGAATTGTGAGTTTTTTTCATACTCACTGCTCACAATTCACCACTAACTGTTAAAAATCATCCGGTATAGTCACCATCACATTATTTAATTCGCTCATTGCCTCTTCCAATTGTTTTTCACTGGGCACACCATGATGCCATTTAATTACATTCTCCATATAACTCACTCCTTTGCCTTTTACGGTATGTGCAATAATGAGACTTGGTTTACCTTTTTCAAAAGGCATTTCAGCAAATGTTTTTTTCAATGCATCTAAATCATGACCATCCACATGACGAACAGCCCAGCCAAAATTTTCAAATTTTTTATCAATAGGATTCGTATTGCATACTTCTGCTGTTGTACCTGTTATCTGTAGTTTATTATGATCAATAATGGCGCAGAGATTATCGAGCTTATAATGTGAGGCAGTTAATGCAGCTTCCCAGTTTGAACCTTCGGGCAATTCACCATCACCCAGCAAAGTGAATACACGAAAATCTTTCTTATCCATTTTAGCTGCCAATGCTGTTCCCACACTCAATGGCAGGCCATGACCTAATGCACCTGTATTTTGTTCTACCCCTTTTACTTTACGTGTAGGATGACCGATATAATGAGAACGGTATTTACAAAGTGTACTCAAATCAGATTCGGGGAAAAAACCTTTGTCAGCCAACACAACGAACAAAGCTTCTACAGAATGTCCTTTGCTCTGAATATAACGATCTCTGTCAGGTGAAGTGAAGTTTTCGGGTGATACATTCAATACATGATTGTATAACACATTTAATATATCAATGCAGGATAAACTGCCACCAGTATGACCAGCATTGGCATGAAAGATATATTTCAGAATATTCTTTCTGTATTGAATAGATTTTTTTTGTAATTGTTTTGTTGTCATGATCAATTATGTAAATGAGTTTCCCAGCCCAAATAATTCTCAAACGCTTCTTTTAAAATGCCGGCTGTTTTACTTGCATTCATCACCACATGATGTTCGAAACCGTTTCGGCATACATAGTTCATCAAACCCTGCAAATTATCTATCTGCGCTACCGCACGGTTTCCGAATGTATTGAGTGCATCGTTTGTCAATTCACCTTCACCAACATATGCTTTTATAATTCCTTTGCAATCATCTGTACTAATGCGACCGTAGGTTAATGGCATAGCCGGAGTACGTCCGTCTAAAGCACCGTATGTATTTTCTGTACCAACGCTTGTACCTAAAATTGGTGCAGTGCTTATCGTTATATCCGGCAAGAATGATTTAGCCCAGTTACCACAGTGAAACAATACACATTTGGTATCGTCATCCGCATAATTATTATTCCAGTCCACCAAAGCAGAAGGTGAACCGCTTGCCAATTGCATAGCATACATGCTTAATGTACCTGTTACATCCACTTCACAGGCAGATGGTAACATGTTTTCACTCATCATACTCATACTCGTACACACATTGCAACCATAGTTTTGCTGCAGCGATGTCCAGCATTGGATAGCGGTTGCGTCCAAAGCATTTGCCGCCATAAAATCGGCCAGTGCTACATCAAGCTTTGCTATTTGTACCAGGCGGTCATTGGGTGTTTTGCCGGTATTGGCATATGCATGAATTTTCTCCAGCTTTTGTTTTACAATTGTATCATCACTGGTAAGCTTATTGGCATTGCCCAAAATTTCGGACAGATCAACTGTTGTAACTGAGATACCATTACGTTGTAAAATTTTCTCGCTATAACGTACGGTGTTAAATGCGCCGGGTCTTGCACCTACTGCGCCTATACGAACTTTACGCATACCTTTTACCACCCGGCATACAGCAATAAAGTTTTTTAAATCGTTTATAAACGACTCATCAGATGGTCTTACCACATGTTTAGTGGTAAGTGAATATTTTATTCCAAACTGATAAAGGTTATTGCAAACTGATATCTTACCGCACCAGGCATCTCTCCTGTTCACCACATCCATTTTACCCAAATCATCAGGATAGCCCTGTATAAGTACCGGCACATTTAATCCGGACAGCTTAATTGTTTCGGCTACACCTTTTTCATCACCAAAGTTTGGAAGCACTACTAAAATTCCATCAATAGCATCTGCATGCTGCTTAAATAATGCAGCACATTTTTGTGCTTCTGCAAATGTTTCCACACCGCCGAGTTTACTATCAGCATTACTTAATAATACCGGTGTAATATTTAATTTTTTAAACATATCCAGTATTTCTGTTCTTGCTTCGGCTACCAGTTTATCGGGAAAGAAATCACGGTTGCCAATAATAATACCAAGTGCAGATTGTTTATTTGTATCCATAATTTCAGCTTGCAATAATTAATTCAATATCGTTGTCTTTTAAAATTTTTCTGTCTTTGTTCTGGATGCCTTTATCCGTAATGATGTAATCAATATTCGACAAAGCTCCAAGGCTTGCTAAAGATGATTTGCCAATCTTTGTTGAGTCAGCAACAAGGTAAGTGGTCTCCGCAGCATCAATCATAGCTTTCTTCACAGCAATATCACTGATGCTTGGATAGGTTAGCCCTGCTTTTAATGAAATACCGGCAGTTGCTAAAAACAATTTTTGTACATGGAGGCCTTTAAAAAAATCTGCGGCTTTCTGACCGGTTAATGATAACGTGGGCGGCTTGAACTCCCCACCGGTAACAATTACTTCAATACCGGGTTCTACACCCAGCATCAGTGCAATGTTGAGTGCATTAGTTATTACTGTCAACTTCTTCCCCTTTAACTTCTTTGCAATTTCAGTAGTGGTGGACCCTGAATCAAGAATGATTGTATCTCCGTTTTCGATAAAGTCAAGGCATTTTAAAGCAATCAATTCTTTTTTATCAAGATTCTCCTGGTGGGCCAATGAAAAAGTGCTTACCTGTTGTTTTACATTTTTCAAATAAGCCCCGCCATGTTCACGGATGATGAGGTCTTCGTGTTCCAGTTTTTCAAGATCCTGCCGTATGGTTACTTCAGTTACTTTAAAAAGTTTAGCAAGGTCCAGCACCTTGGCAGAACCATCTTCCTGCAGCAATTCCAGTATTTTATCACGACGTTGATTGGGCAGCATACTAAAATTTTCGCCACAATAATAGTAAATAAACGAAAATAAACAAAGAAAAAAGAAAATAAACGAAATATCAAACTCAGCAGCCAGATTACTTTGCTACTCTAAATTATTCAGTCCGTTTACTATCCAAAACAGCTTTTTGGATAAATCTTTAACTTTTTTAAAGACTTCAAAAGTATAAGCCGGTACAATTTGGCTACCTTTGCGACCGGCTATTTCGATTAAACCTGTCATCCTTTTTAACGATCAAAATATCCTGTTATGGCGATGAAGCGTTTGAACAAAAAACTCCGCACCGTTCACCTTTTTGTAAATTCGGTTATCATATTTTTATTGCATATTCCTTTTGTATTTGCAAAATCAGCTGCCAATAAAATTAAAAACGGCCCCGCAGAAAATAGCCCGGTTGTTACCGCAGTAAGTACCACAACAGGCACTGATAATAATTTTTCTTCTGCAATATTTAAACACCTGAATGTCTTTGATAGCCTGCATCTCAATTTAAACGGGCTTTCAAAGAATATTTTTGACATGGCAGTAAAAGGATTGGAGAAACTTAAAGAATCCGGAGTAACTATTTCAGATAATATAATTTCAATTATTGATTTCAGCCAGCCATCCTGCAATAAACGTTTATATATTATAGACCTGAATAATTATTCGTTGCTCTTCAATACTTATGTGGCTCATGGGCAAAATTCAGGTAAAGAATATGCTGAACATTTTTCCAATCGCCCCAAATCTCTGCAAAGCAGTCCCGGTTTTTATCTAACTATGGACACCTATCTTGGTAATAATGGCTATTCATTAAAACTAAACGGACTTGAACAGGGTATTAATAACAATGCATTAAGAAGAGATATTGTTGTTCATGGTGCTGCTTACGTCAATGAATCACTTATTAATGAACAGGGTTATATTGGCCGCAGTTGGGGTTGCCCGGCCATACCACTTAACCTGCACAGGCAAATAATTGAGACTATTAAAAATGGCACTTGTCTCTTTATTTACGCCGGACAATCATCTTACCTTAACAGGTCTTCTCTGGTGAAATAGCAGCGGCCTTTTTGAGTATAATTTTCCCCTGAAATAAATTAACTACCTTATTCAGGTATCCTTATATTTGACGTCCAAAACTTCTGTGCATGCTGAAAGTTGGTGTATTTGGCGTGGGCCATCTTGGTAAATTTCATCTCAATAACTGGAAAGATATGTCCGGTGTGGAATTGGTGGGTTTTTTTGATCCCAACGATACTACAGCCAAAGAGGTAACAGAAAAGTATAAACTGAAACGTTACGATACCGCAGAAGAACTCCTCGATAAAATTGATGCAGCAGATATAGTAGCTCCTACCAATTATCATTACGAATTATGTAAAGCAGCCATCCGCAAAGGCAAGCATGTTTTTGTGGAAAAGCCGATGGCCAATACTATGGATGAAGGAAGAGAAATAGTGAAACTGGTGAAAGAGGCCGGCGTTAAATTACAGGTAGGACATGTAGAAAGATTTAATCCTGCTTTTCTTGCGTTACAGGGAGTTACTGTAAACCCAATGTTTATTGAAGTGCACCGTTTGGCACAATTTAATCCCAGGGGAACAGAAGTGAGTGTGATACTGGACCTGATGATTCATGATATTGACATCATCTTGAGTTTGATTAAAAGCGATGTAAAAAATATTTCAGCTAATGGTGTGGCAGTGATGACTGATACACCGGATATAGCTAACGTAAGAATAGAATTTGATAATGGATGTGTAGCTAACTTAACCAGCAGCCGCATCAGTATGAAAAAGATGCGGAAGATAAGGTTGTTTCAGCGGGATGCGTATATAGGGATAGATTTCCTGGAAAAGAAAACCGAGATTATTAAAATGAAAACACCGGAAGACACAACCAATTTCACCTTCGATATTGAAACTCCTAACGGCAAAAAAACCTTAGCTATAGCAAACCCGGTAATTAAAGAAGTAAATGCCATTAAAATGGAACTGGAACAGTTCAGGGATGCTGTTGTAAATAACTCCCCCACTCCTGTAAATGAAGTGGCAGGGTTAAGAGCAATGGACATAGCCCACCAGATCCTTCAAAAAATTCAAAGAGGAACACATACGCTGTAAGTAACGACGACATGCAATCTACATCTCGTATTCATATAGGATGGTACGTTGTGGCTGATTATTTCAGTGCCGCAATCGCATGGGCGGCTTTTTTCCTGCTGCGTAAATATTTACTAACAGAATCATCCAGTCTTTTTAACGGCAAGATCAATAATACTTTTTGGCAGGGAGTTTTTTTGATTCCTTTTGGATGGATCACTCTCTATCACCTTTCAGGTACCTACAAAGATCTGTATCGTAAATCCCGGCTGCAGGAATTCACCCTAACTTTCATCAATTGCATGATCGGTTGCCTGGTGCTCTTCTTCGCCTTTATACTGGACGACAAGATCAGCAATTATACTTCCTACTACAAAGAGATGGCAGTATTATTCCTGCTGCAGTTTATACTTACCTGGTTTTTCCGCTGGCTCATCTTAAACATTGTAAAAAAGCAGTTGCTAAAAGGTAAAGTCTGGATCAATACTATCATCATCGGTTCTAATCATAATGCTATTTCACTTTATAAAGAAATAATCCGTAATAAAAATGAATTGGGTTATCGCCTGGCAGGTTTTTTATATCCCGATAAAAATGGTTACAACGGGCTGAGTAAATTTCTGAAACCATTAGGATCATTAGAAAATTTAAAATCAACTATTACAGAATATCAGATTGACCAGGTATTAGTAGCCATTGAAAAAAAAGAAACAGACAAGCTGGAAGAAATTATTAATGAACTGAGTGAAAAAGATGTAGAAGTAAAAATCATTCCCAATACGATTGATATTTTATCCGGTTCCGTACGTACCAGCAATGTAATGGGAGAAGCATTGATTGATCTGCACATGGGATTAATGCCCGAGTGGCAGCAAAACATTAAACGTTTGCTCGATGTTGTTGCTTCTTTAATGGGTTTAATATTATTATCACCCTTACTGCTATATACTGCTATTAGAGTTAAGCTTTCATCCAGTGGGCCAATTTTCTATTCACAGGAAAGAATGGGATATAAGAGTAAGCCTTTTAATATCTACAAATTCAGATCTATGAAAATGGATGCTGAAAAAGATGGGCCAGCCTTATCATCCGATAAAGATCCCCGCATTACAAAATGGGGCAGGATAATGCGTAAATGGAGAATAGA
The DNA here is from genome assembly GCA_016200915.1 of Sphingobacteriales bacterium. Classification (GTDB taxonomy): domain Bacteria; phylum Bacteroidota; class Bacteroidia; order Chitinophagales; family Chitinophagaceae; genus AWTP1-9. Next base: position 27,724 of record JACQDV010000059.1, read on the forward strand.
TGAATTGCCGCAGCTCTGGAATATACTCATTGGTGAAATGAGTCTTGTAGGACCAAGACCTGAACGCAGCTACTATGTTGACCAGATTATTAAACATCGTCCGGTATATCGCTATTTATTAAAAGTAAAACCGGGGCTTACTTCCTGGGGTATGGTTAAATTTGGCTATGCTGAAAATGTTGAGGAAATGCTGGAACGCATGAAATACGACCTTGTTTATATTGAGAATATTTCGCTGGCTCTCGACTTTAAAATCATGATTCACACCCTTCGCATCATTTTCTCCGGAAAAGGCAAATAATTCCCCTCACTTCAAGGTAATAATGCCGTCAGTTTTTCGTTTAAATTTGAATCAAATTCCAGCGTTTGAAAAAGCCACTAACCCTGCTTATCTGCTTTCTGTGCTTTCTGTCAACTGTCAACTGTCAACTGTCAACTTATTGGCAGCAACAGGTTAACTTCAAAATAGATGTTGCATTGAACGATAAGGATCACACTTTAGATGGATTTGAAAAAATTCAATACACCAATAATTCACCCGATACATTAAGATATATCTGGTTCTATATCTGGCCCAATGCGTATAAAAATGATCGTACTGCTTTTAGTGAACAGTTATTACAAATTGGCAGAACAGATTTTTATTTTTCAGAAAGTGAAGACCGTGGCTATATTAATCGTCTCGATTTTCGGGTAAACGAGATCTCACTTAAAACAGAAGATCATCCCAACTATATTGATGTTATCAAAATTATTTTACAACAACCTTTATTGCCCGGCAGTACAGCTGAAATCACCACTCCCTTTCATGTAAAGTTGCCAAAGAATTTTTCAAGAGGTGGCCATACGGGTCAGTCTTATCAAATAACGCAATGGTATCCAAAGCCAGCAGTGTATGATAATAGAGGATGGCACACCATGCCTTACCTTGACCAGGGAGAATTTTACAATGAGTTTGGAAATTACGAAGTAAAGATTACCGTTCCGCAGAATTATGTAGTTGCAGCAACCGGTGAATTACAAAATGAAGATGAAAAAATATGGTTATTGAACAGAAGCGGATATAAAGAGGCTGTAAGCTTTAAGCCACGAGCTGCAAGCAAAAAAACTGTTACAAACAAAACCAAAAAACCAGCAACGAGCAACAAACAACCAGCAACCAACAACCAGCAACCAGCAACCAGTAACCAACCGCTAAAGACATTAATTTATAAACAAAGTAACGTATCCGATTTTGCATGGTTTGCTGATAAACGGTTTATCGTAAATCATGATACCATTCAATTAGCATCGGGCAGAACGATTGAAGCCTTTGCATACTATTGGCCAAACAATGCATCAAACTGGAGCAAAGCAATAAATTACATAAAAAAATCTGTTCGCAGCCGTTCACAGTGGGTGGGAGAATATCCTTACAATGTTGTTTCTGTAGTGGAAGCAAAGATGGGCTTTGATGGAGGAATGGAATATCCAACCATTACTTCTATTTCCCCTATGAGTGAAGAATCAGAATTAGAAAGTGTGATTGAGCATGAAGTGGGACATAACTGGTTCCAGGGAATATTGGGTAGCAACGAAAGAGTACATCCCTGGATGGATGAAGGAATAAATTCATATTATGACGGCCGGTATGAAAGAGAGATCAATAAAAAAGATGATCCGGAGCTGATGAAAGAAAGATTGCTGGCTATTGAAGAAGAAGAACATATTGATCAGCCAATAGAAACTACTGCTGAAGGATTTACTGCCATCAACAATGATGTGATAGCTTATTACAAAACTGATAAATGGATGCAGCTGCTGGAAAACGAATTGGGCACGGCAGTTTTTGATAAAGCCATGCAGGAATATTTTAAACGATTTCAATTCAAACATCCGCAGCCGGAAGACTTTAAACAAGTAATGGAAGAAGTTAGTGGCAAAAACCTAAATAACCTATTTGCATTAAAAGAAAAGAAAGGGCCACTGCCACAAAAATCAACTGGCAAAACAGATCTTTATGTTTTACCTGGTGCTGTAAAAAAGATGGAGAACTTTTTAAAGACAGGTAACAAGTCTGTTTTTATAAGCCCGATCGTTGGCGTAAACAGTTACGACAAAGCAATGCTTGGTGTTGCTATCACCAACTATATTCCGCCAACAGGAAATTTCCGTTATTTATTAGCACCTATGTATTCAACCGGCGCAAAAACAATAAGCGGATTAGGAAGATTAAGTTATCGCTGGTTTCCGCATTCCACATTTGATAAAGCTGAAATATTTGTTGCTGCATCAAAGTTTACCACCAGTAATTTTACAGATGATTATGGCGAACAGCTACATACCGGTTTCACTAAAGTGGTTCCGGGTTTCCGTTTAACATTGAAAGAAAAATATCCGCATAGCACTGTAAGAAAATACATACAGTGGAAAACTTTTCTGATCAGCGAAGGATCATTGCGTTTCAAATCAGATACTGTAATCACTCCCGGTAACCCTGCAGATACTTCTGTTTACAATGATGCAAGTAAAATAACCAGTTCAAGATATGTGAACCAGTTAAAGATTGTTGTTGAAAATTCAAGAGCCTTATATCCTTATTCTGCAGAATTACAAATTGACCAGGGAAAAGGATTTATCAGAACTGCCTTCACTGGAAATTATTTCTTTAATTATTTTAAAAGCGGCGGCGCCAATGTTCGTTTCTTTGCCGGCAAGTTTTTTTATACAGGTAATAAAGTGGAAAACCCTTTCAACACTTACCAATATCACTTCAACATGAGTGGCGCAAGAGGTGAAGACGATTATACTTACAGCAATTATTTTATTGGGAGAACAGAGCAACGGTTTTGGAAGAGCCAGCAAATGGCCATAAGAGATGGTGGCTTTAAGGTAGGGACAGATTTATTAGCAGAAAGAGAAGGTCGTTCAGATGATTGGTTAATGGCTGCCAATTTTACTACTTCTATTCCCAATAATGTAAATCCATTAAGCATACTGCCGGTAAAAATTCCGTTAAAAGCATTTTTAGATATAGGTACCAATGCAGCCGCCTGGAAAAAAGATGCAGGCACTACCAAGTTTTTATTCGACGCCGGGTTACAGGTATCACTATTTAAGAATGTGCTGAATATTTATGTTCCTTTATTGTACAGCAAAGTGTACAGCGATTATTTCAAATCATACAAACCAGATACAAAATTCCTGCGTAACATCTCATTCAGCATTGACCTGCAAAACATTCGTTTGCCCAACCCGGTTCATAATATTATCTTTTAAGGGTGATTGAATATGTACCATACCAAAAGATCAATAAACAAAAATGGGATGATTGTATAGATCGTTCTTTCAATGGATTGATCTATGCTTATTCATTTTATTTGGATGAATTGGCTGACAATTGGGATGCACTGGTATTAAATGATTACGAAGCGGTAATGCCCTTAACCTGGCGAAAGAAGTACAACATTTATTATTTGTATCAGCCATTCTTTTGCGCATCACTGGGAATATTTGCCCAAAGATCAATCACCATTGATTTAGCAGAAAATTTCCTGCAGGCCGTTCCTGCTAAATTCAAATACTGGGACATTAGCTTGAATCATGCCAATAATTTTATCATTCCTGAGTTTGGCTTATATGAACGGATGAATTATGTACTTGATCTGAATAAGCCATACGAAGAACTTTATACTCACTTCAACACAAACATTAAACGAAATATAAAAAAGGCTGAATCATTAGGCTGCACTGTAGCAAAAGATATTTTTTTAAGCGAGATACTTGTTTTATCAAGAGAAATATTACAGTCCATTTCACCCATTGAAGAAGAGGATTATAATAATTTCTCCGAGCTTTATAAAATTTTGAAGGGAAAAGAAATAGCTACTAATTATGCCGTTTATTCTTCACAAAAAGAACTGCTGGCTTCCTGTATTTTCTTTTTCAGTCATAACAGAGCTTATTATATTTTAGTAGGCAATCATCCGAATGGAAAAACAGTTGGGGCCTCTCACCTGCTGATCAATGCATTTATTAAAGACTATGCTGGCAAAGAGTTATTATTAGATTTCGAAGGTAGTGATATCAGGAATCTTGCATTCTTCTATTCCAGCTTTGGGGCTGTGGAAGAAAAATATGGAGCAATAAAACTTAACCGGCTGCCTAAACTTTTGAAATGGATGAAGAATTGAATCACTTCTTCTCCTCCATTATCTTCTCCGCAATAAACAGATCAATCGGCCTGGTGATCTTTATATTAGTTTCCTCACCTTCTATCAAATTGATGGGCAAACCAAATGCCTCTACTACATTGGCTTCATCAGTAAAGCGTTCTTTATAATCAATACTAAAGGCAGGAATTAAAATTTTACTGTGAAAAGTTTGCGGTGTTTGTATCAACCGGATACTGTTCCGTTCTATTAAACGATTACCATCTACCGTAATCAATCTGACTGAATCATTACAGGGAATAGCCGGCACTGCACTGCCCAGTTCTTTTGCTTCATTATAACAACGTTTAATAAGATCGGCAGTAACCAGGCATCTTACTCCATCATGTACAAAAACAATTCCCTCTTCTTCTATCAAACTCAAGCCATTTTTTACAGAATGAAAACGGGTTTCACCGCCAGCAATTACTTTAATTCGTTTCTTATCAAAATAAGCATCAATGATCTCGTTTCCCATATCCATATACTCCAATGGCAATACTAAAATCACCTCCAAATCATTATATGCCTTTAAAAAAGCATGGATTGTATAATATAAAATGGGCTTCCCTTTTAATAATAAAAATTGTTTGGGAATGTCTTTTCCCATTCTTGTTCCTGTTCCACCGGCTACTATTACAGCGTATTTCTTCATACTGGTTGCTGGTTTTTTGTTTCTGGTTATTAGTTAGTAACTTTAGTTCTATTTAAATTAATTGAGCATTGAGCATTATTTATAAATTGCCACTTCATTCATCCCTTCGCCATTGCGCATTCCCCTGTACATTCCTTCACAATTAAACAGCATAGCAATATTGGCTTTTGTATCCACACCAATCATTCCGCCTTCACCATTTATTTTCACTAATTTATCATTCACCACCATATTCATCGCTTCCTGCAAAGACAATTCTTTATATTCCATCAAACAACTCACATCATAAGCTGCTACCGCTTTTATAAACAACTCACCATGCCCTGTTGCAGAAATAGCACAAGTTTTATTGTTGGCATACGTACCGCAACCAATCAAAGGACTATCACCCACTCTTCCATATTTTTTATTTGTCATACCACCGGTACTGGTAGCTGCTGCTATATTACCAAACATATCACAAGCCACTGCGCCAACTGTTCCAAATTTCTTTTCACCTGCTTCGGTTACTGAATGATCCAATGCATATCCATCTGACTCACGAATCTCCAGCCATTGTTTATAACGAAACTCAGAAAAGAAATAATCATCATTCTCTGATTGTACTTGTTGTTCTTTAGCAAATTCATCAGCACCATTGCCACATAATAATACATGATTTGAATTGGTCATTACACGATAAGCTAATTCAACAGGGTTTTTAACTTTAGTAACTCCTGTTACCGCTCCGGCTGAAAGATCAATACCACTCATGATTGCAGCATCCATTTCATGCAAGCCTTTATTAGTAAACACAGAACCCCGGCCTGCATTAAACAGAATATTATTTTCCAGTTCAACAGTAGCTGTCAGCACTGCATCAATCGCTGAACCATTATTTTTTAATACTGCATAACCTGCATCTAATGCATTTTGCAACCCATCTTTATATGCTTTTTCCAGTTCAGGAGTCATTAAAGACTGAAGAATAGTTCCGGCACCACCATGTATTGCTATTGAAAATTTATTCATACGTGTTAGTGGGTATAGAATTTTGGCCCGAAATTAACTATTTTAACGTCTGAAAGCTGATTGGCTTATGATTAAAACAAAACTTTCCACCTCAGATATTTTCACCATTCTCATTAACCTCGTTCCGTTATGGGGCGTTTTCTTTAATGGATGGGACCCTAAACAAATTTTTCTGATATACTGTGCAGAAAGCATTATTGTGGGCCTGTACAATATTTTAAAAATGCTGATTGTTACGCAGGTGAAAAAGAAAGATGTGTGGGATGAAAAAACTGGCACAGAAGTTTCCGGCTACTTCTTTATTTTCTTCTTTATTATTCACTATGGATTTTTTGTAGCGATGCAATTGATATTCTTTTTAGGAAGCAGCAAAATTGCAGATACCATAAATCCAATAAAAGCATTGACCATACTGCCATCACTGATGGATGGTTATACAAAAGCTTTACTCTGGGGTTTTATTGGCATTTATGGTTTAAAGATGATCATTGATTTTATTTTCAGCGGAGAATTTCGCCGGGCATCACTGGGCATTATTATGTTCTCTCCTTATATGCGCATCTTTATTCAGCAATTTGTGGTGATAGTGGGCGGCTTCTTTTTAACTTTTGGTGCCGGAAAAATATTTATGCTGGTTTTTGTGCTGGTAAAAATATTTTTTGAAGTATTTATCAGCTATGACAGAGTTTTGAGTTTAGCACAGCGAAAACAGCAAATTGAAAAAGAAATCAGAGACAGGAATAAAAATCAGCTATAACAATTTGTCTAAACATTTTTTCAAACTCTCTTTCCAACCCGGAATTTCTAACTGAAAAGTTTGAATGATCTTTTCTTTATTAAAAACAGAATAGTGTGGCCGTTTTGCCGGCAACGGATATTGTGATGTTGGAATTGCATGCACCGCACAATTACTATTACTTATTGTTTTAATAGCAACAGCAAAATCATACCAGCTGATAACACCATCATTACTGTAATGATAAATACCAGGTTTATAATTTGAGATGATATCAAGAATAGCTTTTGCCAAATCAGCTGCATAAGTTGGTGAACCAAACTGGTCATCCACCACTTTCACTTCATTTCTTTCACTCATCAGCCGCAGCATTGTTTTTACAAAATTCTTTCCATACGATGAATAGACCCATGATGTGCGGATGATAATGCAATCGGGATTATAATGCAGTGCCTGTGTTTCTCCCTCTAATTTAGAAGCTCCATACAAGTTGACAGGATTTGTTGTGGATGTCTCTGTATAAGGAACAGTTGCTGTTCCGTCAAAAACATAATCAGTTGAAATATGAATAAACTTTGTATCAAACTTTTTACAGACAGCCGCCAGCACTCCTACTGCTTCACCATTTACCCGGAAGGCCAATTCTTTTTCTGACTCAGCTTTATCAACACCGGTATATGCAGCACAATTGATACAGTAATCAGGCTTTGTTGCCTCAAAGAAATTTCTTACCAATTCAAAATGATGAATGGGTAAATCTTCCCGGGATAAAAAAATGAATTTAAACGATGAGTAAGACGGCGCTAAGTCCTGAAGTTCTTTGCCTAACTGTCCATTGGCTCCTGTTACTAATATCACAGGTTTATCCTTCAAACTCAAAATTGTTTTTACAGTTTTTAAAAGAAGGCTGGTTTTTATCCTTATCGGAGATGATTGCTTTATCCATTGGCACCTGCCAGTCAATATTTAATTCTTCATCGTAAAGTAAAATTCCTGCTTCACTTTCCCTATGATAAAACTCATCACACTTATAAAGTACTTCTGATGTTTCGCTTAGCACTGAATAACCATGTGCAAACCCTTTAGGAACCAGCAATTGTTTTTTATTTTGTGCAGAGAGTTCGATAGAAAATGTTTTACCATAAGTCGGTGAGCCTTTGCGAATGTCAACCACTACATCTAATATGCTGCCACTTAAAACCCGAACTAATTTTGTTTGTGCATAAGGTGCCAGTTGGTAATGTAATCCTCTCACTACACCATATGAAGATTGCGCCTGGTTATCCTGTATAAATTTTATCTGTACCCCTTCCTTTTCAAAAGTTCTTTCATTATAACTTTCGTAGAAGTATCCACGGCTGTCTTCAAATACTACCGGTTCAAAAATTAATAAGCCGGGAAATTCTGTTTTTACAAAAGGCATATACTGGTTGCTGGTTATTTGTTACTGGTTGCTGGTTATCGTTTGCTATACATGCCGTCATAGTAATGTTGGTAATCGCCACTGGTTACATGCTTCACCCACTCTTCATTGGCTAAATACCAATCTACTGTTTTTTCCAATCCTTCTTCAAACTGTAATGATGGTTGCCATCCTAACTCTTTATTTAATTTAGTAGCATCAATAGCATAGCGAAGGTCATGGCCCGGTCTGTCTGTAACGTAAGTAATTAGTTTTGCTGATTCACCTTCTGTCCTGCCCATTTTTTTATCCATGATCTTACACAGCAAATGTACCAGGTCTATATTTTTCCATTCGTTTATGCCTCCCACATTATAACTCTCTCCAATCTTTCCTTTATGGAATATCACATCAATGGCTTTGGCGTGATCTTCTACATACAACCAATCCCTCACATTTTCGCCTTTACCATAAACTGGTAATGGTTTATTATTTTTAATATTGTTGATCATTAACGGAATGAGTTTTTCGGGAAAATGATGCGAACCATAATTGTTAGAACAGTTACTCATCTTCACCGGCAAACCATACGTATCATAATAAGCCATTACAAAATGATCAGAAGCAGCTTTGGAAGCTGAGTAGGGCGAATGCGGATCGTAGGCTGTTTCCTCAGTAAAGAATCCTTCATCACCCAACGTACCATATACTTCATCTGTTGAAACATGGTAGAATATTTTTCCATCATAATTTCCTTTCCAGTTATTTTTAGCTGCATTCAATAAGATCACTGTACCCAGCACATTCGTTCTAACAAAATCAAGTGGTGAATGAATAGAACGATCTACATGGCTTTCAGCTGCAAGGTGTATTACTGCATCAAAATTTGTTTCTGCAAATAATGAATTAATGAAAGCTTCGTCGGTAATATCTCCTTTGATAAAAGTATAATTGGCTTTTGCTTCAACGTCCTTCAGGTTTTCTAAATTACCTGCGTATGTCAGCGCATCTAAATTATAAATATGATAATCAGGATATTTGTTCACAAACAATCTCACCACATGCGAACCAATAAACCCTGCTCCTCCTGTTATTAATATCTTTTTCATTACAGACTCCAGTAATTGAGTTTTGAAATTTTATTACGGTAAGTACCTTTTAAATCCGCCAGCAAAGCTCCGGGTTTTGTAATGCTGAGCCAGTAATCTTCTGTTAAATCTTTATAGTGATTATGAGGCACAGTAATAATCACTGCATCATAATCATTTGCCGGTTCTTTAGTTAATCCAAAACCATATTCATGCATTAATTCATCGCTGTCAGCATGTGGATCAATCACATCTACCTGCAGTGAGAATGATCTTAGTTCCTTAACTACATCCGCCACTTTTGAGTTACGGATATCACTTACATTTTCTTTAAACGTGGCGCCTTTCACCAGCACTTTTGCTTTAGTAATATCTTTTGTATTGCGCATGATATGCTGCACTACTTTCTTAGCAACATAATAAGGCATCTCATCATTGATCACTCTTCCTGCCAAAATAACTCTTGAATCATACCCCAGTTTATTGGATTTATAAGTGAGATAGTATGGATCTACGCCAATACAGTGACCACCTACCAAACCGGGCTGAAACTTAAGAAAGTTCCATTTTGTTCCTGCAGCTTCTAATACTTCATATGTATTGATATCCATCTTATCAAAGATGATGGACAGCTCATTCATCAAAGCAATATTGAGATCACGTTGAGTGTTTTCAATGATCTTGGCTGCCTCTGCTACTTTAATGGAAGATGCCCTATGCACACCTGCCGTAACAACCAGCTCATATGTCTTTGCAATTTCTTCTGCTGATTCTGCATCACAACCCGAAACGACTTTTACAATTTTAGCCAATGTATGTTCTTTATCACCGGGATTGATTCTTTCAGGTGAATAGCCCAGCTTAAAGTCCTTGCACATTTTTAATCCACTCAATGATTCAATGATGGGCAAACAATCTTCTTCTGTACAACCTGGATAAACGGTCGATTCATACACTACATAGTCACCTTTCTTAATTACTTTACCGATTGTTTCAGATGCTTTGGTCACCGGAATAAGATCGGGAACATTATGTTCATCTACCGGTGTGGGTACAGCCACAATAAAGAATTTTGCTTCTTTCAGCACATCTAATGAATTGGTGAATACGATATCGCAACCATCAAATGCTTCTTTTTCTAATTCATTGCTGGGATCAATTCCCTGCTTCATCAATTCAACACGGGCTGCATTAATATCAAACCCGATAACGGAAATTTTTTTAGCAAATTCAAGTGCAATAGGCAAGCCTACGTAACCTAAACCGATTACGGCAAGTTTGTATTCTTTATTGATTAGCTGCTGATACACGGTTAAATTTATTTAAGGTGATTAAAAACTTTTTGACCACTGACAATTGACGACCGACCACACCTGACAACGGACGATTGACCATAGACCACAATAAAAATATTTTATCATCTGTTGTCCGTCGTCTATTGTCCATTGTCAGTCTTTTATTTTCTGCTTATAAACTCTTTGGGTTGTTTTACCAACTCTTCTTTTGGTAAAGATTTAAAATATTCATAAGTAATTTTTAAACCTTCGGCCCTGCTCACTTTAGGTTCCCAGCCTAAAATTTGTTTTGCCTTAGTAATATCCGGCTGACGTTGTTTTGGATCATCTACCGGTAATGGTTTGTAAATAATTTTTTGATTGGTACCTGTTAAGGAAATCACTTCTTCAGCAAACTCCTTCAATGTAATTTCATTGGGGTTACCAATATTTACCGGCTGTGCATAATCACTCATCAGCAAACGGTAAATACCTTCAATCAGATCATCAACATAACAAAAACTTCTTGTTTGACTACCGTCACCAAAAACCGTTAAGTCTTCACCACGTAATGCCTGGCCAATGAATGCCGGTAATGCACGACCATCATTGAGGCGCATACGTGGACCATAGGTATTAAATATGCGGACGATTCTTGTTTCTACTCCATGAAAAGTATGATAAGCCATAGTGATCGCTTCCTGGAAACGTTTTGCCTCATCATACACACCACGTGGACCAACAGGGTTTACATTGCCCCAGTATTCTTCATTTTGCGGATGTACTAATGGATCACCATATACTTCGGAAGTGGAAGCAACCAATATTCTTGCTTTCTTTTCTTTTGCCAGGCCCAAACAATTATGTGTTCCTAATGAACCAACCTTCAAAGTTTGAATAGGAATTTTTAAATAATCAATCGGGCTGGCCGGTGAGGCAAAATGAAGGATATAATCTAATTCACCAGGTACATGAATGAATTTTGATACATCATGATGATAAAACTCAAATTGTTCCAGCTTAAAAAGATGTTCAATATTCCGTAGGTCGCCGGTAATTAAATTATCCATGCCAATAACATGGAAACCTTCTTTAATAAAACGGTCGCATAAATGTGAACCTAAGAAACCGGCGGCACCTGTAATTAATACTCGTTTACGGGACATTATTTGAATTGTTGAATAGTTATTGCGTAATTGTTTTTCTTCCCACACTTACGTAATGGAAACCCATATCACTCATTTGATTTAAATCGAAAAGGTTTCTGCCATCGAATATCACTTTGTTCTTCAGCAGTGATATTATCTTTTCAAATTCCGGTGTACGGAATTCACTCCACTCTGTCGCTATTATCAATGCATCTGCTTCTTTCAATGCATCATATTGTCCATCGGCATAATTGATTTTATCACCCACCACTTCTTTTACATTCTTCATCGCCTCAGGATCAAATGCTGAGATAGTTGCTCCTTCTGCTACTAACGCATCAATAATATACAAAGCCGGGGCCTCACGAATATCGTCAGTATTAGGTTTAAATGCAAGTCCCCACAAGGCAAAATGTTTCCCTTTTATATCGCCAAAGTATTCTTTGATTTTTGGAATCAGGTGCAGTTTTTGTTTTTCATTCACCTCCATCACCGCATTCAGTATTTTAAAATCATACGCTACATCATTGGACGATTTTACCAAAGCCTGTACATCTTTAGGAAAGCAACTTCCGCCATAACCAATACCAGGAAACAAAAATCGTTTACCAATGCGTTCATCACTGCCTATACCACGACGAACCATATCCACATCTGCTCCCAGCAGTTCACACAACTTTGCTACTTCATTCATGAAAGTGATCTTAGTTGCGAGGAATGAATTAGCAGCATACTTGGTTAACTCAGCAGATTTTTCATCCATATAAATGATGGGGTTTCCCTGGCGAACAAAAGGAGCATACAAATCACCCATTACTTTCTTTGCTCTTTCAGAAGAAGCTCCGATCACTACACGATCAGGTTTCATAAAATCATCTACCGCTACTCCTTCCCGTAAAAATTCAGGGTTACTCACTACATCAAAGGCCCCTCCTAAATCCTCCCCGGTGGGGAGGACTTTTTTTGAAGCCTCAATGATTGCATTCTTAACTTTATCAACAGTACCAACAGGAACAGTGCTTTTATCAACAATAACTTTATAATCTCCCGGCTTAATTATTTTACCTAAATCGTTGGCTACACCTAAAATATATTTCAGATCAGCACTGCCATCTTCACCCGGTGGTGTGGGCAATGCTAAAAAGATGATAGCAGCATCTTTAATACCTTCTGCCAGGTTAGTAGTAAACTTTAAGCGTCCTTCCTTCTGGTTGCGGAGAAATAATTTTTCAAGACCAGGCTCATAAATGGTGATCTCACCATTTGCCAGCTTGTTTACTTTTCTTTCGTCGATGTCAACACAGGTAACAGTATTTCCTGTTTCTGCAAAACAGGTTCCGGTAACTAAACCAACATAGCCGGTGCCTACTACGGCAATCTTCATAAAACCCCTCCTACCTCCCCGGGGGGAGGATATTTTTTATTTATTGATAAATTCTAAAATTTTGGAACTAATAAAGCTGAGTTGTTCTTCATCCAGCTCGGTATGAATAGGCAAAGAGATCACTCTTTCCGTTAACCAGTCACTTACTTTTAAATCATAAGCATCACCACCAAAAGAGGCAAACATTTTTTGCTTATGACAAGGAACCGGGTAATAAAGCATAGATGGAATTTTATTATCACTCAAATGTTTTATCAAACCTTCCCTGTCCACACCTTCTAACAATAATGTATATTGATGGAAAACATGATTGCTGTAAGAAGCCCTGTAAGGAGTAGTGATCTTTGGATGATTAGCAAATGCTTTATCATAATAATCAGCTGCCATTCTTCTTGCAGCGATGTATTCATCCAAATGTTTTAATTTGATACCGAGTATGGCTGCCTGTATAGCATCTAATCTCGAATTACAGCCTACCAGTTCATGATAGTAGCGAACTTTTTGACCATGATTGGCAATCATCTTTAATTTTTCAGCCAGCGCATCATCATCCGTAAAAATGGCGCCACCATCACCATATCCACCTAAATTTTTAGAAGGATAAAACGAAGTACAACCAATATGACCAATAGCACCGGTCTTTTTCCTTGTGCCGTTGCTGAATGTATAATCGCAACCAATGCCCTGAGCATTATCTTCAATCACAAATAAATTATGCTCTTTGGCAATCGCCATTATTTCTTCCATTGCTGCTGCATGACCATAAAGATGAACCGGCACAATTGCTTTTGTTTTTGGAGTGATGGCTTTTTTTACAGCTTCAGGATCCATGCAAAATGTTTTGGGATCTACTTCCACAAACACTGGTTTCAATCTTAATAAAGCAATCACTTCAACCGTAGCGATATAAGTAAAGGAAGGACTGATGACCTCATCACCAGGTTGCAGACCCAACGCCATCATAGCAATTTGCAGAGCATCAGTTCCATTAGCGCAGGTAATTACGTGTTTGCTGCCGTTGTACGCAGCGAGGTCGTTAGCAAAATTGGTTACATACTTACCGCCAATAAAAACAGAACTATCTAATACGTCAAGAACAGCTGCGTCCACTTCTTGTTTTATCTTAAGGTACTGAGTTTTGGTATCAACCATTTGTATGGGCTTCATAACGGTTATAGCCGGGCTTTTATCCGGTGCGCAAAAATAAGGAAATATGGCTGGATGAAAGATAGCCATTAGATTTGTTGAAAATTAAGAATCAACCCGGTAACCATGATTTTTTTGTACGATATTTTCCTTGCTTTATACCGAATTGGGGTGAAGGTTTTGGCCCTGTGGAACCCGAAGCCAAGGAAGTGGGTGGAAGGAAGAAAAGGGTTGTTTGAAAGGATGAAGTTGGAGGTCGGGAATAATTTGACAGATGACAGTTCACAGATGACAGTAGGAGATGCCCCGTCAACCGTCAACCGTCAACCGTCAACTATTATCTGGATTCACTGTGCATCATTAGGAGAGTTTGAGCAAGGCAGGCCAATTATTGAAAAATTAAAAAGTCAAAATTCAAAAGTCAAAATATTACTGACTTTCTTTTCTCCGAGTGGATATGAAGTACAGAAGAATTACAAAGGAGCAGATTGGGTTTATTATCTGCCATTAGATAGCCGGGATAATGCCAAACAATTTTTAGACATCATCAATCCATCGCTGGTAATATATGTGAAGTATGAGTTTTGGTTTTATTATTTAGATGAACTGAAGCGGAGAAAGATTCAAACACTGCTGGTTTCTTCTATCTTTTTACCCAAACATCCTTTCTTTAAATGGTATGGTGGATTGCACCGGCAAATGCTCGGCTGCTTCAATCATATTTTTGTGCAGAATGAAGCTTCTAAAAATTTATTGGCTACGATTGGTTTCACCAATAATGTTTCTATCAGCGGCGATACACGGTTTGATAGGGTGATTGAAATTGCTGAAAGTTTTCAACCCATTCCTATTATTGAATCTTTTATTGGTGATTGTAAAAAAGTAGTGGTAGCTGGCAGCACCTGGCCCGAAGATGAAGAAGAAATGAATCATTATGCCAACACCTACACGGATGTAAAATTCATCATCGCCCCGCATGAGATTGATGAAGAACATTTGCTCGATATTGAAAAGCTGTTCAAGTATTCAGTTCGTTTTTCTCAGTTGACAGTTGACAGTGGACAGATGACAGAAAGAAATTCACCGTCAACCGTCAACCGTCATCTGTCATCTTCTCCTAACGTTCTCATCATCGACAACATCGGCATGCTCTCCCGTTTGTACAAGTATGGAACTATAACTTTTGTTGGTGGTGGTTTTGAAACAGATGGGGTGCACAATGTTTTAGAAGCAGCAGTATATGGTAAACCAGTCATTCATGGACCAGTATTTGAAAACTATGCTGAAGCTGTTGAACTGGAAGCTGCTGGCGGAAGCATTGTGGTTGATAACGCTCTGGAACTGGAAGAAGAGTTGAATGATTTATTTACGGATGAAAAATATTATAAGGAATGTTGTGCGGCTTCTAAGAATTATGTTTATAGTAAGAAGGGGGCGACTGAGAGGGTGATGGAGTATTTGGCAAAAAATAAGATCCTTTAATTAGAAATCTCCATATAAAATAAAATCAGTCACTTGTTTTTAAAATATCGTCAACTATTCTTTTTGTTTTAAAGTCAAAAACAACTTCAAAATATAGTTTATCCTCATATGGTTCTCCAAATCTTTTTACGATTTCCCATTTTAAATGTGATAACACCCGACTAACCTCTTTTTCATATTTCTCATCAAGCACTTCTGGTATTTTAATTTTTGTCTCACCTTCTTTAGTTATAGTCAACTCAACATCTTCAAACCACCAATCTTCTTCATCAGTTGGCAAATTATCCCAATTAATCTTTCTATTTAGTATCCTGAATATTTTTCTATGCCACTTCTTATAATCAAAACGAGAAAGACGTTTTTTATCATAAACAATATTCTCGAAATCCTTAATAGATACAATTCGTCCCGAATTAACTATAATTAATTTTGTTTTCTCATATTCCGACAAATACCCCATGTGAACATAATTGAGTAGTTTACCATAGGGAAGCGAAAACTCGTCTGTAACCCAATCTGCAAACACCTTCTCTCCATCAAATTTACTTTGAAACATTTTATCCAATTCTGCAGGGTTCTCTTCATTACAATCTTGGGATTTATGACAACTTTGAATTTTCACTAAATACAATTTGCCTTCTTCTATTTTCCAAACAGCCTGATATCCCCGCCAACATGCAGTTGACCATGTTATACAACTTTTTAAGCCTGGGAATTCTCTGGGGTGGCCTTGTAAGCTCCCCCTTTTTCCGGGCCAACCTAAATTAGAGTTTTTTTGTTTTTAGTAATTCTATGGAAACGGATTAATAAATTCAACTGGTGGAACATTTCCCAACGAATCATGCGGTCTTTCATAGTTATAATCATGCTGC
>JACQDV010000056.1 GCA_016200915.1 Sphingobacteriales bacterium
ACGGGAAATTCGTTTAAAAACGAAAAAATCAAAATAACCCGTCTCCGAGCATCCTTGCTTTTCTAAATTTTTCTAAAAAGGATATATTTTTCATAAAATCAGAGGTAAATTGTCAAAATCTCTCCTGGAAGGGCATATCATTCCCATGTAGGATTTTTCTCTCCGGTGTAGTTTTTTGATTATGCCGCTTTTTGCGCCCGTAGCTTAGACAGGGCAATGCGCGGTGCAATGCGGGCAGCATTGGCGGTATGAACACCAAAGAAAATCCAGAGTTCTTCGGTATCCACTCTGCGGGCTTTGACGCGATGAAGCGTGTAGTGATTTTTTTCAGTGCCAAAACTTCCTTCCATCCTTGTAGCTCTTTCTCTTGACATAATGCTTTTTATTTGCATTGTTTGTTGCTCATAGTGCTCTGCCATCTTTCCTTTAGGAATAAAATTGGTGATAATTTTATTTTCCCTGCAGTAGGTCCGGTTTTTATTGGTTGCATAAATTCTATCAGCTGCTATGTGCGTACATTTTCCGAAAAGTTCACGGTGCAGCCAGATAGTTTGAATCAGCCGTATTCCTTCGTTGAAGGCATTGTAGCTGAAATGCTCTATGAAATTAATACCATCCACCTGCAGCATATTTACTTTGGCTCCGAACTCCACGCGCTTGTTCTCTTTTCCGCGTACAATGGGGCGAAGAAAATCTTTATCAATGCTCACAATCATCCCTTTACTTTGCTCGCCCGTTTCATATAATCTTTTCTGCTGTAGATACACTTTTGTGATGGTGTTGCTGCGCTTTTTATATCTTTTCCCAAAGATTAATGTGGAAGCGGATTTTTCTTCCATCTCTTGTAATTGCCCGTTGAGTTTGTGAAGCAGATAAAGCAAACTGCCGATGAGTTTATTCGCCTTCTTCCATGTTTTTTTTCTGTTGCGCTGATAGTTCAGATACCGGTCTTTTATCTCGGCATATTTAGAACGGGGCATCCGTCCTTTCATGCATTTATTGACTCGTTTTATCTGCCCGTAAATCCAATCACAACTTTCCCATAATATCTTTACGCTGGTAGGATAGCGAATGTAACTCTCGTAGGCAGTGGCATCGGTCAGCGAAACATGAGTGTTTTCCATATAAGGCGACCAATGGCGCGCAAACACTTTCTGCAATTCTTTTCGTTTTTTTAAATCGAATTTCTCCGCCAGTTCACAGCGTATATCACTGATGATTTTGAAACCCGGTATCTCATCTGTGGGACGAAAATATACTCCGCAGAAAAACTGATACGCATAATCGGTGCGCAGGCGCTCCATCAAATCGGCATCACTTAACTGGCTGTAATGTTTTAAAAACTGAAGTGCAAGTTTTCCCCTTGTTTCAAAGGATCCTTTTTTACCACGGCTGTCGCGCCTGTGCTGAAATTGCCCGCACAACTCATCCCATGGAATACTTTGGAAGAGTTGCCCCAACTCTGTACTCAGAAAATAATCCCAGTATTGCTCCGCCTGTTGGTGCGGTGTTGAAAACTCTATTTCCAGGCTGCGGATTTTGTAGGGAAGTTGTCGTATTTTTGTCATCGTTGTAAAATGAAGTTACCCCGAAAGTACGCCTTTTATAGGCTCTTTCGGGGTTTTCTTTTACAACTTATCAACACAAATTGTTGATAATCAGATAATTATGATTTAAACGAATTTCCCGAAAACGCCAAATATTATTTTTCCCTTGGAGTTTGGGTTTGGGAATTTTGAACTTGGGATTTTTATTGTTGAAACAACGCTTTGAGTTCCGATGCTTCCTCGGGTTTCATTTTCCCGGCAAGAATCAAACTAAGCTGTCGCCTGCGCAAGGCACCTTCAGAACGTTTTTTCTCTTCATCCGTTTCCGGAACAAGAACAGGAACTTCTATCGGGTTTCCCATCTGGTCAACAGCTACAAAAGTATAAATGGCTTCGTTGCATTTTATTTTTTCTCCTGTACGGTGGTCTTCCACCCAAACATCAATAAACACTTCCATAGATGTTGTAAAAGCCCGCGAAACCTTTGCTTCCAGGGTAACCACATCGCCTAATTTTATGGGGCTTTTAAACGCGACATTATTTACGCTCGCAGTTACTACCACCCTTTTACAGTGGCGCTGGGCAGAAATCGCTGCGGCAATATCCATCCAGTGAAGCAATCGTCCGCCCATCAGGTTGCCAAGCGTATTAGTATCATTAGGAAGAACAATTTCAGTGAGAACAGCGAGTGTTTCTTTAGGAGTTTTAGATTTCATTTGTAAAAAAATTTGTGCTGCCAAAGATAGAAATAAATAGAGGGAAGCAGCATAAGAGAGAATTTGCATTATTTAACAAATCCTCTATATTTGCACTCCTTTTTCGGGAGCATAGCTCAGCTGGTTCAGAGCATCCCGACTGACAAAGTCGGGAGAGTCCTTGTACCGGTAGTTTGAAAATTTAAAACAATTATTCATTGCAATAAAACATTTCGGGAGCATAGCTCAGCTGGTTCAGAGCATCTGCCTTACAAGCAGAGGGTCCTTGGTTCGAATCCATGTGCTCCCACTAAATCCCGATTTTTTTCGGGATTTTTTATTTTGCAAGCCACATTTTACATACTCTTTTCACCTGGCAGAAATAAATATTATGTCGGTCATACTGCCGATAATATTACAGAACGTATTCGCAAACATAAGTCAAATCACAAAGGGTTTACGGGAAACACCAACGATTGGCGCCTGGTTTATTCACACATGTATGAAACAAAAAAAGAAGCATATGCACGCGAAAGGATAGTAAAAAAATGGAAAAGCAGGAGAATGATTGAAAAGTTAATTGGTTCAGAGCATCCCGACTTATAAGTCGGGAGGGTCCTTGGTTCGAATCCATGTGCTCCCACGAAAGTCCCGAATTGTTTCGGGATTTTTTTTTGGGGCAGCCACCTTTTACATACTTTTTTCATCCTCCGTAAATAAATTTTGCCTGCTTTACAGACAGACACTACTTGGCTGCCTTCACAATTTCATCTTCATTTATTTCCAGCATACACTTAAAATGCCCTTTCGGACATTTGCTGAATCCTAATTTGGTACAGGGACGGCAGGTGAGATTTGAAACTTGAATAATTTTTCCGAAGGGACTCTTTGAGTGGAGATTTTCACCCTGCGGGTGACCTCCGGCAAGGCGGGAGATTTGATAATTCCCATAATACGGAAACATTCCGAATTCAGGAATGGTGTTTCCCCAAACGGAAATAATTTCTTTTTTGAATGCGGCAGCAATATGCATCAGTCCCGTGTCGTGAGTAATTACTTTTCTGGCTTGCCGCACTAATGAAGCAGATTGATTGATGTTATATTTTCCGCAGGCATTGAAGCACAGATTTGTAATCTGTGCTTTACCGCAGGCATTCATAATCTGCGCTCCATTTGAAAAATCTTCTTTGCCTCCGAGTAAAATTACCGGCTCATTTATTTTTTTGCAAATGGAAATTATTTTTTCAACCGGAATTTTCTTGGTGAAATAATTTCCACCGATAACAAAAGCAATGTAACCCTTGCAGTGTGATGCAGGAAGCGAAACAATATCAATTTCATCTTCAGGCGGGATAAAATAATCCAACCCCTTTCCATCATTAACTATTCCCAATGTTTTTATTGTTTCAAGATAACGGTCAACAATGTGAACTTTGGGAAGGACATCCGCCTTCAAATTTACTTTCAGCCATTTGCGCACATTGATTTTATTGACTGTGAAAGAAAGTGTTCCTAATTTTTTCTTCACAAAAAACGAACGGATGTTGTGATGTAAGTCAATGATATAATCAAAGTTTTCGCTCTTTAGTTGGGGAATAACTCTGTTAAATAAGTTGGAAGTCGGAAGTCGGAAATCGGAAGTCGGAAGTCGGAAATCGGAAGAAAAACTATTGTTTTCTGACTTCTGACCTCTGACCTCTGACCTCAGACTTCCCTCCTCTTCAACAACATGAAATTTAGTGATGTATGGATTTGACTTGATTACATCGTAAAATTTTTTCTTAATGAGATAATGAATTTCAACTTCGCCACTGAATTGTTGCTTCAGGCAGCGCACCACAGGTGTGGTGAGCACAATGTCACCCAAAGAGCTGAGACGTATGATGAGAATTTTTGTCAACCAAATATAGTTGTCACAAATTACACTAATTTTTTTAATCAAAAAACAGAAAACAAAAATTTGTGTTAACCTGCCTGCCGGCAGGCAAGGTCTGTGAAATTAGTGGCTGTTTAATTTTTTACAAAAGTAGGGAAATAAAAAAGCAGGGAATTTCTTCGGGACAATTATTTGGTTTTGAAATTTATTTTTTTACTTTTGCCCCAAATCCACTTATTATTAACCATCAAAACAAATTTTAATATGAAAAAACTATCTTTTTTCGCTGTTGTGGTTTTTGCCGCTTTGTCAATGAGTTCTTGTACAAAAGACAGGACTTGTTCTTGCACAGATTCTACAACGAGTACTGAACCGGGGTACACAGCTCAAAGTTCTTCATCTGTTACCACTTTTAAAAAAGTTAAAACCTCTGATGCTGATTTATGGTGCGGTAGTAACACCAGTACTTCTAATTATGATGTGTGGGATAATACTGTATCACCCCCAGCCAAAAAAACTTATATCAGAACGGAAACCAACACTTGCACATTAAAATAATCGAAAGATTATTATTGTTAAGGCATCCTGCACTACTGTGGGATGCCTTATTTTTTTGTTTTGCAAAGAACGAACGGATGTTGTTATACACATCAACGATGTAATAAAATTTTTATTTTTTTAATTGCGGAACAACTTTTAGAAATATCATTTTCCAAAACAGATAAATAAAAAGCCCTCGTCCCGGATATGGGATTCAGAGGGCTTTATTAATAACCGGTATTGCGAAATTTACTTTGCTATGTAATGGATTTCATCATTGCTCACGTCCTTCAGCCAAAGTTCTTTGGAGGTGAGGCGAAGGATTGTAGAACTTTCTGTGATAGAACCGAAAAAAGGAACAGCGACTGTTATGCTAACCATTTTTTTATCGCTGGAAAAAGCCCATGTTCCATTGATAGATAAGCCATTGCTAGAGGTAATTAATGTACCATCCGATTTGAATTCAGTATAAGAATTATCCGTGCTCGGTGGAGTGGTGGTTGTTCCGTTAGAAGCAATTGTTTTTTCTTCTTTCCATTGACGGGTAATGCGGGCTTTTGCCGTTTTTATACTGAAAGCCGGACCATCAGGATATTTTTTACAGCCGACAAAAAGCAGAGAAAATACCACTGTAAGCGATAAAATAAATTTAGTTGTTTTCATAGTTAATTTGATTTAGGTTTTTTAGGTGTTCAGTGGCAAATATATATATATTCGTTATACACAACCCGGATTTCACGCATCAAAAATAACTTTCTGAAATTTTAATTTTGCCGCGCCTGTGTACCGAAATTTTCTTTATACATTTAGCGGGATTAAAAATATACGTTCTGAATAAACAAATTATGCTTAAAAAAATAGGGTATAGTGTTTTGTGTATTCTGCTTGGAGCAGTGTTTATTTTTTCTGCCATTACCAAACTCTATCCCATTGAGCCATTTGAATACACGTTTGTTGACCTCGGCATTTCCAATTGGAAATTAGCTCCCTTTATTGCCCGTTTTTTTATCGGTTTGGAATTTTTTATCGGGGCATTACTCATTCTTAATCTCAGGATAAAAACAACGTGTAAAATTGCAGCTGCCGCTCTTGCTTTGTTCTCCCTGTATCTTGTTGGATTAATTTTTTTAACCGGAAATAAAGGTAATTGTGGCTGTTTTGGAAATTATTTTTTTATGACTCCCGCGCAGGCATTGGCAAAAAATTTAATAATGCTCGCGCTGCTTTGGCTTCTTTATAAATATTACGATGGGGTGTTACTATTCAGTCCATCCGGATACCTCCCCACAACATACAGGCGTGTGGCATTGCGCATGGCAAACTCCCCCCTTTGGGGGGCAGGGGGGCTTTGTTACTTTTTGGCAATAGCATCACTCATTACACCCCATATTCTGAATTATGTTGATATGGATTATTCCGAAGCGTATCTTTCTGTGCATGAAGACCACTATAAATTAGAGCTTGATTCTCTTTATAAAAACGCGAAAATAAATGTGCCGCCTGCAAGTTTGTCCACCGGGAAACACGTACTTGCCTTTATGAGTTTAACTTGCCCCCACTGCAGGGTAGCCGCAAAAAAAATGAAGATTATTAAGGAGCGCAATCCTGAAATATCAATGTACTTTATTCTTAATGGCGATGACAATAAGATTGAACCCTTTTTTGAAGAAACACACGCAGAAAATATTCCTTATTGTATATTATTAGGAAGCAG
>JACQDV010000057.1 GCA_016200915.1 Sphingobacteriales bacterium
AATACAATTTACCGGATAACCATTACCCGACCCTTCTCAAAAACAAAAGAATCCAGGTTACACCTGCCCAATGAGGAACAACAAAAACTCTTATATTGGTTTGCTGTTTAAGCCGGGTGTCCCAGTGCGGAACTCAGGAGGACATTTTTTGGTTTTTTAATAGATTGGACAGGTTTTGGTTTTTTTGGATAAGTGGGTTTTGGATGCCGGATTTTAAGTTCTCTTTGGTATGATATTTTAAAAGTAATATACAATTCAGGTAGGTACTGGCTACATTCGTTGAATGATCAAATAATTTAGACGAAATGAAAGATTTCTACGATTAAATAAAAAATCCCCGCCTTTACAGCAGGGATTTAGCCTATTAGTGTCGGTTTTGGCTTACTACTTTATTGGCTGATAAATATCTGTCTGTACTTTATAAGGATCTTTTTCAACAACAGGATCGCCGATATAAACTTCGTAGGGGGCACCATTTAACTCTTTATTGTGCGCCTTCATCCAATCTTTTATTTTGTCATATGCTTTGGGTATTAATTCATATGGTCCCCAAAAATGAATAATAATGGCATTGCTTTCCTGTATTTGTTTAACGTTAACATTGCCCTGTGTGGCAGGAGGTAATTTATTAACCGGAACAGCAGCTTCAATCTGCATAGGGTAAATTGGCCCTGAATAAAACGCCATGGGGGCACCGGTGGTTTTAAGACCCAATGATTTTGCAAAACTGCCAATTTCGCTATATGCACTGCCCAATCTTTTTCCAATCTCCTCAAAATTATCTGCAGAAGTTTTGATGTATAGCAAATCTCTTGAAGGAGAATTTTTTTCTTCAACCTCCATTTTTGGTTCGGGCATGTTTGGCAATGCAGGAGTTGCCTGTGCTGCTTTTTGTAAACTGGCAAGTCCTTCTTCAAAATCAGGACCAACCATTTTATCCATAAACAGAAATACATATTTAGAGATTGCTTTGTTCAAAAATCCTCCTCCGGCTTCACTATCCATAAACCATTTTACATTTGTACCACCATCTTTTTCTGCCAGTTCCCAGCCGCCCTTTCCTGTTCCATTTTCCATAAAATTCAAATCGGTTCTCACTAATTTGTCAGGCACACTTTCAGTAATGGTAAGGCTTCCATTTCCAACATTCTTATCCTTACTTTCCCAACTGTAAGATGCACCGGTACCTGAAGTTTTTTCGCCCCAGGTTTTTTTCATATTGGGATCTTTTTTATTCCATGGCATCCACTTGTCATAGCTTTTTAAATCGTTGATTTGCGCATACACAGAAGCGGGTTTTACACCGTTCATTTGCAAGCTCCTTTCCACATGAACTTTGGAAGGCAAAAAGAAAGAAATAATGAAAAGTAATACCACTAAAATGACAATAAAATACAGCAATCGTTTTAGCAACTTCATAACAGTGAAAGTTTAGGTTAAAGAGACTGGAATTTAGCGGGGAGCAGCATACAAGTTAAACTATCTCAAAAGAAAATACAAACAGTAGCTAAACATTTTTTTAAGGTGATGGTTTTTTCCCGTTTAAGGAAACCTGTTACCTCATTTTCCAATACATTTGCGCAAATTTTACTGAGAGATGTACACGATAAATTTCAAGTTTGAAGAGAAAGGTTTGGAGCCGGTAACCCTTACCAATGTTGCTGCTGATCAGTCCATACTGGAAGTAGCCCTGCTGAATAATATAGAACTCCACCATAATTGCGGCGGCGTATGTGCCTGCAGCACCTGTCATGTTTATGTTGAAAAAGGGGATGAGCATTTACCTGAATTAAGTGATAAAGAAGAAAATTTTATTGACAGGGCGGTAAATCCACGCCTCAATTCCCGTCTTGGCTGCCAGTGTATTTTAGAAGAAGGCAGCAGCGGGGAAATAACTATTTTAGTGCCTGATCAGGGCCAGTTTTTAGGAGAATAAATTTTTGCTGCATGCTACAAGCTATTAGCTGCAAGCAACCAGCAACAAGTAACCAGCAACAAGCAACCAGAAATATGAGTCATTTTGAACCACCCATCCACTGGAACGATTATGAAGACATCGCCATGAAATTATATGAGCGATTTGGGGATGATTTTTCCGAAGCAAAAATTTACCGTATCCGTTTTACTGATTTACTGGAATGGGTTTTACAAATCCCAAACTTTAGTGGTAAGAGGGAAGAAAGCAATGAAGGACATCTTGAAATGATACAGAGCAGCTGGGTATATGAATGGAGAGATAACCAGAAATAATTGGATAATTTGAAGATTTGAAAATTTGAAAATTTGATGATGGCATGAATGTATTAGAACTTTTTAAACCCATTAAAGCTTTTGTATTGGATGTTGACGGTGTGTTAACAGACGGTTCTTTATTGATTATGCCCGATGGAGAATGGGTGAGAAGGATGAATATTAAAGATGGATATGTATTGCAATTAGCTGTAAAGAAAGGGTATTATGTTTTTGTTATCTCCGGAGCCACTTCAAAACCTGTGGCAGAAAGGCTGCAGCGATTGGGTGTTAAAGAAGTTTATAATGGTATTTCCAATAAAAAAGAATTACTGCTTCAACTGATGGCACAATACAAACTCAGCAAAGAACAGGTGTTGTACATGGGTGATGATATTCCCGACTATGAAGCAATGCAGGTAGCCGGTTTATTAACCTGTCCTGCTGATGCTGTTGCAGAGATAAAACAAATTTGCCAGTACATTTCCCCTGTAAAAGGTGGCGAAGGTTGCGTAAGAGATGTAATGGAGAAAGTGATGAAACTAAATAAGCACTGGCAAGCAGATATTTCAGTTGCCAGTCAATGATTATCTTCGGGCAGTAATAAGTCTTCATGAAATTACTTGCAGCATTTTTCAAACTGATTCGCTGGCCCAACCTGGTGTTTATAGCACTAACACAGTTGCTTTTCTATTATTGCATTATTATTCCTGTTTTCAAAGAAGCAACTCCTTTTGTTTTTGCGGATAAAAAAATTTTATTGCTGTTGATTCTTTCTTCCGTTTTAATAGCAGCTGCAGGCTACATTATCAACGATTATTTCGATATCAATATTGACCTTGTAAATAAACCACAGCAAAATGTGGTGGACAGCATCATGAGCAGGCGCTGGGCTATGTTCTGGCATATGTTTCTGTCCATGACGGGAATTGTAATGGGTTTTTATGTCGATTTTATCAGTGGTCATTTTTTGCTGGGTATTTCCAATGTAATTTGTGTAGTGTTATTATTTGTGTATTCACTTACATTTAAAAAAAGAATGCTGATTGGCAATATCATTATCTCTGCATTAACTGCATGGGTGGTAATGGTAATGGGTTTATATGTGATGATTGATTTTGTATTGAAAATGGGAGAATCATCAACTTCTGTTACCCGAATCATGCGGCTGACGATTTTGTACACCGCTTTTGCTTTTATTATTTCATTGATAAGAGAAGTAATAAAAGACATGGAAGATATAGAAGGCGATCGTCGTTATGGGTGCCGTACCATGCCAATTGTATGGGGTATTAATTCGTCTAAAGTATTTACAGCGGTTTGGTTAATTGTGCTAATTACTTCGTTAGTGGTAGTGCAGGTTTATGTATTATTATTTGGCTGGTGGTGGAGTGCGGTATATGTTTTGTTGCTGATTGTATTACCATTGCTGTGGATACTGCGAAAATTAAGAATAGCAAATGAGCAGGCAGATTTTCATTACCTGAGTTCATTAATAAAACTGGTGATGCTGACGGGTATTTGCTCGATGATATTTTTTAAATTGTATTTGTAAATCTAATTAAACCTAACAGGTGTTTAAGACCTGTTAGGTTTTTCTAACAATATGGAACGAATCATTTTAGCTTCACAATCCCCAAGAAGAAAGCAATTATTAGAATGGGCTGAAGTTCCTTTTGATATCATGGTAAAGGAAACAGATGAATTATATCCGTCTGATCTGCCGGTGGAAGAAGTACCTGTTTATATTGCCCGTAACAAAGCATTAGCGGTTAAAGAAGAACTGAGCCATGACCGGATTATACTGGCTGCAGATACTGTGGTAGTATTGGATAATAAAATCATTGGCAAACCAAAAGATAAAGCAGATGCCATAAAAATATTAAACAGTTTGTCTGGCCAAAAACATTTAGTAATTACCGGCGTGGTAATTATGTATGGAGAAGAGGAAGCCTCATTTGCTGATATTACAGCAGTTGTTTTTCATGAACTTACTAATGAGCAAATTGCTTTTTATGTGGAGAAATACAAACCCTACGATAAAGCAGGCGCCTATGCTATACAGGAATGGATAGGCGTAATAGGCATTAAATCAGTTAATGGAGATTTTTATAATGTGATGGGCTTGCCGGTGAGCAGGGTGGTACAGGAGTTGAAGAAGTTTTAAAGTTTAATAGTTTAAAGGTTATTTAAGTTAATTGAATAAACTTTCATAACTTAATAGCAGTAACTGTTAAACCATTCAACTTATAAACCATTAAACTATCATGACCGAACGTCTTCTTCAGTTCATCTGGCAGATGCAGCTTTTCAACAAAGCTGAATTATCTACCACCAATTTTGAATCATTACACATTATCTTTCCCGGTCAGTACAATACCAACCAGGGGCCTGATTTTTCCGCCGCAAAAATTAAAATTGACGACACCATTCTTGCAGGAAATATTGAACTGCATATTTATTCTTCTGACTGGAAGACTCATAAACATACTAATGACATCAACTACAAAAACATTATTCTGCATGTGGTATGGAAAGATGATGAGCCATTGGCAGGAGTACCAACACTGATTTTAGAAAATCGTGTCTCTGGTCTTCTGCTCAATAAATATGAAGAGCTGATGAATAACAAAGGGTTTATTCCCTGCGAAAAAAATATTGCATTAGTCAGCAGCCTGATCTGGCAAAGCTGGAAAGAGAGATTATTAATTGAACGCTTACAGCGAAAATCAACTGAAGTTTTATCTTACCTGCAGCAATCCAATAATCACTGGGAAGAAACTTTCTGGTGGTTGCTGGCAGGTAACTTTGGCATTAAGGTTAATAAAGAATGTTTTGAAGCTATCGCCAAATCAGTGTCCATAAACATTCTTGCCAAACATAAAAGCAGTATTCACCAGTTAGAAGCAATACTATTGGGCCAGGCAGGTTTATTGAACGGAGAATTTACAGATGATTATCCTAAACTTTTGCAAAGGGAATACAAGTTCTGTAAAAGCAAGTATCAATTACAGCCTGTTAAAACTCCGCCTTTATCATTACGCATGCGACCATCCTCTTTTCCTGCAGTAAGGTTGGTTCAGCTGGCCATGCTGGTTCATCTATCCCTTCATCTTTTTTCAAAAATAAAAGAAGCGGTATCAGTAAATGAAATAAGAAAACTGCTGGATGTGACGGCCAATGACTACTGGCATTATCATTATACAATGGATGAATCATCTCTATATAAGCCCAAACATCTTGGTGCACAAATGATCGACAATATTTTAATCAACACCGTAATTCCGGTATTGTTTGCATTCGGACAGTTTCATAATGAATCTGCTTACAAAGACAAAGCAATAAGATGGCTGAGTGAAATAAGACCCGAACAAAATAACATCACTAAACAATTCACATCGCTGGCAATAGAAAACCAATCAGCTTTTGATTCACAGGCTTTGCTGGAATTAAAAAAGCATTACTGCGATAAAAAACTTTGTCTTAGCTGTGCAGCCGGTAATACGCTGCTTAAAAAATCTACCAGTTGAATATTACATTTTGTGCAATATCCGGATGAATACTTTTGGCAACCGGACAGGTAATAGCCGCTCTTTCCAAAATAGTTCTGTCTTTTTCATCAAGGTTCAGTCCTTGTGGCAGATGAAAAATAACATCTATACCACCCACTCTGCGGGGATCAGCCTTCATATGTTTTTGAATCTCTATTTTGGTTCCTTCCAGATCAATTTTCATATCCCTCGCTTTAATACCCATTATTGTCATCATGCAATTGCCTAATGATGTAGCCAGTAAATCGGTAGGAGAAAAACGTTGTGCCAGACCCTGGTTGTCAAGCGGGGCATCGGTTTCAATAGTAGTACCGGAATAAAGATGTGTGGCACTCGTTCTTAAATTTCCTTTGTAAATAATTTCTGATGTCATATTAAAAGTGTTGTTTGGGCAGCGTTTACAGTGCCGTCGGTGTCAATCCTTTTTTAACAAAGCAACAATAGTTTGCCGTATGGTTGATTCCTTTAAATTTGTGTAAATTTATTCATTATAACAATTACTACCGTGCGAAAAATATCCTGTTTCATTTTATTGGTTTTTATCGCTTCGTCTGCGTTCGCTCAGCAAACTAAAACCGAAAGGCCAAAAGACGGAAGACAGATTAAGAAAGATAAACGCAAAGAAAAAATTAATGCCCTTATCAAACAGGAAGAAGAAGGCGCATTGATCTTTCATAAACAAAATACTTTCGGTTTAAAGATAAATACGGATGGCTATTCTTTCTTTTTTGAAAAAGGATGGATGCAATCGCAAAAAAAAGCCACACTCCTGAGTTTTGAATTGGGTGAGAAGAAACATCCTAAAGAACATAAGGAATCCATGAATGGTGGTATTAGTACATTGCCATTTGTTTACGGTAAAAAGAATATTTTTTACCAGTTTAAAATTGGAGCTGGCCAGCAATTAGTGCTGGGCTATCGTGGCAATAAAAATGGAGTGTCTGTTACCGGTGTTTATTCAGGCGGACTTTCCATTGGCTTATTGAGGCCTTATTATTTGCGGGTACAACGAACAAATGGGGAAGTTGATGATATAAAATACTCGGTTGCTGACAGTGCTTTATTTCTTGGTAGCGGACCCCGGGAAGGCACAGGTTTAAAACATGGGTGGAGCGAAATGAAATTTAGCCCTGGTGTTCATGCAAGAGTTGGTCTTCGGTTTGATTATGGGCGGTTTAATGAAATGGTTTCTGCCATAGAAGTAGGAATAAATGCAGAATATTATTTCTCCAGGCCAGAAATAATGTTACTCACCTCTAATAAACAATTTTTACTGAGCACATACGCCGCTATCATCTTTGGTAAGCGTAAATAGTTCCTTTTGATTAATAAAATTCTGGTATATGACAGGATAAACAGCATTGCTGTTATAAACCTCATATCAACTATCTTTGCCCTTTAATTGTTGAAGAAGGGTATGAAAGAGCTCACAATTATCCCCGCTGTTACAGATGAACAAAAGCCCAAAAAGCCGGATTGGTTAAGGGTAAAACTTCCTATCGGGGAAAGTTATAAGAACGTACGCAACCTGGTTGATACACATAAGCTCCACACGATATGTGAAAGTGGTAATTGTCCCAATATGGGCGAATGCTGGGGAGCAGGTACTGCCACCTTTATGATTCTCGGGAATATTTGTACCCGTAGCTGTGGCTTTTGTGCAGTAGCTACTGGCCGGCCTACAGAATTAGACTGGGATGAGCCGCAACGGGTGGCCGAAGCTATTTACCTGATGAAGGTGAAACATGCCGTCATCACTTCTGTTGACAGGGATGAGCTGAAAGATGGTGGAAGCATCATCTGGTACAATACGATCAATGCAGTAAAACAATTAAATCCTGATACAACTTTAGAAACACTCATTCCCGATTTTAAAGGAGAGAAAGAAAATATTCAACGCATTATTGAGGCGGCGCCGGAAGTAGTTTCTCATAATATTGAAACAGTGGAACGCCTCACACGCCAGGTGCGTATTCAAGCCAAATACTGGCGCAGCATGGAAGTGCTGAAAACATTAAAAGAAGGTAGCATGCGTACCAAGAGTGGTATTATGCTGGGGCTTGGTGAAACAAAAGATGAAGTAATACAAACATTAAAAGACTTGCGTAATGTGGGTGTAGATGTGGTGACGATTGGCCAATACCTGCAGCCAACTAAAAAACATTTACCGGTACAACGCTTTGCTCATCCTGATGAGTTTGCTGAATTAAGAGATATCGGTTACGAATTAGGAATTGATTATGTAGAAAGTGGCCCGTTAGTTCGCTCTTCTTATCACAGTGAGCGGCATGTATTCCCTGGGCTGGGAAGACAAGAGTGGTTGTTAAAGAAGGGAGCCTAATTTCATCCTTCGGTTGATATTTCATTTCACATAATCACTTTAGTTACTTTTGCCAAAATTTTTTGAATGCGGAAGCTGAGCATGGAGGAACTGAACCGTAAATCGGTTTCAGAATTTAAACGATCGGAAAAATTTCCTGTTGTGGTAGTGCTGGATAATATCCGCAGCATGCATAATGTGGGCAGTGTGTTCCGTACGGCCGATGCTTTTCTATTGCAGGGAATTTATTTGTGTGGCTACACACCACAACCACCGCACAGGGATATTAATAAAACAGCATTGGGTGCTACCGAAACAGTTGAATGGAAATATTATCAGCAAACAACCGATGCTGTAAAAGAATTAAAGGAAGAAGGATATAAAGTATTTGCCATTGAACAGGTGGAGAACAGCATTATGCTGGATAAATTGTTGATGGATGAAGTTGAAAAGATTGCTGTGGTATTTGGCAACGAAGTAAGTGGTGTAGAACAGGAAGTAATTAAATGGTGTGATGGTTGTATTGAAATACCGCAGTTGGGAATGAAACATTCATTAAATATATCCGTGGCGGCGGGGATTGTGTTGTGGGAAATTGTTAGAACCAGGATTTGATGGATTGAATGGATGTTGAGGAAATAATGCATTAACTTATAATTGAACATTGAATATTGAGCATTGAACATTATTTATGACAAAAATTAAAAACTATCTCAGTCTTATAAAATTTTCTCATACCATTTTTGCAATGCCTTTTGCACTGATTGGTTTTTTTCTGGCATTCACAAAAGGGGTTTTGATTGACGGTAATTTCTATGGATTAGGTTTTGGTCAATGGAGTTTGAATATGACAACTGGTTGGGGATGGGATATTACAAATTTTGCTTTTTGGATTTTGTTTCTAAAAAGATTACTTCTTGTTATCCTCTGCATGATTTTTGCCCGCAGTTCAGCGATGGCATTCAATCGTTATCTCGACAGAAGTTTTGATGCAAAGAATCCACGTACTGCTATCAGAGAAATTCCTGCTGGTATTATTAAGGCAAACAGTGCATTGCTATTTACCATCATTTGTTGTTTGCTGTTTGTGGTTTGTTGTTATTTTATTAATCCATTGTGTTTGGCTTTGTCACCAGTAGCTTTGTTTGTAGTGCTGGGTTATAGTTTTACCAAGCGCTTTACACCGCTTTGTCATTTGATATTAGGATTAGGGTTATCATTAGCTCCTATCGGTGCTTATTTAGCAGTAACTGGCCACTTTGCATTATTGCCAATATTGTTTTCATTCACCGTATTATTTTGGGTAAGCGGCTTTGATATTATTTATGCTTTGCAGGATGAAGAGTTTGATAAATCTCAAAACTTATATTCTATTCCAGCCTGGCTGGGGAAAGTAAAAGCATTACGAGTTTCTGAGATATTGCATTTATTGTGTGCGGCCTGTTTGGTATATGCTGGTTTCTATGGTCAGTTTGGTATGTGGTATTGGATTGGTGTTATTTTATTCCAGGCATTATTGATTTATCAGCATACATTAGTTAAACCAACTGATTTAAGTAAAGTGAACTTAGCTTTTGCAACTACCAATGGAATTGCTTCCGTTGTATTTGCAATCTTTGTAATAACAGATTTATTTATGCATTAATATGGCCCGGATAATGGCAATAGATTATGGAGGTAAACGTACCGGTTTGGCCGTTACTGACCCCTTGCAGATCATTGCCAATGGCCTTACTACCGTTGATACAAAAGAACTATTCCCCTTCTTAAAAAATTATTTCAGCAAAGAACAGGTAGAACTGGTGATTGTAGGTGATCCAAAGAACTGGGATGAAAGCGATACTCATGCCACACCATTAGTGAAAAAATTCATTGAAAAGTTTAAAAAAGATTTTCCTGCCATTCCTTTACTAACTGTTGACGAACGTTATACATCCAAAATGGCCAAACAAGCCATGCTCGACATGGGTATGAAAAAGAAACAACGCCAAAATAAAAAGCTGGTGGATGAAATTGCCGCCACTATCATCCTGCAGGAATACATGGAGCGTCTTTAGTTGCTGGTTTCTTGTTTCTTGTTGCTGGTTTATTAGTTTATTCGTTGGTTAAAACCCTTAGCTGGCTTATCTTTGCATACATCAAAATAAATTAAAGCGGTTGTTGTAACTCCATAACGGGTAACCAGCAACCAGTAACCAGCAACATGACTTTGCCCATTGTAGCATACGGCCACCCGGTATTAAGAACAGTTTGTAAGGATATTACTCCCGATTACCCCAACCTTCAAAAATTTATTGAAGATATGTGGGAAACCATGTATGACTCCAACGGGGTTGGACTGGCAGCACCACAGGTAAATAAAGAGATTCGTCTTTTTGTAATTGACAGTACGCAGATATTCGAAAATATGGAAGAAGAGGAGAGAGATGATTATGATGATGCACCGGGTGTAAAGCAGGTATTTATTAATGCACATATTGTGGAACTGGATGGGGATGAATGGGCGTATAATGAAGGTTGTTTAAGCATTCCTAAAATAAGAGAAGACATTTTCCGCCAGGAAACTGTTACGCTGAAATATGTGGATGAAAATTTTCAGTCGCATAAGAAAACTTTTTCCGGAATCACTGCCCGTGTTATCCTGCACGAATATGACCATATAGAAGGAAAACTTTTTATCGACTATATGAAACCCTTCAAACGTAAATTACTGAAGGGAAAATTAGATGATATTTCTAAAGGAAAGATTAGTGTGGATTATAAAATGATGTTTCCTAAATAACCTGTCTGAACCTGGATTTATAGAATTAATAAGATTAAAACGAAATGAAGAAGATCACTTTTACATTAAAACACAATCTTCTTCCCCTTTTCCTCTTTCACTCCTTCATTCTCTTAGCCCAAAAAGATACCATAGTTGAAGTAAAGGGTAAGATGATTACACTTTCCGATGTGGTGGTTCGTACCAATATTAATGTGCCAGCTTTTATGAAACAGGTACAGGAGGATACTACTTTTTATAAAGCTTTCCGCAATCTTCATATACTCAGGTTTACGGCTATCAATGACATCAACATGCTGAATAAAAAGCAAAGCATTATTGCATCGTTGAAGAGTAAGACGCTTCAATCTGTATCCAATGGTTGCCGTACCATGCAGGTGCTGGAAGAAACTAAAACCGGTGATATCTATAAAGGGAATTATGACTGGAACTATTACACAGCTTCTCTCTATGCCGGTTTGTTTTTTACCAAAGGACAGGTATGCGGGGAAACCAATATTGTAAAGGGAGTTGATTTTTCAGCAAAAGATAAAAGTGGAATGGAGAAGCATAAAGCCCAATTGAAAATGCTGTTCTTTAATCCCGGTAAAAAAATTCCCGGTATTCCATTCATCGGTAATAAAATAAACATTTTTGATGAAGAGGTAGCTCAATTGTATGATTTTAGTATTGATTATGCCGACCATAATCAACATCATTGTTATGTTTTCAATATTGTGCCAAGAGAAAATTTAACGGCAGATGAAAAAAGCCGTTTGGTCATTGATAATATGACTACCTGGTTTGACACCGAAACGATGGAAGTAATTGCCCGTAATTATGAAATGAGTTATGATGCCGGTGTGTATGATTTTAAAGTAAAGATGGAAGTGGAAATGACGCATTATAATGAATACCTTGTGCCCGGTGTAATCCGCTACAATGGGAACTGGGATGTGATGTTTAAGAAAAGGGAGAGAGGAATATTTACAGCTACGTTATTTGATTTTGGTAACTAACTTGCACAGGTGTCAGACATCTCAAAGATGTCAGAGAACTAATGATTAAAGTATAAATTATGGAAACAAACAACTCCGCTCTGCTAATAAGAATGATTCGTATGTCCTGGGATGCACAGAATAATGAACTCAACAAACTCATTAATACATTAAATGACGATCAACTGGCTAAAGAAATTGCTCCCGGCAAAAACACGGGTGTTTACCTGCTGGGACATTTAATTGCCGTGAGTGATGCTTTGTTCCCATTGTTTGGGTGGGGCGAAATGTTATATCCTGAAATGCAGGATGTATTTATTGAAAGCCCTGATAAATCAGGTCATAGTTTTCCTCCGGTGGCTGAACTGAAGCTCCGATTAAATACAATAAATACAAAACTCAACTCGCATTTCGATACAACAACAATAGAAGAATGGCTGAGCCGTCACATGGCTGTTAAGCCGGAAGATTTTGCTACACAGCCACACCGTAATAAACTAAATGTAGTTATCAGCCGTACTGTTCATATGGCCAATCACATTGGGCAAATGTTACTACTGAAATAAGGGTGTCAGACATCTCAAAGATGTCAGACACCTGCAAGCAATAAGCCTGCATCTTCCCAGGCATACCGGCACACCATAGATTTTGTACCATCCCAGTTATCATGCTCAATGGTTTCAATATGTATTGCACCTAACTTTTCATAAACAGCTCTTGCATTTTTATTAGCTTCAAAAACCCAGAGATACATTTTGTTGTTTGATGCTTTCGCTAAAACTGTTTTAGCACAATCCTGCATCAGCAATTTGCCAATACCAGTTTTTTGTGAATGGATGGGAACATGCAAATTGTCCAGCAATGAGCCATAATGTTCATCATCATTTAATATTAAGCAGGAGAAGCCAACCATAGTATCATTCATTATCGCTACAGTGGTGATTTGATTGTCGGCCGGTTGTTCTAACTGTTCTTTCCAAAATTTTATTCGCTCTTCAATAACTTCATTATCTAAATATTGGTCGCTTAATATGCCACGGTAAGTATGCTGCCAGTTGGTGGCATGGAGTAGTGCGATGTCCTTATAATCATCTGTTGTGGCAGGACGTAAGTGAAGCATGATGATTGCAAGTTAATTTTTCTTTTGTTGGTTTTCTCCGTCATTTCGAAGTAGCGATGGGTTTGTGTAATGGCTGCGACTGAGAAATCTGCCGAGGTTTGTTGCTTCAGTTCATAATTGTATTGCTGTACTTATTGCCCGGCCGATTCCTCCTGCGTCGGAATGACGGGTACATTCAACTTATGTACTACTGTGATTTTAACTGTGGTAATGCTGCAATTTGTTGCATTCATTCTTTACTTATTTGTTCAATAGAATTACTGAACGATGAAGTGAGTGACACAACAGGTGATGCCACAAAGAACAAAAGCCGGCTCAATAAAATTTTTACGAAATAATATTCTTATTCACCGCATACCGTCTCCACTTATCAATCACTTCTTCCATATCTTCCGGCAGCTTGCTTTCAAAAAACATTTCTTCTCCGGTCTTAGGGTGTACAAAGCCCAGCGTTTTGGCATGAAGGGCATGGCGACTGCAAACTGCAAAGCATCCTTCCACAAACATTTTGTATTTGCTGAACACGGTGCCTTTTAAAATTCTGTCGCCACCATACGTATCATCATTAAAGAGGGGATGACCTAAATATTTCATGTGCACCCGTATCTGGTGCGTACGTCCGGTTTCTAATACACATTCAACCAGCGTAACATAACCAAGACGTTCAATTACTTTGTAATGAGTTATCGCATCCTTGCCATGTTCACCATCAGGATATGCATCCATTATCTTACGGAAACGCTGATGACGACCAACATTGGCTCTTATCGTTCCGGCATCTTCTTTTACATCGCCCCACACTAATGCTATGTATTTGCGTTTAACAGTATGATCAAAAAATTGTTTGGCGAGATGCACACTGGCTTCAGGAGTTTTAGCCATTACAATTAGTCCGCTGGTGTTTTTATCAATGCGGTGAACCAAACCAAATCGTGGTAAAAAATTTTCGTCCAGCGTAGGATTTTGTTGTTGCAGGTGCCAGGCCACTCCGTTAATCAATGTACCATCATAATTACCACAGCCCGGATGCACTACCATTCCATCCGGTTTATCAATCACCATCACCTGGTCATCTTCATACACAATATTCAGTTCTAATTCTTCGGGAACAATTTCATTATTGCCGGGGTCATCTTCACTGTATATCAGTATCTCATCGGCCGGCTTAACTTTATAGTTGGCTTTAATGCGTTTGCCGTTAACCGTTACAAAACCGGCTTCAATAGCCTGCTGCACTTTGTTGCGGGTAGCGCCTTCCACCTTGCCCATAATAAATTTGTCAAGGCGCATCGGTTGCTGTCCCGGCGGACAAGTAATGGCACGGCGTTCATACATCTCTTCGGAGCCGTCTCCGTTATCTAACTGGTCGTTTGCAATATCAAGGAGTTGTTCATCCATAAGATACTTAAAGGTAAAGTGGGCAAAGATACAACTACAAATTGATGTAGATGGCAAGTTTTAGAAGCGTAACTTTGAAGATTAAATGGCCACGAAGACACAAAGTCGCAAAGTAAAAACTTAGTGTCTTAGAGCCTTAGTGGCAACAAAACATGAAACAAATTGTTTATTATAAAGACTTAGGACAACTCTCCTACAAAGCCGCCTGGGATTTGCAGGAAGAATTGTTGCAGGAGAATGTGAAGGTGAAGTCAGTTAAAAGTGGACAGTTGATAATGGATAATGGGGAAGAGTCATTGTCAACTATCCATTCTCTGTTATTCACTAAGCATCATTTACTCTTTGTAGAACATCCACCCGTTTATACACTTGGTAAAAGCGGCCTTATAGAAAATGTATTGATAAGTGAAGCAGAACAACAGCAAAAGGGGATTGAATTTTTTAAAACCAACAGGGGAGGAGATATTACTTTTCATGGTCCGCAGCAGATTGTCGGTTATCCCATTTTAGATTTAGAAAGATTTTATACTGACATTGGTAAATACCTCCGCAACCTGGAAGAAGTCATCATTCTCACCATGGCTGATTATGGATTAAAAGGTGAACGCAGTGCCGGTGAAACAGGTGTATGGTTAGATGCACATAATAAAGGATACGAAAGAAAGATATGTGCCATGGGTGTACGCTGCAGCCGCTGGATAACGATGCATGGCTTTGCTTTTAACATCAATACTGATTTAAGTTATTTTGATTATATCATTCCCTGCGGCATTAAAGACAAACAGGTAACCTCTCTCGAAAAAGAATTAGGCCAGAAAGTAGATTTTGAAGAAGCCAAGGAAAGAGTGAAGCGAAATTTTGAAAGAGTATTTGAAGTGGAACTGGTGGAGTAAACCCCAAGTTTCACTACGGCGAATTGTTTGATTGTTTAATTGTTTGATGGTTATGGCGGATATTAACAATCAAACCATCCAGCCATCAAACAACCCGATTTTAAGAGTTGCCAAATGCCCACTGTAAACTGCCAACTTAATTATCCCGAGTAATTAAAAACTTACTCTTCTCCAGCAACTTTCCATTCTGATACAATTCAAACTTAAACCAGCCGCTGTGCAGGAAGTTTACTTTATCTAATAAAAGCGGAGATTCTTTTACTTCATGCAGTTCAAAAATGGGAGTATCGTTTTCTTCAAAGAATTTGATATGATATTTTTTTGTTTTGTATTCCGGCAAAACGATTGATACATTACCATCATCTGATGTAAATACATAAATGGAAGGTGCCCATTTTTTTACAGGTGGTGGAACATCTTCATCTTTTCCTTCTTTATCATTTTTTTCATTCTTTTCACCGCCGTTGCCGGCATGATCAGGAGTAGGAGAATTATCTTTTGTTACATCCGTTTTCTTCTTCCCATCTTTATTATCAGCAGGTTTTATTATTACTACCGGCTTGGTAGTATCAATAAAAGGTCGTTTGGCAGGCGTAAAGAAATAATTGACGCCACCAATTAGTACAAACACCCTGTAATACAAACTATCGTTGGGAGCTTTATCATCAATAAAAGTATATTTCTTGAGCGATGGATCGGGTAATGAATGAATGGTTAAGAAGTTCTTTAAACTATCCTTGGAACGTTGAATGCTTATTTGCTGGGCATTGGGATAGCGGTTGATCCAGTTGATGGTTATTTTCCTGTCTTTAGCCACCAAAGAAAATTTAGGCAGTGTATCAGTTTGCCCAAATGCTGAGAAAGAGAACACCAACAACAGGATAAAGGACGTAACAATCGGCTTCATGTACTATTAACGGGTTATTGCTTTTTAAGTTATATGGGCAAAGATAAAATTATCCACCTATTGGTTGGCAAATGAATGATTAAAAGAAGTTAAAAATTAATGTTTCTGGAGGCAATGATAAATTTCCCTGTAAACCTCCGGTGTGGAGACATAGAATTTTACTGCCTGACGGAAAGAAATTTTTAACAATAAGATCGTTGACAGCATAAAATTGTTTGGCTGTATAAACAAAATCAGTGGGTAGTTGATGCTGCTGGTAAAATTGGTTCATAAAATCAATCAGTTCATCCGTTTTTTTTGCATAACCGCCAAAATGATAATCGTGGATGAGTTGAAAGTTTTTGTGAGGTGCTAATTCCTCAGCTAAAGTTTTCTCCATGGCTTCAGCACCTTTTAGTACTACGATCCCAATTACAGTTTGTTTTAGAGAGGAGTTTTTTACTATTCCTTTAAAAGTAGTGCCGGTTCCAATATCACAAACAATATGACTGTATTGATTGCTGTCTTCAATGTAACTGAGTATTTCAGCACAACCTTTTTCACCTGCTTCATTATCGCCGCCTTCAGGAACTAAATAATGATCCGGATATTTATTTTGATAGTGATGATATAGTTTTTCTTTATTACCATATTCAGCCCTGCTCACAAACTCAATCACCATTCCCATTTCTTTACAGAAAATTAATGTATAACTAAGTTGTGGTGATGCTTCACCTCTTACAACAGCTACTGCTTGCAGTCCTGCTTCTTTACAGGCAAATGCAGTGGCTGCTAAGTGATTACTGTAAGCTCCGCCAAAAGTGACAATACCTTTTTTGCCGGCAGCAAGAGCATCTTTAATATTATACTTCAGTTTAAAATATTTATTGCCGGAGATGATGGGATGCAGTTTATCAAGCCGGGCAACACTTACGGATACTTGTTTATTACCATAAAGTTCATCAGTTAAATTCACAGTTTCTATTGCCGTACTAATTTGCATCAATTGATTAATGAGATTTGATTATTATTTATCTTCGCAGCGGTTTACAAAAATAATTCTATTCAATGCAACCTACACTTTTGATTTTAGCCGCCGGTATGGCATCCCGGTATGGAAGTATGAAGCAGATCCAATCCTTTGGCCCTTCCGGTGAAACCATCATGGATTATTCTATTTACGATGCTATGAGGGCCGGTTTTGGTAAAGTAGTTTTTATTATCCGAAAAGATTTTGCTGACCAATTTAAAGAAATATTTGAACCCAAACTCGCCGGTAAAATAAAAACAGATTATGTATATCAGGACCTCAGTTCGTTTACCAACGATTTTGTTATTCCAACCGAAAGAACAAAACCATGGGGAACCGCACATGCAGTATTGTGTGCGAAGAATGCAATCAAAGAACCATTTGCTGTAATTAATGCCGATGATTTTTATGGAAGGGATGGATTTGAAAAAGCATATAAGTTTTTAACAACTGACTGCAGCTCTCAATTATATTCATTGATTGGTTACGAACTCGAAAAAACATTATCACCACATGGAACTGTGAGCCGTGGTGTATGTGATGTAAATGCAAATGGTGAGCTGGTTGCCATCAATGAAAGAATAAAAGTGTATAAGAAAGATGGTGTGATTATTTATGAAGATGAGAACGGCTTTCATCCAATTCCTGATGAGTGCAAAGCGTCTATGAACTTCTGGTGCTTTGATAGTTCAGTTTTTGAAGTTACAGAAACAATGTTTAGTGATTTCTTAAGACATAATATCAGTAATCCAAAAGCTGAATTTTTTATCCCAATTGTTGGGGACGAATTTATTAAGTCTGGCAAAGGAAAAATAAAAGTAATTCCTACTTCTTCTCAATGGTTTGGTGTTACTTATAAAGAAGATGCGCCAGGTGTGCAGGAAAGTGTAACCAAGCTGGTGGCAACAGGAGAGTATCCAACTTCGTTATGGTAAAGCAAAAGTATCAGATATCTCAAAGTTATTGGTAATTTTAAATTAATCCTTTGAATAAGCTAAAGTATTCAGTTGGTACTATCAACTTATTATCGTAAAACTCTAGGCATGACATTCGACGACCCAAGGATTCAAGAAAAGTTAAAGGGAATTTTAGGCGAACCTGATGATACGGTATTTCATTCAGTTGTTCCATTTGACTTTGGGTGGGACGCTGGTGGTGGAGCAGACGTTTATATCTATAAAAACCACATTGATGGAGTAGTGTACATTACAGGAGACCTGGTTGGGCAACAGCAGCAAAAAAGCGACGCTGGTAATTACGAGTTGATGATTTGTCACAGAACTGATACCGAATGGGGGCCTGATCTAATATCAAATCTTGCATTTTATACATTAGATGCTTCGCTAAACTCAGGTGAGACAATGGACTTGGGTGGTAATTTTATTTTAGAGGACAGTAAGATAACTGCGTTAATCTTTGATAAATATTCCGACTTCAAGATTGATAACGTAGATTATGGTCTTATGTTACTCATTGGAATTACCGAAGATGAACTTAGCTGGAAAAATGAAAATGGCGGTGCAGCCTTAATAGAAAAACTGAAAGAACATAAAATATATCCATTTACAGATATAAACCGTGAATCAATTTTTTAAGACATAAAAACTGGTAGATGTCAGACACCTGTATTATGCAATAAATTTATAACTTGGACTGATGAAATATCAGTCCTTTTTTTTCTGCTTACTTTTTTCAGTCATTGTTTCTGCACAATCAACAGACTCCATTTTTTTATTAAGGCCTTCGAGTGTTTTTGATGGAGAACAAATGCATGCCAATTGGTGGGTCTTGGTAAAAGGGAATAAAATTGCTGAAGCCGGTGAAGTAAATTCATTTGCCATTCCGGCTAATGCAAAAGTGATCGACCTGAAAGGAAAAACATTATTACCCGGATTGATTGAAGGGCATTCTCATTTATTCCTTCATCCCTATAATGAAACGCCATGGGATGAACAGGTGCTGAATGAATCAAGAGCTGAACGAATAGCCAGAGCAGTGAATCATGCAAAAGAAACATTGCTGGCCGGATTTACTACCGTAAGAGATTTAGGAACAGAAGGAGCGATGTATGATGATGTGGGTTTGAAGCAAAGTATTGAAAAAGAAATTGTTCCCGGTCCCAGAATGTTAGTTGCCACAAGAGCTATTGTAGCAACAGGTAGTTATGGACCAAAAGCAAGTTCGGCTGATGTAGATTATCCCAAAGGCGCAGCAGAAGCTGACGGAGTGGATGCATTGATAAAAGAAGTAAGAACGCAAATAGGAAAAGGCGCTGACATTATAAAAGTATATGCTGATTATCGCTGGGGAAAGAATAAAGAAGCACAACCTTCTTTTAGTGAAGATGAATTAAGATTGGTTGCTCAAACAGCCAATAGCAGCGGAAGACAAATGGTAGTGCATTCAGTAACTGCAGAAGGAATGAGAAGATCAATTATGGCCGGAGTTGCTACTATAGAACATGGTGATTTTGGAACAGCAGAAATATTTCAGCTGATGAAAGAAAAGAAAGTGGCTTTATGTCCAACATTAGCTGCCGGTTATTTTATTGAAAAATACAAAGGATGGAAACCCGGAACATCACCAGAGCCGGATAGAATTTTGCAAAAGAGAAAAAGTTTTAAAGCAGCATTAGATGCAGGTGTTACTATTTGTATGGGCGGAGATGTTGGTGTATTCAGTCATGGTAAAAATTGGATGGAAATGGAACTGATGGTAGAATATGGAATGAAACCGATTGATGTGCTTAAATCTGCTACTTCTGTAAATGCGGATGTGTTTGAATTAACTGATAAAGTAGGAAGAATTAAAAAAGGACTACTGGCAGATATGATTGCTGTTGACATCAATCCTGTTGATGATATAAAAGCATTCCGCAATGTTTCTTTTGTAATGAAGGACGGAGTGATATATAAAAAATAAAAATCCCGCCATCAATATGTTGAGGGCGGGACATTATTTATTTAGCATAGGTTCTATTAGTTTCCTTTCACCATAAAGATGAAGTCTTTCACTTTACGGGCCTGCGCTTTTCTTTCCATCTTTCTAACACTTGATACAGATGATATTTTAATATCAGCATATTTATCATCCTTCTTCAACTCATCCAATGCTTTTAAAATATATTTTGACTGTATTGCAAACACAGCGCCTTCGGTTTGTAATTGCTTAGTACTTAAAATACCAATCACTTCTCCATTTTCATTAAAGATCGGGCCGCCACTGTTACCAGGATTAGCAGGTACATCAATCTGGCAGGTAAGCGTATCTCCGTTAAAACCGGTCTTTGCGCTTAAATAACCTTCACCATATACAATTTCATCTCTCGGATAGCCAAGTGTATAAATTGGCTCAGCAATATCAGTAGTTGACTTACTGATGCTGTATGGTAATTGTATGTTTTTATAATCTTTATCCTCAATTTTTAAAATGGCAATATCTTTTACATTATCTATAAAAGCTATTTTGGCTAAAAACTCATCTCCTTTATTATTTATTACAACAACCGTGTTGGAGGTTTTAATAATATGAGCGTTAGTAGCGAGGTAACCTTTACCATCAATTAAAAAAGCTGTACCACGGGACTTGAATTGAATTTTAGGGTCAACTTTAGTTGGGATATCTGTTTTAACTTTACTTATCTCTTTGCCCTGTGCATCAGTTGTTTTTTTGATAGCATCAATTTTCTTACTAAGTTCCTGTATCTGTTCTGCATCAGCTTTAGGAGCAACTAAGTTTGTAGCAGCATAAGTAAGTAAAGAAGTAATACCAGCAATAGAAGCAGCAATTGCGATCGTCTTTTTATAACGCCTGTAAAGATTAACTACTTTAGCTCCGGCGCCTAATTCTTTTTCTTTCAGCACACCTTCTGCTTCCAGTTTGGTTTGTGTTTCGTGGAGGTTATTCTT
The DNA here is from genome assembly GCA_016200915.1 of Sphingobacteriales bacterium. Taxonomy (GTDB): domain Bacteria; phylum Bacteroidota; class Bacteroidia; order Chitinophagales; family Chitinophagaceae; genus AWTP1-9. The sequence goes on from JACQDV010000057.1 coordinate 21,095, forward strand.
AAAGGCTTTGATGCTGCTGTAGCGGTTCACCTCATCTAAAAAGAAATGATGCTCCACTACCAGTTGATCCAGTTCAGGATTGGTACGGCGCATTTGTTCGAAGGAGGTTTTTTCCTGTTCGTTCATTTCCCCTTTCAGGTAACGCTCAACTGCATCGAGTAATAAAATTTCATCCATCTCAGTTCCCGTTTTTATATTGAGTAAAGAAAAGTTTCTTTAGTCGCATCAGGCATTTGTACTTCTGGTTTTTGGCATTGTCGGCATTAGTGTAGCCAAAGTTCTCTGCTATTTCCTGCATGTTCTTACCATGTAAGTAATATGCCTCTAACAAACTTTTACACGGTTCACCTATATGCCCCATTGCTTTTTCCATCATTAAATAAGCCTCATTTTTCTTTTGGTGTTCCTCTAGTTCTTCTTCCACCGGAACAACCTCATCCAGGCTTTCCACCGGCGAGTTATAGCGTTGAGATTGTTGTAACCGTTTAAGCCATAGTCGCCTGCATACGGAATATACATAGGTTTTAATTTGTGCTGTTAACTCAAAGGACCCCGACGCTGCTTTTTCATATAGCACAATCATAGCTTCCTGAAAAATATCCTTGGCATCATCCGTAGTACCATTATTGTTGAGAATATAGGTCTGTATCAGTCCGAAATTCTCTTTGTAAAGAGCTTCAATGGCCTGTTTATCGTTGGATGCCAGTCCTTTAAGCAATAAATCATCGTTAGGATATACTTTCACCTGTTCGTTTTTAATACAGAAAGAGCAAAATTGTAACCCAAAAAGCGGAAAAAAAAATTTTTTAAAATTATCGGGTTACCTTTTTGCACCCTCTGGTATTATTGTTCAAATAATTATTTAAAAACTTTAAAAATCATCATGATGAAAAAAGCATTATTGGCTTTCGCTATCGTAGCGTTCGTAGCTTGTAACAACGAAACTAAACCAGCAGAAACTAAAGACACAACTGCTGCTCCTGCTGTAGTTGATTCAGCTGTTAAAGCTGTAGTTGACACTGCTGCTAAGAAAGTTGATTCTACAGTTAAAGCTGTAGTTGATTCTGCAACAAAAAAGAAGTAAGCTAACAATCGCTGAGCCCGTAAGGGTATGGTCATAAAAAGGTTGCTTGTAGCTTTTAAAGACCTGAAATCAGCTAAAGATTTTCATATGGCAAGCAATCGTTAGAGGCCGCTTCATTCCTGGAGTGGCTTTCTTATTTCTGATTGCTGGTTATTTGTTGCTGGTTTCTTGATATAATATTTTTTCCTTTTTATACTCTATATCTTTACTGCTTTTACACCTGCCAACACACGTTTGTTTTAATAATAATTTGGAAATCAATTAAATTTTTTATTGAAAAGATTGGCTGTTTAAAACGCAAGTCTTAATTTTGGTCATCATGCAAATCAACAAAGGATATTTCTGGTTTTATTTTTACTTCTATTTTACCAATAGACCGGGAATGCTTTTGTTGAATGCTTAAAAAAGATAAAACCAAAACAACATAAAGAGTCCCGGTCAAAAGCCGGGACTCTTGCTTTTATATGGCAACAAGAGTTTCAATACAGGGTTATGAAGGCAGTTTTCACCAGGTGGCTGCACAATTATTTTTTGGAAAAGAAACAGAAGTGATTCCCTGCGCTACATTTAAAGAAGTAGTAAAGATTGCTGCTAATAAAAAAGAAAGTAATGGTGGTGTGATGGCGATTGAAAACTCTATCGCCGGCAGCATCCTTCCTAATTATAATCTTTTACAAAAGAGCAATCTTAAAATTGTTGGTGAAATATACCTGCAGATTCGTCAAAACCTGCTTGTAAATCCCGGCGTGAAGCTGGAAGATATCCGTGAAGTGCATTCTCACCCAATGGCCATTCTTCAGTGTTTGGAATATTTGGAAAAGTATAACTGGAAACTCATCGAAACAGAAGACACTGCTCTAAGTGCTAAACACATTCATAAAAACAGAAGTAAACATATTGCCGGTATTGCCAGCAAACTGGCTGCTGAATTATTTGATCTGAATGTAATTGCTCCCAACATTCATACGATGAAAAATAATTATACGAGGTTTTTGATTTTACAGAGAGAAGATGTGGCACAACCGGTGAATGATGCGAATAAAGCTTCGGTGAATTTTCATACTGATCATTCAAGAGGGAGTTTGGCAAAAGTGCTCACTGCTATATCCAACGGTGGTATTAACCTGAGCAAGCTGCAAAGTTTTCCTATACCGGGAAGTGATTTCAAATACAGCTTTCATGCAGATATGGAGTTTGATACTATGGAACAGTTCAACAAAGTGATTGATGAAGTAAAGCCATTGACCGCTGAACTGAAAGTGTATGGTGCATATAAAAGAGGACTGTGGAAATAGTTTGTCTGAACCTGGATTTGTTGGATTAAAATGATTAAAAGGAAATAAGTTTTTTAATATGATTCAAACATCAAAAAGATTAGAGGGAATTGGTGAATACTATTTTTCTCAGAAGCTGAGGGAGATTGATGAATTGAATAAGCAGGGGAAGAATGTAATTAACCTTGGTATTGGCAGTCCTGATTTGCCGCCACATCCTGATGTGATTAAAGTATTACAGGAAGAAAGCAGCAAACCCAATACACATGCCTATCAATCATACAAAGGTTCGCCGGTGTTGCGTAAAGCGATGAGTGACTGGTATAATAAATGGTATGGTGTTGAATTAAATCCTGATACGGAAGTATTACCGCTGATAGGAAGTAAAGAAGGTATCATGCACATTTGCATGACCTATTTAAATGATGGCGACAAAGTTTTAATTCCCAATCCCGGTTATCCAACTTATACCAGTGCAGTAAAATTAGCAGGAGGAGTTTGTGTTGAATACGAATTAGATGATGATAATGATTGGAAGCCAAACTTTGCGGAATTAGGAAAATTATTTCAAACTAAAGATAATGAGGTAAGTGAGGTTGTGTCCCCTCCCGGGAGGGGCAGGGGTGGGTTTAAGCTGATGTTTGTGAATTACCCGCATATGCCTACGGGAAAATTGCCTGAACAAAAATTCTTTGAAGAACTGGTTGCCTTTGCCAAAAAGCACAGCATACTAATTGTTCATGATAATCCATATAGTTTTATTCTGAATGATTCACCCATGAGTTTATTAAGTGTGAATGATGCAAAAGAAGTGGTGCTGGAATTAAACTCCTTAAGTAAAAGCCAGAATATGGCAGGATGGAGAATAGGGATGTTATGTGCTGCCAAAGAAAGAATTGATGAAGTGCTTCGCTTTAAAAGTAATATGGATAGCGGAATGTTTTTACCTGTGCAATTAGCAGCAGCAAAAGCATTAAGTCTCGGTAAAGATTGGTATGATAGCGTAAATGCAGTGTACAAACGCAGAAGAGAAAAAGCATTTGAGCTACTTGATCTGCTTGGTTGTGAATATTCAAAAGACCAAGCTGGAATGTTTGTGTGGGCTAAAATCAACAGCCGCTATAAAGATTGTTATGATTGTGCTGATTTTGTTTTGTACAACAGCAATGTGTTCATTACACCTGGTGGAATATTTGGTAATGCCGGTAACAATTATGTGAGAGTGAGTTTGTGTGCTACAGAAGAAAAATTTGAAGAAAGCATTAACCGTATTAAAAACAGTTTGAAAAATTGATTGATAAAAAATGTTTAATAACCTGGCGATAATAGGTACTGGTTTAATTGGAGGCTCTTTCAGCTTGTGTTTGAAAGAAAGAGGATTAGTTAAACATACCATTGGAGTAAGCCGTACGCAGAAGAGTGCTAACAAAGCACTGGAACTTGGGATTGTGGATGAGATTCTTCCATTGGAAGAAGCAGTGAAGAAAGCTGATTTGATTTATGTAGCAATTCCTGTTGATGTTACTATTCCCACCATGGAAAAGATAATGGACATGGTTACGGATAAACAAATTGTGGTGGATGCCGGTTCAACTAAATATGCGTTATGCAGTGCATTGTCCAATCATCCAAAAAGAAATCGATTTGTGGCATCGCATCCAATGTGGGGAACGGAGTATAGTGGTCCCGAAGCAGCAGTAAGGGAAGCTTTTGCCGGAAGAGCCTGTGTGATTTGTGAAAAAGAAAAAAGTGATAAAGATGCACTGGAAGCCGTAGAAAAAATTTATCGTGACTTAGGAATGCATATCGTTTACATGGATGCCGATGCACATGACATACATGCTGCGTATGTAAGTCATATTTCTCACATCACTTCATTTGCTTTGGCGAATACTGTATTGGAGAAAGAGAAAGAGGAAGATGCGATTTTTGAATTAGCCGGTGGTGGTTTTGAAAGTACGGTGCGTTTGGCAAAGAGTAACCCGGCAATGTGGGTACCCATCTTTATGCAGAATAAAGAAAACATACTTGATGTATTGAATGAACATATCAGTCAGCTGAGAAAGTTTAAGGCGAGTTTAGAAAAAGAGAATGCTGATTACTTATTGGAACTAATTGAGAATGCGAATAAGATTAGAAGGATTATTAAGTAGAGTGGACCCACCCCTTGCCCCTCCAGGGAGGGGGTGATTAGGGCTAATGCGTAAGTGATAGATAAAGTTCTTTTTAGACTAAAGTAATTTCTTAAATAATTAAAGCTGTCTATACCCTCTTGGGAGGGGCGGAGAGTTTTGCAATAAATGAATGATTAAATGGGGTGGGTGCATGAAACGTAAAATCTTACCATATAACCCAAACTTAAAAGAGCTGGCGAAAAAGCTTCGTCAAAACATGACTTATTCGGAAGTAAAGTTGTGGAATGTTTTGAAGGATGGGAAAATGATGGAGTATGATTTTGATAGGCAGAGGCCAATAGGAAATTATATAGTTGATTTTTATTGTAAGGATCTGATGCTGGCTTTGGAAGTGGATGGGATAACACACGATGATGAAAAGGTGATACAGAAAGATGAGATACGACAAGAGGAGTTGGAAGGGATGGGTGTTTCGTTTTTAAGATTTAATGCGTTGGATGTAGTGAATGATTTTGATAATGTGCTGCGGAGCATCGAAGGATGGATAATGGATTATGAAGATAAGAATGGGATTAGTGAGTTTGTTTTGAAGAGAAGAGCTGAAAGAAAGTGAGATTCTTTTAAGTGTGAGTGATTAACCCACCCCTTACCCCTCCCGGGAGGGGATAAAGAAAAACAGCAAGAGTGACTGTTAAAGTTCTTTTTTAGATTGAAAAAATAATTTATTGAATTAAAGGCATGTTTATCTCCTCCACGGAGGGGCGGAGAGACTTTTAATAAATGAATGTATAAATGGGGTGGGTAAAAGATGAATAGAATTGTTGTAGTACAAATGTGCGACGCAACGAAAGTAAAATAGCATTGCTGTCGCCGGTAACATAAAAACAAAACCAAATTTTAATAGTTTAATTTTGACATCATGCAAGCAACACAAACAGTGAATGAAAAAGTACAGGCGGCGTGGAATAAAAGACCGCTGGTGATTTCTGGTCCGTGCAGTGCGGAGACAGAAGAACAAGTAATTGAAACTGCCCGGCGATTAGCAGCAACCGGTAAGGTAGATATGCTGAGAGCCGGTATATGGAAACCACGTACCAAACCCGGAATGTTTGAAGGAGTTGGCGCTAAAGGTTTACCCTGGTTACAACAGGCAAAGAAATTAACTGGTTTGCCAACAACAGTTGAAGTAGCAACCGGTAAGCAGGTAGAAGATGCCTTAACTTTTGATGTGGATGTATTATGGATAGGTGCCCGTACAACGGTAAACCCTTTCAGCGTACAGGAAGTGGCTGATGCTTTACGTGGAGTGGATGTACCAGTACTGATTAAAAATCCTATAAATCCTGATTTGGAATTGTGGAGCGGTGCCGTTGAACGTATTGCCAGAGTAGGTGTGAAACAAATTGGTTTGATTCACCGTGGATTCAGTGCTTATGGTAATACAGAATACCGTAATGCGCCAATGTGGCATCTTGCTATTGAAATGAAACGCCGCAACCCAAGTATAATGATCATTAATGACCCTTCTCACATCTGTGGACGCAGGGACATATTAATGGATGTGGCGCAAAAAGCGATTGACCTTGACTTTGATGGTTTGATGATTGAAAGTCATATTGATCCTGATAAAGCATGGAGTGATGCAAAACAACAAGTGACTCCGGAAGCATTAGGTGAAATGATCAGTTCAATTAAATGGCGTAAAGAAGATGTTCCTTCTGATGAATTTCATTCTGCGCTGGAAAAATTACGTCAGCAAATCAATCACCTTGATGATGAACTGATGGATTTGTTAGGTCAGCGTATGAAGATTGCTGAAAAGATTGGTGAATACAAAAAGAATAACAGTGTAACTATTTTGCAAACCAACAGATGGAATTCCATCTTAGAAAGAGCTTTTGCAAAAGGGGAGAAATTAGGCTTGAGCAAAGAATTTATCACCAAGTATTTTGATGCAGTGCATATGGAAAGCATCAATAAGCAAAACAGGATTATGAATTCTTAAGGCGAATGGTGAATAGTCATTGGTGAATGATATAAAAGAACAATGAAAGAATTAAAGTACCAGTTTTCTAAAAGAGAGGTAACATATTACTTAGATGCTGAGTTTTCTTATTTGGAAAATTTAGTTGACAAGAGTAATACTGTGCTGATACTTGATGAGAATGTGGCTGGTTTTTATAAAGAAAAACTGGAAGACTGGAAGACGATTGTAATTCCCCCGGGTGAAGCTTATAAACAACAATCAACCGTTGATGCTATTATTCTTCAGCTGATAAAAATAGGAGCAGACAGAAAAACATTTTTAGTAGGGGTAGGTGGCGGAGTGATTACGGATATGACCGGTTATGTTGCTTCCGTGTATATGCGTGGTGTGCAATTTGCTTTTGTTCCTACTACTTTGTTGAGTATGGTGGATGCTTCTATTGGTGGAAAGAATGGAGTAGATGTTGGTATTTATAAGAATCTCGTTGGTACCATCAATCAGCCGCAATTTATTTTGTTTGATTATTCACTGCTGCAAACATTGCCCGAAGCAGAATGGATCAATGGTTGTGCAGAAATGATCAAGCATGGCTGTATAAAAGATGCCGGTTTATTTCAATTGCTGGAAGAAAACAATCTTTCATCTATTCAATCAAACACATCATTATTTGCTTCTATCATTGAAAGAAATGTGACGATTAAATCAGATGTAGTTAAGAACGATGAATTTGAAAACGGGGAAAGACGCTTATTGAATTTTGGTCATACACTGGCACATGCTATTGAGAATAGTTATCAATTGCCACACGGACAGGCGGTGAGTATTGGAATGGTAACAGCAGCAACTATTTCGGAAGAGATCAATAATTTCAACTCGGTTGATAAAGAAAGATTGATTAAAGTGTTAGAGCAATATCATTTAACTACACATTTTTCATTTGACAAAGCAAAAGCATTTGAAACGCTGGTAATGGATAAGAAACGTGCAGGCAATGCAATGAATTATGTGTTGCTTAAAAGGATTGGTGAGGCAGAAGTAAAATCTATTCCACTGGTTCAGTTAAAAGATTTAGTGCTACAAATTATTTAAACAATGAATGTTACCATATCACCTTCTTCAGTAAATGGAACGATACAGGCTCCAACTTCTAAAAGTTCGATGCAGAGAGCCTGTGCGGCAGCTTTACTGGTAAAGGGAAAAACTGTGATTAAGAATCCTGGATTCTCTAATGACGATAAAGCGGCAATGGACGTAATACAGAAATTGGGAACGAAAATTCAAATTGATAATGGACAGTTGATAGTGGATAGTGTTGGTGTAAATCCTGATAAATTAGAAATCAATACTGGTGAAAGCGGATTGGGTGTAAGAATGTTTACTCCAATTGTTGCGTTGAGTGAAAAAGAGATTTTGATTTCGGGTCATGGTAGTTTGATGGAAAGGCCGATGGATTTTTTTGACGAAATTCTGCCAAAGCTGGGAGTAAAGATTGAATCTAACAATGGTAAGCTGCCAATGAAAATCGAGGGGCCGTTGAAACCGGCTACCATTGAAATTGATGGTTCATTAAGTTCACAGTTTCTTACCGGTTTGCTGATGGCCTTTAGTGCTGCTGATGCAAAAGATGTTTCTATCAAAGTAAATAACCTCAAGAGTCGTCCTTATGTTGATTTAACGTTAGCGGTGATGAAAGAATTTGGAATGAAAGTTCCGCAGAATAAAAACTATGAAGCTTTTTATTTCGACTCAGATACTCACCACTCACCACTCACTACTCACAACTACACTGTGGAAGGTGACTGGAGCGGCGGAGCATTTTTATTGGTTGCAGCAGGAATTGCCGGTGACGTAACGGTAAATGGTTTGCAGAACACATCTACGCAAGCTGATAAAAAAATTATTGATGCTTTACTGGATGCAGGTGCTGATGTAACGGTGAATGATGATTCAATCAATATTAAAAAGAATAAACTGGAGGCATTTAGTTTTGATGCAACAGATTGTCCTGATTTATTTCCACCATTAGTAGCCTTAGCAGCGAATTGTAAAGGCATCACCAAAATACGTGGATTAAGAAGATTGAAACATAAAGAGAGCGATCGTGGTATTACTTTAAAAGAAGAGTTTGATAAACTGAGTACACAAATTGATTTGAATGATGATGAAATGCTGGTGCATGGTAATGGTGGAATCTTTGTAAAAAACCATACCATGAATTCACACAATGATCATCGTATTGCAATGGCTGTAGCGGTAGCTTGTTTAAATGCTGATTTTGATGTGGAGATAAGAAATGCGGAAGCAGTAAATAAATCTTACCCCGATTTTTATCAGCACCTGCAAAAACTGGGAGTAAACGTAACTTTACCTAATAAGCAAACGGTTCATGAATAGTTTTGGAAGATTATTACGAGTATCCATATTTGGCGAATCGCATGGAGAATGTGTGGGAATAACCATTGATGGTTGTCCTGCAGGTTTGTCTTTATCACCAGAAGATTTATTAGCTGACCTCGAAAGAAGAAAAGGTGGTAAGCAAAAAGGAACTACGCCAAGACAGGAAGAAGATTATCCTATTTTTAAGAGCGGTGTTTTTAATGGTAAGACAACAGGGTTTCCTATCACTATTTTATTCGACAATAAAAATACCCGCAGCGAAGATTATAATAAACAAAGAAGCATACCACGGCCGGGCCATGCAGACTGGGTAGCTCATCAGAAATTTGGTGGCAATGAAGATTATCGTGGCGGCGGCCATTTTAGTGCAAGGTTAACAACGGGAATAGTGGCAGCAGGCGCTATTGCAAAGAAATTATTAACCCTCCCCAACCCCTCCCGGGAGGGGATAACTGGCCTCAGCATTCATGCAGAGGTGACGGAGATAGGCGGTGAAAAAGATTTAGAGAAAGGATTGCAAAGAGCAATTGATGCTAAAGATTCTGTTGGTGGAGTGGTGGAATGTAAAGTAACCGGTATGCCGGTTAGCATTGGTGAACCGTATTTTGATTCAGTTGAATCTGTTTTATCGCACATATTATTTGCTATTCCTGCTGTAAGAGGAGTGGAGTTTGGAACTGGTTTCGCTGCAGCAAAAATGTTTGGCAGCGAACATAATGATGCGATTGAAAATATGGAAGGTAAAACGCAAAGCAATCATGCAGGTGGAATAGTAGGAGGTATCAGCAATGGAAATAATTTGGTTTTCCGTTTGGCAATTAAACCAACATCCTCTACACCAAAAGAACAATACAGTTTAAACTGGGATACAGAACAAATGGAAAATTTTTCCATAAAAGGGAGACATGATCTTTGCGTGGCGTTAAGGGCACCTGTTATTGTGGAAGCCGTAACCGCATTAGTGCTGGCAGATTTTATGTTATTAGAACAACAAATACCGAGAGTGTTCCCCGGTTCGGGAATAATGAATAAAGAATAATGAATATCGAATGAAGAAATATGACTTTTCCTTTCATCATTCAATATTCCTTGTTCGGTGTTCGATATTTTAAATAAGAAATAAAAACTTTTTGAAAGTACATGGCAGAGATATATCACATCACCACCAAAAAAGAATGGCAGGAAGCAAAAAAGAAAGGTTCGTATGAAGCTGCTTCATTAGCCACCGAAGGATTTATTCATTGCTGCGAATTAAAACAGTTGCGTGGCGTAGTTAAAAGATATTATGCAGGACAAAAAGGATTAGTTGCTTTGCTGATTGATACCGAGCTGATCAAGTCACCTATCAAATACGAACTTTCGCCATCGGTTAACGAAGAGTTTCCTCATATTTACGGACCAATCAATGCTGATGCAGTAGAAGATACTTTAGAGTTATAAGATTTTATTATGCACAATTATATCGTCAACGCTTCTATTCAGATACTTCCGGTTGGTACAGCTAAACATCCGTATAGCTGGGTTGATGATGCTATTGCCGTTATTCAGCAATCAGGTATTAAATATGAAGTGGGACCTTTTGCCACGGTGATTGAAGGAACATATAAAGAAATAATGAAAGTTATTGACGATGTAAATGAATATCTTGTTTCCAAAGGATGCGAAGAATGGATTAGCAGTTTGCAGATACATATCCGCAGTAATGGTGATATTACTGGTGATGAAAAGACAGATAAGTTTAAGTAGATTATAATTTCAGTTTCTTCAGTTGCTTAAAACTCAAATTCATTACCTCATATTCTTTCCAATCAACCCAGAAATAATGCCACCATTCGGTATCAAATGGTTTAAAACCATATTTCTCCATGGTTGATTTCAGCAAATGGCGATTGTTTAATACTTGCTCCGGTAAATTTTTAAAAACATGATGAGCAGAATCGGTGAAATTATCAAAACCGGTTCCCATATCTAATTCTTTGCCGGTCTTTAAATCAATAATAGTGAGATCAGCAGCGATACCTCTGTTATGTCCGCTTCCTTTAGCAGGATTCGCAGTATAACGTTCATCCTTCACCAGTTCCCACATATATTCAGTTGCAGTGTACGCACGATATGCATCCCATATTTTCAATCCATAACCTTTTTCATTTAAGTCCTTTTGCACCTGTGCTAATGCATTGGCCGCAGGCTGCCGCATATAAGTAGCAGTTACTTTAGGATAAATTTTTGTGTGAGTAAAATTATTGGTGGTGGCATACACCAGGTTCAGCACAATATTGGGGATCACTTTTTTCAGATTCACCAGTCTTTTAGCAGAATCGTTTGCAACTGTTTGCTTATAATCAGCAACTTTAGTAATAACTTTTAATCCGTATTTATTGGGTTCTGTGTTTTGTGCCAGCAAATGACTGGGAGTGGATAAAAAAAATCCTTCTGTAAAAAACATTAATAGCAGCAGATACTGTAATTTCCGTTTGGTAACCATGTACCCTTTTCCTGTGAAGATAGGTTGTTTTTAAATTTATCGTTATTACATGAATCATCGTTTGTCCGGTTTTTTAGTGGCCTTTATGCTTACCTCAGTTTTATTAAATTCCTGTGGTAACCATAGTTCTGTAAAAAAAGAAGATATAGTGGAAGAGCCGGAGAACATGGATACCCGTAAAGCAGAAGACATTTCAGATATTGTAATGTTTGCACTGGAACATGAAGGGAAAGTAGATGACAGTATAAAGATATCCAATCCTTCATTGATTCAGGATTATTACAAAGGGAAAGATTATAAAGGCGTTTGGAGTGAACAGGAAAACTGGTTGCCGGTAGCTGATTCTATGTATTCATTTATTGAACATTCAAGGGAGTATGGATTATTCCCTTCGGATTATAATTATAAAAATTTAAAAAAGATACATCAGCAATTTATTACGGATAGTTTGTCAACTAAAGATGCTGCTTTATGGTCAAAGGCTGATGTGATGTTTACCGATGCTTTTTTTAGCATTGCTTCTCATTTGCATATTGGCCGATTGGGCAAAGACAGCACTTATTTAAATCCTGACAGTGTATTGGCAGAAGGTTTCTTTTTTCATAACCTGGAAAATGCATTGAAAAAATCAAACATAAGAGAGGTAGTTGATTCATTAGAGCCTAAAATACCAGCGTACAGGGAACTGCGTTATGCTATTAAATCTTTTTTGGACTCAGCTGATCTTGAAAAAAAATACACCTGGGTCTCTTATCCGTTTAAAGACTCATTGGCTTTTATAAAATCGCTGGTAAAAAGATTACAGGAGTATGGAGCACTTTCAACTGAGATAAAGAATGTTGATACCAGTTTACTCAAATCCACCATTGCAAAAATTCAAAAAGCCCGGGGACTAACTGCAGATGGTAAACCCGGAGCACAGTTTATAAGAATGCTTAATAATACAGATGCCGAAAAGTTTAAACGATTAGCCATCACGTTAGACCGGTATAAGCAATTACCAACCAAAATGCCAGAGACATACCTGCTGGTAAATCTTCCAAGTTATTATTTGAAACTATGGAATAGTGATACAGTTGTGTTTGAATCAAAAATAGTGGTGGGCAAACCTCAAACACGAACTCCGGTACTCACCAGCCAGATATCAAATATGGTTACCTATCCGCAATGGACCATACCAACCAGCATCATCGTTAAAGAAATTCTTCCGGGACTGAAAAAGAACCCCGGCTACCTGGCAAAAAAAGGATATATGCTGATGGATGCAAAGGGCGAAGAGGTAGATCCTTATACGGTGAACTGGGAAAAATATTCCAAAGGAATACCTTATAAAGTAGTACAGGGTAGTGGGGATGATAATGCCCTGGGGGTTTTGAAATTTAATTTCAACAACAAATACGCCGTTTACCTGCATGATACCAATCAACGCTATTATTTTGGCCGTGGTGTAAGAGCTCTTAGTCATGGCTGTGTAAGAGTGCAGGAATGGCAAAAATTAGCTTACTACATTATTGAGAGAGATAGTTTGGCTCTAAAAGAACCCGATGCACTTAAGTATGGTACTGATTCTCTTAATGCATGGCTATCAAGGAAGGAAAAGCATACGCTTTTAATTAAAAATAAACTTCCTGTTTTTCTGCGTTATTTTACTTGTGATGCTAAAAAGGGAAAAGTTGTATTTTACGATGATATTTATGGTGAAGACAAGGTTTTGAGGGAAAAATATTTCTCCAGCAAAAACTAATACATGCTATTATTAAAGCCATTTATCCCGGTTTGCTTTGTTGTAGCTGCACTTGGATTACATGCCCAGGACAGCACCAAAACTAAAAAGAAAATAAGCCGGGTACAGTATGGTACAGCCAGTTTTTATAGTAATAAATTTGAAGGCCGTAAAACAGCCAGCGGCGAACTATTTAGCCAAAAAAAGCTAACCGCCGCACATAATACGCTACCCCTTGGCACTTATATAAGAGTGACAAACCTTAGAAACAAAAGATCGGTAGTGGTGAAAATAAACGACCGCCTTCATGCAAAAAACCTTAGACTTGTGGACCTAAGCCGGACTGCAGCAACCCAATTAGGGTATATAAAATCTGGCCTCGCAAGGGTGAAAGTTGAGGTTTTAGGCAAAACACCGCCGGCAGAAAAACAAAAATATGTTAGTAAATAATTTCAGCAATTTGTTGATAGCCATTATTTTTGTCAAGATTTAAATCAAAACTTACTGTATGAAGAAAATTATACTATCAGTGTTAGCTGTAATAGGTTTCATCTATTCCTTTGCTCAAACAACTGATAATAAGAAAAGATCTGCCATTGGCGTTCACTTCACTCTTACTGATTTTAAAACGGCTGCTGATTTAAGAAAATCAGGGTTAAGTTATGTTCTTAGAAAAGGGGATTATACAAATCTTTCATTAATGGATCCAGGCCTGGGAATTTCTTACTGGAAAGGGTTAACCAATCAAATTGATTTTTCCAGCATGGCTAATTTCTCATTTCTTAAATACCCCGTTCCTAATAAACCAGTTCCAACTATCGATGCCTTTACAATCAACCTGGATGCTAATCTTAATTTTAAAATGCTTCCTGATAATTATTGGGTAGTCCCTTACCTGACTGCAGGCTTAGGAGCTACAAAATATAAAGGATATTATTCAGCGTATATGCCACTGGGTGCTGGTTTGCAGGTAAGTCTTTTTAATGAAGCCTTTATAATGGTGAATACTCAGTACAGGGTTCCTGTTACCAGTTTAGGTGCATATAATCTTTTTCATTCAATAGGTATTGTAGGTGTAATTGGTAAGAAGAAAGAACCTGTTGTGTTACCTCCGCCACCTCCACTACCTCCGCCACCTGTTGATACTGATAAAGATGGTGTAATTGATTCATTAGATGCCTGTCCAACTGTACCTGGTCCTGCTTCATTAAATGGTTGCCCCGATTCAGATGGGGATGGTATATTAGATAAAGATGATGCTTGTCCAAACAAACCTGGTACAGTAAAATATAAAGGCTGCCCAATACCAGATACCGATGGCGATGGAATAAATGATGAAGAAGATAAGTGCCCAACTGTTGCTGGTTTGGCCCGCTACCAGGGTTGTCCAATACCAGATACCGATGGTGATGGAATAAATGATGAAGAAGATAAGTGTCCTGCTGTTGCAGGTGTTGCTGAAAACTTTGGCTGTCCAAAAATTGATGAAGCTATTGTAAAGAAGATTGAGTACGCTGCTAAAAACGTTTACTTCGCAACTGGCAAATACACGTTGCTGTCTAAATCATTTAAACCTTTAAATGATGTAGTAAAAATAATGGCAGAGCATACTGAACTTAAGTTAGATATTAGCGGCCACACTGATAACACAGGTGATGCTACTAAGAACCAGGCATTGAGTCAGAACCGGGCAAAAGCTGTATTGGATTATTTGGTTAAGAAAGGCGTTGCTGCTGATCGGATTACTTCAGCAGGATACGGCCAGGATCAGCCAGTAGCTGATAATAAAACAGCCGCAGGCCGTGCTAAAAACCGCAGAGTTGAAATTAAAGTACGCAATTATTAATTATAAAGGTTGCTAAAACCTGCTGCTAAAAGTTCCCCCAACTTGTTGGGGGACTTTTTTATTTTCAGAAACCCGGTGTTAGCTTAAATCAATAACCTGGAACGGAATGGATAATTGGCCAAGCGAGTTTTTGATTCTTTCTTTATGCGTATCGGTAATAAATACCTGTGCATTGTTTTCTAAACATACCCGGCGAAGTAAATTATCCATTCGCTGATCATCTAATTTTTCAAAAACATCATCCAGTAAAAGGAGCGGAGCAAAACCTTTATTGTCTTTTAAAACATCAAATTCAGCCAGCTTCAAAGCAAACAGCAAACTTTTACGCTGACCCTGCGAAGCGACCGATTTAAATATTTGTTCATTTAATTGTATTTGCAGGTCATCTTTATGTATTCCGGTATTTGATCGCTGCAAGGCAAAATCTTTTTGTCTGTACTGTTCAATCAGCGATTCAAATGAAAAATCATTTAGCTGGCTTTCGTACTGCAGGGATACTGTTTCATTGTTATCTGCAATGTCAACGTAAAGTTTTTGAACTTTCGGAATAAAAGATGCTAAAAATTCTTTTCTTTTGGTATGAATTATATTGGCAGGCTGTATTAGCTGATGGTCTATAATGTCAAGCAGGTTCCAGTCTGTTTTACCGGTTTCAGCAACCGATCTTAATAAACTGTTTCGTTGCTGTAATACTTTGGTATAGATAATAAGATGCTGCAGGTAATCAGCATCCAGTTGCGATAACATGGTATCAAGAAACTTTCTTCGTTCTTCACTTCCTCCGGTAATTAATTCAACATCATCCGGTGCAATCATTACACAGGTAAACTGACCAATATGCGATGAAAACTTTTCGTACAATACATCATTTAATGAAATTTCTTTTCTGCCGGAACCCCGATAGACAGCAACTACCTTCTGATCTTCTCCCTGTTTTTCGAAAAGGCCTTCAACCCGAAAACCTTCTTTGTTGAATTGTGTTGCCTGCGGATCAGTATTACTGAAATAACTTTTTGTAAAGCTGAGATAGTGGATGGCATCAATCAGGTTAGTTTTACCAATACCATTTCTACCAGTAATTGCCACAATTTTCCCGTTAAAATCGAAAGAACGAAAATCGTAGTTCTTAAATTGGGTTAATGATATTTTCTTCAGCAAAAGCATTCCCCTGCAATATAATTTAGTTTGAAATGAAGTGGTAATAAAAAACGGCATACTCCCCGGGGACTATCAAAATAATTATTTCTGCAAATTGTAAACTTCATAGGGGCAATTACATTTACAGGATGTATCTGGTATTATAAACAGAGAGATGGTTTGCTTACGGGAATGAAGTGAGGAATTTTGTGGTATTAAAACCTGGCAATTCCATTGTTCATATATGTCAACCAGGTTAATGTGGAAATTAAATGTATTAGCCGGGTTTTTAATTAAGGTATCAACGGATGCAGAATATCTTGTTTTATAAACCAGTTTGTCATCGGTATAAAAAGAAAATTCCGTTGCTGAGATAATAAGTTTTTTAACCGGTAATAGATTTTCATGTTTTTCATTATCCGATAATATCCAAACTCCGGTTATTTTTATTGCTGAACTATCAGCCGTAGTTGCATTTTTTTGTTGAGTTTTATTACAGGAAGAATTTATCAGGGAAGTTTTTCCGGCAATGGAAGCGCCGGTAATCAGCAGTAAGGTAAGTTTTAAGATAAAGCCCATGATATGAAAAGTTGTACTTAATGGCTTCTTTAAATCTACTACTATTTTTTGGTAATACAATCAACCGGACAAAAATGTCATGTTGCATATATCAATATTGTAAGTGCCAATTACAATTTTTCATTTTGTTCAACTGAAGCACAGGCTTTGAAATGTGCGACGCCTCTATCGCTAAATCAGGGCTGAAAAAGCCGGGAACATTAAAAAATCAGGCAGTTGTAAACTGTTTTCTGCAAGCTGAAATCCCTTATCTTTGCCCCTCCCAAAATCAGCCTTTTGGGGGTATTCATCTATGGCTACAAAGTTTACTAAAGAAACGTATTTGTACTGGTATGAATTAATGCTGCTGCTCCGCAAGTTTGAAGAAAAAGCAGGACAATTGTATGGTATGCAAAAGATTCGTGGTTTTTGCCACCTGTATATTGGGCAGGAAGCATTAGCTGCGGGAGCAATGACTGCTACTAAGCCTGAAGATACTTTCATTACAGCCTATCGTGATCATGGATTGGCAATTGCTAAAGGAATTACTGCCAGGGCCTGTATGGCCGAGTTGTATGGTAAGGCAACAGGTTGTTCAAAAGGAAAGGGTGGAAGTATGCACTTTTTTGGAGTGAAGGAAAGATTCTTTGGTGGTCATGGTATTGTAGGTGCACAGATAGGAACAGGTGCCGGTTTAGCATTTGCAGAAAGATATAAAGGAACTGATTTTGTTTCGCTCACTTTCTTTGGTGATGGTGCTGCCCGCCAGGGTATCTTGCATGAAACATTCAACATGGCGATGACCTGGAAGTTGCCGGTGATATTTATTTGCGAAAACAATAACTATGCAATGGGTACTTCAGTTGAACGTACCAGTAACGTAGTTGATATTTATAAATTAGCCGATGCTTATGATATGCCGGGTGATAGTGTGGATGGAATGAGTCCGGAAGCCGTACACGAAGGGGTGGCCCGTGCGGTGAAGAGAGCAAGAGAGGGTGGCGGCCCAACTTTATTGGAAATTAAAACCTATCGTTATCGTGGACACTCTATGAGTGATCCTCAGAAATACCGTACTAAAGAAGAAGTAGAAGAATATAAACAACGTGACCCGATTGAACATTGTCACCGTGTGCTGGTAAGTGATTTTGGTGTGGCGGAATCAGAAATTGAAGCCATCAATGAAAGAGTAAGATTAGAAGTAGAAGATTGTGTGAAGTTTGCTGAAGAAAGTCCGTGGCCAAGTGATGATGAATTGCTGAAGGATGTATATGTGCAGGAAGATTATCCTTTTATTGTTGATTAAGTTTTATCTCAACAATTATTCATTTAAACAACAAATCAAACTAAACAATAAAAATGAGCGAAAAGCAAAAGCTTTCCCACCGATTGGCTGAAGAGGCACCTGCCATTAAAAAGGCACTGGGTTTTTGGGAGAAGTACTCTAAGATGATTATTTATGTAAGTGCTGCCATCATCATTTTAGGTGGCGGGTACTTAGTTTATAAATATATGTTTGTTAATCCTGCTAACGAAAAGGCAAATGATGCTGTTTATACTTTGCAGGATACATACGAGCAAATGATAAACGCACAAACAGACAGTGCCAGAACTGCTTTGGCCGATAAAGTATTAAATGGTGATGCACAAACTACCGGTGCTCTTAAGTTTTTAAGCAAACATAGCCGTACGGATGCAGCTAACCTGGCTCATTTTTATGCTGGCCGTGCTTATATTGAAAAAAATGATTTTAAAAATGCTATCAAACAATTAGAAGCTTTTAATGCACACGGGGCAGATCAACCCGCAACAGCAGCATTAAAATTATTAGGTGATTGTTATATGCAGGATGGACAAAAAGAGAAAGGAGCTGAAACATATAAAAAAGCCGGGACATTGAATGATAAAGATGAAAATTTTTCTTCTGAATGTTTGTATTATGCAGGTCAGGCTTATGAAACAGCAGGCAAAACTGATGAGGCAATTAAAGCTTATCAAATTATAAAAGATAAATATCCAAAAACTCAAAGAGGTTTTAGTGTTGATAAATACTTAGCCCGTTTGGGTGTAATTACCAAAGACTAATGGCAGAAGTAACTAAAAGTAATTTATATACTACAGGCATCCCGCACATACAGGATGCCTGTATCATTATTGTACGTACCGAATGGAATGCGGCGATAGTGGATGAACTGGAGAATGGTGTTAGAAGACTCTTGGCTGATTATAAGATAAAGAATGTTGTTACTGTAACCGTTCCGGGTTGTTTTGAAATTCCTTTTGGTATAAAAAGTTACTGGGATAAGCATAAAACTAAAAAGAAGAAAAAGCCGGATGCCTTTATTGCATTAGGAACTGTTATTCGTGGAGACACGCCGCATTTTGATTATGTATGCAAAGCAGTTACTGATGGTGTGGTGCAATTGAATTTGATGCTTCCTGTTCCTTCTATTTTTGGTGTATTGACTGTAGATAATCAACAACAAGCCGAAGAAAGAATAGGAGGTAAGCATGGACATAAAGGAGAAGAAGCAGCACTGACTGCATTAAAGATGATTGCTATATCATGATTAAATTATTTTTATACAGTTGTACTATAATTACATTACTATCCTGTAATTCAAGCGATTTAACAAAGGAGATAAAAGTAACAGCTTCCTCAGATACAGTTATCCCAAAAGATTCTATGAAATCGGCAATAATTCAGGATTCTGCAGATACTTTACTGCAAACACGAATTTGGAAAAAAATATCTGAAATAACTGAAATTAAAGAAGCGGATAAATATATTGATTCGATTAGTAAGCATAAAAATCATATAGCTTTTTTGTGGGACGGTTATAATAAAGATTCAAGTGTTTATGTAGTACAGGCTGGATATGACAATGATATTCGTTTTGAGAACTATTATTGGTTATATGTAAATCCTAAAACACTTCAGGTAAAATTTTATGACGTGGGAACTGACAGTGCTTATACAGTAGAGGATTTCAGGAAATTAAAAAAGTGAGAATATAAGCTATGAACGTACAAATATTTATACCTTGTTTTGTTGACCAGTTATATCCAGAAACTGCTTTCAATATGGTGAAAGTATTGGATAAAGCTGGTTGCAAAGTTTCTTATAATACCAATCAAACCTGTTGCGGACAACCTGCATTTAATGCTGGTTTTTGGGATGAATCAAAAGCTGTGTGTAGTAAATTTCTGAAAGACTTTAATGGTTCTGATTATGTAGTTGCTCCCAGTGCATCTTGTACAGGCTTTGTTAGAAATTATTACAGCAAATTATTTGATAATTCTTCCCTGCATAATGAAGTAAAAGATTTGCAAAAACGTTTGTTTGAGTTTAGTGAGTTTATGACGGATATATTGAAAGTGGAAGATGTTGGTGCTACCTTAAATGGCAAAGCTACTTATCACGATAGCTGTGCTGGTTTAAGGGAATGTAAAATAAAAGAAGCCCCAAGAAAATTATTAAGTAAAGTAAAAGGATTGGAATTGGTAGAGATGAATGATGTAGAAACTTGCTGTGGTTTTGGTGGGACTTTCGCTGTTAAGTTTGATGCTATCTCAGTAGCCATGGCCGATCAGAAAATAACCAATGCACTGGAAACAGGTGCTCAATATATAATCTCTACCGATTTAAGTTGTTTAATGCATATTGACGGGGTAATAAAAAACAAAGGACTTAATCTTCGTACACTGCATATTGCGGATGTGCTGGCGAATGAAGTTAAATAGTATAGAAATCCTGACGGGTACTACTTTTTAAAACTTTTATACTCTTATTTACGTAAGTTGAATAAACTTTCAACACGTGAAAAAAATCACCCCTTTTCTGTGTTTTGTAATAATACTGGCTTCCTGCAAACAGGAAAAAGTAGTTATTGCAGATTCCGCTTTTACAGATAGTCTTATTGCCAATTATACGTTACCAGCTGCCATAAAAGCTAACGAAGATGAATTACAATTTTGGTTGAGCAGGATTAAGCCTCAAACACCGGACATTGTAAACGATGCCAGGTATGCATCAACCCTTGCTGCAAGGTTTACTTTGCTGGGCGATATTACAGATATTAAAAAATCTGATAGTGTTTTAAAAAGATTAGATGCCGCTTTCAGTCATAAGGAAGCATCTCCAAATGTTAGCCTTCTGGCAAATGCTATTCGTCAACACAGATTTAAAGAGGCTGAAACGTACCTCGAAAAAGCAAGGACGATCGGGATAAAGAAATACGAAGTTTTTTCTCTTGGATTTGATGTGGATTTTGAACTGGGCCGCTATGACCAGGCGCAAGCAGAACTAAGGGTTATACGATCGTCTGATGATTATGGTTATTTTTTCCGTAAATCAAAATGGGAGCACTTTAAAGGAAATATGGATAGTGCTATAGCAGCTATGTACAAAGCTACAGAACTGGCTCGTTCTAATGATTGGCTCCGGTTAGCAGCTTTGTCCAATGAAGCAGATCTGTGTATACATAACGGTGAACTGGAAAAAGCCTATGAACTGTACCAGCAATCAGTAAAAATAAATGCGGCCGACTATCATAGTATCACAGCTATAGGATGGATCGCATTGGTACATGATAAAAACGATTCATTAGCTGAAAAAATATTTCAGTTTGTGCATTCAAAAATAAAATCACCTGATCCCTTATTCAAACTATATCAAATGGCGCAGGGGAAAAAGGATACTGTATTGGAAAAAAGATATGCCACTGAATTTGCCAACCAGGCAAATGATAGTTTATATGGCAATATGTACAATAAATATTTAATTGAAATTTATACCGGTATATTAAAAGATCCGGCAAAAGCAGAAGCCATTGCTAAAAAAGAAATTGAAGGCCGGTCAACACCACAAACGTATGCGTGGTATGCGTACAGCCTTTTAACAAACAATAAAAAAGAAGAAGCCTATAAAGTATATGAGCAATTTGTTTCCGGCAAACCATTAGAAGGATTAGAACTTTACTGGATGGGTAAATTGATGCAAACCTTTAATAAAGGATACAACGCAATGGAATTCTTTAAAGCAGCTCATAAAAACAGGTATGATTTAAGCCCTGCTATGGCCGATGATCTGGAAAACGAATTAAAGGAATAATCGCTGAACGGTCCAGTAAGCTGCAATACAAACAATAATTACAGATAATGGAATTACAATGGCTTTACGGTAATACGGTTTATCAGCAAAAGGTTTTCCAAATAAAATAAAAGCAGAAAGTATAACGGTGATCTGCCCCAATTCAACACCTACATTAAACATTACTAAAGAACTTAAATACGCATTTAGAGGTAATCCAAGTTTTCCCAATGCATTGGCAAAGCCCATTCCATGTATCAGGCCAAATAAAAAAACAACGGCAATACGGGAAGTTTTTATCCTGGGAGAAAAAATATTTTCCAGCGCTACATACATAATGGATAAAGCTATAACTGGTTCTACAATTTTAGGTGAGGGTGTGATAACATGATAGATAGCTAACCCTAAAGTAATAGAATGTGCAACAGTAAAAGCCGTTGCTTGCCATAACACAGGTTTTAATTTCGGGCTAAGTAAATAAAGGCTTAATACAAATAGAATATGATCGAAACCCAGGGGTAATATATGTTTGTAGCCCAGCTTTAGATATAAGATGGCTGCATCTCCTTTCGACATTTTTTCTAATTCATTCACCACATCATGTGCCCATAATGGTTGACTCATTAGCAGAAACAGTATTAAAAATCCTGTGAGTTTGCTAAATGACGTTCTTTTTTTTATTGTACAATTATTCATACAGTATCAGTGGCTTTTTAGAAGAGCACAGCAAATTTTACTTTAAAGAAAAAGGGAATGCCTGGTGTAAAATGCAATTCACTTACCGGGTTTGTTTCATTCTTCAATCTTGTTTCGGTGTCAAACTGCGCTTCATTCCATTGTTTATTAAAAATATTTTCAAGAGTTATTCCAATTTCATATTTTGGCTTACTATAGTTTATAGTTCCATCTAATAAAAAATATCCTTTGGCAATTACACTATTATCTTCACTGGCCGGCCAGTCTTTTATATAACGGTAACTCAATCCGCCATTAAATCCCTGTTTTGCCTTATAAAACAAACCTCCCACACTGGTAACAGCAGGGGCAAGCGGAATATAGTTCTGTCCTTTAGGTTCATCAATTGATCTTGGCTTAGTTAAATTGATATTTACAGTGGCAAATAAATGATCAGTGAACTGGTAACGGCCAATAATATCAACACCGGTACGCCTTGTTTTTCCACTGGGTTTTATTATGCCTTCATCACCCACATATACAAACTCCTGCTGCAAATACAAATACCAGGCGGCTACATTTAATAAAAGTTTATCGGTTGGTTTTAAAATAATCCCTAAATCGGCCCCATAAGCAGCCGGTAATATTTGAGAACCACTATTGGCAACAACAACCCGTGTATCATTCGAATGAAAACCTTTTCCTGCTTTTACATACACCTGTGTTGATTTGCTAATGGAGTATTGTATATTTAATTTAGGACTTATAATTGTTTTGTTGCGGGATGGCGATGGGTTGCTGCTAAGTTTATCAAAATAACTGTTATTAAAATAATCATCTCTTAATCCCACATTAATATTCCATTTGCGGTTGCTGATTTGTTTTTCAATAAAAACAAAAGCATTGACTTCTCTGAGGTTACCCAATTTTATATTTTCTAAAAACTCCCTTTTTACCACATGGGCCAGTGTTGTATTTTGTGTAGCATCATACCTTATTCCGGCTGCGCAGGTTCCTGTTATTGTCCAGTCATTATAATTTTTCTTAGAACTGAGTTTGGATAGATAACCAAAAATATTTCTTGCTTCTTTTTGATTTATTTTATCGCCGTTAACCGGGTCGTTAAAAAAAAAAGTAAAATCAGAATATAAATTGAATTTATAACGGCTGTAATAAGCCTGGTTTTCCCAATTCAATCCATTATTAAAAGAATGATTTACGATTAAATTGGCATTGTAACGGGAAGTATTACCGCCTTCACTTGGGTCAATAGAACCAAAGCGGTCAATCATTCCGCTTTCAACTGCCCTGGTAGGCACTTGTCCGCTGGCATCCCATTTACTTTTAAATGTGGAAGCGGAGAAACTAAGTTTTGTATTTTCAGTGATCGCTAAATTATATTTTCCAAAAATATTAATACGGTTAAAATTTTGTTTGCTGATTGTTGCTCCGTCTGTGTAATTAAATTCACCGGCGAGATAAGCACTTTGCTTCACTTTATCTTTTTTTAACAGATCAAGTATCGCCAGTGTACGGAACGTATTAAACCTTCCAGCTTCTATCTGCACACGACTTTTATCAATAGCATTGAAAGTGGAAAAACTTACATAGCCTGCCGTATTTAAATTTCCATGTGAAGTATAGTAAGGTCCTGTTCCAAAATCAATATTATTCACTGTTTCAGGAATAATAAAATGTGAATCAGCATAACCCTGCCCGTGTGCATGACTTACCATATTCACCGGTAACCCATCTACGCTTACCTGTACATCTGTACCATGGTCGCAATCAAAACCACGTAAAAATATTTGCTCTGCTTTACCGCCGCCGGCATGTTGTGCCACAAATAATCCTGGTACCAAACGCATCAGTTCCTGTGAGTTTTTTACGGGGCGAAGATCCAGGTCAATCTTACTAATAGTTTTAAAAATAGCATTAGCTCCTCCGGAAGAAAGAAGAGTGATTTCTTTTAAATTGATATTTCCCCTTTCTAAAGCAACAACAATAAGTTTGTTGTTTTCTATTTCCGTTTGTTTGGTTGTATAGCCAATAGAAGTAATAGTGAGGTTTAATTTTTCACTGGAAGAAGCAACAGAAAAGTTTCCCTGTTTATCTGTTAAAATGTTTTTATTTAATTCTTTTATTTCAATAACAGCCGCTTCCAAAGGTTCTTTGGTTAATGCATCAATAACCTGGCCTTTAAACTTTGTTTGGGCAAACAAAGTGCTGCACAGTAAAATGCCCGTTAGTATCAGAAATAATTTATGTTTCATAACCAGTTTTAAATAACCAATATTCAGCAATGGCTTTTTAATTTAATATGCCAATGCATCACTCATCATCCTTTCTTCAAACAAAAGGATTTGTTTATTTTTTAATCATTAAACTGGTTAAGCCTGCGGAGGCGGGGTAATAATATCTTCTTCAGGTGTAAGAAGAGTTTTCGGGAGATAAAAAAAACTATGTTCAATCATGAGAAAAGGACGTGAGAGGGTGGAGCCCTCATAAAATATATGTACCGATACAGGTTCTGAAGCTTTTACTATAGCAGTATTATTATTGCTGTTTTCTTTTGAGGCTTCTTTAAGATCATTATGCAGATGATTTTTGCCATACTGCTGGTGCACCGTGGCAATATGTTCTGCTTCATAAAAAGTATGAGCCAGCATATCATTCACTAATGGCAAAATAGGTTTACACATTGCCATTATGTAAATGAGAAATAAATAATATACTGCTGCCTGTTTCATTAAAATGCAATTGCCTTACTGCTGATTTTAAAAAGAGCGGAGACATAAAGTCTCCGCTGGTGTTTTCGTTACAAGCAAATTAATGTGGTGTGGCTAAGTATGGGAACGATGTTAAAAAAGCTTTGTCATTTTGATCAACATGATCGCTGGTTAAACCAGGATTAGAAGTACCGTTTGGCCCACCAAAGATAAGGGTCAATTCAGCATCAATCACATCATCATTCAATGCTCTTCCGGTTAAAACGTTAGTTCCGTCAAAGAAAGTTGTTTTACCCGTTAATGAAACATTCAATACATCTGTTACCAAAATGCCGGTAAAAGTTGATGCATCTAAACCTAATGCATTAGTAGTGTAGCCCGGATTCAATGCAATTAATCTTGCTTTGAATTTTGTGCCAAAAGCTGCATTCATCATAGTTGGAGGAGTAGTGTTGAATGCATCCTTATCAGCCGGTGCATTAAATACCGTGTTGATTGCCGGACGGGCCATTTGATCTTGTTGCTCAAATACTGCACCGCCTTCAACCGGCTTATCTTTTTTGCAGGCTGTAAAGCTGATAGTGCCTGCCATTAATAGTGCGAATAATTTTATTGTTTTCATTGTTGTTGTTTTTATAATGATTTATTACTGATTAACTATTTTTTCTTTTTTTGGTTTCTAACCAAACATTGATTTTACCATTAGAAGAACCTAACATTGATTTAGGAAGTTCTACTACAAGGCTTAATACGTTTGTTCCGGCAAAGGTGTCTGTACCAGGATTGTTGAATGATGCTGCATCACCTGCAAGAACATGTTTGAATTGCGTTAAGTCGAAAAAGAAAGGATCATCACGGGGACCTGCAAATACTTTTAATCCGCCACCTGTTCCAATTTTAGCATCGCTTCCGTAAGCAGTAATGTCAACGGATGCTGTTGCATTTCCTTTAATTACACTTTGTGTGCCGGTATTGGCTGGTTTAACCGGACCATACACATACATCTTACCATTCTTTGCAATACCCTGAATAACGAGGTCTTCTACATTATCACCATTGTTATCAATGTTGAATTCAATTAAAGTGTTTTCATCAAATTTAGCAGCGGCCGTTGCAGAGGGGGCTAATAAACCCTGTGTGTTGGCAACCAGTACTAAGTTGTTTGCATCCTGTGCCTGGAAAGCATACACATCAGTAATGTCAGTAGCCTGGTTAGTAACTGCAGGTGAATCTATATGGTCAGCTGCATACACAATTCCTCCTGCAATAGCTATGATAGCTACAACAGCGGAAATGATTTTAATCTTTTTCATTGTTTTGATTTTTTGTTTAATGATTTTTGTTTGTGTTAATATATACGCAACTAATTCATTAATGGTTTTACTGACTTAAAATTTAATTGCATTTAAAAGAGATAATAATAATTGATAAAAAGAAAGGCCCTGTTTTACGGGACCTTTTAATGAAGCAGAAAAATAAATACAGTCAAGCTTATTCTGGCATTACTACAGTGTCAATTACATGAATCACACCATTACTCTGGTATACATCTTTAATTGTAACATAAGCCATTCCGCCTTTTTCATCTTTCAAAACCACTTTATCACCTTTCATCATCACCCATAACTTTCCACCGGCAACAGTAGTTAATTCTGCTTTACCGTTTCCTTCTTTAATTTTTTCTGCCAATGCTTTTGAATCTAATCTTCCGGCAACAACATGATAGGTGAGGATTTTTGTAAGCATGTTTTTGTTTTCAGGTTTCAATAAAGTTTCTACGGTACCCTTTGGTAATTTATCAAAAGCGTTGTTCACAGGGGCAAATACGGTAAAAGGGCCAGCTCCTTCTAATGTTCCTACCAGCCCGGCAGCTTTTACGGCAGCTACCAGTGTGGTGTGATCTTTTGAGTTAACAGCGTTCTGAACAATGTTTTTGGATGGATACATGGGAGCACCACCTACTTGCACTGTTTTTTCTTTTGAATCGTTCATTTGTGCGAAAGAAGTATTCAACAGTAATACTCCTGCAATCAGAAAGGCGATTTTTTTCATCGGTTTTATTTTTAATGTTTAATAAATGGGTTTCCACTCCGCTTTAATTGATCAACAACGATCCTGTAGTTAATTAGTGGAACTTTATATACGGAATATTTTGACAGCTGGTTTTTCTGTCTTAACCATTTATCTTCGCCGCTATGAACAATGAAGCAGTAAATCCTTTTGCAGAGGGGAAAATGTTGTTGATTGATAAATCGCTCCGCTGGACATCTTTTGATGCAGTGGCAAAAATCCGTTCACTCATCCGCATAAAAAAAGTGGGGCATGCCGGAACATTAGATCCCTTTGCGACAGGATTACTTATTATCTGTACCGGAAAGTTTACCAAGAAGATTAATGAATATATGGCGCAGGAAAAAGAATACACCGGCACATTTACCTTAGGTGCCACTACACCAACTTATGATCTGGAAAGTAGCCCGGAAAATTTTAAACCATACGAACATATCACTGTTGATGAAATGCATAAGGTGCTGCCTAAATTCACCGGAGAGATATTGCAAATACCGCCCATGCATTCTGCCATTAAAGTAGATGGGAAGCCATTGTATAAATCAGCAAGAAAAGGTATTGAAGTAAAAGTGGAGCCGAGAAAAGTTTTTATAAAAACATTTGAAATTACTAAAGTTGAATTACCGGTTATTGAATTTCGCATTGTTTGCTCAACCGGAACTTATATAAGAAGCATGGCCAATGATTTTGGTGAAGCGTTAGGCTGTGGTGCCTATCTCAGTAGTTTGCGCAGAACAAGAATAGGGGAATTTAAAGTGGAAGATGCATTGACGATAGATGCCTTTATTGAAAAGTATCAATCCGGCTATTATCAGAATGCATAGTTGATACCAAAAGTGAAATTGTAGTTTTCATACCGCCATTTTCTTCCGTTTTTACCAAATACATTTTTAATATTGATAGCCGGTATCTGCCATCCGTTGTTTGCTGAAATATCAGGTCTCTTGAAACGGAAGCCAAAATCAAAACGAAGAATAAAATAATTAAAGTCCAGCCGTAAACCTGTTCCTAATCCAACCGCTAATTGCTTATACAGGTTATTTAGTTTAAATACTGTGGAATCATCAACTGCATTTATATCTTTTTTTATAGCCCATACATTTCCTGCATCCATAAACACAGCGCCTTTAAGATTGATTACATTATTAAAGAGTGTTGTTATATTATACCTGTATTCAATATTAGCTTCAATTTGTACATCACCCACCCGGTCATTAAAACGGCTGGTGCCCGGTTGATATTCAGGGAAAGCAGCACCGCCTAAACCCAACGAACGTATAGGCCATGCCCGCATACTATTAGGGCCACCGGCAAAATATTGTTTAAAGAATGGTAAACCAGAATCGCCCCTGATAGGTGTACCGGCGCCAACAAAGGCTCTTAATGCTAATGTTGATTTCTGAAAATTGATATAACGTTTATACTCCACATCAGCTTTTACATATTGCCGCAGGTTTTTTAAAACGGTTTCATCTTTAAACCATTTTTTTATCTCTCCAAAGAGCACACCCGATTCTTCCAGGTTGATCTTTAAAGTATGGGATATATTGGTTTTTTTAGAGGGTAATGAAAAAAGATAAGTAGTGCTTAATCCCATTACTAATGAGGTTTGGAATGAGTTTCTGAGAAAAGGATTGTCTTTTATCGCATCAATGAATGCCTGTGATTCATTGTAAATATTGGTATAATCAACGTTCATTTTAACAGTACGGGAAAGATTTGTTCTTTGCTTCCAGTCATAACCGGCGCCTGCACTAAATGAAGCAAGATTGAAAAAGCCAACCCGGTTTAAAGAAGATATGTTGCCACTAACATTACTTGATTTATAGATCATCGGCTTCTTTTTCCAGAGTACAAAGAGGTTAGCCATGGGGATGACTTTAATAAATTTTGGAAATACATAATTATTAGTAAGCCCCAATTCCCTGGAATTCTGACTCCAGTTACTTTTAGTATTGTATTCAACACCGCCACGTAAACTTAATGAAGCCCTGATGCCTTCCTTTCCAACATTTCTGTCAGTGAGAGAAACATTACCTAAAAAGCCAAGAATATTTCCATTTCCACTTGCGGCAGTACTTACATTGGTAGAGAAACTGGATTCAACATTGGCAGAAAAGCTGTATCGTTTTACAGGAGTGAGATAAAAATTAAAATTCACCCTGCCAACAGAATCCTGGTAAGTAGAATCAATATACGATTGCACATTCACCACCTGCCAGGATCCCAGCAGGTTAATATTGTTGATGGTGCGTATATAATCATCTTCCTTATATAACTCACCCTTCTTTAAATAAATATTATTGGCTAAATAGGATGTTTTGAACTTGCAGGTATTATATACCACACGGATGTTACTGTCTTTTGAATAGTCTCTGTCAAGGAAATTAGTGTCACGCAGAAAATTATAATCGGGATATACATTGATGTTTCCTATATAATACACTTTCAGCTTGGCAGTGTCATAAACAGGTGGAGTAACACTGTCAATTTTTGGCCGCATCTTCATCAGCACATTAATCATAGGTCTTTTATTCCTGCTGCGGGCCAGTATGATGATGCGTTCAAAATCGCTGAGATCAGGGTTCAGTAATGCTTTATTCACCGTATCAACATCGGCATACAGATCGCCCCGGTTGATATTGTAATAACCATTGTTGCGGTAATCCGTCAGCATACGGTTGATTTCACCAGAAACTTTTTCAACAGTAAATGGTTTCCCTTTTTTGAGCAATGCATCGCCTAAATTATTATTGGTTATTTTTTGCAGATCAGCAGTTGGGAGTATATAATTCAGCGAGTCAATGATGGTGTTCTTTTTGGTATCCACTTTAAAAGTAGTGATAACATGATATTCACCCTGTTCAATTAATGATTTAGTGGAATCAACTTTATACTCTGCCGTAACATCGGCCCGGAAATAACCAAGGTTATTCATTAATATTTTAATATTCCGGATGGACTTCTTCATTGCAGTGGTATCAAACGCAGGAGGGTTTTTGATAACACCACGCAACACAGCCCTGTCTAATACATGTACCATCATACTGTCATCAATCTGCGCAGCGATCCTTGATTTTAATGCAGCCCGTTCTGATGCAGGAAGCGAATCTGCTTTTAGCTCAAAGTTGTTCTTATAAACAAAGGGAACATTCTTCTGGTATTTTTTTACTTTCGGCTCCATAAAAAAACAGGAAGGGAGCAGCGCTGAAAAAACTATAAGGATAGCGGGACACCGAACGATATTTATTCCTTTCTTTACAATCATAAATGCGTAATCATGCTGGGTAAAGCGCAGGTCAAATATATTCAAAGTTTAAGCCATAAAAAATTCAGGGATGAAGAAAACCTGTTTATTGCGGAAGGCCCTAAGATAGTTGCGGAATTATTAGCGGAAAAGCCACATGCAATAAGGCATATATATGCGTTGGAAGAATGGTTGAGCAATAATAAAAATTTGGTTAAAAATATTAATGATTCTCTCATTACTCCAATCAATGAAAAGGAACTGGAACGTATATCCCAGCTAAGCACTCCCAACCAGGTTTTATTACTGGTTGAAAAATTTAGAATTGATGATAATATTGACCTCAACAAAGAATTAGTGATAATGCTGGATGCCATACAGGATCCCGGCAATTTGGGAACTATCATCCGCATTGCTGATTGGTTTGGTGTAAAACATATCATTTGTTCGGCTGATTGTGCGGATGCATACAACACCAAAGTAGTGCAATCAACCATGGGCAGTATTATGCGGGTGAATGTATTGTATAAAAACCTGGTTGACTATTTAAAGCTTCAAAAGAATATCCGTATTTATGCTGCGGTGCTGGAAGGAACACCCATACAAAAACTTAGTGGTGAGCATACAGGTATATTGCTTATCGGCAATGAAAGCAAAGGCATTAGTGAGGAATTACTGCAACTGGCTAATAAAAAAATTACCATTCCACGAAAAGGGGATGCTGAATCATTAAATGCGGCAGTGGCTACGGGAATTATTTTGTCGCATCTTCTTTAGGTCGGACGTGTACGTCAGACCGTTGATATAGCTGTCTGACGTACACGTCCGACAGCTATATCTTTTTCGCCACCACCATCCAATCCCAGGGATAAGGATCAGCTAACCACTTTGGTGGATTATGAAATTCAGTTGACCAGGTGTAGTTGATCTTTTCAATTCTATCCACCGTAAATCCTTCCAGCGTTAATAATAGCTGGAGTTCTTCCTGCAAATAATGTTTGGTGGGTACATTATCAATATCTGTAACGCCCTGTTTTATATTTTTAGCCAGCGCATAGGCTTTCTCCACACTTTCAATCCGCTCTTTATGATCATCATCCACATTCCAGCGGTGAGCAATGATGTTGGTATAGAGTTTTGATTCCAATGAAGGAACCACCAGTATCAAATGACCACCTTTGTTGATGCAAATGTTGAGCGATTGAAAAAAGTTGATCCGCTTTTTTAAGTCATGTGTTAAAATAGCATTGATGCACACGGCCACATCGCAGGGAATAACGGTGATGGTGTCAGCACTCATATCCATCCGTTCATAATCCACGTTGGGGTAAGCGGTGCACCTTTCTTTGGCTATGTCTAAGTTTTTTGCTGAAATATCTGTTGCAATTACCTGTTTGAAAGCAGTAGCCAGCAACGGAATCCACTTGCCAATAGCACAACCAAGATCAGTAACTGTTTTTTCTTTGGAAGCAATTTGTTCAATAGCGGTTACGATCTTTCCGCTTTTGTCGTTTTTAAGTACGTCAAATATTTCTTCGTTATAACTCGGGGCAATGCGTTCCCAGTATTTCCTGTCCATGCTTTAAAGATAATTGTTTGTACAGTAACTATCTTCATTCAATAGCTGAACAGGAAACATAAAAAAATCTTCCTGCTTCAGGAAGATTTTTTTAACTGAAGAAAATAATTAATGATGATAAATTTATTTTGACCCGAGATCATTTCTTACAAACAGCAATTCACTCCAGCGGCTTTCTACTATTTTGGCATAATCTTCAAGGTAATGAGCCCAGGCGCCTTCACCATATACTTCATTATATCTTTCCGGTAGTGGTTTACGATAGCTATCATCTAATTCTTTTAAACCGGCCTTTAATCTTGTTACCTGGGATATTTGTGGTGCGCCTGAATAAACAGTGTGATAAACTGCTACACTTTCGTTACTGGCCTGCCATACTTTTTTCATTCTTTTTACTAATTCTCCCAATGCTGGTAACATCCCTGGTTTGGGCATCATGTGATTGATCACAATTTTATCAGCATAATCCGTCATGGCTACATTACTAAGGTCAGCATCAAATTCATTATAGCTGCTTGATCCCTGGCTGGTAATATATGGTGCTACCATTTTATTCCAGTCAGCCTGGTGTTCGGCGCCAAGGTCTCCTCTTTTATCAAACTCATCCCAGCTTAATGGCCCTTCTATTACATGAAACCCGTTAGCATCCGGCCCGCTTTGTATTTCATATACCCGCCACTTCCAGTTGCCCGTATGATATTTTTGGGCATGAGCGGCCATCCCTTTTTCAAACTCTGCTACCTTGTCTGGTTTAGGAAAAACACGAAAACTGTTGATAACATTTTTGGTTTGACTGTTACTTAATAACGGCACAAGCAACAGCAGGAAGAAAAACTTTCTCATGTGTTTTAAATTTTTAAGAATGAAGAATGAGGTTGGGTGAGTTTTGTTTAGGGGCGAAAGAGGTAATAAGGTAGACTGATTTTTAACAAACTCAAAATATTTTTTTTGTAGTTTACAGTCATGGGTGTATTTATTAAACCGGCTGCAGGCAGCGATGCAGCTATAATTGCTGATCTTAGCCGTAAAACTTTTTACGAAACATTTGCACAGTACAACACAAAGGCAAACATGGATAAGTATATGAACGAACAGTTTACCCGTGAAATGCTGATAAAAGAAGTGGAGACCGGCAATGGTTATTTTTTTATTGCTTTTGATGAGGAAAGGCCGGTGGGTTATGTAAGGATGCAAGATGGTGATAAGTATGCGGCGTTTGGTGATAGATCGTCTGTTGAAATTGTTCGCATCTATGCCGACAACTCTGTAATTGGAAAAGGAGTGGGCAGTGCCATGATGAAATTTTGTATAGAAGAAGCAAAGCAAATGAACCGGGAAATACTTTGGTTAGGCGTGTGGGAGAAGAACGACCGGGCCGTTGCTTTTTATGAGAAGTGGGGTTTTAAAAAATTTGGTGCACATGATTTTTGGCTGGGATATGACCAGCAGACGGATTGGTTGATGATGCGGGAGCTATGAAGTTTTCCGTCATTGCGAGACTTGCGTAGCTTGTCGTGGCAATCTGCTGAATGGAGTTGCTGCTGTTCAATGATTGTTTTTATCGGCTGGTATCTCCACCTGAATACTTAAATATGCCTGTTCTGTTTAATGAATAAATTAATCAGCAAGAAAATAATTATGCCTCAATAACTAAAGAACTTTTGCGTCCTGAGCGTCTATAAATGAACCATCCAAAAAAACAAATTGAAGCAAGGGGAAATATCCAAAGCATTTTTTTTAGAGATTTTTTATGGCTTGAAAAATCGAGTAAAATGCTATTATCAGAAATGCGGACTATGTGATAAACCTCATTTGGATTATTTGTAGTCCATATTTCAGTCGCCGATTCGTTACTAACAAAATTTCCGAAAAAAGAACTGGAAGTATTGGTGTATAATTTTACTGAATCGCCAATATTAAGATTTTCATTCAAATGCTCGGCGTATTTTGAAGATAAGTATTCATTATTATCATCGATAAGTTTAAGATATATAATTGTTCTTTTTTTGTCGTCCTCAATAGTGTCTATAACCGCTTTGGATTGAATAACTCCTGTATGAACTTGAAGCTTTTCAAAATCATAAAAGGCTTGCCTGAGTTCCCTGATTGATATAAAAAGAAAAGCAAATGCTCCCAGCAATATGAATGTGTTTATTGAAATTATTTTCTTTAGCAGTCTCATCCCGATAATAAATTAATATATGAATAAAGTGTCGTAAAAATAGCGGAAACTTCTCAGGCACTCCATTAAATTAAAATAATCTTGGTGTTTCAAATATTCCTCCCGCCACATGTCCGGTTTTCTTTCCCTGCCTCGTCATTAGTATGTAACTTAAATTGTAAAACTCAAAAACAACTCTCATGGAAAAGTTTATGTTGATCTTTCACGGCGGTATGGGTGCCGAAGGCAAACAACCTACTCCCGAAGAAATGCAGGCGGAAATGGCTAAATGGATGGCCTGGATTGACAAGCTGGCTAAAGCCGGCACTTATGTAAGTGGCGAACCTTTACTGCCCGGTGGTAAATTAGTTAGTGGTAAGGATAAAAAAGTAATGGATGGTCCTTATACCGAAGGCAAGGAACTGGTGGGCGGATTTTTTATCATCAACGCTGTTGATTTGAATGAAGCAGTAGCCATAAGTAAAGATTGTCCTGACTTTGAATATGGAGGCAGTGTGCAGGTGAGGCAGGTGATGAAGATGTAATTTGAGAAGCCGGAAGTAGGAAGTCTGATATCGGATATTGGATGCTTGATATTTTCACGCAAAGAAATACAAGGAGCAAAGACGCCAGGATTTTTTTTATGCGGCTTATTTTCTTTGCCTCTTGGCGTGAAATCAAACAATACATCGGACAAATTTGAAACTGATACACTATTCATACTTCCTGCTTCCGGCCTCTCAGTTCTGAGTTACTTAACTTTGAAGAAAAGCAAATGAAGACCACTATTGAACAATTGGAAAAAATTATTGCTGACTACACACCAATGTTGTTTCAGTTAAAGGAAGAACAGTTAACAGCTAAACCTAATCCTGCTAAATGGAGTAAGAAAGAGATCATCGGGCATTTGGTTGATTCTGCTTTAACCAATTCACGGCGTTTTGTAGTGGCACAGTATGAAGATTCGCCACATATTGTGTATGCACAAAATACATGGGTAACAACTTCGGGTTATCAAAACTATGCTTCTGCTGATTTAATTAACTTATGGTCTTTGCTGAATAAACATATTTGTTCAATACTCGCCAATATGAATTCTGAATTGTACAGCAGAACCTGTGTTACCGGTGAACCGCATACTATTGAATGGCTGGCGGCTGATTATAATAAACATTTGCTGCATCACATGCATGTAATACTCGATCTGGAGCCTATCGCTTATCCTTAAATTAGCGTATAAAATTAATTGCTTGAGTTCCGGTTCATCTATTCATCAAACAGTTGATCATCTTTTCCGGCACGAATCGGGTAAACTCATTGCGTCTTTACTAAAAGTATTTGGTCCGCATAATATAGAGCTGGCCGAGGATGTAGTGCAGGATACTTTATTAAAAGCCATGCATACCTGGAAGATGGGAGCTGTACCTGATAATCCTACGGCCTGGTTATTTACGGTGGCAAAAAATAAAGCTATCGATGTTATCCGTAAACAAAAGCGGCAACAGGAATTTGCCGGCAAAATTTCTCCACTCTTAAAATCAGAATATACATTATCGGCAACTGTAAATGAGATCGTTTCTGCTGATGAAATAGAAGATGATCAGTTGCGGATGATGTTTACCTGCTGCCATCCATCATTAAACACCGAAAGCCAGGTAGCGTTAATATTAAAAACACTTTGTGGTTTTAGTGTGGCAGAAATAGCCAAATCATTTATTAGTTCTGCTGATACTATCGATAAACGATTGTACAGGGCCAAACAGCAATTCAGAGAAAATAAAATTGCTTACGACATACCATCGGGAAATGAATTAGAACAACGATTAGATAATGTATTAACAGCCATCTATCTTTTATTTAATGAAGGATATAATTCAGCTCAACATGTAACACTGGTAAGAAAAGAGTTGCAGGATGAAGCAATACGTTTAGGAGAATTGCTCTTAAAAAACAGGAACACCGCTCAACCACAGGTATATGCATTGCTGGCTTTAATGTGTGTAACCGCTGCAAGAAATGAGGCCCGGTTAGACAGTGAAGGCAATATTATATTATTACCGCAGCAGAACCGGAGCTTATGGAATAAGGAGCTGATTGCAAAAGGACTTAATTATATAGAACAATCTGCTTCCGGCGAAACCATCACCACCTATCATGTGGAAGCAATGATTGCCTGTGAATATGTAATGGCCAATAGTTACGAACAAACCAACTGGTTAGCTATATTGCGATACTATGATGTGCTCTACCGGCTAAAACCATCACCGGTAGTTGCATTAAACAGGGCTGTAATAGTAAGTGAGTTAAGTGGAGCAGTGGCTGCTATTGAGGCAGTGCAATCAATACCTGGTCTTGAATCACTAAAAAAATATTACCTGTTGCCTTCCATATTAGGCGATCTGTATAACAAAAATGGAGATACTGAAAAGGCCAATACTTATTTCAGGGAAGCGGCGGCACTGACAACAAACGAGTGTGAGAAAAAACTATTACTGGCAAAAATCAAATAAAAAAACCTCCATTGTTAAATGGAGGTTTTTTATTGTTAGTTGCTTACGAAGAGCTTAAGTGCAGCAATGAGTACATAAATAAACATGTACATTACAACCATCATAAAGCCGGCTAATGCGCCAACTTTGATTAAGATTTGCCACAAGGGCGAGGGTGCCTGGGTGTTCATAGTTTTTCATTTTAGATATGGTTAGTAATACGGATTACTGACATCAAAGAAACTATATATGTGTTCAAATGGCAAGAGCAAAACCCCTGAACAATCTTTTCCGTAAAATTACTGTCCTCACCATCTTTTTAATTGATCTTTATAAAACACCCATTCAGGCGTGTAAATAGTATTATCATTTTCAGCAAAATACCAGGGGCTATTGGGATGTTTTGGGTTTTTAAGTATATGAATATCCTGTGCCGGCATATAACTCTGTGCCAGCATATAAGCTTTTTTACCCTCTTTATTGATCGCCGCATCCATCACTATAACAGCATGGCCTGGTGAACCTCCTTTTATTAAAACATCACCGGGTTCAATATTATCATAGCCCTTAACCTCATTTAATTGTTTGGATAAAGAAGCCGTTCCGCAGTTAGCAAATACCAGTAGCAAATATTTATCAAAATGTTCTTTGGTATAAGGTGGAGAAAACGAATATGCCCCATGTGCATTATCTGTAAAAGTAATTTCGCTGAATCTTTTTTGACCGAACAGGTATTCGGCTCTTATCCGCATAACTGCATCAGCACATTGCTGTAAGTCCACTTTTGGAACCGGTATATCCAGCACCGCATATTGTGCGGATTGATTTCGCTTGGGTGAGCCATTGTATAAATAAACAGTATTATCTTTCTTCAATTTTAGATTGCGCAGGTAACCGGTAAAAGAATTTGATTCAGCTTTTATTCTTTCAAACCCACCCGGTAGTGGAATATCATTTACTGTGTGGAATATTTTTTTAATCGTATCAATAGAAGAGTTTGGCTGAACATTTGCAGATGGCTGGCTGCATGATATAAAAGGAATAGCAGCCATGAATAGCAGTATCGGTTTCATTTTTCTTATTTTTGGCTTAAATGAGATTTACTGATAACGGTAATCCATAAAAAATACACGTTAACGAATAATTAAATCACCGTATGTCGAACATTTTGATAATAGATGATGAAAAGGCGATCCGCAAAACCCTTACGGAAATTCTTTCATATGAAGGCTACAAAATTGATGATGCAGAAAACGGAGAAGATGGTTTAAAACAATTGAAAGAAAAAAATTATGATGCAGTGCTTTGTGATATTAAGATGCCAAAGATGGATGGTATTGAATTTCTGGAAAAGGCAAGAGAAGCAAGACCTGATGTGCCGGTGATTATGATCTCTGGTCATGGAACAATAGAAACCGCAGTGGAAGCAGTAAAAAAAGGTGCATTTGATTACGTATCCAAACCACCGGACCTGAACAGGTTGCTTATTACCATACGCAATGCAATGGATAAAACAACTTTGGTGGAAGAAACCAAAGTGTTGAAACGTAAAGTGAGCAAAGTGCAGGAGATGATTGGTGAAAGTGATCCCATTAAAAGAATAAAAGATACAATTGATAAAGTGGCCCCAACAGAAGCAAGGGTAATGATCACCGGTGAAAACGGTTCGGGAAAAGAATTGGTGGCAAGATGGATTCATGAAAAAAGTGCCCGTTGTAACGGCCCGCTGGTTGAAGTAAACTGTGCCGCTATTCCGGGAGAGCTGATAGAAAGTGAATTGTTTGGTCATGAGAAAGGTTCCTTTACGTCAGCCATCAAACAACGTATTGGAAAATTTGAAACGGCCAACAGCGGTACTCTTTTCTTAGATGAAATTGGTGATATGAGCTTAGAAGCACAGGCCAAAGTATTAAGAGCTTTGCAGGAAGGAAAGATTACCAGGGTAGGAGCGGATAAAGATATTAATGTAGATGTGAGAGTGATTGCCGCCACTAATAAAGATTTACTGAAAGAAGTTGAAGATAAAAAATTCAGGTTGGACTTATATCATCGTTTGAGTGTAATATTGATTCATGTGCCATCTCTTAACGACAGAAAAGATGATATTCCTTTATTAGTAGAAAAATTCCTTATGGATATTGCCGCTGATTATGGGCAACCGGTAAAAGCAATCGATACAAGAGCAATAGAATTGCTGAAGAGTCATAACTGGACAGGTAACATCCGTGAGTTGCGAAACGTAGTGGAAAGACTGGTTATTCTATCCGGTAAATCAATCAGTGCAGATGATGTAACGAATTTTGTTTTGCCAAGAAGTTAAATCAATTATTTACTTTCTGCATTAATCCATTTTAAACAAACAGGATTGCCCACTTCAATTCTTTTACCGGTATCGGTTAAAAGCCCTGTTTGTTTATTCCTTTTAAATACAACTACATTGTCGCTGTTCTGGTTGGCTACTAATAAAAAGTTACCGCCGGGATCAAAGTTAAAATTGCGGGGTGTTAATCCCATGGTTGATTGAAAACCGATGCTGGTTAATTTACCGGTTGCCGGATTGATTTTGAAAATAGCGATGGTATTGCTCTCACCACGGTTGCTGCAGTATAAAAATTTCCCATCAGGAGATACATGAATATCAGCGCTGCCTTTTGTGCCGGTAAAATCTTTCGGGTGACTGGAAATAGTTTGTATTGATTTCAGCTTTCCATTGTTATATGCAAATGCTTCTACAGTTCCGCTTAATTCTTCCATCAGGTAAGCATATTTGTTGTTGGGATGAAAATCAAAATGTCTCGGTCCTGATCCTGCGGCAATTGATGCAAATGGTTGATCAGCGGTTGCCAGTTTTCCGGTTGCATTATTAAACCGGTAGATCATTAATTTATCCATACCCAAATCCGGAACAAATAAATATTTATTATCCTTTGATAAAACTGTTGCATGCACGTGTGCTGATTCCTGTCTTTCTTTATTGGCACTGCTGCCGCTGTGAGCAATTACCTGCGAGGCTGTATCTAAAGAATTATCTTTTTTAACAGGATAAACGGAGAGTGTACCGCTGCTGTAATTGCCAACCAATACAAATTTTCCATTGCTGCTGGTGGTAATATAACAAGGGTGATCACCTTTAGATGGTTGCTGATTGATGGTGGTTAAGCTGCCGTTGCTTTTATCAAATGAATAAGCGGTTACACCTCCCGGTTTATTTTCATTAACAGCATACACATATTTTTGGTTGGGAGAGATTGCTAAATAAGATGGGTTAGAACTTTTGATGGAACTAACATAAGTAGCATCGCCGGTTTTACCATCGAATTTATAAACATATACACCTTCGCTTTTACCCGTGGTATAAGTGCCAATCAGTAAATAGTTTTGTTTTTGTGCTAAAGTTGAAATTGAAACAAGTGCAAAGCAAACGTTGAGTAAAAATTTCATGCAGGTTGGTTGATGTTGTTATACTAATTTATTAAGAGCCGTAATAATTCTTCCTTTTGTTTCTTCATCACTTAATGATTGCGGAATAAATTTTTCACCAATCACTTTTTCATATAACTCAATATATCTTTTGGAAATAGTATCTACCCATTCATCACTCATTTCGGGAACAGTTTGACCTTCCTTTCCCATAAAATTATTGGCAATGAGCCATTCTCTTACAAATTCTTTGCTTAATTGTTTTTGCCTCTCACCTTTTACCTGTCTTTCTTCAAATCCATCTGCATAAAAATATCTTGAACTATCCGGCGTATGAATTTCATCCATCAGGTAAATAGTGTCACCAATTTTTCCAAACTCATATTTGGTATCAACCAGTATCAATCCCTGTTTGTCTGCAATTTCTTTTCCCCTGGCAAATAGTTTTAAAGTATAATCACATAAAGTTTTCCAATCAGACTGAGAAGCCAGTCCGGTAGCAATAATTTCAGCCGGACTAATATCTTCATCATGTCCTTCCGCAGCTTTGGTGCTTGGTGTAATAATGGGAGAGGGGAAATAATCATTCTCTTTCATTCCCTCCGGCATTTCGACTCCGCACAATAATCTTTTTCCGGAAGCATAAGTTCTCCAGGCGTGGCCGGTTAAATTTCCCCTTACCACCATTTCAATTTTAAAAGGCTCACATTTCTTTCCAATACCCACATTGGGGGCAGGTACGTCAACCAGCCAGTTGGGACAAATGTCGTTTGTAGCCTTTAGCATATAAGCGGCAATCTGGTTTAATACCTGTCCTTTGTATGGAATTGGCCGGGGTAAAATAACATCGAAAGCAGAAATGCGGTTGCTGGCTATCATTACCAGCCACTGATCATTAATAGTGTAAACATCCCTCACTTTACCTTTATAATAGGCAGTTTGACCCGGGAATTGAAATGAACTCATGCGCTAAAATACCAAGACGCAGGTTTCTACCCAATTTTAAGGGGGTAAAGAAATTAACAGGGTACCTCAAAATGGTGCAAAGAAAATTTTTACAGTAAGCTAACAATCACTATTTTGGCGGCTGATTGTATAATCCAAAACTTCTGAATATGAGAAAAAGCACTCGCTCTTTCGCTTGCTTGTTATTAGCATGCCTTATAAGCTTGACTTCGATCGCACAAAGTGTTACTATCACTGGTAATGTAAAAAATGGTTCAACCAAAGAAAATGTTGCTGCAGTATCTGTAGTTGTAAAAGGAACAACCATTGGCTCCTTTACCGATGATAATGGTAATTTCAAATTAACAGTAGCTAAGCTTCCTGTAACATTAGTCATTTCATCTGTCGGTTTCGAAAAAAAAGAAGTAACTGTTTCAGGTGCTGAAAAAGTATCTGTTGAATTAACAGCAGTTTCTTCATTGGGACAGGAAGTGGTAGTAGCTGCTACCCGTACTTCTACCCGTTTACTCGAATCTCCTGTTTCTATTGAAAGAGTTGGTACAGCCGCCATTCGCAATGCCACGGCCGCCAGCTATTACGACATTTTAAGAAATGCCAAAGGGGTTGACGTAACTAACTCCAGTTTAACTTTTACTACTGTTAGTACCCGTGGTTTTAACGGTAGCGGTAGTGCCCGTGTAAACCAGGTGGTAGATGGAATGGATAACCAGGCTCCGGGTTTAAACTTTTCAGTTGGTAATATTGTAGGTGTTACCGAACTGGACGTTGAAAGTATGGAATTACTTCCCGGCGCATCATCAGCATTATATGGCCCGGGTGGTATGAATGGAACGGTGCTTATTAACAGTAAGAACCCTTTCAAATACCAGGGTTTAAGTGCACAGGTTAAAACTGGTATGATGCATACTGACCAACGTGAAAGACCAACCGGAGCTTATCATGATTGGTCTGTTAGATGGGGTAAAGTAATAGGAGAAAGATTAGCTTTTAAAATAAATGCACAATTAATACAAGCGAAAGACTGGATTGGGGATGATTACAGAAACTATTCCCGTTTAGGCTCTACAGGTGCAGTAATTCCCGGAACAAGAGCTACCGATCCGAATTATGATGGTATAAATGTTTATGGTGACGAAACAACCCGTAATCTTCGCAGTGTTCCAACTTCCGGAGGTAACGTTGATATTTTTGGAGCCGTTGCAGCCGCCATTGGTCAACAGCAGCCAACCGCAGTTCCGGTATTAAATTATATCGTTTCTTCCTTACCCGGAGCAATGAATGTTTCCCGTACTGGTTATACTGAAAGAGAATTACTCGATAACAATACAACTAACTTCAAATTGTCTGGCGGTATATTTTATAAATTAACAAACAAAATTGAAGCATCATGGTTAACCAACTGGGGAACTGGTAATACAGTTTATACTGGTAGTGAACGTTACTCTATTAAAGATTTTAAAATGGGGCAGCATAAACTGGAGTTCAAATCAAAGAACTGGTTTTTGCGTGGTTACACCACACAGGAAAATGCAGGTGGTTCACATAACTCAACCATCACCGCACAATTGTTTAATGAAGCATGGAAACCCAGCGCTACCTGGTTTCAGCAATATGCTCAAGGTTATTTAGTACAGGAGCTGACTGACTGGACTACTGCTTACACAATTGCATTACAGGGTGGACAAAGCCAGGCACAAGCACAGGCAACTGCCTTTAATGCTATTGCTACTACCAGTCCTCTTAAATATCATAATGTGGGAAGGACAGCAGCTGATGTAGGTCGCCCCGTTTCAGGTTCTGATCAATTCCGTTCTTTATACCAGCAGGTTACTTCTTCACCAATTCCTATTGGAGGTTTATTACTGGATAGAAGTGATTTATGGGGTGCTGAAGGTCAGTACAACTTCCAGGATGTTATTAAAGTAGTTGATGTACTGGTTGGTGCTAACTGGAAACAATATGTATTGAATTCTAAAGGAACATTGTTTATTGATTATAACGGTCCAATCAAGATCAATGAATATGGTGCTTATGTTCAATTAACCAAACGTTTATTGAACGAAAAATTAATTCTTTCTGCTTCCGGCCGTTACGATAAAAATGAAAACTTTAAAGAAAGATTTACTCCAAGAGCAACCGCTGTAATTAAAGTGGCTAAAAACAATAACATCCGCTTATCTTACCAAACTGCTTATCGTTTCCCAACTACACAGCAGCAATATATTAACCTGGTGGTGGGTAGTGGTGTATTTTTAGCAGGTGGTTTGCCATGGGTACAGGACTTGTATAATTTGAAAAATAATCCTGGTTTCCAGTTAGAAAATGTTTTAGCAGGAAACTTTACTCCGTATAAGTTCAAGGAATTTAAGCCGGAAGTAGCCACTACTTATGAGATTGGCTATAAGAGCCTGGTTAAAAATAAACTGTTAATTGATGCATATAGCTATTATGGAAACTATAAAGATTTTATTGGTCGTATAGTATTGTTACAGCGTAAAGCTGGTGCACCACAATCGCAGTTAGATTATCTTGACCTGGCAAGTGCTTCAAAACGCAATGCCATTGGCATTGTAACTAACAGCGATACTAAAGTTACTACCTGGGGATGGGGATTTGGCATGGATTATAACTTTGTTAAGTACTGGAACTTTAATTTAAATGTATCTTCTGATAATATTGAAGATGTACCTACTGGTTTTGTTAGCAACTTTAATACACCTAAATACCGTTATAATATTGGATTAACCAATACAGGCTTAGGAAAAACAAAACAATTAGGTTTTAGCGTAAACCTGCGTTGGCAGGATGAAGTGAAATATGAAAGCGATTTTGCCAACGATAATTTACCTGCATTTAATGTAATAG
Source organism: Sphingobacteriales bacterium (assembly GCA_016200915.1). Taxonomy (GTDB): domain Bacteria; phylum Bacteroidota; class Bacteroidia; order Chitinophagales; family Chitinophagaceae; genus AWTP1-9. The sequence continues at coordinate 65,014 of JACQDV010000057.1, forward strand.
ATGCACAGATTAACTATAAAGTGCCACAAATTAAGTCAGTATTTAAAATTGGCGCCAATAACCTGCTGAATAAATACTACCGCAATGGTGTGGGTAACCCGGCTATTGGTGGTTTGTATTATGTTAGCTTCGGTTACAACGTATTTTAATAGAATAATTATTCTGATAGAAAGGCTGTCATAATTGACAGCCTTTTTTGTTAAATCTGCTTTTGCCGGTTGCATTATGTATCGGCATACTGATTAAATTTGTTCAACTAAATTTATTGCTATGGCATACTGGCTGGTAAAATCAGAACCTTCTACTTACAGTTGGGAACAATTAGTAAAAGATAAACAAACCATGTGGGACGGCGTACGTAACTATGCGGCCCGGCTTCATTTAAAAGGAATGAAGAAAGGTGATGAGGTATTGTTTTATCACAGCAATGAAGGAACAGAAATTGTTGGTATAGCTAAAGTGGCCAAAGAGTTTTATCCCGATCCCACTACAGAGGATGATACATGGGTGGTGGTAGATTTGAAACCGTACAAGAAAATAAAAAAGCCTGTAACGTTGGCGCAGGTAAAAGCAGATAAACGTTTGGCCAATATGGCACTCGTTCGTTTAGGAAGATTAAGTGTGCAGCCAGTTACAGATACTGAGTGGGAGATAATTATGGAATTGGGGGGGATGAAATAGTTTATAGTTTGTGGTTTGTGGTTTGTGGTGTAAATCAAATCTGCAAATTATAACAATCAAACAATTTAACGATCAACCCACAATCATTATATGTCATCAAAATGCCCTTCAAAAAATTTTAACACATAACGCAGGTTACTTTTTGTAAGCTCACTGTATTATTTACTGCTGATGTAATTAACTGCAGATAATTTCTCCTCAGTCTAACCTCGTGTTCTCCATCCAATGATTGTATGCTGTGCGAAAGCAGCCGGTTATTAAAACATTTTCCGGTTTTTGATTTATGTAATTCAACCGCATTTTAATCTTATAACCATAAAAAGCATAGTCATGAAAAATTTTAAACTAACTGCTGCTATAGCAGTAAGTATGGTATTGTTTTTTGTTTCCTGTGATCGAAATAGCGAACGTGCAAAAGCACCCGATACTTCGATTGCTGAATTAAGCAGAAAAATTGAAAATAATGCTGAAGCCGATAACGCTGTCGCCGATACAACGGCTACAGTAACTCCCCAGGAAGAGCAAAAAACTGAAAAACCTTCTCCACCAAAAAAGATAGATGTTCCAGAACCTAAAATTGATTGGGATAAAAAAATAATTAAGACAGCCACACTGCGACTGGAGCTGAAAGATTACAAAGCATACAATGATAAAGTGAGAACTGTTGTAAAACAATTTGGCGGTTATATAGCCAATGAAGAACAAACACAAAACGATTACCAGATTGAAAATGCAGTTACCATAAAAGTACCTGTTGATCAGTTTGAGAATGCAATGAATACTTTACCTGTGAATGATTCAAAAGTGATGGAACGAAAAATTACTTCTGAAGATGTGACTACAGAATATGTGGATGTAAAATCAAGGTTGGCTTCACAGAAACAGGTGCTTGCTAAATACCTGGAATTTTTGAAGCAGGCAAAGAATATGGAAGAGACGCTGCAGGTACAAAATGAAATCAACGATATACAAGAGAATATAGAATCTGCTGCTGGTCGTGCTGAATATCTAAGTCATGCTGCTGCCTTCAGTACCATCAATCTTACTTATTACCAGTTAACCAACGGGGCAATAAGTCCCGATAATACCTCATCATTTTTCTATAAGTTCAAAGATGCTTTAAAAACAGGATTGAATGGAATTGATGATTTTGTTTTGATGATAGCCGTACTCTGGCCTCTTTTATTACTTGCCATTACCGGTTTCTTTCTTTACCGCAAGTTGAGAAAGAAAACTATCCGTACTGCTTAACCTGGCAATAGTTGAAAACCTCACAGGTTTGAAGAGAATGATGTTGAAAAGCTTTTGAAGAAACCTGTGAGGTTTACCTTTCAGCTTTTCTTATTTTTGATTATGCCCAAAAAGAAATTAGTTGTACTCACCGGCGCCGGCATCAGTGCAGAAAGCGGATTAAAAACATTTCGTGACAGCGATGGTTTATGGGAAGGTTATGATATTGAAGACGTGGCTACACCCATGGCGTGGAGAAGAAATCCTCAATTAGTATTGGACTTTTATAATTACAGAAGAAAAAATGTGCTGGATGCAGTACCCAATGCCGCCCATCATGGAATTGCTGAACTGGAGAATGATTTTGATGTAACCATCATCACACAAAATATAGATGACCTGCATGAAAGAGCTGGTTCAACTAAAGTGCTTCACCTGCATGGTGAAATATTTAAAATGCGGAGTGAAATGGATGAAGAATTAGTTTATGAAATAAAGGGTGATATTAAATTAGGCGATAAAGCTGAAGATGGTGCACAACTGCGTCCGCATATTGTATGGTTTCATGAAGCAGTGCCGATGATTGAGGTGGCCGTTCCATTAGTGTATAGTGCGGATATATTTGTAGTGGTAGGAACTTCATTAGTGGTTTATCCTGCTGCCGGACTGGTGAATTATGCTCAGCATACTGTTCCAAAGTTTATTGTTGATAAAAAAATTCCTTACACTTCCTCGGTTTATAATCTCACTACGATAGAAAAACCAGCAACAGAAGGAGTGAAGGAATTGACTTTGTTGTTAAAGGGCTTATTGTAGGTGCGGCACAAGGTCGGCACCGAAGGTCAGACCGTAAATCAATGCAGTTAATACGGTCAGACTGGGACCGTCAGACCGGGTGAACAATCTTAAAGCCAGGCAGGAGTGAAAGAATTGCCCGAATTATTAAAGCAGTATCGTGATTAGTTTGTTGTCTGGAAATTTTGTTTGTAATATTTATCAGTTGCCAGCGACATACTTTCAAAAACTTCCTGTGAAATTATCGTTTAAATCAAATCGTCTTTTCGTTTCCCGTTTATGGAAAGTGTTTTTATTATTCACTCTCCTTCTTTTGGGATTAATATTGATAATGCTCTTCCCACAAATGCTGTATGCTGGGAAGACAGCTATCAAACAAGTGAATATTTATTCTGCCAGTAAATACTCCGGAGAATATAATCTTGCTATAGAGCAGGCATTAAATCTGGTTAAACAATCTGAATTGTATGATGAGGATTTTAAGTTTAATCTTTTCTTAGATGGAGGAAAGTCAGCAGGATATTTATTAAAACAAACAATGGGTGATGCTTATGCCTGGGGATATTACCATAATGTAGTAATTAATAAAGATGCAGTAGTTGATGGTGATTGGCTTAAACTGCGGAATTACCAGCGGCATTTTGCAAGAACACTGGCGCATGAAATGATTCATTGTCTTGAAGTAAATAAATTAGGTTGGTTGCATTCTAAACCACTAAAGCAATTGCCTGATTGGAAATGGGAAGGATATGCTGAATATATCGCTTACAAATCAGCAACAAAAGATGAAAAGATTATCCTAAAAGATAATATCGGGTTTATGATGCATTGTATTAATGAAAAGAAAGACTGGATTGAAGTTTCAGTTGATCAAGGGAAAACATATACCAGCCTCAACTATTTAAAAGGATGGCTCATGGTTAAATACTTGATAGATATAAAGAAGTTTTCTTTTACAGAATTAATGGATAATGTCCACACCGAGGAAACTGTGTTGCCCAAAATGATGGAATGGTATAAAATGCAATAAACTTATTAGCGTCTTCATTAACCGCCAGACTCCCGCTACTGCGGGATTCAGACGGAGACTGCATAAGGTCGGCACCGAAGGTCAGACCGTAAATCAATGCGAGTAATGCGGTCAGACGGGGACTGTCGGACCGGGTGTGAATAATCGCCGGATTCAGACGGTTGTAGTTGTTTCTTTAAATACAATTCCCTGCTCAGCTAATTCTTCTAACACCGGTTCATAAATTTCTTTTACTACTGGTATTTGTATTCCTGTTAATTGAATTTTTCCCCGCAAAATTAGTTTTGCTGCAATACCTAATGGCAATCCTACTGTTTTTGCCATAGCTGTATGCAGACTATCATCACCTTTTACAATTAATGAACTGTTGACCGTTGACCGTTGACTGTTGACCGTGTAATCAATTTCATGCAGCATAACAATCATGTCTTTATCGTGTGGCTGCATCGCTAATTTGGTTTCTAATAAATGCTGCATTACATCTGCTGAACTCTTTGCATTAGCAGGAACATTAGTTTCATCAAACAAACCTATGAACTCATACAATTCTTCATTCTCATCATTTACAAAAGGAGTAATGGCTTTGGCCCATTCTTTATACGTTAAACCTTTGGTTTGTAAATTATAAGCATCATTTGTTAAGCCAGCATCAACAATATAATCCCATGCCTTGCAATATTGAGGATAGCGCAAGGTTGTTCTTACAAATGTTTCGGCTTTATCTAAATGATAGAGCGGAATATAACTTAATGAATCACGGTTTGGATAAGTGGCCAGCACATCTAACCCCTCAATGGCGATATCATCACTGTCTTCAAAAACTTTATCATAAGGAACAGTAACAGTCTTTCCATCTTTCTTATATGTAGCGCCGGCCTTTCCTGCCATCACCACATTCCTCGGGTTCCAGCTTATTTTATAATGCCATGGATTATTATCACTTTCCGGAGCTACCAAACCTCCGCAATGTGATTTAAAAGAAGTAACTGTTCCACCTTTTGCTTCTATTTCATGAAAGAGTTTCATGGCACTCATATGATCAATGCCCGGATCTAATCCTATCTCACATAAAAACAACAAATTATTTTCTTCAATTTTATCTTTCAGGTTGCGGATGCCTTCATCCACATAAGAAGCCGTGAGCAAATTCTTTTTCAGTTCCACACAATCAGTGGCTACCAAATAATGCAAATGTGCCGGCATCATGGAAATAACAATATCAGCAGCAGCGATTATTTCTTTGCGGGCATTGGCATCGCTAATATCTAATTGAATGGCTCTTGTATGAGCAGCTTTCTTTGTTTTACTTTCAATCAGTTCTTTACTGGCATCTGCCACCAGCAGTATCCAGTCGTATGTCCGGCCTTCTTCAATGAGGTATTCAATTAAAACAGTGGCCGATTTTCCGGCACCAAACAACGCAATCGTTTTCAATTTTTGGTAAATTTTAGCGGCAAGCTAAGGCATTTAACGCAATTTGATTATGTGGTCATTTACCGATATTTTTGCTGCTCTTTAAACGAACTATTCCAATGAGACAAATTGCTTTCAGAGAAGCTTTACGTGAAGCGATGCAGGAAGAGATGCGCAGGGATGAACGTGTTTTTTTAATGGGTGAAGAGGTGGCCGAGTACAACGGTGCCTACAAGGTAAGCCAGGGAATGCTGGATGAATTTGGCGAGAAAAGGGTGATTGATACCCCGATTGCTGAATTAGGTTTTGCGGCCATTGCCGTAGGCGCAGCACAAAATGGTTTGCGTCCTATTGTAGAGTTTATGACCTGGAACTTTGCCGTATTGCCTTTAGACCAGATTTTAAATACTGCCTCCAAAATGCTGGCCATGAGTGGCGGACAGGTTGGTTGTCCTATCGTGTTCCGTGGGCCTAACGGTTCTGCCGGTCAGTTGGGTGCGCAGCACTCTACTGCTTTTGAAAGTATGTATGCGAATATTCCGGGTTTAAAAGTGGTTTCTGTAAGTAACCCATACGATGGAAAAGGATTGCTGAAAAGTGCCATTCGTGATGATGACCCGGTTATGTTTATGGAATGTGAGGTGATGTATGGTGAAAAAGGTGAAGTGCCGGAAGAAGAATATTTGATTCCTATTGGTAAGGCTGATGTTAAGCGTCCCGGTCGTGATGTAACGATTGTTTCTTTTAATAAGATGATGAAGGTTGCTTTAGGCGCTGCGGAAGAATTAGCAAAAGAAGGTATTGAAGCTGAAGTAATTGATTTAAGAACGATCCGTCCGATGGATTGGTTTACTATATTAGAAAGTGTGAAGAAAACAAACCGTTTGGTGATTGTAGAAGAACAATGGCCATTTGCTTCTGTATCATCTGAAATTTCTTATCGCATACAGAAAGAAGGTTTTGATTATTTGGATGCACCTATCCGTCGTATCACATCTGCAGATGCACCGATGCACTATGCTCCTAACTTAGTAGCATTATATTTACCTGATGTATCAAGAACAGTGAAATTGGTGAAGGAAGTGATGTATATGAAGAAGTAAAAATTAAAAAGTCAAAATAGATTAAAGTCCATTCAATTTGAATGGGCTTTATTTTTTATTGCTCTTTTACCTCTCTGCGGCTACCGGAATACAATTCATACTCTAACAGGCGACAATCAATAGTGCTGTTATAAAATTCTATTCTTCGTTTGGCTTTTAATCCTATTTTTTTGGCAAGATCCATATTGCCGGTAAATACATAACCAAATAACCGCCACATTTCTGTTTCATAAAATCTCCAATACGGCTATAAGTTTCTTGCAATGCAGTGATATCTCCCAATCGTTCACCATATTCAGGATTAATCATCATTACTCCTTTTTCATAGGGAGGAACGTTTGTCAAAGCAAAATCACAAACAGCAAACTCTATCAGTTTATGTACACCTGCTGCTATAGCATTCTTCTTTGCATTCTCAATGGCTTTGGGATTATAATCAGTAGCAATAATTTTTAAATTGGGAACATCAATAATTTGTTCTTCTAATAAAGCATCTTCTCTTTGGTAAATAGTTTCATCATATCCCTGCAAATGCATAAAGGCATAGTTGGTGCGGAACAAACCTGGTCTTCTGTTTGTTGCTATCAAAGCTGCTTCTATTGCTAATGTTCCTGAACCACACATAGGATTAATAAAAGGTGAATGTTTATCCCAGTTAGCAGCGAAAATAGTTGCTGCTGCTAATCCTTCCAGCATAGGGGCAAGGCCGGGAATTTTTCTGTAACCATGCCTCGCTAATGAATCGCCGGATGTATCAATAAAAATTTCTGCTTCTTCATTTTTCCAGAATAAATGAATGACAGTACCTGTTAACTCTGCACCTGTTGATGGTCTTGTTCCTCTTTTATCTCTTAGCCGGTCAACCACTGCATCTTTTACTCTTAAATTAGCAAACATGCTGTTGTTGATAGTAGGATTATTCACATTACTGGTAACTGAAAAATATCCGGGTTCCGGCAAAATACTTTCCCAGTTATAATCTTTTAAATTGTTATAAATATCATTGGCATCATTAGCGGTAAATTGTTTCAGACTATATAAAACCTGGCTGGCACAACGCAGGTTTAAATTCAGTTTGATGCAATCATTAATCGTTCCTTTTAGTTTAACACCGGTAATAAATGTTTCTTCAATAGCAAATCCAAGTTCCATTACTTCCTTTTCCAAATAAGGCGCAATTCTTTTATGGCAGGTGATAATGATGGAGGAAGTGGTAGTGTATAAATTCATTATTCTTTTATTATAATAGCACTAATGGTCTGACCTTCGGTGCCGACCGTTACTTTGCTACGGCGATCTTTACTTTTTTATTTTTTATTTTCTCGTCTTTGATCAGGTGCAGCATCGGATTCACTTTAATTTTTCGTACACCAACAAAGGAGAAGAAATCTTTTACTTCTATCAAACCAATATCTTCTTTTTTTAATTTGCCTTTATTGGTGAGAAAGCCAACAATATCAATCTTGTTTACTTTATCTTTTTTACCGGCAGCAATAAACAAAGTGGTCCAGCTTGGTTTATCGGGCAAAGTGATTGTTTCTGGTAAAATAATTTTTTCTGTATCTGCCGGAATATAATCGGGTATTTTTTCTCCGGGACCAATAATCAAAATAGCTGTACCACTGGCGTCCATTCTTGCCGTTCTTCCGTTACGGTGAGTAAATACATCTTCACTCATTGGCAAATGATAATGGATGATGTATCGGATGTGTGCAATATCCAAGCCTCTTGCAGCAAGATCGGTTGTGACTAAAACATTGGAAGTGCCATTTCTGAATTTACATAAAGCAGCATCTCTTTCTCTTTGTTCCATTGCTCCATGATAAAATACATTGTGGATGTCTTTTTCTTTCAGCAAAGTACTGGTACGTTCAACTGATTCTCTATGATTGCAGAAGACGATAGTGGAACGATTGCCCAGCATACATATCAAACGGAAGAGTGCATCCACTTTATCTTTTTCTTCACTCAATAAAACTTTTATTTCTAATTTAGAATCGGTCTCTTCGCCGTCAGCTAAAAAATCAAGCTTTACGGGTTCCTGCAATCCAACAAAATCTGGTATCATTTCCAATGAAGTAGCTGATGTTAGAATTCTTTTTTGTACAGCCGGCAATGAACCAATGATGAACGACATCTCTTCCTGGAAACCGAGTTCAAGTGATTTATCAAATTCATCCAGCACTAATGTTTCAATAGCAGCTGTTTTAATATTCCCTCTTCGTATATGATCTGCCAGGCGACCGGGTGTACCAATGATCAAAGCAGGAGCTTGTATCAAATTATTTTCTTCGATCTCTCTTTTATGTCCGCCATAACAGCATGTTACTTTTAAATTTAATCCGAGGCTCTTAAAAACCTGCTCAATCTGCAAAGCCAGTTCACGGGATGGAACAATGATAAGTGCTTTGGTACTGTTATTGGCTGTTTGAAGCAATGGAACGATGGGCAACAAAAATGCCAGCGTTTTACCAGAACCTGTGGCAGATAATAAAATAATATTTTGATGATTGCTGTAAGCCTCCATAGCCGAAACCTGCATTTCATTTAATGCTTTGATCCCGATATTGGAAAGGATCGTATCCAGCAACGCTTTTTTGTTTTGCATAGCGGCGAAGGTAAAGAAGTTTGAAGGTGAAGTGATATGAAGTTTACAGGATTGTTATAAAGTGGAAACAAATAGCGCATCAGTTTTAAAATTAGCCTGATGTATTGCTTAATTTCACGCAAAGGGGTAAAGAAAATAAGGCGCAAAAAATCTTTGCGTCTTTGCTCCTTATATTTCTTTGCGTGAAAAATTCATGCAGATAAACTATTTGAAGGCATCTGCCTGTTTCTGTAACCTAACAATCGTTATCTTTGCCCTGCAAAATTCAAATCTTCAAATCAGAAATTTAGAAATACGCAAGTCATATGAAAGAAGTTGTTATTGTATCTGCCGTTAGAACTCCCATTGGAAGTTTTGGTGGCAGTTTAAAAAGTTTAAGTGCTACTCAGTTAGGGGCAGTTGCTATTAAAGGCGCAGTTGCCAAAGCAGGATTAAAACCAAGAGACATACAGGACGTTTTAATGGGCTGTGTTATACAGGCCAATCTTGGACAAGCACCGGCACGGCAGGCTGCTAAATTCGCCGGTTTGCCTAACGAAGTAAATTGTACTACCGTAAATAAAGTTTGTGCCAGTGGTATGAAAGCGATTGCACAGGCAGCACAGAGTATTGCTTTGGGAGATGCAGATATTGTTGTGGCCGGTGGAATGGAAAGTATGAGCAATGTTCCTTTTTATGCAGATAGTCTTCGCTGGGGAAATAAATATGGTAATACCTCTTTTATTGATGGATTGGCCAAAGATGGATTGACGGATGTGTACGATGGAAAGGCAATGGGTAATGCGGCTGAATTATGTGCCAAAGAATGTGGAATCAGTCGTGAAGACCAGGATGCATTTGCTATTGAAAGTTATAAACGTTCTCAGGCAGCATGGGAAAAAGGTTTATTTGCCAATGAAATTGTTCCGGTAGAAATTCCGCAGCGTAAAGGCGATCCCATTGTGTTTGCCAAAGATGAAGAACCTTATAATGTTAAGTTTGATAAAATTCCTTCGCTGAGTCCGGCTTTTCAAAAAGATGGAACCGTAACCGCTGCCAATGCTTCCACAATGAATGATGGTGCAGCAGCATTGGTATTAATGAGTGCAGATAAAGCAAAAGAACTTGGATTAAAGCCCATCGCCAAAATAAAATCGTATGCGGATGCTGAACAAGCACCGGAATGGTTCACTACTACGCCATCATTAGCCGTTCCTAAAGCGGTGGCTAAAGCTGGTTTGCAAATGAGTGATATTGAATACTGGGAATTAAATGAAGCTTTCGCTGTGGTGGGAATTGAAAACAGTAAAAGAATGAAATTAGATCCTGCTAAAGTAAATGTTCATGGTGGGGCAGTTTCATTGGGTCATCCATTAGGTTGCAGTGGAGCAAGAATTATTGTAACCCTGATCAACGTATTAAAAGCAAACAATGCTAAATATGGTGCTGCCGGCATTTGTAATGGTGGTGGAGGAGCCAGTGCAATGGTGATTGAAAATATCAGCTGATCGTAATTGATGATAAGCAATTTTATTAAAACCTAACAGGTCTCAAAGACCTGTTAGGTTTTTTGTTTACTGTTATCCCGATTTTTTTTTGAAAATGGATTTAACCTTTTCTTTAAACGAACTGTGGAAATTATAACGTTAAGCATCTTCATTCCACTCACACTTATCGTTATGAGGTTACTGCTAAAACTCCTGTTCACCATTTTATTAATGGTTATCTGTATTAGTTTGTTTGCCTGGTTTTTTTGGTATAAACCCAAGCTCAATCATGGGAAACCTATTGCTTTTACAAAACCAATGGTTGATGCTGCTTTTGCCTCAGTTATCAGGGATAAAGCAGAAGAGGCAAAGAAATTTATACAGCAGAAAAATTTTAACCACACTCTTTGTTTTTTGGTTGATATGAAAATTGAATCTGGCAAGAACAGGTTCTTTGTTTATGATTTCAAAAGAGACTCGATTATTAGTGCTGGTTTAGTTACACATGGAAGTTGCAATGAAAGCTGGTTAAATGGAAGAAAGTTTGGTAATGCTACTGGATGTGGTTGCACATCATTGGGAAAATATAAAGTAGGCAGCAGTTATAACGGAAGGTTTGGATTAGCTTTTAAATTATATGGATTAGACAGCAGTAATAGTAATGCATATAATCGTTTTGTGGTGCTGCATTCACATAGTTGTGTTCCGGAAGGAGAGGTGAGTCCTGCGCCTATTTGTCAGAGCCTTGGTTGTCCAACTGTTTCACCTAATTATTTAAAACATTTGCAAAAGTTGATTGATAATTCTAATCAACCCATTTTGCTTTGGATATTTAATGAATAAAAAAAATCCCGCCATGGCGGGACTAAATATTTTTACTTGATCATAAAGCTTATTCCACTTTAGTGATCTTAAGCATATTGGTTGGCAGGTGCAAATGTATAGGAGTGCTACCAGTGTTTATAACAGTACTTCCACTCTTAATATAACCACGTTCTTTTAAAATCTGTATCTGGTCAAAGATGATATCATCCAAACTTTCTTCCTCTGCATAAAAGAAAGCCCTTACACCCCAGCTTAAACTTAACTGGTTAACCAATGTTTTCTCTTTAGTAAAAATAAAGAGCGGGGATTTTGGACGATAACTGCTCAGCATAAAAGCTGTGTAACCACTTTGTGTCATCCCAACTAATGCATCAGCATTTACATCTCTGGCAATTTTACAGGCATTATAGCAAACAGCGTCACTTAAGAAGGAAGGAGAATGCGGCTGAGGTTCCAGATCATCTTCACGGTTGTAACGATATTCTTTTGTTTCAACTTCATTAATAATCTTAACCATGGTTTGTACCACTAATGCAGGGTGCATGCCAGTGGCTGTTTCACCACTCAGCATTACTGCATCAGCACCTTCTAATACGGCATTGGCAACATCAGTGATTTCACTTCTGTTTGGTTTAACACGGTCGATCATACTTTCCATCATCTGCGTAGCCACAATCACCGGCTTGGCACGATGAATACATTTGCGGATTATATCTTTTTGAATTAAAGGAACTTTTTCAACGGGTAATTCAACACCCAAATCACCACGGGCAACCATAATGCCATCACTTTCTACAATGATGTCACGGATATTAACAATGGCTTCAGGCTTTTCAATTTTAGCAATGATCTTGCTCTTGCTTTTTCTTTCATCTAATTTGTTACGCAGGATAACAATATCTTTTACATTACGAACAAAAGATAATGCTACCCAATCTAATTGCTGATCAATGATGAACTCCAAATCAGCCAGATCTTTTTCCGTTAATGCAGGAAGAGAAATTTTTGTATCAGGAAGGTTGATACCTTTTTTAGAAGAAAGTTTTCCGCCCAGTGTAACCTGTACTTTTACATCACCATTCTTCTCAATATCTTTTACTACCACTTCCAGCTTGCCATCATCAATTAAGATGATATTCCCCAGTTTTACATCTTTGTGAAGGTTTGGATAGGAAACATAAATTTTCTCTTTGGTGCCAACACATTTTTCATTGGTAAAAGTGAGAATATCTCCTTCCGCTACATCAATACCACCATTCTCCATTTCACCCACTCTCAGCTTTGGTCCCTGTAAATCGCCAAGGATGGCAATGTTGTAAGGTTCTTTAGTGTTTATCTCACGAATGAAGTTTATAATCTTTGCTTTGTCTTCATGTGCACCATGAGAAAAGTTTAAACGAAAAACATTCACACCGGCTTTTACTAACTCCAGCAACTTTTCATACGTATCACAGGCCGGACCAACTGTTGCAACAATTTTAGTTCTGTGTGCATTAAAATGTTCAATACCTGCCTGGTTATCCATTTCCTGGTGAGTGTATTTGGAAATATTTTTTGACATAATCGTTAGTTTCTGTTTTTTATTTCTGATTTCAGGGTTTGAAGATTTGAAATTTTTAAACTTATCTGTCTTTGAATTTTTGACCTTTTACATTACTGCTGTTAAGATATTTGATAAAATTGGCAATATGAGATGCCAGCGATTTATACTCAGCATTCATTTCATTCAGGGTTTTATCATCCCAATATCCATAATCAAATCCACGATATAATTGTGAACGGGTTTCTCCCGCAGAACCTTTTGAATAACTTAAAAAATTTATAAACTCTAATCTGCTGTCTCTTTCAAACCCTTCAGCAATGTTATCCATTACCGAACCCGCAGCTTCACTAATTTGGTTTTTAAATTTTAAGTTTTTTTCTAATGCCGTGTTATTTAAAAGAACTAAAACTTTTTGATACATTCTTCGGGCTTCCTGCCAGATTTCAAGGTCTTCAAAATTGTTAATGGTAGCCATATTCAAGGTTTTGAGTATTTAAGGCTACGAATTAGTTTTTGAACATCAAACCCTTCAAATCTTCAAATTTTGAAATTTTGTTCTGTTTAGCTTGCCAGTATCTTTACAATCTTCATCCACTCATCGCTTATCTTTTGTTTAGCCTTTATAGCTTTATCTAATGGAGTATAATGGATGCGGTTGTTTAGTATTCCTATCATGTGGTTATGATGCATTCCGGTTGGTTCTAATAAAGCTTCCACTGCTGCATAACCCATACGGCTCGCTATTAACCGGTCAATACAACTGGGAGCGCCACCTCTTTGAATGTGACCAAGAATACAAACCCTTACATCCGCTGTAGCTAAGCGTTCTTTTACAACTTTGGCCACTTCATTAGCTCCGCCAAAATCATCACCTTCTGCTACTACAATCATGTTCACTAATTTCTTGCGTTTTTCTTTTTCTTCTAATGAACTTATAACATCTTCAATATCCGTTTTACGTTCGGGGATTAAAATATGTTCTGCGCCGGTAGCGATACCGCTGTGCAAAGCAATATAACCTGCATCACGACCCATAACCTCAATGATGAATAAACGGTCATGCGCATCGGCAGTGTCACGAATCTTGTCAATACATTCAACTGCTGTATTAACGGCCGTATCAAAACCAATAGTAAAATCTGTTCCGGCAATATCTTTATCAATGGTGCCGGGTAAACCTATGCAGGGAATATCAAATTCGTTGGCAAATTTTTGAGCACCACGGAAAGAACCATCACCACCAATAATTACCAGTCCGTCAATTCCGTGTTTCTTTAAATTTTCGTAGGCTTTTTTTCTTCCGGAAAATTCAAAAAATTCTTTGCAACGGGCAGTTTTTAAAATGGTTCCACCTCTTTGAATAATGTTGGCTACACTTCTTGAATGCATCGGAACAATATCATCGTCAATCATACCCTGGTAGCCACGCATAATGCCAAACATTTCAAGGCTATGGTATAAACCGGTACGAACCACTGCACGGATGCAGGCATTCATGCCGGGAGAATCACCACCAGAAGTAAGTACGCCGATATTGGTAACTTTCTTGCTCATCTGTTGAGTTAGTCTGGGTTTTTGATTTAAATAATCGTCAATTGGCAGCGCAAACAGTTAGAAATGAAATCACTTTCATTTAAGCGAGGCCAAAAATACGGAATGCAATCGAAAAAAGGACGTATTAAAAGCGATTATAAAGCAAACGGATGTTAGTGGTAAGCGGACATTTTACTCAATGAAAACGATTGCGATTGGAGTGTTTATTTTTGCTGAAATTATTTATCAACACGGTATGAAAAAAATATTGATAACAGGAACTAATGGAATGCTTGGAAAAGTACTGGTAAAACAGTTGCTGGAAAAAGGGTTTTATGTGATTGGAACATCCAGGGGAGAATGTAAGATTGTTTGTAATAGTGAGAAGTTTAAATATTATGAAGTTGATATCACTGATTATTTTCAATTGCATGATGTTTTGTTTGATGAAAGACCAGAAGTTGTGATTCATGCAGCAGCAATGACGCAGGCAGATGAATGTGAACTAAATAAAGATAAATGTTGGAATGTGAATCAACATGGCACTGTGCATGCATTAGTTGGTGCAAAAATGTATAGCTCTTTTCTGATTTATGTCTCAACAGATTTTGTTTTTGATGGTGAGAAAGGAATGTATAAAGAAGAAGATGAGTGCAGGCCAGTTAATTGGTATGGTCATTGTAAATTGGCCGGAGAATCAGTAATTAAAGATGCTGAAATTCCCTGGTCAATAGTAAGAACCTGTTTGGTGTACGGAGAAAAAACTTCGGGAGGAAGAGATAATATCATCACCTGGGCCGATGGCAAATTATCGAAACATGAAAAGATAAAGGTAGTAGATGACCAGGTGCGAACGCCAACTTATATTGGTGATCTGGCAAAAGGCATCATCAGCATTATTGAAAAAAAAGCAACAGGTATTTATCATCTTTCCGGTAAAGATGTATTAACGCCGTATCAAATGGCAAAAGCAGTTGCCAAATACAAAAGCTATGATGAATCGCTGATCGAAAGAGTAACAGCCGATACATTTACACAGCCTGCTAAACGTCCTGCTAAAACAGGATTTGTGATTGATAAAGCAATAAATGAGTTGGGTTATGATCCTATCAGTTTTGCAGAAGGAATTAAAAAAGTGCTGGGTTAATAAATTTTAAACCTCACAGGTTTTTGTACAATCCTTACTAAATCTTTACAGACTTGATTAAAACCTGTGAGGTTTGATTTGGTTAGTTCATCATTAAAATGTTCACACTCCGCTGCAGGATGTTGAAGGCAATTTCAGCCATCAGGTTTTCTTTATCTAATGTTGGATTTACTTCTGTTATTTCAAAGCAGCACACTTTGCGTATCTGCATAAATTTGCTGATCAGGTCTTCTGCTTCTCTTTCTCTCAACCCATTACCAACCGGTGTACCTGTTCCTTTTGAAATAGATGAATCCAAACTGTCCACATCAAAAGAAATATAAATGTCAGTACAATCAGCTAAATAACGGATCACACTTCTTACAATATTTTCTGGCCCTTTACTTCTTACTTCTTTAGTAGTAATCACTTTCATGCCGTGTTTTTCAATCAGATGCTTCTCTTCTTTTTCATAATCACGGAGTGAAATAAACACCACATCTTCCGGCTGCACTTTGGGATGAATTTTGCCGATGCGTTTTAATGCTTCCCATGCTTTCTGTGTTTTTTCATCCAGTTCATGCACCGCACATTCTTCATTATCCTCATCTATCGAAGCAGAGAGCGGCATACCATGCATATTACCGGATGGAGTAGTATAAGGAGTGTGCAGGTCGGAATGTGCATCAATCCATATCACCCCTAATTTACTTTTTGGCTTGGCCATTTTAATACCTGCCAGTGTGCCACCAGAAGTACTGTGATCACCGCTCAAAACGATAGGAAAGAAATTTGATTTAATACTCTCACAAACTGCTTTGCTCACTTTATCATATAAATTGAGTACACCATTTATGCGTTTGGCATAAGGTGATTGTATTGGTTCGTATAACAAGTGATTTTCCACTTCAATTTTTTCGCTGGGGAAATGAATAAAGAAATTACTCATAAAATCCAGCGCAGCAATTTTAATGGCTTCAACACCGAGGCTGGCGCCTCTTGTACCGGCACCTATTTCAGACGGAACTTCAATAAGCTTAATATTCTTCATACAGCATAATTAATTAAATCAAAAAAAGGGGAAGTAAGTAATGCGGATTGGGAAGAACGTATCAGTCGGGTATGTAAAAATTAACCGGTAAAAGAAAACCGGCTATGGCGTAAGGGTTGCCTATGGTTTGCTGAAAGTTCATCAGGAACAAAGCTAAGGTTTTTATTTGGGTGAAGCAAACAACTGTTATTATTGAACAATAGCAATCATTTTTTTCTTTTGTGTTCTTTGTGAGTTTAGTGGGTTTAAATTTTTAGCACAAAGGGCACAATGTATTTCACAATGTTCACAAGGGAGTATGGAGTAGTTTTTACTCTCTGGCTACAAAATAAAAAGTCCCGCCGGTTAGGCAGGACTTTTCAAGGTATTAAAAAGTAAGCTTAAATAATATCTAATGCTTTTACCAAAAAGAAACAAACAAACGGAATAGCGGCTGACAACAAATCACCATGATACATGCATAAATAAACAAATATGGCGGTTGATAAAAAGAATAACAGCCAATATAAGCCGGTTGATTTTTTTGTTTCTTCCATGTGTAAATAATTTTTGCGAAGATAGGGGTAGAGAATCATTCAACAAAACTCCCCCGACATAAATGTCGGGGCAATGCAAAATGTCGGGGCAATGCAAAATGTCGGGGCAATGCAAAATGTCGGGGCAATGCAAAATGTCGGGGCAATGCAAAATATCGGGGCAATGCAAATTGCTGTAATGAATTGCTCAGGGATTTATCCCGGAGAAACTAAAAAAGCTTATTTTGCCCATCCTTAGAAATTAAACTGCGATGAAGATCCATTTTTATGTCAGGTTCCATACGAACTATGGGCAGAGCCTGTCTGTTTCCGGCAATCATGAATTATTAGGCAATAACGATATCACAAAAAGTTTCCCGCTTTCTTATTTGAATGATGAATTGTGGCATGGCATTATTGAAGTGGATGATGAAACTGATTCCCTCAACTACAAATATATTCTTCACCAGGATAATGGTGATGTTACTTATGAATGGGGCAATGATCGTGTGGTAGAGGTATCAAAAATTTCAGCTGAAGAAATACAGTTGATGGATACCTGGAACCATGCCGGTGAATATGAAAATGCTTTCTTCACTCAACCCTTTCAGGAAGTTTTATTAAAAACACATGCAGAAAGTAAGTCCAAACCATATCGTGGAGCTACTCATGTATTCAAAGTAAAAGCTCCATTGCTAAAGAAGAATGAAGTGCTTTGCCTGAGTGGTAACAGTAAAATATTTGGCGATTGGAAAACGGATGAACCATTGCTGATGCAAAAAGAAGGTAATTGGTGGGTTGCCAAACTGAATTTGAATAAAGAAGTATTACCGCTGAATTATAAATACGGTATTTACAATACGAAAAAAGAAGCGTTTGTACAATTTGAAGCAGGCAACAACCGGGTAATTTATGATGCAAACAATAAAAAGAAAGTAACCATACTTCATGATGGTTTTGCACAACTTCCTAATAACACATGGAA
This sequence comes from Sphingobacteriales bacterium, assembly GCA_016200915.1. GTDB lineage: Bacteria > Bacteroidota > Bacteroidia > Chitinophagales > Chitinophagaceae > AWTP1-9. The sequence continues at coordinate 82,918 of JACQDV010000057.1, forward strand.
AGGCGCTGGTGTTGCTATTCCCGTTTTTAGTTTGAGGAGTAAAGACAGTTTTGGAGTAGGAGAGTTTACTGATATAAAGCAGTTGGTTGACTGGGCCGATAAGATTGGATTAAAGTTGATTCAGTTATTACCCATTAATGATACTACTGCCACGCATACCTGGATTGACTCTTATCCTTATGCGGCTATCTCAGCTTTTGCATTGCATCCAATCTATTTAAACTTAGAGGAAGCAGCGGGGAAGGAGTTTGCTGAAATTGCAGCAGGATGGAAAGACAAACAAAAAGAATTAAATGCATTGCCGGATATGGATTATGAACAGGTGATGAATTTTAAACTAAAAGCAATTAAAGAACTTTATACATTAAAGAAAGACAGTTTTAAAGAGGAAGAAGAATACATAAAGTTTTTTGAAGAGAATAAACACTGGCTGCTTCCTTATGCTGCTTTCAGTTACTTAAGAGATAAAAATGGCACCAGCGATTTTAATCAGTGGAAAACAAACAGTGTGTATGATAAAGCGGTTATTGAAAAATTATCAACTCCTTCACAAAGACATCATGCATCAATAGCTGTTCATTATTTCACACAATACCAGTTGCACCTGCAGTTGCAAGAGGCTGCTTCGTATGCACACAAGAATGGTATTGTGTTGAAGGGCGATATTCCCATTGGTATTTACCGGTTTAGTTGTGATGCATGGGTACAGCCTGAATTGTATCATATGAATGCACAGGCTGGAGCACCTCCGGATGATTTTGCTATAAAAGGGCAGAACTGGGGTTTTCCAACATACAACTGGGAACAAATGGCGGCTGATGGATTTGACTGGTGGCAAAAACGTTTTGTGCAGATGGGTAATTATTTTGATGCCTTCCGTATTGATCATATTCTTGGTTTCTTCCGTATATGGAGTATTCCTATGAATGCAGTGGAAGGAATATTAGGAAGATTTGTTCCATCCATTGGAGTACACATAAATGAGTTTGGGAAAAATGGTTTGTGGTTCGATCATCATCGTTACTGCAGTCCGTATATAAGCGACCAGGTATTGAATGAACTGTTTGGCAACTTCAGCGAACGGATAAAAGAATATCTTAACCCTGCAGGTCATGGTCAATATGAATTAAAACCTGAGTTTGCTACACAGCGTTTGGTAGAAAAACATTTTGATGCGCTGGAAGCTTCGGAAGAAAACAACCGCATCCGTTATGGATTGTACGATCTTATTTCAAATGTAATTTTCTTTGAAGAGGAAGGTTCAAATGAACAGAAATTCCATTTCCGCATTTCCGTGGAAAGCACCAAGTCGTTCCAGCATTTGGATGATGAAACAAAAAACAAGCTGAAAAATTTATACATCAATTATTTCTTCCGCCGCCAGGATGATTTCTGGTATCATGAAGCGATGAAGAAATTGCCTGCATTAAAACGCAGTACCAACATGTTGATCTGTGGTGAAGATTTGGGAATGGTACCAGCCTGTGTTCCTGATGTGATGAGACAATTAGGATTGCTAAGCCTGGAAATTCAGCGCATGCCTAAAGATACTAAAACAGAATTTTTCCATCCCAATGATGCACCTTTTATGTCGGTAGTAACACCTTCTACACATGACATGAGTACCATACGTGGCTGGTGGGAAGAGGACCGGACAAAGACACAGAAATTCTATAACAATATAATGGGGCAATATGGTGAAGCACCTTATTTCTGTGAAGGCTGGGTAAATAAAGCTATTCTGCTGCAACATTTATATTCGCCTGCTATGTGGAGTATTTTCCAGTTACAGGATCTGATGGGGATGAGTGAAGCTATAAGAAGAGAAAATCCGCATGATGAAAGAATTAATGTGCCTGCTAATCCCAAACACTACTGGCGTTACCGTATGCATTTAACATTGGAACAATTGGTGAAGGAGAAGGATTTTAATGAAGAACTTTCTTCTTATGTAGATGCAAGTGGCCGTTAATGAAAGTTCGATACTGGTCATATAATCTCCGTTTTCATCATCCCTTCACTATTTACAAGGGAACAAAAACTCATCAGCCAACATTCATTGTTGAGCTCGAGCATATGGGTGTAAAAGGTTATGGCGAAGCACCAGCTATTGCTTATTACAATATCCCGGTTGAAAAGATGATGGAAGATTTAGAAGCAAAGAAAACCTTTGTAGAGAAATATGCATTCACTGAACCGGAGCGTTACTGGCATTACCTGCATCATCTTTTCCCTCAAAATCATTTTTTGGTTTGTGCATTGGATATCGCTGCCTGGGATTTGTTTGGTAAACTCAAACGAAAACCATTGTATGAATTATGGAAACTGGATACATCAATAAATCCATTGACAGATTATACTATTGGCATTGACACAATTGATAAGATGGTGGAAAAGATGAAAGAAAAGCCCTGGCCGGTATACAAAATAAAAGTGGGAACAGCTTATGATATTGAAATGGTTAAAGAGTTGCGTAAGCATACCAATGTTCCATTACGAGTGGATGCCAATGCAGGATGGAAATTAGAGGAGGCATTAGAAAAAATTCCACAATTAAAAGAGTTAGGAGTAGAGTTAGTGGAACAACCGCTGGCAAAAGATGATTGGGAAGGAATGAAAGAATTGTATGCAAGATCATCATTGCCGTTACTGGCTGATGAAAGTTGTGTATATGAACAGGATGTAGAAAAATGTTACCGGCATTTTCATGGCATTAATATAAAACTTACCAAGTGCAGTGGTATTACTCCGGCAAAAAGAATGATTGAGCAGGCAAGGAAATTGGGAATGAAAGTAATGATTGGCTGTATGAATGAAAGTACCGTTGGTTCAGCAGCTATAGCACACCTTGCTCCGCTATTAGATTATGTAGATATGGATGGTCCTTTATTATTAGCCGAAGATGTGGCGAATGGAATTAATTATGATAATGGAAAAATTCTTTATTCTGGAAAACCTGGATTGGGAATTGAGTTTACAGGTATATGATTGAACACTTATCTTAACCAGCTACCAGCTACCAGCAACTAATCAATTCCACACATCCGGTCTTACCGCAGCATCTTCATCTTCCTGCATATTAATAACGGCAAATAAATTTTTGCTGATCAATACTAATTTAGATGATTTACGGTAAGTTGGTTTTTTACCACGTTTATTACTGCTGATAATTTTTAACTCCTTGTTCTCTGCTACTGAGTTTCTTTGTTTTGTTACCGTGTGCATGATCTTTCATTTAAATTTAAAAACAAGTATTGGGCCAGTATTGTTCAGCAGTAACAGATTAACGAGTGATATACAAATGAGGAATACCTGATAGGGAACAGACAAAAAAACTATTCACAACATGTGCTGTGTGTTATAAAGGAAAGCAATTACTACTTTAATCAAAGAATTTCTTCCGGCTCGTCTGAATCATCTGCACAACATTCTTTGGTAGCGTTTTCCAGTTCGGTGTTTTGAACAAACTGTCTGTTTTTGCTGTGCAGGAAAACTTCCTCTAATTTTTCGTTCAACGACTTTCTCATGGTTTCCGCATTCAATCCAGACCAGTCCATCGTGTAAACTTCATCCAGCATAAAAACTAATTTATTATATAAATATGACTCTCTATGCGCCTGAAATGTTTTATAGGAGTTGGTGTACTAATTCACAATTTCTGCACAATTCAAATTTCTGTTTAAATTATAAACAGCCAGGTTAAGCAATTGTAAAACAAAAGACTTTATTGAAAAGTGGGAATAAAATGTGTAAAAGCGGTGTTATTTGAACGTTACTCCTTCGTACCAGTCATTCAATAATACATTCATGGCAACAGAAGCAATGGTAAAAGAAGCATCAACAATTTTATATTCCTGTAAAGTCCACGAGTTATCTGTGTTACGGCGGTAATGTTCGAGGTGTATTTTTCTTGAATCAATTAAAATATATTCCTGCAAAGAAGGGATTTCCCTGTACAATTCAAATTTCAAACCTTTATCATAATTGGCGGTTGATTCGGAAAGTATTTCAATAATAACGGCGGGATTTAAAAGCGTATCAAAAATATTATCAGCAAATTGCGGTTCACCACATACAATTAAAACATCAGGATATGCGTAAAGTGAGTTTTCTTTTACGTTTACCCGCATGTTACTCCCCATTGACCGGCATTTTTTTCCTTTTAGAAAACTGTGCAAACTTCCCCTGATATTGTCGTCAATGATATTATGTTCTTAAGATGCCCCGCTCATAGCAAATATTTCACCCCTTTAATATTCATGGCGGTCTGTAGCTTCTCTTTCAAAAAGAAGGTATTCGGCTTCGGTAAAATATTTTAATGGTGGCTGGGCCATACACAAATTTTAAAAAATAATCCGGTCATTCTTAAAATAACGGTAGTGTATCAGTTTGAATTTTTCACGCAAAGAAATATAAGGAGCAAAGGCGCAAGGATTTTTTGCGGCTTATTTTCTTTGCGTCCTGGCGTGAAATTCAACATTACATCAAGCAAATTTTGAAGCTGATACGCTACCAAATAACCGGATTAAGTAATATGGATGATTTTTGATTATTTCATTTCCCAAACCAATGCACTGGCTCCCAGGATGGCCGCATCCGATTCTTTTAAATGACTGATAAGCAGTTTCACTTTGTTCTGGAATACCTGTATTAAATTAGCTTCCATATGCTCACGGGTGGGTTTTAAAATTAATTCGCCGGCTTTGGTTAAACCACCAAACAATACAATCGCTTCCGGACTGCTGAACATTACACAGTTAGCCAAAGCAAGTCCCAAGATTTTACCGGTAAATTCAAAAACTTCCAGTGCTAATTTATCACCCTGTATTGCTGCATCATAAACTGCTTTAGAATCCATTTTATCTTTCGGCACTTTACGCAGCAAACTATCTTCTTTTCTTTTCTCCAGCATTTCCAGTGCAGTCAGTTTAACACCGGTAGCTGATGCATAACTTTCTAATGATCCTTTTTTACCGGTGCCCTCATGCACTCTTCCGTCAGGAATGATAATAGTATGACCCACTTCGCCGGCAAATCCATCGTGACCATAAATCAAATTTCCATTAGCGACAATGCCACTGCCCACACCGGTACCTAATGTGATCATAATAAAGTCACGCATACCCTTTGCTGCACCATACATCATTTCACCAATAGCTGCTGCATTAGCATCATTAGTTAATGAAACCGGTAATTTGAATTTGTCTTCAATCATTTTTGCCAGTGGAATAATTCCTTTCCAGGGCAGGTTAGGGGCATATTCAATAGTACCGGTATAATAGTTGCCGTTGGGGGCACCCATGCCAATCCCTTTCATCCGGCCGATACCACCTGCTTTGTCAATAAGTTCGCCTAAGGTTCTTGCCAGTTCATCAATATACGCATCAATATCGGCATGTCCCCTGGTACTCATTTCTCCTGAAAAAAGAACATTACCATCCCTGTCCACAATACCAAACTTGGTTCCGGTACCACCTATGTCAATTCCAATTGCGAGTGGATTTTGAATAGTGCCTGTTGCTGCCGCACTCGTTTTCTTTGCCATAAAATATTTCTAATAAAATTTTAATTCATCTTAGTGACTGCCACTACTTTCAAGGTGATCATAATCTATACCTTGTTGTTTTAAAATTGATTTTACTCTTAATGCATAAAATGCGAGGTAAGCAAAGCAAGCCACACCTACTAAGTAAGACCATTGAATGCCCAATAAATTATCGGCCAGGTATCCTTGTAATAAACTCACAACACCGCCACCCATAATCATCATAATAAGAAAGCTTGCACCTTCATTTGTATGTTTTCCTAAACCTGCTATAGCCAGAGTAAAGATACAAGGCCATAAAGTTGAGCAGAATAAACCCACACTCATAAAGGCATAAGCACTTACCATCCCTGAAGCCAACATACCTATAAACAGGGCTGTTATTCCCATTGCTGAATAGATCAATAATAAACGGGCAGGGTTGCCTTTGCTAAGTATATCACCTGCAATCATTGCTACAATTACAATTGGATAATAATAGAAAGCGGTAACATCATGTTGAGCAATAGCATTCACAGCCAGAAAAACACCAAAGGCTATATATGGCATCAGGAATTTTAATATTTGTTTTGCTCCTTTACTTATATCGAAAGCCCCGACCGAAGATGTCCATCTGCCAATCATTAAACTGGCCCAGAACAGGGAAATAAAAGGAGCTACTTTATTGGTAGGAATCTGGAGGTCTTGTTTTAAGAAGGCAGGAAGATTTGAAGCGGTTGATACTTCTACCCCCACATAAACAAAAATACCAATCATACCTAAAACCAGCTGAGGATAACCTAACACACTTTTTTTATGAACTACTTTGCCACTGCCCTCGGCTTCCTGTTCAGCAACTTTATCAAGATCAATTTTATTAGGAACAGATGAAAATTTAAAAACGATAGCCGCCAAAACGAATACAGCTCCAAGAATGAGATAAGGAGTTTTTACACTTTCAATGCTGGCAACATTGGTAGAATCAGCCGACACTTTTCCAAAGATGGCAAAACTTACCAATAGTGGTCCGATGGTAGTACCAAAATTATTAATACCACCAGCCATACTTAAACGCTGTGCACCTGTTTTAGGGTCGCCCATTACAATAGCTAATGGATTGGCAGCTGTTTGCTGTAGCGAAAAACCCAGCCCCACAATAAAAAGACCGGTGATCATTAAATTAAAAGAAGCAGTTTGGGCTGCGGGATAAAACAAAAGAGTGCCCAATGCAGAAATAATTAAACCAACCGATATGCCATTTTTAAAACCAATGCGGTTGAGGATATCGCCACCAGTTGCTTTGGATAGAAGAAAATAAATAATGGAACCAACGGTATAGGCCACGTAAAATGCAAAAGATACCATTTGCGATTGCCATTGTTCCAGATGAAGTTTTTCTTTAAAAACAGGGATCAGAATATCGTTACTTGCGGCAACGAATCCCCAAAAGAAAAATACTGTAACCAGTACACCGAATTGCGACCATTTTGTTTTTTGACTCATAGCAATCGTTTGTTGTTTTAAGTAAATAGGGGTTGAAAATAAACAGTTTTTTTAAAAGCGTAAAAATTAGTTGGCTAACAACTATAAGTGTATTGATATTTTAGTTGTAATGGAGACATCCAAACAAAAAAAATCTACTAAAACATTCTGCAAAATTTGCATATTGATAAATCCTCACTAAATTGATGCCTGTACTTCCAAAACTTGATTGCATGGAAATTTTACACGTAAGTGCTGAATGTTATCCCGTAGCAAAGGCTGGTGGTTTAGGTGATGTGGTGGGAGCTCTTCCAAAATACATAAACGAAGCAGGGCATATTGCCAAAGTGGTAATGCCGATGTACCGCACAAAATTTTTACTGGAGAATGACTGGGAAGTAGTGCATAAAGGCGGTTCTTACATGGGTAGCTGGTGGTTTGAGTTTACTGTTATAAAAGAAAAAACTAATAAACTCGGTTTTGATCTTTATCTCCTTGATATAAATGGATTGCTGGATCGTGAAAAAGTATATGGTTATAGCGATGACAGCGATCGTTTTCTTGCTTTTCAAATTGCAGTGCTGGATTGGGTTGCTACCTGGCAGCACCATCCGGATGTTATTCATGTACACGATTATCACACCGGCTTAATTCCTTTCATGCTTAAAAATTGTTACTCTTATAAACGTATTAGTAATATTCCAACAGTACTCACCATTCATAATGCTCAATACCAGGGTTGGATGGGATGGGACTACAGCAACAAACTTCCATCATGGGATCCATGGAAATGGGGCGATCTTGACTGGCAAAACACCATCAATCCTTTGGCAAGTGGTGTTAAGTGTGCATGGAAAGTTACTACCGTTAGTCCGAGTTATTTAGAAGAGTTAAGAAGAGAAGCAAATGGCCTGCAAGATCTGTTTGAATATGAAAAAGGGAAATGTGTGGGTATATTAAATGGTATTGATGTAAAAGTGTGGGATCCATCAACAGATAAATACATTAAAGATCATTATTCCATTAAAACTGTGGAAGCTGGTAAAGCAAAGAGTAAAATGAAACTTTGCGAAACATTTAACCTGGATTTTGATAAACCTTTGATTGTTTTTATTGGAAGATTGGTGGGAGAGAAGGGGGCTGAACTATTGCCCAATGCTATTGGAGATTCCTATTATTATATCGGCAGAAGGATGAGTTTTTTAATGTTGGGTAGCGGTGAACCGGAAGTGGAGCATCGTTTGGAAGCAATGAAAACGATGAGCCTGAGTGATTACAATGTTTATATTGGATATAATGAATCCTTAGCCCACCTGATGTATGCAGGAGCAGATTTTCTGCTGATGCCATCAAGAGTTGAACCCTGCGGACTGAACCAGATGTACTCCATGCGTTACGGCACTGTACCGATGGTTCGCAGAACAGGCGGATTGATCGATACCGTAAAAGATTTTGGAGAAGCAGATGGTTATGGCATAACTTACAACCATACTGCTGTCGGCGATATTACTCATGGGATATGGAGGGCGGTTGAATTATACCACAACAAAGAAAAGTTTGATGAAGTACGGCACACTATGATGAAACTTGACTTTAGCTGGGAAACAAGTGTGCAGCATTATATTGATGTGTACGCAAGTTTAAAATAGAATAATGAACATTAGCGTTGCGTTGTTATAATACATAGTTCTTTGAAAGTATTGTCAGTATTGAGTTTGCACGGAATCAATGCCTAAGACGATTTGATTTTTCGAGCGGAATTAAAATTGCAACTTGCTGCAAATCATACATTTATGAA
>JACQDV010000058.1 GCA_016200915.1 Sphingobacteriales bacterium
AACCATCAGTGAAATTGTGGAAATGACACCGCATTCTATTCATGCAGTTACATTAAATGGGTTTCTATTGAAGATTTTGCTCTTTATCATGGCTTATCAAATCAAAACAATTGTTTAAAACAGGAAACTTGAATTAATTACTATTTTAGCCCGGTAATTATGAAAATATTAGTTATTCAAACGGCTTTTATTGGCGATGTTATATTAGGTACAGCAGTGGTGGAAAAGCTGGCTGCCTTTCATCCCAATGCTGAGATCGATTTTCTTGTTCGAAAGGGCAATGAATCACTCCTGCAAAACAATCCGCATATCAACGAAGTGCTGATTTGGAATAAGAAAGAAAACAAACTGGCTAATTTATGGAAGATGATACGGAAGGTGAGGAGTAACCGCTACGATTATATTTTTAATCTTCATCGCTTTGCAACCTCTGGTTTTATCACTGCTTTTTCCAGAGCCAAAAATAAAGTAGGCTTTGATAAAAATCCGTTATCATTTTTCTTTACAAAAAAAATAAAACACACCATCGGCAATAATTACAATAATTACCTGCATGAAGTGGACCGTAATAATTTATTGATTGAACCGATTACCGATAATAAAAGAGTAGCACCGAAATTATATCCATCCGATAAAGACTTTGAAGCAGTAACAAAATATCAATCTGCTCCTTATATATGCATGGCGCCGGCATCGGTTTGGTTTACCAAGCAATGGGCAAAAGAAAAATGGATTGAATTACTGAATAATATTGATAGTTCTTATATCATTTATCTTTTAGGTGCACCGGGTGATACAGATGTGTGTAATGAAATTATCAATGCTTCTCACAATAAGAACGTTCAAAACTTATGCGGACAATTATCCTTTCTTCAATCAGCTGCATTGATGAAGGGAGCGGTGATGAATTATGTAAATGATTCTGCACCCATGCATATTGCTTCTGCAATGGATGCTTCTGTTACTGCCATTTATTGTTCTACGGTTCCTTATTTTGGATTTGGACCATTATCATCTAATTCCTTCATAATTGAAACTAAAGAATCATTGGATTGCAAGCCATGCGGATTGCATGGACATAAGGCCTGTCCCAAAGGTCATTTTAAATGTGCTTATACAATCGAAATAAAAGATGTGCTGGCAGTGTTATCAAAATAAACATCAGGCTTCCTTCTGGCTTGTTTTCCAGCCAATCAATAACACACCGGCAATTACGAGGATGGTACCTGCGATTTGTTCAGCAAATATTTTCTCTCCCAAAATATAATGTGCTTGTATGATAGTGGAAACAGGTCCAATACTGGAAATGATGGCTACATTATTGGAACCAATTTGCTTTAATCCGGATGATATCATGAAAGAAGGAATCACCGTAGCGATGATGGCTAATAATAATCCGTAAGTCCAGAAATCAATACCAGGTGAATAGAGTGTTGAATAATCTCCTCTTAAAAGATAATGAATAAAAACACCAGAAGTAGAAGCAAGCATTGCATAAGCAGTAAACTTGGTAACACCTACTTGCGGTATTACTCTTCCGCTTCCTACTATATAAATAGCATAGGTAACAGAGCAGAGAAAGATTAATAAACTTCCCCAGATGAAATGAGGGTTATTGATATCAACATGCATCTCTCCATAATAAGCAATGGCAATACCGGTGTAAGTAAGTAATAAAGCAAGTTGCTGAATGCGGTTTACTTTTTGCCGGAAATAAAATGCATTGATTAAAACAGAAAATGTTGGATATAGAAAGAGTATCAATCTTTCCAAACCAGCGGATATATATTGCAACCCTAAAAAATCAAACAGGCTGCTGATATAATAACCAAATAAACCTAATGTGATAATCTGTATCCATTGCTTGCGGGTAAACTTTGCATACACTGCTTTACGGTAAGCAAAATATACTGCTCCCAGATAAAAAGGTAACGAAAACAACATCCGCAGACTGAGCAAACTCAGTGCATCAATATGCGTGGTGGCAAAAGCTTTCTTTACAATGATTGCTTTAGTGGAGAAGAGTATAGAACCAATAAAAGTGATAATAAAACCTGCAGCAGTTAGCTGGTTAAGTCCTTTCTTTTTCATTCATGCCGTTTAAACCTGTTACTCAATAGCCAAAACAAATTTAGTTGAATGAAATAAAAAGCAATTCACCACTCAACACATACTATTCACCATACATCATCTACACACTTACATTAAAATCTCTCAATGCATCGTTCAAACTGGTCTTTAAATCGGTGCTTGGTTTACGCTGACCAATAATTAACGCACAACCAACACCATATTCACCTGCAGGAAACTTTTTAGTATAAGAGCCCGGTATCACCACACTACGTGCAGGTACACGACCTTTCATTTCAACGGGAGTATCGCCGCTTACATCTATAATTTTAGTAGATTGAGTTAATACAACATTCGCACCTAATACCGCTTCTTTCTCTACAATCACACCTTCCACTACAATACAACGGCTACCGATAAAACAACCATCTTCAATAATTACCGGGCTTGCCTGCAATGGTTCAAGCACACCACCAATACCCACACCACCGCTGAGGTGTACACCTTTGCCAATCTGTGCACAACTACCAACAGTTGCCCATGTATCCACCATTGTTCCTTCATCAACATAAGCGCCGATGTTTACATACGAAGGCATCAGCACGACATTCTTTGCTAAGTAAGCACCATATCTTGCTACAGCATGCGGAACAGCACGAACACCGAGGTCTTTATAATTTTTCTTCAGTAACATTTTATCATAAAACTCAAATGGAGCTACATCCCATGTTTGCATTTGCTGGATACCAAAGTACATGAGTATAGCCTGCTTCACCCATTCATTTACCTGCCAGCCTTTATCAGAAGGAGAAGCCGTTCTTAATCTTCCTTTATCTACTTCTTCAATTACTCCACGAACAGCATCGCTGTATTTGGCATCTTTCAGTAATTCACGGTTACTCCATGCTTCTAATATCAACGATTGTAATTCCATTATTCAAATTTTTTGCAAACATAAATGATGACAGCCAATTTGCCTCAAATATGATTGGCAGTTACCGTTTTATGTGAATAAAATGAGGATGATATGAGTTATTTACATTTCATTGACAAAATAAGTTATGATAAGCTGGAAAGGAAAGTATTTTTGTAGTGTAATTCAGCACTATGAAACAAATAAAAGTTAGTTTTTTACTGGCCACACTGCTGGCAGCATTTACTGTTAAAGCTCAGGATGAATCTTCGGCAAAAAATAAATCGTATTTCAAAGCCGGAGTAAAATATCTTTCTGATAATGTTTATCTCGGTCGTAAAGATTCTGCCACTATTTCTTACATCACACCAACAATAGGTTATTATAATAAATCTGGTTTTTATGCAACTGCCGGGGCATCATACCAACCGAATAATGGTGCCAACCGTATTGATTTGGTTACTGTGGAAGCCGGATATGATTTTAGCATTAAGGATAAATTTTACGGTGGCTTTTATGCCGGTAAATATTTTTACAGTGGCGATAGTTATGCAGTGAATGCCGAAGTAAATACCGGTATCGGAGCTTATGGTTCATATAACCTTGGCAGTGTATCATTAAATGGAGGTGCGGGGTTAAGTTTAAGTTCTCAAACAGATTTAATTGCAGAAGCAGGTATCAGCAAAAGTTTTACTGATAAGAATGATAAGATTGAATTTGTTCCTGAAATAAAATTCAACGCTGGTTCTCAAAATTATTTTAATGAGTTCTTTACTACAGGAAGAGTTAAAAACGTTGGTAAAGGAAAGGGTAAAAGAAATGGTAGCGGTGGCGGTGGAACTACTACAACCACAGAATCTGTTTTGCAGGCATCTCAATTTAAAATACTCGACTACGAGTTAAGTGCTCCTTTCACTTACAAAACAAATAAAGTTGAATTCAAGTTCACCCCAACTTATGCAATACCGGTTAATGCGGCTACTATTCAAACTAGTAATGGTTTGGTAAAAGAAGGAATCTCCAATCATTTTTACGCAGAGTTCGAGTTTTATTATAAGTTTTAAGATATTTGAGTGCATTTTAATTTTAGCATTACCTGAATCCTTTGAATTTCGATTGGCAGTCTTTTTATCCCCTCCATGGAGGGGCAGTAGTGGTTTAAAATAAAAGACTATTTAATAGGGGTGGGTCAGGAAGCTAAAATTTGAAATGCATTCAGGTTCTTTTTGAAGGGAGTCTTATATTTAAGTTCCTTTAAAAAGATGTATATGCACTGGAAGGTTTTGTCAACCGAATATCTTTATTCGCATCCGCCATATTTTATTGCCCGTAAAGATGTATGTGAGCGACCCGATGGCAAAATTATACCAGCTTATTATGTAGTGGAGTTACCTGAATCAGTTATTACTTTTCCTGTGATTGATGATAAAGTATTAATGATAAAACAATACCGCCATCCTGTACAACAAATTTCCTGGGAGTTTCCCGGAGGGTTTGCAGATGATGGAGAGAATAATGCAACAGCAGCATTGAGAGAATTGAAAGAAGAAACGGGTTATGTATTTAATCAGTGCCATTATCTTGGTAAAATTGCGGGCAACCCCGGCATCCTCAATAATTTTACGCATGTGTATATAACAGAAGGAACATATACAAAAACAACACAGCATTTTGATGGAAACGAAGACATCGAAATGCAGCTATTCTCCTTTAGAGAAATAATGCAAATGCTGCAGCAAAATCAAATCATCCAGTCACTCCACGCCAATGCCTGTTATATGGCCTTGCTGCATTTAAATAAACTCCGGGTTAATTTATAATTCATACCAATGCGGTACATCTGCTGATGTGCCAGTATATTTGCAGCGATATGTATATTGAGTGCAGCGATAAAGAATTATTCATCTTAAATAAAATTGCCCGTGCAGCAAAGCAGCTAACTATTCCTGCTTATCTCGTGGGTGGTTTTGTAAGAGATAAAATCCTTGACAGAACTGTTAAGGACATGGACGTTGTGTGTGTGGGTGATGGAATAGAGCTGGCACATACAGTAGCTGCATTATTTAACCCTCAGCCTGCTGTCAACTTCTTTAAAAACTTTGGCACCGCACAAATAAAAGTGGAAGATTATGAAATAGAGTTTGTAGGCGCAAGAAAAGAAAGTTATCGTTTCCATAGCCGCAAACCTGAAGTGGAAGCCGGTACACTCGAAGATGACCAGAACCGCCGTGACTTTACCATCAATGCTATGGCCATTAGTTTGAATGAAAATGATTTTGGCGAATTAGTTGATCCTTTCAATGGTATAAAAGATTTAGAGAGAAAAATTATTCAAACACCATTAGCACCATTACAAACGTTTAGTGATGACCCGTTGCGGATGATGAGGGCCATTCGTTTTGCCACCCAATTAAATTTTTCAATCGAAGAAAAAACATTTGCTGCCATTAAGGAAGGAGCAGAACGTATAAAAATTATTTCGCAGGAAAGAATTACTGATGAGCTGAATAAAATTATATTGGCAACCACCCCATCCATTGGGTTTGAGTTGTTATATAAATCCGGATTACTGAAAATCATTTTTCCTGCAATGATTGATTTAGCAGGCGCTGAATATATAGATGGTAAAGGACATAAAGATAATTTCTATCACACTTTACAAGTGCTGGATAATATAAGTGCTAATACAAAAGATTTGTGGCTGAAATGGGCAGCAATCCTGCATGATATAGGTAAACCGGCTACCAAACGCTTTGAAGAAGGACATGGATGGACATTTCATGGACATGAAGTGGTGGGAGGAAGAATGGTGCCAAAGATATTTGGCAAACTGAAATTGCCTTTGCATGAAGAGATGAAATTTGTAAGAAAGATGGTGGAACTGCATTTGCGTCCTATCAGTTTGACAAAAGAAAATATTACTGACTCTGCTATACGTCGTTTACTATTTGATGCCGGAGAGGATTTTGAATCGCTGATGATGTTATGTGAAGCAGACATCACATCAAAAAACAAACAAAAAGTAAAACGTTTTTTAGAAAATTTTGAAATGGTTCGTGAACGTTGTAAAGAAGTGGAGGAAAAAGACCATTTGCGTAACTGGCAACCACCTATCAGTGGTGAACTGATAATGGAAACATTTGGTATAGCACCTTCAAGACCGGTAGGTGATATTAAAAACGCCATAAGAGAAGCTATTTTAGATGGCATTATCCCTAATCAATATGAAGCGGCTTATCAATTTATGCTGGAAAAAGCAAAGGAGCTAAAACTTCAGCCAGTACGCTAAAAAACTTATTTTTGCAGTTTAAGCACAGAAAGAAACAATATGGCTATATTAAAATTCAGGATTTACTGGGAAGAAGATGATGCGGTGTATCGTGATATTGCAATAAAGCATACACAAAACTTTAAAGAGTTACACGACACAATACTGAAAGCATACGAGTTTGACAACAAACATAAAGCAACTTTTTACCGCAGTAATGATGCCTGGCAAAGAGGAAAAGAAATTTCGCTGGAAAAGTATGATAAGAAATACCTGGCAGAACCACTGCTGATGGAAGAAACAACTATTGGCTCAGAAATTCGTGACCCCAATCAAAAATTCATCTACGTTTACGACTTCAATAAAAACTGGGCTTTCCTGATTGAACTTATCAGTGTATCTAAAGAAGAGTCTAATAAAATTGCTTATCCCGGTGTGGTTCGTACAGAAGGTATAGCACCCAGTCAGTACGGAACCAAAGGTTTGGTGGGAGATAAGTTAACGGAGGTGGAAGAGAAATACGATTTATCCAGTGGAGCAGAAGGTTTTGGTGAAGAAGGGGAAGATGATGGAGTGGGTGAGGAGGAAGAAGAAGGTGGTGAAGAAGTTACGGGAGATGAGTTTTAAAATAACCGGTAACAAGCAACCAGAAACCAACAACCAGTATTGAGTTCTTTACAAACTCAGACACCATGGCTAAAGAATCTTTGCATAAGAAGACATGTATTGTTATAGTTGGACCTACTGCAGCAGGTAAAACATCTTTGGCTATTGAACTGGCTAAAAAATATAAGACACAAATTATTTCTGCAGATTCCCGTCAATGTTTTAAAGAAATTTCTATTGGTGTTGCCAAGCCTTCAGTTGAACAGTTATCAGCAGTTAAGCATTATTTCATCAACTCACATTCCATACAGGACGAAGTAAATGCACGGGTATTTGAAAGCTATGCGTTGAATGCAGTGAATGAAATATTTCAACAAAATGATGTGGCCATAATGGTGGGAGGAACGGGTCTTTACATCAATGCATTTTGTAATGGAATTGATGAGATACCGGATATTGACCCGATCATTCGTACTACGATTATTCAATCTTATAATGAAAAAGGACTGGGTTGGTTGCAGCAACAGGTTAAGAAGAAGGATGAGTTATATTACTCAACGTGTGAGATATTAAATCCACAGCGGTTGATGCGGGCATTAGAAGTAAAACTTTCTACCGGAAAATCTATCCGTGAATATCAAACTCAAAAGAAAGTTGAACGGGATTTCAATATTATTAAAATAGGATTACAACTTCCCAAAGAAGAACTGCATCGGAACATTAATTATCGTGTAGAAGAAATGGTGAAAGAAGGTTTGCTGGCAGAAGTGGAATCTATGCTTTCATATAAACATCTGAATGCATTACAAACAGTAGGTTACCGTGAATTCTTTGAGTATTTCGATGGGAATATAAGTTTGGATGAAGCGATAGAGCTGGTTAAAAAAAACACACGTCACTATGCCAAACGGCAAGTAACGTGGTTCAAAAAAGACACCTCTGATAACTGTTTTTCTCCGTCAGATATTGTATCCCTGGTTTTCTATTTAGATGCAAGCATCCAGTGTACTGTATAAAATCTCTTGCTTTATAGTAATAATTCCGTCAGTTGATACTTTTAACCAAAACTGGTCATATTGAACAGGGTTGCAGCTTTTCACTCTTTTCTTGCACAGCACCTCGTAACCATCATTCACTTTTCTTACTCCGGCAACCGCTTTTTTATTAAAGTCAAATTCATATCCGTTGGCAATAACCGTTAAAGCCGCATCACTTTCGCTATCTATTTCGCCGAGGAAGGATTTTAAAGCAGGCAGCGAATTGTAAATAGCTACATCAGAATTTCCTTTGGCTGCTATTACATAATTAAAATAGCAGATTGGAGTGCAATCCCCGGCGAATCCCTGTTCCTGTACCGGCGTCTGGTTAAACATATCAAGGCAGGTTCCCTCCAGTTCTGTTATGTTACCTACAGAGGCCCTAACGAAGTAAAGTTCGTTTCCTTCGGGTCCCCGCCCTGATGACATCCTTAACTCCACATAATCAAAAGCAGCCGTTGGTTTGAGAGATAAGAGGATGCTTGGATTTTCCACTTTGGTAAACTTTTCAACATCCAATATTTCGGGTTGTTCCACCTGAACAACAGTATCTTTTTTACAGGCCGTTAAAACTAAGAGAAACAGCACCAGTCTTTTCATTCGGCGGTTATGCTTTGATGCTGCTAAAGTATTTCCACCCCGTCACTGTTGCAATAGACGAATTTTTAGAAAGCAGGAAAACGTATTTCTAACAACTACAAAACGTTGAAATACAATAATTAACTAAGCCAGACTTATAAAATTGCTGAATAAATTGAGCAAAACTGACCAAAACAGAGTATCGTAAATTTACGAAGAAATGTTACGATGATGAAGATGGGACTTGTCCGATAATTAGAATTTAAAGCCAATTGTAGCCATAATATTGCCTCTTTGTTGTTTAAGTGAAGCGAAGGTATTAGCCCTGTCTTCGAGGATATAAGGAAAGTTTACGTCTTTTGAAAAAGAATGGGCATAAGTAAGATCGATAAAGACACCTTTATGCCGGTAGCCCAGGCCACCACTTAATATCATACGATTTGCTTTAAGGCTATTGTCTTTATATGGATTACCATAATAAGCAAAACCCAATCTTCCCATGATGGTGTTGAACTTTAACTCACCACCTAACCTGAAGTTAAATGCTCCTTTAAAATCATTTCTTACAATACGGGTGAGTGATTTATAGTAAGCTTTGTCATCAGCAGTTGGCTGATCAGCATTACTGTAAAAGGTAGAACCTTTGTGATATAAATACTCAATATCTGCACTGATAAATCCTTTCTGTTTTTTCACATCCTGGACTTCTCTGAAAACATATGAACCGCTGAAAATCAATTTCCAGGGAGAGAGTAATTGATATTTTGTTTTAGCATTAAGTCCATTGTTTAATTCACCTGAAGTAATCTTGGCGTACTGGTTATAATTCTCTGTTTCTGCTTCTAAAGATGCGGAACGGGTATCAGTTAAAAAGTAGATACTGGGAGAATGGATAGCAAAGCCTAAACGGATATATTCCTGCGGCCGGTAGATAGCACCCAGCTTAAGGTTGAAACCTGCACCATTAGTTTTTAAATGTTCATTATAATTAAAATAACCAAAACCATTACCGGTATTTGAAGAAGTATCTTTCTCACTATAAGCAATATCTCTTTGGTAAGAAATAATAGGAATGCCTAATGTTCCGCCAAAATACCATTTTTCATTACCCGTATATCCATAACCCAATGCCAGTTCATAAATGCCACCTTTGGTATCTACCTTATTTTCCTGATATATCGCCTGACCACTATCTAACAAAAATTCAGGTCTGCCTTTAAACATATAATTAGAGCTATTAGGGTCTTTATATCCATCAACTAAATATGTGTATAAACCAAGCCCAGCCGTTAGTGAATATTGAGGGTCTCGAATTATTTGATTAATGATTTCATCACTTGTTCCGGTATATCCGCTTTTTCCCGCTTCTTCAGCCCACATCTCAGTATAAGAGCTGTAATTATTATAACCACTGTAACGATAACTATTATTAAAACTGGCTGTTTGCATTAATCCAATACTAACTGCCTGTGCTGCTTTTGGTGCGTGACGAATGCCATTGCCCAGCACAAAGCCTACCGGACCTAAACCAAAAGTATTTTTTGAATCCTTAGTTGTTGACTCCCTGTAAAGACTTTTATTTTTATTCAGCAAAAAGCCTGGTGTAAAAACAAATTCTCCTGTTCTGTAAAATCCCAAACCTGCGGGGTTAACATAAGTAGCAGAAATATCTCCGCCTAAGGAACCCATCGCACCGCCGATAGCAATATTTCTTGCCGATCCATTTTGAGGATAGAAAGAATAGTTAACAACGTCGGCCGGGTTTTGCGCAAATAAATTTATACTGAGCGATAATAATGCAGGGAGTAAAACTTTTTTCATGTGATTTTTTTTATTGCTTTGTAGCCACATGGAGTCGCTAAAATAAAATATTCATTACAACAGGTAAGAAAATGAATATTTTATTTTAGCTCGTTTCATATAACACAAGTTTGTCAGTTACACGGTATGGCAACCGTGCAGTAATGGTTGTTCTTTATTCTATACTAAGATTGGTTATCCTTTTCCATTGCGGGCAGGTCTTGCCGATCCACCTGAACTGCTGCTACCGCTGCTTCTTGATCCACCGCTGTTAGAAGAAGGACTGTAGGTGCGGTTGTTGTTACTGCTTCCGGATGAATTGTTGCCCGGTGTAAGTACCTGGCGAAGGAATCCACCAAAGCCACCATTTCTGTTTGAGTTGTTATAAACTCTTATTGGTTTATCAGTTTTAGTAATACTGTAACCTGTTTTTGGATTAAATGTAGTAGGCACAGTATTGCTGTTACCAAAATTGCGAATAGGTGGTTTATAATTAAAGGATGTTGTATTAACCGATGTTACGTAAGATGGATAAGGTGAGTAGCACCATGGATTATAGCTGTAATACCAACCAGAGCTTAAACCGCTTCTCCATGTCCATGGATTGTTCCATCCATATCTCCAGGATGAACCCGTATTCCAGTTATCATAGTACCAGTCATCGCTGCAGGCACAATACCGGTTGCGGTTGCGAACCTGCATTCGCAGCCGGTAATCATCTAATGTATAGTAATCATTGCTGTATCGGTCATCCCGCTGCTGATCTTCCCTCACATATTCTGCCTCTGGTTTTACAGGAGAATAATAAACATCGTCGGGAGTTTGTCCGGTTTTGTATGCTGTGGCGCAACTGGTCATTGCTGTTGCTGCCAACCCAAGAAGTAAAATTCTGGTATTCATACACGAGGTTTTTGGTTGTTTGATAATATGAAGTTACTACATTTGCGCTTCTGTATTTTTAGCCGCAAATCTTTATCCAATTGACAACGAAAATTGTGTGTTTGCTGTTAAAGATTGCATAAAGGTAGAATTTAATTTAAACGGATTGCTGTTCCGGTGAATGATTAACATTTCAACTAAAACAGCAGCCAGCAACAATAACATGGCAAAAGAAATTACTTCAAGAGCACAGGATTATTCCCAATGGTACAACGACCTGGTATTAAAAGGCGGACTGGCAGATTATTCTGCTGTGAGGGGCTGTATGGTGATAAAGCCACATGGTTATGCTCTTTGGGAAAATATGAGAGACCAGTTGGACAGGATGTTTAAAGCAACCGGTCATGTGAATGCTTATTTCCCATTGTTCATTCCGAAAAGCTTTTTAAGTAAGGAGGCGGCGCATGTGGAAGGTTTTGCCAAAGAATGTGCAGTAGTAACACATTATCGTTTGAAGAATGATCCAAATGGTGGCGGAGTAGTGGTTGATCCGGAAGCAAAGCTGGAAGAAGAATTAATTGTTCGTCCAACTTCTGAAACAATCATCTGGAACACATACAAAGACTGGATACAAAGCTATCGTGATCTTCCTTTATTAATAAATCAATGGGCTAATGTAGTGCGTTGGGAAATGCGTACAAGGTTATTCCTGCGTACAGCAGAATTTTTGTGGCAGGAAGGACACACTGCCCATGCAACCAAACAGGAAGCGATTGATGAAACGGAACAAATGCTCAATGTTTACGCAACTTTTGTAGAAGAGTATATGGCCGTGCCGGTGATAAAAGGTGTGAAGACAGAAAGCGAACGTTTTGCAGGAGCAGAAAATACATATTGTATAGAAGCATTAATGCAGGATGGAAAAGCATTGCAGGCAGGTACTTCACACTTCCTCGGACAAAACTTTGCCAAAGCATTTGATGTAAAATTCCTCAATAAAGAAAATCAGCTGGAACATGTATGGGCTACATCATGGGGTGTATCAACCCGTTTGGTAGGCGCATTGGTAATGGCGCATAGTGATGATGATGGTTTGATATTGCCTCCACGTATTGCTCCGTTGCAGGTGGTGATCGTTCCTATATTTAAGGGAGATGAAGAAAAAGGATTAATTGCCAATACAGTTGCTCCATTGGTTCGTGAATTAAAAGACCTGGGCATATCTGTTAAGTTTGATGATAATGATAATAATCGTCCGGGATGGAAGTTTGCAGAGTATGAACTAAAAGGAGTGCCGGTGCGTATTGCTATTGGTGCAAGAGATCTAAAAAATAATGTAGTAGAAGTTGCCCGTCGTGATACAAAAGAAAAATCAACAGTGCCCATTGAAGGACTGGCCTTTTATGTAAAAGCATTGCTGGAAGAAATTCAACTGCACATGTATAACCGGGCAAAGAAATACCGGGATGGACATATTACTGTAGTTGATACATGGGATGATTTCAAAACAGTACTCACAGAAAAAGGTGGATTCATCTCTGCTCACTGGGATGGTACCGCTGGAACAGAAGAAGCTATTAAAGATGCTACGAAAGCAACCATCCGTTGTATTCCTTTAAATAATGAAGCCGAGAATGGTGTTTGTGTGTTTAGTGGCAAGCCTTCCAAACAAAGAGTATTGTTTGCACAGGCTTACTAATGGAGTTATTTAAAATACGATTCAATTTTTTGAAGCAGTGCTGAGGGCATTACGGTTTTCTCCATCGTTTCAGCATTCATAAAATATAAAACTACTCGTCCTACGGTGAGTAGTTTTTCTTTTTCATTATATACTTCCTGGTGAAATTCGATGCGGTGATCGGTTGGTAATTCTTTAAGAATAGTTTTGATTGTTAGCAAATCATCATAATGCGCCGGACGAATAAACCTCACATGCAATTCCACAATCGGCATTATTACGCCCATCGCCTCCATATCTTTATAAGTATAACCCAAATCACGGATCGCTTCAGCACGGGCTGCTTCAAAATACTGAGCATAATTGCCATGATACACTACATCCATCTGGTCAGTCTCTGCATAGCGTACTCTTATTTTGGTTGATGCTTCAAACATGGTGGTTGCTGGTTGCTTGTTGTTGGTTATTGGTTACTGGTTGCTGGTGATGTTCATAGTTGATGGTTCATCGTTCATAGGAAAGGGATTTCATCATTTAAAATTCAACATTCAAAATTCATCATAAATACTCTTCAGCCGCAGATTCGCAGATTATTTCATTGGCACATTTTCAAATTGGCTAATTGTTTAATTCTACTTCCCCATGATTCCATCTACGCTATACTTGCCCGGACCTACTAATAAGATAGCAGTAAATACGGTTAAGAATAAAGCTGCATCTTCTCCACCATTAAAAATTTCACCATTGTTGGCTTTGAATAATGCTACCGCCATTTCAATTACCAATGGTAACACAGAGAAACGGGTGAACAAGCCAAGTATCACGAGGAAAGCACAAAAGAATTCAGCAAATATTACTAATGCTAATGAAGTGGTGCTGCCTAATCCTAAAAAATCCATGAACTTATTCTTCTTATCAGCAAAGTGAACCAGCTTATCATAACCATGATTCACCATTATCATC
Source organism: Sphingobacteriales bacterium (assembly GCA_016200915.1). Classification (GTDB taxonomy): domain Bacteria; phylum Bacteroidota; class Bacteroidia; order Chitinophagales; family Chitinophagaceae; genus AWTP1-9. Next base: position 13,794 of record JACQDV010000058.1, read on the forward strand.
AGCCCCGGAACTACCCTCAAAAGAAATAACGAAATGTTAAAAGTGAGATCAGTATAACTCGTCGATAATAATTTTTTCATTGGGAGAATTTTAATTAAAGTCAAAAATAAGGGTTCATCACCTTTTATCCACAAGTATTTGGAATAGTCTTTGCCAAATTGCTTATCAGTATCTTTGGCGCATTGTGTAACAGTTCAGCAGATGATACGTAAAATAATTACTAACCAGTTTCGTTCTTAAAGCAACATCAGGGATACATGAAAAGGATTTTTGGTTTACTACTCGTTACATTTTTTTACCACGCCTCTTTTGCGCAACAAACAGCTATCTATACGGATGCGCAGTCCAAATTCAAAAAAGCACAGGAGTATTTTCAGAAAGAACAGTTCAGCCTGGCTTTGCCATTGTTGAGGGATCTGAAGCAATCCATCACTTCAGCTGATTATTCCAATAAAACTGTACAGGTGCAGGATGTTGAATTTTATCTCAATGCCTGTATGCTGATGATGAATGACCCGAGAGCAGAAGACCCATCCAAAGAATATATTGAAGTAGTACACAACGAACCAAGGGCTCAGCAACTGAGTTTTTACCTGGGACAATACTATTTCCGTAAAAGTGATTTTCGTAATGCATCTGATTATTTTGAAACAGCCAATATTGAAAACCTCACCAACGACCAGGTAGTTGAACAGAAATATCAGTTAGCGTATTCTTATTTCAACCTGCAGCGCTTTGCACAGGCAAAACCTTTATTTGATGCAGTAAGACAGGTAAAGGGCAGCGGGTATCAATTAGATGCACAATATTATTATGGCTTTATTTCTTTTTATGATAAGAATTATGCTGCTGCACTGGAAGCCTTTCAGCAGGTAAAAGATCATCCTTCTTATGGTAGGGTGGTTCCTTTTTATATCATCAATATCTATTATTTCCGTGGTGAAAAAGATAAAGCACTGCAGTTAGCAGAAGAAGCCATTAAAAAGGGAAACAGTTATTATGATTTGGAATTAAAACAATTGGCCGGTCATATTTACTTTGAAAAAAAAGAATTTGCTAAAGCATTGCCTTACCTGGAAGAATATGTGGGTAAATCAAAAAAAGTAAGCAAGGAAAATTTATATGAAGTAAGTTATTGTTACTATGCCGCCGGTCAGCTGAATAAAGCAATTGATGGATTTAAGCAATTAAGCGGCAAAGAAGATTCACTCAGTCAGAATGCGATGTATTTGCTGGGTGATGCTTATTTAAAGACCAATCAAAAAGCCAATGCCCGTAACGCTTTTGCTTTTTGTGCAGCCAGCAGCAGCAACAAAGAACAAAAAGAAATTTCCAGATTCAATTATGCCAAGCTTTCTTATGAATTAGGTTTTACAGATGTGGCGCTGAAAGAGTTTAAGAACTTCTTAAATGAATATCCTAATTCCACTTATGCTGATGAAGCAAGAGAGTTGTTAGTAGCGGTACTCACCAACACCAGCAACTATGCTGATGCCATCACTTTGCTGGAATCATTGCCCAATAAATCAGAATCAACAAAAAAGCTATATCCAAAAATATTATACGGTAGGGCAGTTGAATACATCAACGATCAGCAAACAGGAAGAGCTGAAGAATTGCTGGATAAAATTTTAAAAGATCCTTACAATGCACCGGTATTGCCGATGACCAATTTCTGGAAAGGAGAGATCAGCTACCGTAATAATAAAATAGATGATGCGGTAAAATATCTGAATGCTTTCAATGCGAGTGGTAATCCCGGACAGGAGGGAAGCGGCACCAAAGAAGCGAATTATGATTTAGGTTATAGTTACCTGCGCAAAGAAAACTTTAATGTGGCATTGGGTTATTTTCAAAAAGTAGTTTCTAAAGTTTCACTTACATCTAATGCACTTGACCAGGATGCCTATATCCGCACAGCCGATTGTATATACATGAATAAAGATTATTCCAAAGCAAAGGGAATGTATGAAACAGTGATCAACTATTCATGGCCCAACAGTGATTATGCTGCTTTTCAAAAAGCAATGATCACCGGTATCAACAATCCATCTGAAAAGATAAAGCAGTTAACCAATTTGCAACGATTGTATCCATCCAGTGAACTGATTGGCGAAAGCAACATGGAGATCGCCAATACATTAATAGCTGATGAAAAATTCCGTGAAGCGATTCCTTATTTAAATAATGTACTCAGCTCTACCAATCTTTCTTTAAAACCAAAAGCATTGCTGCGGTTAGGATTGGTGTATTATAATATTGATAAGAATCCTGAAGCATTGGATGCTTATAAAAAACTCATCACTCAATATCCCAACTCACCTGAATCGGATGAAGCAATGCAAAACATCAAAGCGATCTACGTGGAGATGGGCAAGCCTAATGAGTATGTTGATTTTGTAAAGAGTGCCGGTAAAGATGTAAATGTAAGTGAAGCTGATTCGCTTACCTATGCCGCAGCAGAATTAAAATATACCAATGGTGATTGCCCGGGTGCTGTTGATCAGTTTGATAATTACCTCAGCAAATTTCCTGATGGTGCCAATGCAGTAAAAGCTTACTACTTTAAGTCGGAATGCTACTCACAACGTAAAGACTGGAAAAATGCAGTTGCAGGATATGAAGCAGTAGTAAATAAAGGCAACAGTAATTATTTAGAGAAAGCAGCATTGCAGGCTGCCCGTATTTATTATTTTGAAATGCAGGATTACCCGCATGCTGAAACTTATTATGAAAAACTCCGTTCCGTTGCTTCTACTACGGAAAATCAATTAGAATCAAGAAGAGGTTTGCTGCGTTGCAACTATCAACTGAAACAATATAAAGAAGCCGCAGAAGTAGCAAGAGAACTCCTGGCGAATAAAGGTGTAACGAGTGATGATAAAGCATTGGGTAGTTTGGTTACCGCTAAAAACTTCCAGTTGCAGCAGCAGTACGACCAGGCTATCAATAATTTCAAACAGGTAATTACTTTAAATAAAGGTTCATGGGCGGCAGAAGCAAGATATGAGATTGCTGCCTGTTATTATTCTCTCAATAGTTTGAGTAACGCAGAGAAATCAGCTTTTGAAGTGATCAACAAAAGTGGTTCTTACGATTACTGGGTAACAAAAGCTTACATTTTATTAGGTGATGTCTATACGGCACAGAAAGATTATTTCAATGCGAAGGCTACCTATCAAAGTATTGTGGACAACGCCACTAATCTTGAACTGAAGAATGAAGCACAGCAAAAATTGGATAAAGTAAAAGCATTGGAAGCGGAAGGATCGAAGGTTAATTGATAATTGAAAATTTATAATTGAAAATGATAAGGACATTAAATATAAGTTTGTTTTTGGCAATTTGTTTTTTGGCTATCGGCGTTGCTGCAAATGCACAAAAAGATACTATTAAGAAAGGTGGCTCTATTGATATCACTTCTTCTTTTAAACCGGTATTACGCAATGCAGCCAAGATCAATTTCTCTGCCACACAATTACCCGCTGATAACAGTACACCCAAACTCAGTTATAATATTCCTTCACAAAATTTGTTCTTCTCTTATCAGCCGGTTACATTAAAACCATTGGCAATGGAAATTGATACCAATGGTCCCAGTCATAATTCTAATTATGTAAAAGCAGGCTTTGGCAATTTCAGCACACCTTATATAGAAGCGGGATTTAGTTTTGGCGATGGAAAGAAAACTAATGTCAACTTATTTGCCAATCATATTTCATCCAAAGGAAAACTGCCTTACCAGCAATACAGCCAGAGTAGTTTTAGTTTGAACGGAAACTTTGTAACTAATAAATTAGAATGGTATGGTAAAGCCGGTTATAAACAGGATACCTATTATCAGTATGGCGATACTATGGCAAAGCATTTAAGCAAAGATGATGTGCGAAACCAGTTTCAAACAGTAAATGTGCAGGCAGGGTTTAAGAATGCTTTTGTCAATCCACTCGGCATCAGTTATAATCCAGATCTTAACATCAACATCTTTACCGATAATCGTAAAGGAACAGAAAGCAATGCCGTGCTGGATATTCCTGTTGAAAAAAGAGTGACCAAAAGTTTTGGTGTTAAGTTAGGCGCCACCGCTAACATGACACAGTATAAACCAGCTGATAAGGAATCTTTCAGCAATAATATTTATAATATCAACGGAGCATTCTTAATGACCACGCCTGATTTTTATCTTAATCTCGGTATTAAACCTACCTGGAACAACAGCATCTACAATACCCTGCCCGATATAAGAGGTGAATATCGGGTACAGGAAGAAAAATTTGTTTTTCAGGCTGGCTGGATAGGTTATTATATCAAAAACAATTATCAGAACCTTGCAGCTGTCAATCCATACATTGCCCAGCCGCTCACACAGTTCAATACAAAAGTGCTGGAACGTTATGCAGGATTTAAAGGAAGTGTGGCCAACCATTTCAACTATAATATTAAAGCCGCTGCTATTACCTGGTATGATATGGCCCTGTATAAAAACGACAGTGCCAATCCCCGCATCTTTAAGGTAGCAAGAGAAAATAAATTAAAGGCATTGCAACTGCACAGTGAGTTAGGTTATGTGGTGAAAGACCAGTTCAATCTCTCTGCTGCCCTCAACTATTATAGTTTCTACAGCATTCAAACAGAAGATAAACCCTGGCATTTATTACCCATCGAACTCAATGCCATGTTACGCTGGCAGCCAGTGAAAGATGTATGGATCAAAGGTGATCTGTTTGCATGGCGTGGTGGTAAATATCAAACACCCGATAAAGTGGATTACCGCTTAGATGGTGCACTGGACTTAAATGCCGGTGTGGAATTTAAAGCCACTAAAATGATCAATGTATTTACCAACTTTAATAATATACTCAACAGGCATTATCAGCGCTGGAACGGATACCAGTCTTTAGGATTTAATTTCGTTGGCGGTGTTATCGTTAACTTTGATCAAAACCGTTAACCTCAATGCAGGAACTGTTACAGGAATATATAGCACAGCATCATGAATTACCGCTGCCCGGTATTGGCGAAATTGTATTGAGCAATCAACCAGCCAAAGCAGATTTTTCAGAGAAACTGTTTTATCCCCCGCAGCAGGAATGGATATTAGTGAATAATGAAGTTGGCAATGTGGAATCGCTTATCAATTTTATTGCCCGTAAAAAACAAATCAGTACTGAAGAGGCCAAACAGCAGTTAGGAAGTTATTGTCTCAATATAAAAAGACAATTAGTTCATCGTAAGGAGATGAATTTGCCTGGTGTGGGAATATTAAAGACCGGTGAAGATGGCGATCTGCAATTAGATATTGAAGTAGCAGAGAACATGATGCTAAAACCCGTGATGGCCGAAAGAGTGATCCGTAAAGATGCTACGCATACCATGCTGGTAGGTGATAAAGAAAAAACGAATACGGAGATGAATGCATGGCTTAATAAGCTTGACGAAGGAACGAATAATAGATGGTGGGCATGGGCCGCTGCCATTGCTGTAATAGCATTGGGATTGATACTATACAGTTACTCCAATAATCACTGGACGGCTAAGGGAAGTGGTAATCAGCAAAACGTAACGCCAATTAGATAATTTGATAATTAGCCAATGTGACAATGTCTCAATAACGCAATGACGCAATCTGCGGCAGTATAATGAGTGGTCAATGGTGAATGGTCAATAAAACCTTCTTCCTGTGAACTATCAACAATGAACCATGAACCATGAACAAGTTCTATCAACTTAAACCCAGAACTTAGAACTAAAAACTTATAACGAATAACCAGCAACAAGTAACCAGCAACCAACAATAAGCAACCACAAACAACAAACCATAAACCACAAACCAAAAACTATCGTGCATTATATTGATTGCCCCGTATGCGGCTCACAACAAATTGCTCCTATACTCAATGCAAAAGACTATACTGTATCGGGTGAAAGCTTTGCCATCTGGCATTGCAGCAACTGTACACATCGTTTTACACAGGAGGCGCCAGATGAAGAGGCGATTGGTAAATATTACCAGAGTGCTGATTATATCTCTCACAGCGATACCAAAAAAGGAATTATTAACTCACTCTATCACCGTGTAAGAAAGATAACACTGAAAGGAAAGCTGAACCTCGTAAAACAGGTTACCAATAAACAAAGCGGCACCATACTCGATATTGGTTGTGGCACCGGTGCTTTTATTGATACGATGAAAAAGGCAGGATGGACAGTAAGAGGATTAGAGCCAGATGCCAATGCAAGAGCCAAAGCAAAAGAATTATATGGACTGGATTTAGAACCCATAGAAAACTTTAACGAGCTACCGGCACAGCAATTTGATGCCATTACGATGTGGCATGTACTGGAACATGTGCATGAACTGCATTATTATATACAGCAACTGAAAATTTATTTAAAGCCCGGTGGCAAACTATTAATTGCCGTACCCAATTACACCAGTCATGATGCTGCCCATTATAAGGAATACTGGGCGGCTTATGATGTACCACGCCATCTCTATCATTTCTCCCCGCAAAGCATGGAGAGCTTACTGCAACAGCACGACCTGCAACTAACTGCCATAAAGCCCATGTGGTTCGACAGTTTTTATGTTGCTATGCTGAGTGAAAAGTATAAGAACGGGAAAGGTAATTTGCTCGGTGCCTTTATTACCGGTTGTATCTCCAATCTGAAAGCGATGGGAGAGAAGAAGCGTTGTTCTTCTTTGATTTATGTGGTGGGGTAGAAAAATGTTATGCCAGCTAATGCACTGGGCATTGAGGAAATGTTGCTGGGAAGGAAAAGAAGAATGCTGTAGTATGAAAACTAAAAACGTTCTGACGTATTTGCCTGATAAAATTAATGTTTAGTAGTATCTGCCTGAACAGGTTCCTGGGTTGATTCCTGTACGAAGACGATTTTCCAGTGATCATTTGTCTTTTTGAATAGCAATGACATACCAAATGGATCATATTTTGCCTGCTGACCGTTTTTGAATGTAACTGTTATTGCGCCGGAATAGCTCCATAATACATCATTTGCACTTAAATAGGTGTATTTTTCCGTACCCTTCGCAATCATTTCACTCGTAATCTGTCCCCAAAATTGACCAACCATTTGTTTATAGACTACTTGGTCATAAAATGTTCCTGTGATCTCTATATATGTAAAATTATCTGCAAACGAAAATATCTCATAGAGTTTCGTTGTATCTACATGGGCGGCAGCTTCATAAAGCTGTGCAATTACGGGTTGAATTTCGTTCTGTATTTGTTTCTTTTGCTCTTCACTCAAAGCGTTGTTTGATTTTTGAGTGCAGGAGAATATCATTGTTGTAATTAGCAGTGGAATAAAAACTTTCATGTTATGATTGTTAATGTGTAGAAATTCTAAAGTGCATTGTATTTACGGCTGAACATTTGCGATGGCGGGGAATTGTTGCTATATCCGCCTGGAACGTCCAGCCGATTGTTTGTTAATGCTGAAGTTAAGAAATAATACTGAACAGAAAATGTCCAGCCCAAACTGAAGCTGATGGGAGCGAAGAAGCGTTGTTCTTCTTTGATTTATGTGGTGGGATAGTTAGTAATAGCCGACTACCCCGTAAGCCACATAGTAACCGTTTCAGCAATAAAAAGTTTATCGCATTTCTCTTTAATAATAGGCTGGGGCTTCCGGCAATGTCTCACCGCAACTGCACACACCCGATTTTATATCATGAGCATTCATTTTACCGCAGGTAGTACACCTGATAAGCATGGGGTTGATATGATGCGGAACCCATACACTGGTAAAGGCTGAATGGCTCAGTTCAGCCCAGAATCTTTTCATAGCTTCCGCATGTGTGCCTCCTTTTCTTAACTGCATGATTTGCTCAGGCTTTTCCCAGGCAGAGATCGTTATGCCACGGTCGCCAATCCTCATAGTAGTTAATCCAATAAATCCTTCCATGCCCAGCATCTCGGTAGCAGTTTTCCTGGTCAACTCACGGATTTCTGCTGTATCTGCGTCGGCGTTCCAAATAGTAGTGATACCAAATGCACCGGGTTTTGTTTTATTGCCCGATTGAACACTAGCGGAAAATCCAAAAGAAAAAGGCCCCAGTTTATGTGGCTGAATCAATACCTGCAATCCTAACTGTTCCGCCAATGTCTTTGTATCAAAGTAACCGTTTACACGCCTGATGCCATCTGTTCCTATTTCCATTACATCTGCCCCGGGTAGTGAAATGATGCGGTTAGTGGGTGGTAAGCCGTTAAAGGATCCCTTGTTGGTTCCTTTCATTATCCACTCTGCCGCTACCTTTCCTTTACCGGCTTCGGCAAGGCTCACTATGTCAAATGATAAGTCGGGGAAGGCAGTCCATAACCGCTTTGCATTGGCGGCGATTGCTTCGCCTGAAATTTCACCGGAGGCAGGATCGGAGTAGATGCCGCCGGCAGCGAATGTATTAATAATGGCATCAGCATCGAGCCGGTTCCATGCATCCAGGTATTGCTTTGCTTTATCAAGGTAAATGGTTTCGGGTATCATTTATGTACGTTGTTTATTGAATGAGCATATGATTTTGTATAAGGAACAGGTATTTTCAAAGGCAGGAATTTATTGACCATTCGGCCTGGGACAAAGGTTTGATTTAAACAGGTTGATGAAGTTAAGGAGTAAAGCTGAAAATTGAAGGGCTGGCCCAAACCGTGCGGGGAAAGAACCTAATATTCCCCACACTGTCTCATGCTGAGCCTTGTGTGATGGCTATGGACGGTGTGGCATTTGAAATACTGTAGTGGAAATTATGTGCTGTAGTTCCCTGATTACGCAACGTCCCGGCTAATGCACATGGCATGGGGGAGACGTTGCGGGGAAGGAAATTATGTCAGTCTTTATCTTCAAGTTTATAATTTGTTGTAAATTTTTCTAATTTGTCCGGATTTGACTGAAACGCTCTCGCAATAAATTCTTTCAAGTCAGCGTAGCCATTTTCACTAATTGAAAAAGTTTGTCTGAATTTGTCGGAAAGTTTTCTGTCGCAACCGATAATATTAATTGTTGGAAATTCAGCAATGTAAATTCCCCAATTCTCATTTTGTCCATAAATGAAAAAGTGATTAATAGTCCATCCAAATGGTGGTTCAAATGCTCTTACTTTTTCTTGAAATTATTTGTAGCTTTCTGTTAGATGTATAATTACTTGATAAGATTCGTTTCTGTCTGTAATTGTTGCTCCTAAATTTTCTTGAATGTAAAACTCTGTTTCGCCAATATTGCTTAGAGTAGTTTTAAACTTGTCATATTCTTTTTCATCATCAATTAAGTCGCCACCAATGGTCAATAGAAAGTCAAAATCTGGTCTGACAAAGACTTGTTCTGGTGGACAAATTACTTTTTGTTTGTCTGTCGTTACGTTGAATACTTTATTTATGTCCAAGTTTTTCAAAATTGTCTGTTTGTCTTTTGGGTCGTCTTTTAGCCTGACCGCTAATGAACATGGCTTTATGCAGTTTGGGAATTAGTATTCCGTCTGCCCACAACCGCTGCTGATTGAAAATATAAAGTTGAAGTTAAGAATTAATGCTTGGCTTTATTCGTCAAGCCCGAACCGAAGCTGATAGCGAAAAGATAAAAAAGATGATGATATGCACATAGCTAAATAGATAAGGTCAAGCTGGATATACAGTCCAACAGAATTACAACAGTTGAAACACGGCTTCAGTCAGCCTGCATTTTGGCAATACCAATGTTGTAGGTATGCCCTTCCTCTTGGTGTGTCGAATTGAAAGTATGTGTCTAATGAGAAGGAAAGTGTCAAATAGTTATTGAGTAACCATTAACTTAAAATGATACTTCTTTCTTATTTCTTCCATTTCCTTTTTCAAGATGTCAGGATGCTTCCAATACTTTTCACTTAACTTCTCACGGATTTCTCTCATCATCTTAACTGCATCTAATCCAGCGATAGGTTGTATTGTATTTTTATCTTTACTCATTATCTGTCAGATTTAATATTTCTCTTGGTGTTCTTATTTCAATTAATCTGTAACCAAAACGCAGATTAATTGAGTTGTACAATCTTATTCTGTCAAGGTTTACAATATGTTTAAAGTTCCAGCTTGCTAAAACATCTGCATTGTTTAATGTTGCAAGTGCTATGTGCAAAGCATCGTTGTAACTCTTGTTCGTCAACGCACCTTCAGTAATATAGGTCTCTGCAAGTTTAATAGCTTCATCATCAACGATTATGTCCACTCGATTTATTTCAGGAATACTGGTCACAAGATTTCGGATTTCTTCTCTTGCAAATTCAAGTTCTTGTGCAGTCAGGTCTGACAGCATAATTTGCTTTGAACCAGCAATAAATTCATTCCAAAGTGCAACTGACCATTCTTGAAACTCCTTGTCAAAATAGCCACCAATTACCGAGGTGTCTGTATAAACCTTCATGTCTGCAAGGTACAAAAATGCTGGTTATTTAACTCCAAAGTCATAAACCTTTTGCAAAGGTGCTCCACCGTATGTAGCTGTACCGCCAGCGTACATAAAGCAATACTCTCCTTTTTTTAGTGGTTGCTCTGTGTAAACTCTGTACACACCTTGTGAAACTTTCTCGTACTTAAAAGATATTTTATTATCATCATCTATGCCCGAGGACATTCCAGCATAACTATTCCACGAGCCTGTTACGACTTCTCTGCTTTTTTTTGTAGCAGTAAACTTTACCAAGAGAAACTCATTAGGGCTTGTTGCCGACGCAAACCAAAAAGATTGTGCACCATTATTGCCGAAGCTGTTTGAGTTGCTTTTGTCAAAATAAAAATAAAATGAAGGATTCATTTCTTCTAACTGAAGATTTGCTTTATCACCACTTAGTGTTGCTTTCATTTTTGTTTTAGCTATTCCGTAAGTAAGAGATGTTAAGATGCCTGAACCCATTTTCGCCTGTGAATATACAGAGGCTTCAAGTTCTATCAAATCACATGGTTTTCCTTTGCAGTAATATATCCCTGGGGCAACATTTTTTACAGAGTCAGCAGGAGTGGTATTGTTATTTGAATTTGATGCAGTATTAGATAAGGCATTATTTTTATTAAGCATCGCAGTTATTACATCATCAGGTACGCCAGCTTTTTTTAGAGAGATTAAGGCGTCTGTAGAAAGGTCAAAGCTGCAAACAGAACCTTGAATTTTTGCTTTTATTATATCACTGCTAAGCCCAGCACCTTTTAATTGAATAACAGTTTTGTTTGTTACTGTGTCAATCTTATTTTGAGATTTGATTGGTGAAGCAAATGCTGTAAATACAAGCATAATAAGTGTGTAACGTTTCATGTAAAATAGTTTTTAGTGATTTATAGTTTAATGTTTAATCCAAGGTTAATTACTGTAACACCGTAGCCTAATTCAAGAAAGCCCCCTATATGTTCAGCAAATCGGTATCGTCCACCAACCAACAGTGTATAAGTGAATCCTTTTGTGTCAGTTTCTCCAATTAATTGAATATTTGGTTCGGCTTTTTCTTTTACAGAATTATATCCGAGCATGCCACCGCCATAAGTGTCAAACTTTGGATTAAGTTCAAAATGATAAAGCAGCCTGCCTCCAATTAGAAAATGACTAACAGTACTTTGTTTTCCATAGAAAGAATTTCCGGTATTTAAATCATATAGTGTGCCGTAAACATTGTCTTTTGCGGTCGCAACATATAAGCCAACGCTTAATTCCTCTGTTATCCCATAGTCAGCAGTTACTGAGATTGGCGGTGTTTTTGTTTTTACATCATAGCCACTAATAGCAAAAAGTGGTGTAATAAATCCGATGCCAGCATTAATGTCAATCTGCCCTTTTTTGAATTGGCTATTTTGACCGAAGCATACGCTTCCTGCCAATACAATAATAAATGTGATAGTTAATCTTTGCATGTTGTGGGTTTTTGGTTTTATAATTGGGTTTATAATAAACAATAAAATTTATTCGCATACAGATTCACCTGATGCGTTGCAATGTGTAGTAAAACTCTGCGGAAATTATCTATTGAAGTTGATTGTTGTTCCGTCAGCCCGTCGCAGGATTACCTACAACGTCGGGCATTTGTGTTTGTGGCGGAATTTGAAAATCGTCCGCCGAGAACAAATGCTCAATTAAATTTACAAATGTTCATTGATTTTCCTATCGCTAAATTCATAACGTCAAGCCGGAACCAGCGCCGATATTTAACCGAAGCTGAAGTCTGCATTACTGTCCGCCGACATAACACAAAGCCCCTATGCAATAAAAAAAGCGTTTAGAGGTAAGTAGAATCTTAAATAACTTAAGAGCTACAATTTATTAATCACAATAAAAACTCTAAACGCTATGACTAAAATTACCGCAAGTTTTTCAAATCAAAAAGTG
>JACQDV010000060.1 GCA_016200915.1 Sphingobacteriales bacterium
ATTTTGTTCCAATTTTTGCAACAACTCATTCTCTCCTTTCGCTTTTAAACGGTTTATTATTTCATACGCCATAAACCGTTTGCCGTTTCCAATTATGGTATTAATATCCTGTTTCGTTTGCCGGAAACCGATGATTACATGCACATGGTTGGGCATAATGACATAGCCGGTTATATAATGCCCCTGCTGCTTTAAATAATCAAACCAGTTATAGACAATATCGTATCCGTTTGTCATTTCAATTAAAGGCAACCAGTTATAGCAGGTGAAGGTGATGGAATAGATGCCGTATTTATATGGTATGGTTCGTTTAACTGGCATATAGCTAAGTTACGGGCTTTATGTCTCCGATGACGCAACGTCCCTACCTGCTCTCTTTGCCTGGGAGGAGACGTTGCTGGGAATAATTGACCCCTTATTGGTGACAATTTAATTAATAGCTTCGGTATGCATTTCGGTAGGGTCCAAGCACACCACACACAACGCACCGCTGCATGCTTGAACCACTACTTGTTTTTTTATTGGTTTACATTTTTGCTTCATAATCTGCCTTACCAAGTTTTTAGGCGAAAAAAAAATACCTAATAATTATAATCGCTGCAAATAACATGACGCCACCGCAAATCTTAATATTTAAAATAAACCATTTCTTCTTTACTTGATTTTTATAGAATTGTGATTTGATTTCTCCATTTCGAACTAAAAAAAAATGAATAATAGCTTGAGTGTTAAATATACAAATAAGACCAAAAATTATCAGAAAAACTGTTAGCAAGCTAAAGGATATAAATCTCGGGGTGTTCATGTTTTAGGATTTAATTCTCATTATAAAATATACACGTTTTGAAATGTTTTTTTAATTAACTGTTCAATTTTCAAATCTTCACCATTCTTCCCCGGTCTCAATAACTAAAAAAGATGGGGTATAATTATAACTAATGCCTACTTGAAGAGAATAAACTCCTATACCTCCTCCCCAACTCTTTGTACTCGGTGAATATGTTACCGAAGCTCCTCCATAATAACCTAAACCACCATTTATACTATGTCCTGTTAAAAAATTATTTAATTGATCTCTATTTGGAGTTTTTTCTATCCCCGCAGGGTGTCCTACGTGGCCTTGTGTGGTTGACAGGCATCCCGCCTCAGGCGGGACGGCATCAGGGAACCATAGCTCATGTTTTATAATGTTGCCCAATAACTTCAGTTAGACAAAGATCAAATTGCTATTCTTACAACCCTTTTCCCCCATCGGTTAAATCAATATCCGCCAGTTCCATATAACTCAATACTTCATAAATGCCCTGCACACCTGTTAAATAAAATTTTGCTGAGCTGTGCAGGTATTCTTCAGGCAATACACACAAACTCCATTTACCACGGCAGGGGTTTATGTGCATATAATCTAATTTCTGATATACTATTTTATCACTGTAACACCATTTAGCATCAAACGAAGGTTCAAATACCTGGTGTAGCTGCCCTTTCTTTTTATCTGCTGCATTTACACCATCAGTCAATTTTTGTAAAATATCTTTTCTTTCCTGCTGTTCCAGCCGCTCTACTATATCATAAGCCATAAAACGTTTTATATTACCAACAATGCTGTTAATTGTTTTGCCGGTATTTTTAATTGCTATGAGTGTATGAATATGATTAGGCATTATTATGTAACCCACTATATAATGACCGTTGCTTTTTAAATGATCAAATTGTTTATACACAAGGGCGTAACCATCTATCATATCAATTAATGGTAACCAGTTGTAACAAGTAAAGGTTATAAAATACAAACCATCTTTTTCGCTTAGTTGCCGGCGGACTGACATAGTATAAATTTAGCGATTGTCCGGTATATGAACTGTAGCTCCCTGATGCCGTCCCGCCTGAGGCGGGATGCCTGGCCAACTCACAAGGCACGGAGGACACCCTGCGGGAATAGTAAAACAACACTAAGGATTCCATTACCAGGTAACAGTTATGGGCAAATCATAAATTTCATTTACGCTTAATAGTATGCAGCCTTTTGTTCCTTAATTTTACAGCAGCGAAAATTTCTTTATGGTTGAGAAGAAACGAAAGACGATTCCCCGTGATATAAGCTGGTTATCTTTTAATGCCCGTGTGCTGCAGGAAGCAAACGATCCCGCTGTGCCCCTGGGTCAGCGTATCCGTTTTTTGGGAATATTTTCCAATAATATGGATGAGTTTTACCGGGTAAGAGTGGCAACTCTCAAACGAATGATTGAATTGGGCAAAAAAGCTAAAATGCACCTGGAAAATTCTCCGGGTATTATTCTCGAAGAAATTCTTACCACAGTATTGGATCAGCAAAATGAATTCAACCGCATCTGGAATAATATTTTACAGGAATTAAGAAAAGAAAAGATCTTCATCGTAAATGAAAAACAACTTAACCGGGAACAGCAAAAGTTTGTTGCCAATTATTTTGATGAAGAAGTACGCAGCGAAGTAATTCCATTAATGGTCGAAGCCATTCCGCAGTTTCCTTACCTGAGAGATAAATCCATTTACCTCGGCGTGGTGATGGAAAAAAAGGACAGCGCTTATAACCGGAAATTTGCCTTGATTGAAGTACCAACGAGGAACTTACCAAGATTTATATTACTTCCTTCTCCCCGACCCGATGAACATTATATCATCTTACTGGAAGATATAATCCGTTACAGTTTACCAAATGTATTCTCCTATTTTGGTTACGATAAATTTTCTGCCCATGTATTTAAAGTAACCAAGGATGCAGAGATAGATATTGACAACGAAGTACAGACCAGCATTATACAATCACTGGAAAAAGGATTAAAGAACCGCCGCAAAGGAAGACCCGTACGGTTTGTTTATGATAAAGAAATTGATCCGGGTTTATTGGAATATCTTATCCGCAAACTCAACCTCAGCAGCAAAGACAATCTAATTCCTGGTGGACGCATCCATAACTTTAAACATTTTATGGATTTTCCTTTTCAGGTAATAAAACAAAAAGTAGATAAACGAAAACCCATTGTTCATCCGCTTTTAAAAAATATATTAAGAGTTACGGAAGTAGTAATGGAGAAAGATATTTTATTACATATTCCATATCATTCTTACAATAGTGTAATTGATTTACTAAGAGAAGCAGCATTTGATCCTGAAGTAACAGAGATAAAAGTTACCGCTTACCGTTTGGCAAGAAATTCTAAAATCATCAATGCACTCATTAATGCTGTAAGAAACGGAAAGAAGGTTACAGTAGTGCTGGAATTAAGAGCAAGGTTTGAAGAAGAAGCGAATTTAGAATGGAAAGAAAGATTAGAATTAGAAGGCGTAAGAGTATTACTCGGTGTTCCCAATCTGAAAGTGCATGCAAAACTTTGCCTGATCAAGAAACGGACAAAGAACAACACTATTCATTATGGATTTGTAAGTACAGGAAACCTCAATGAAAGAACAGCCGCTGTTTATAGTGATCATTGTTTGCTTACATCTGACAGGTTTATAATGGCGGATGTTAACCGTGTTTTTAACTTCTTTGAAAAAGCTAAAGAAGATTTTCAACTGCTTAAAGCCTGCAAAACATTATTAGTTTGCCCGGTTAACATGCGTAGAGAAATAAATAAATTCATCAATAAAGAAATAAGAAATGCTCAGCTTGGTAAACCTGCGGTCATTACACTAAAAGTAAATTCCATTTCAGATGAAGACCTCATTGAAAAATTATATGAGGCAGCTAAAGCCGGTGTGGAGATAAGGATGATTGTTCGTGGCATCTGTTGCATGCTTACAGAAGGAAAGAAATTTAAACATCCCATAAAAGCTATCAGCATTGTAGATGAATACCTGGAGCATTCAAGAATATTGTTGTTTCATAATAATGGAAATGAAAAAGTATTTCTTTCTTCTGCTGACTGGATGGTACGCAACCTTGATCACCGGGTAGAAGTAGCTGTTCCCATTGTGGAAGATGGATTAAAACAGGAACTAAAAGATTTTCTCGAAATACAATTAAACGATAATGTAAAAGCGAGGATTTGGGACAATGAACTCAGCAACGAGTATGTGAAAACAAAGGGGAAAAAGATACGCAGTCAAATGGAAGTGTACAATTATCTTTACCGCAAAGCCAATCCACAGCCTGCAAATGAAGCGGTGGTGGTGCATATGACAAACGATAACGTTACCAATATAAATCAAACTAACCCCTAAATAACTGAGCGTTGAAATTAGCCGCCATTGATATAGGAAGTAATGCTGCCCGCTTACTGATCATTGATGTTATTGATTCCCCTTCCGGCAAACCCGATTTCATCAAACTAAATCTCGTTCGTGTGCCACTTCGTTTGGGTTTTGATGTATTTGAAAAAGGAGAAATATCCAAACCCAAAGTAAAGAAAGTAGTGGAAACAATAAAAGCCTACCGTCATCTCCTCAATATATATGATGTAAAACATGTAATTGCTGCGGCTACTTCAGCGATGAGAGATGCAAAGAATTCAGAAGATATTCTTCGACGGGTTAAATTAGAAACAGATATTGATATTGAAATCATCAGCGGAGATAAAGAAGCTTCATTGATTTATGAAAATCATGTGGCTGAGAATATGGACAAAGACCACTCCTATTTATACATTGATGTGGGTGGTGGCAGTACCGAACTTACTTTTTTTGCTGAAGCAAAACTCATCTTTAAAGAATCATTCAATATCGGCACCATCCGTTTATTAAAGAGCCAGGTACAGGAAAAGCAATGGCAGGAGATGAAAGATTATATAAAGCTTGCCACCAAAGATTATAAGAAAGTAATTGCTATTGGCTCGGGAGGTAACATCAACAAAGTATTTTCGTTGAGTAAACGAAAAGAAGGCAAACCGCTTTCCTTAGAAACACTCCGTGAATTCCATAAAGAATTATCTGCATTTGCATTACCGGAAAGAATGCGGCAGTATAAACTCCGGGAAGACAGGGCTGATGTAATTGTTCCGGCTTTACAAATCTATATCAACGTAATGCGCTGGGCGGAAGCGGAAGAAATCTTTGTCCCGAAGATTGGTTTGGCTGATGGATTGATTCATAAGCTTTATGAAGAAGTGAAGCTGCAGGATGTGGAAGTATAATTCCGCTTACAAAGTCAAAATTACCGTTCGTCTTAAAAAATATTTGTTTTACTGAACACCGTTCATTATTTTTGCCCTGCAATCAATTTCATATGACAATCGCCAGCCGCAAACAAAAAGAAAGAGAAGATATGCGCAGCCTGATACTGGATGCGGCCAGGAAAATTTTCCTGGAGAAAGGTTATTACGATACCAGCATGCGGAATATTGCTGAAGAAATTCAATACAGCGCCGGTACCATTTATTTATATTTTAAAGACAAGGATGAAATCTTTCATGCCCTGCATGAAGAAGGTTTTCGCAGGATGCTGGAAAAAATGCAACCGCTTGGTCATGTCTCCTCTCCCTTTGAAAGATTGAAGGCACTCGGTCGTGTCTATTTGGAATTTGCCTTTGAAAACAAAGATTTTTATGATTTGATGTTTATCATGCAGGCACCCATTAAACATGAAGCTGACCATGAAGACTGGAAAATGGGTCACCGCACCCTTGATTTTCTGAAAACCATTTTAAGCGAATGTAAAATTGAAGGATATTTCAAAGGAAAGAATGTAGAATATTTATCCTTTGCAATTTGGTCGGGTGTGCATGGCATGGCCGCTTTATATTGCCGTGACAGGTGCAAAGCTTATCATGATATTGACCCTAAAGATTTAATTGAACATGGATATAAGTATTTCGTAAACATGCTGGAAAAACTTTGATTTTTTTTGCCTATTTACTGAACATTGTTCATAATATAAACACCGATTATCAAAAGATGAAAAAGAAACCAATTCAATGGCTGCTCCTGTTCTTTGTTGCAGGAAGCGTTGCTGCACAGGATATACCGCAGGAGTATATCAAAGAAGGGTTGGATAACAACCTTGTACTAAAAGAAAAAAATGTATCACTGGAAAAAAGTTTGGTGAGCCTGAAAGAAGCAAAGAGTTTGTTTTTGCCTACCACCTGGTTTGAAACGCAATATACCTTAGCCAAAGGAGGAAGAACCATTGATATTCCCGTGGGTGATTTAATGAACCCGGTTTATAAAACACTCAACCAGTTAACAGGCACCAATAGTTTTCCCACTATCAATAATGTAAGCGAACAGTTTTTGCCTAACAATTTTTATGATGTGCGGATTAAAACTACCATGCCCATCATCAATACGGATATTAAATACAATCGCCTGATTAAGGAAGAGCAAATTAAACTGCAGCAAAATGAAGTGGATGTTTATAAACGGGAGTTGATTAAAGAAATTAAAACAGCTTATTACAATTATTTAATGACGGGAAAAGCCATTGCCATTTATGAAAATGCATTAGAAGTAGTAAAACAAAATTTAAGAGTCAATCAATCACTGCTGAATAATGGCAAAGGTTTACCGGCATATGTTTCCCGTGCTGAAAGTGAAGTTAAATCAGTAGAAAGCAAACTGGCTTCCACTAAAAATGAACAGCAAAATGCCAAAGCTTATTTCAATTTCTTACTCAACAAACCTCTCTCCGACTCTGTTATCAGCATTGATATTAAAACTTCATCCGAACTATTATTTGCAGATGCGAACAACGATGTCTCCGCAAGAGAGGAATTAAAAAGTTTATCTACTGCAAAAAATATCAATCAGCAGGTGTTGAAGATGAATAAAGCATATAAAACACCTAAACTAAATGCATTTTTAGATTTGGCTTCGCAGGGTTTTGATTTTAAAGTAAACAACAAATCGTTCTTTTATCTCGGTGGATTGCAATTACAGGTTCCGCTATTCACCGGTTACAGGAACCTTTACAAGATTCAGCAAACAACATTGGATGCGAAGAGTATTGATATTACCACCGATAAGGTAAAACAACAATTACAACTGGCAGCATTTGTTAGTCATAATAATATCACCACAGCTTACAACAACTATCTCGCTTCTTTAAAAGAAGAAGAAGCTTCTCAAAAATATTTTAACCTCATTGATAAAGGATTTAATGAAGGTGTAAACAGCTTCATTGAATTTTTAGATGCCCGTAATCAGCTAACCAATGCAAAGCTGCAAACTAATATCAACCAGTTCAAGCTGCTGGCGGCTACGGCAGATTATGAAAGACAAACCGCTTCTTATTCATTTAACCAATAAACATATTTTATGCGCAACATATTTTATACCATCGCCGCTTTTGTTGTTTTACAGGCCTGCAAAAGCAAAGCCACCGAAACAAAATCTATTATCAACACAGATGTTATTCCTGTTAAACTAATGGCCATTAACAGTGATACTAATTTAGCTGCTATTACAGCTTCAGGAATTGTTTCAACCGAAAATGAAGCCAAACTTTCTTTTAAGATTGGAGGAGTTATTGAATCTGTCCTTGTAAAAGAAGGTGATAAAGTAAAGGCCGGCCAGTTACTGGCTACTTTAAAATCAGTTGAAATAGCAGCCCAGGTTCAGCAGGTACAATTAGCTGTTGAAAAAGCACAACGGGATTACCAACGGGCCAGCAATTTATATAAAGACAGTGTAGCTACACTGGAGCAATTACAAAATGCTAAAACCGGTGTTGATATTGCTAAGCAAAATTTACAACAGGTATTATTCAATCAGCAGTATTCAAAAATTTATTCACCGGTTGATGGTTTTGTAGTTAAAAAAAATGGCAATGCCGGTGAATTGGCTTCCTCCGGTTCTCCTGTTATTATCT
The DNA here is from genome assembly GCA_016200915.1 of Sphingobacteriales bacterium. Taxonomy (GTDB): domain Bacteria; phylum Bacteroidota; class Bacteroidia; order Chitinophagales; family Chitinophagaceae; genus AWTP1-9. The sequence goes on from JACQDV010000060.1 coordinate 7,787, forward strand.
TGAATGCTTTATCAGCAAAAAACAAATGGATATTAAAAGCTGGATTGAGTGATAAAGAATGGGCTTCTGTTGAAGTGGGCAATAAAGCTACCATTATAGTTGATGCTTTTCCCGGGAAAACGTTTAATGCTGTTGTCAGCAAAAAAGCATTAGCAGCAGATGCTGTGAGTGGTTCATTTCCTGTTGAGTTGCAAATTGATTTTGGCAATGAAAAACCGGCAGTGGGAATGTTTGGCAATGTGTCCATTGTTCCCACTCATTCTTCTGTTGGGTTTAGTATTCCTTACGAAGCTTTATTGGAAGCAAGCGGTAAAAAAGGTTATGTATTTGTAACCGATGATAAAAAAACAGTAAGGAAAGTGGAAGTTATCATCAGCGATATTAGCAATAACACTGCTTATATCGCTGACGGTTTGCAGGGATATAAGTATGTGGTCACTTCCGGCAGTCCTTATTTAAATGATAATTCAACCATCACTGTTCAACAATAACACTCATCACTCCAAAATAAATTTATCATGCGTATTACATCTTTCTTTGTAAAGAACTACCAGTTTACATTGGTGGTGTTCTTAATGATAGTGGTGGTGAGTGTAACAACTTTGCTCACCATGCCAAGAGCGGAAGACCCGGAAATACATCCGCCACAGTTTCCTATTGTAGTTATATATCCCGGCACCAGTCCAAAAGATATGGAAGAGTTAGTGGTGAAACCGATTGAGAAAAGAGTGAGTGAGCTGGAGAATTTAAAAAAGATTACTTCTAAAATTGATGATGGTGTAGCTGTAATCATTGTGGAATATAAATACGAGAGTGATGTGGAAGCTAAGTACCAGGAGTTAGTGAGAGAAGTAAATGCCATCCGCAATGAACTTCCGCAGGATTTATACAGCATTGAAGTAAGAAAAGTTACACCTACGGATGTGAATGTATTACAGCTTGCTTTAGTATCTGAAAATGCTTCTAATGAAAAACTAAAATTGTATGCCGATGAATTAAAAGAAGATTTGGAAAAAATAAAAAGCCTTAAGAAAGTTGAGTATCATGGCGTACCGGAACAAATTGTACGAGTAGATTTAAAATTAGATAAACTGGCACAGCAACACATCCCACTAAACTATGTAATTGGTAATATACAAAGTGAAGCTGCCAATATTCCCGGCGGAAGTGTGAGAGCCGGTACAAAAACATTTAATATAAAAACCAGCGGCAAGTATAAAAACTTAGAAGAAATAAGGAACACGATTGTTTATGCAGGCAATGGTAATGTGGTGTATTTAAAAGATGTGGCTGATGTTGCTTTTAATTATGAAGAAGAGAAACATATTACAAGATTGAACGGTCATCGTTGTGTATTTGTTACAGCTGCACAAAAACCGGGAGAGAATATTGCGCATACACAAAAGGAATACTTGCCGGTTATTGAAGCCTTTACAAAAAAGCTTCCTTCCAATATTGAACTCATTCGTCATTTTGACCAGGCAGATAATGTGAACAAAAGATTAAGTGGATTGGGTGTTGATTTTATGATTGCGATAGCACTGGTATTAATTACATTAATTCCATTGGGCTGGCGGGCATCAGTCGTAGTAATGGTTGCCATACCATTGTCATTGGGAATAGGTGTTATTATGATGAACACGATGGGATTTTCCTTAAACCAATTGAGTATTGTGGGAATGGTAGTAGCCCTGGGACTTTTGGTTGATGACAGCATTGTGGTAGTTGAAAATATTGAGCGATGGTTGAGGGAAGGTCATTCAAAAACTACTGCAGTTATTGAAGCCACCAAACAAATTGGATTAGCGGTGTTGGGATGCACCGCTACTTTAATCATTGCTTTTCTTCCATTAGTATTTATGCCCGAAGCATCCGGCGAGTTCATTCGTGGTTTACCGATGGCAGTTATTTCATCTGTATTTGCTTCCATGCTGGTCTCCTTAACGATTGTACCCTTTATGGCAAGTAAAGTTTTAAAGACCAATCATAATCCAGAAGGAAATATCTTCTTACGTGGATTGAAAAAATTAATCAGCGGCAGCTATACCCGTTTATTAGATTATTCATTGAAACATCCGTTGATGACATTAATCATTGCTCTTGCTTTGTTTGGTGGTTCGCTGGCTATTTTTAAAATCATCGGTTTCCGTTTATTCCCAACTTCAGAGAAAGCACAGTTTTTGGTAAATGTAAATATGCCATTGCAAAGCAACCTGGAAACAACAGATAAAATGGCGAGGTATGTGGAAGGTGAATTGAAGAAAGAAAAACAGGTACAATATTTTGCTACTAATGTCGGTAAAGGAAATCCACGCATTTATTATAACGTAATTCCTGAAAATGATAAACCGGATTTTGCACAGTTCTTTGTACAGTTGCAGAATGATGTTAGTCCAACAGAAAAGAAAAAGTTGATTGAAAAATTAAGAGAGAAATTCATTATGGTGGCCGGTGCCAAAATTGAAGTAAAAGATTTTGAACAGGGACCTCCAGTGGAAGCACCCGTTGCCATTCGTATTACCGGTGATAATTTGGATACATTAAGAACACTGGCAGGTAAAACAGAATCCATTTTAAAATCAATTCCCGGCGCTATTTATGTAAACAATGAAGTAGGTGTATTAAAAAGTGATATCCGATTAAACATCAACACACAAAAATCAAGAACATTAGGAATATTGACTGCTGACATTGATAAAACAATTCGCTTATCAGTCGCAGGGTTAACAGCAGGAAAGTACACCGATGAAGATGGAGATGATTTTGATATAATGATTAATGCCCCAAAAGATAAATTTGCTACCATTAATACCTTCAATAACATTTTTGTCAACAATGCAGTCGGTACACCTGTCCCGTTGAACCAGGTAGCACAATTGGAGTTTGAGTCCTCTCCTTCTACCATCAAACATTTAGATAAGAAACGTTATGTAATGGTAACAGCTTTTACTGATAAAGGTGTACTGGCACAACAGGTGAATAAAACATTTACTGAAAATATAAAATCATTAAAGCTCCCGGTTGGTTATGAAGTACAAATAGCCGGTGAAGCAGAAAGCGAAAAAGAAGCATTTGGCGGCGGCTTCATGACAGTCATCATCGCTACTGTTTTTCTTTTCATCATGGTATTGATATTAGAGTTTAAAACTTTTAAAAGCACACTGATCGTACTATCTGTAATTCCATTAGGTATTATTGGTGGCGTGTTGATGTTGTGGGCGACTGGTAATCCTATGTCGTTTGTGGCAATCATTGGTTTTATTGGTTTGGCTGGTATTGAAGTAAAGAACTCAATCTTGCTGGTTGATTTCACCAACCAATTAAGAGAAGAAGGAATGGAATTAAATGAAGCCATCAAACAGGCTGGTGAATTACGTTTCTTACCAATTGTATTAACCAGTTTAACAGCTATAGGCGGTTTAACACCCATAGCATTAAGCAGCAATCCGCTCATATCACCATTGGCATTAGTATTAATTGGCGGATTAATTTCATCTACCTTATTATCAAGAATTGTAACACCGGTGGTTTATAAATTAATTCCACCGAGAGTGGAAGTAAAGAATGAAGTATCATTTTAAACAAAAGGCGGAATTAGGTAGTGTATCAGTTTAAAAAAATTGAACCACGGGGACACATAGAACACAGCGCAAAACAGGGAATCTCTCAGTGAAAACTTTGTGCCTCTCTGTCTCAGTGGTTCAGAAAAAATCAAAGCAATGGCACGTCAAATTTCAAATTGAGACACTACCCAGAATTAAGTTCCGCCTTTTGTTTTATAAAATCTTTCATTAGCGTTGCGTTATTAGTCAAACATATTCAATTGGTTATGATTTTGTTCTTTGAAATATTGTAATTGAGTTTGCTGAAACAGTTGATTTATGGGCATTTTTTCAAAAATGGAG
>JACQDV010000009.1 GCA_016200915.1 Sphingobacteriales bacterium
ATGCAGTTACATTAAATGGGTTTCTATTGAAGATTTTGCTCTTTATCATGGCTTATCAAATCAAAACAATTGTTTAAAACAGGAAACTTGAATTAATTAAACCAGTTATAGACAATATCGTATCCGTTTGTCATTTCAATTAAAGGCAACCAGTTATAGCAGGTGAAGGTGAAGGTAATGGAATAGATGCCGTACTTATATGGTATGGTTCGTTTAACTGGCATATTGCTAAGTTACGGGCTTTATGTCTCCGATGACGCAACGTCCCTACCTGCTCTCTTTGCCTGGGAGGAGACGTTGCTGGGAATGAAGTTACGGGCTTTATGTCTCCGATGACGCAACGTCCCTGCCAGCTCTCATGGCCCTGGAGGAGACGTTGCTGGGAATGGAAATACTGGAAAGCGTCATCCTGTATTATTTACCCGACATGGCAACTGAACTAAAGCAGAATATAGTGAAGAAAAAGCGCCGGGGGTGAACTGGTTGCTGGCCAATAGTTGCCCTTTACAATTATTATCCGAAAGTTTAAGGTTATTTTCATGCTAATTAACTTTAAACGGGTGCATCTCAAACTTTCGGTTGCTTCACCCACCCCTTTTAAACATATTTATATTTTAAATGTCCTTGCCCCTCCCAAAGGAGGGGATAAACAACCTATTATATGTAAAACATAAATTCCAGCGCAGCGAAAATTTGAGATGCACCCCTTTAAACCTTAGAACTTAAAACTCACAACTTCTTCCTAAATTCGCCAAAATTTTCCGCATGAACTTACACGAATACCAGGCTAAGGAACTCCTCAAAAAATACAATGTCCCTGTACAGGAAGGTATCCCGGTGGATACTCCCGAAAAAGCTGAAGAAGCATACAAACAATTAAAGGTTCAGACAGGCAACAACTTTGCGGTTGTAAAAGCGCAGATACATGCCGGTGGCCGTGGTAAGGGTAAGATCATCGGGACCGAACAACGTGGGGTGGCTGTTGGTAAAAGTGCAGAAGAAATTAAGAACATTGCCGGTAACATCATTGGTGGTACGCTGGTTACTCTGCAAACCGGGCCTGCGGGTAAATTAGTAAGCAAAATATTAGTGGCGCAGGATGTTTATTATGCCGGCCCTAATCCAACCAAAGAGTTTTATCTCTCCATTTTATTAGACCGTACAAAAGGTCAGAATGTAATTATGTACAGTACCGAAGGTGGTATGAACATTGAAGATGTGGCGCATGATACTCCTGAAAAAATATTTAAAGAATGGGTTCATCCCGGCGGTGGTTTGCAAGGTTTCCAGGCAAGAAAAATCGCTTTCAATCTTGGCTTAACTGGTGAAGCATTTAAAAACTGTGTGAAGTTTGTAACCAATTTATATAATGCCTATGTGGGTTTGGATTGTGCCATGCTTGAGATCAATCCACTGTTTAAAACAAGTGATGACAAGATCATTGCAGTAGATTGTAAAATGAATTTAGATGATAATGCGATGATGCGTCATCCTGACCTCGAAGCATTAAGAGACATCAGCGAAGAAGATCCAACTGAAGTGGAAGCACATAAATACAATCTCAACTTTGTTAAGTTAGATGGTAATGTTGGTTGTATGGTTAATGGCGCCGGTTTAGCAATGGCAACTATGGATATGATTAAGCTGAGTGGTGGTGAACCTGCAAACTTTTTGGATGTAGGTGGTACGGCCAATGCACAAACGGTGGAAGCTGGTTTCAAAATCATTTTAAAAGATACCAACGTAAAAGCAATTCTAATCAACATCTTTGGTGGTATTGTTCGTTGCGATCGTGTGGCGCAGGGTGTAATTGATGCCTATAATAAGATGGGCAATATTCATGTGCCTATCATTGTGCGTTTACAGGGAACTAATGCAGAAGAAGCTAAGAAGCTGATTGATGAAAGCGGATTGCAGGTGCAAAGTGCTATCCTGTTGAGTGAAGCTGCTGCATTAGTGAAGAAAGCAGTTGCATAAAGTTACTCTCACAATATTTTATAATGCCTCCCAACAAGTTGGGGGGCATTTTTATTTACACAATAAAAATCGTCATCCACAGTTTTTATAAATGTGTGGAAAACTATTTTAAGTAAAATTTAATAGTAGTTGCGATATTGAAGCCGTTAACCCATTCGTCTTATAATCAAAGAAACCCAATGAAAGAAACTACCGAGATATCCGCCTTACTGCATTTGATAGATGACCCTGATGAAGAGGTTTATATTACCGTTAGTGATAAGATCATTTCATTTGGAAAAGCTATCATTCCCAACTTAGAATATCTTTGGGAAAATACTCCCAATGAAGAAGTACAGGAAAGAATTGAACTGCTTATTCACCGTTTAAATTTCCAGGAACTGCAGGCTGAATTTTATGAATGGAGCAAACAGGATGATCCTGATTTGTTTCATGGGGCGTTGCTGGTGGCCCGTTACCAGTATCCCGATCTCAACACCACAGCGGTTTACCAGGAATTAGAAAAGATTCGCCGCAATATATGGCTGGAGCTGAATAATTATTTAACGCCATTGGAACAGGTGAACGTTGTCAATAATATTCTTTATAATTACTATAAACTGAAAGGAAGTGAAATTTCCTATGGTCATCCCGATGATTTCTTAATTCACAAATCAGTGGAAGGAAAGAAAGGCAATTCATTGGCCAATGGCATTCTCTATCTTTCCCTTTGTGAAATGCTGGATATACCGGTTAGAATTATCAACATACCCAAGCAATTTATCATAGCGTATTTTGAAGATGATACTTTCTTAGATGAGTTGCCAAAAGATCCGTCACAGAAAATTGTATTCTATTTAGATCCGTTAAGCGGACAGATTTATACGCAACGGGATGTGGAGACTTATTTCAAAAGAATTTCGATGCCGCTCTCTCCATCTTATTTTAAACCGATGAACACAAAACGCATCATTCAACTGTTGCTGGAAGAATTATCCAAATGCTTTGATGATATCAAAACTGAATACAAGCGGAATGAGTTATTGCTATTAGCAGATTTGCTCTGATCAAACCTGGAATACGCCTGTTTTAAATTCAGGTGCATGCGGATTATGATTAGCTGCATTAATTCCTTCTGAAATTACTTTTCTTGTATCAATGGGATCAATAATAGCATCCACCCATAATCTTGCTGCCGCATAATAAGCAGTGGTTTGACGATCGTATCTCCCTTTTATCTCATCTAATAATTTCTTTTCCTCTTCAGCAGATACTTCTTTTCCTTTTGCTTTCATGGCTGCTACCTGTATTTGCAATAATGTTTTTGCTGCCTGGTCACCACCCATTACAGCAATCTTAGCAGTAGGCCATGCATAAATAAATCGTGGATCATAAGCCTTACCGCACATGGCATAATTACCGGCACCATAAGAATTACCAATGATGATAGTAATCTTAGGCACAACTGAATTAGCAACTGCATTCACTAATTTTGCTCCATCTTTAATAATACCTGCATGTTCACTTCTTGCACCTACCATAAAGCCTGTTACGTCCTGTAGAAAAACCAATGGTATCTTTTTTTGATTGCAATTCATTATAAACCGTGCAGCTTTATCGGCACTATCGTTATAAATTACGCCGCCCATTTGCATCTCTCCTTTCTTATTCTTTACAATCTTACGTTGATTCGCTACGATCCCCACAGCCCAGCCATCAATTCTTCCATAACCACAAACAATTGTTTTGCCATAGTCTTCTTTAAATTGTTCAAAGGCGCTATCATCAACAATACGTTCAATGATTTCAAGCATATCATATGGCTTGCCATCATTGGGGAAAGTTCCGTATAACTCTTGTGGATTTTTTTTCGGTGCAACAGACTTAATACGATCAAAACCTGCTTTATCTTTTTCACCCAGCATACTCATCATTCGCTTCACATGATCTAAACATTCTTTTTCTGTCTTGAATTTATAATCAGCAATACCTGAAATCTCTGTATGTGTAACAGCTCCGCCCAATGTTTCTGCATCTATATCTTCACCAATGGCTGCCTTCACCAAATAAGGGCCTGCTAAAAAAATGGAACCATTGTTTTCTACCATCAGCGTTTCATCACTCATAATGGGCAGATACGCACCACCGGCAACACAGGCACCCATCACGGCAGCAATTTGTGTAATACCCATTGCACTCATTTGTGCATTGTTTCTAAATATTCTTCCAAAATGTTCTTTATCGGGAAATATTTCATCCTGCATGGGAAGAAAAACACCGGCACTATCAACAAGATAAATGATAGGCAACCGATTCTCCATTGCCATTTCCTGCAAACGTAAATTCTTTTTACCAGTAATAGGAAACCATGCACCAGCTTTTACCGTTTGATCGTTAGCGACAATGATACATTGCCTGCCGCTCACATATCCTACACCTGCCACGGTACCACCCGCAGGACAACCACCATATTCAGCATACATTTCATAACCGGCAAAGGCGCCTATTTCAATAAATGGTTTACCATCATCAGTGAGGTATTCAATTCTTTCTCTAGGCGTGAGCTTATTTTTTTCTTTTTGCCTATCTACAGCTTTCTTACCTCCGCCTTCGTATATCTTTTCTAAGCGGCTGCGCATTTCGCTCAGCGATAGTTTTAAAGTATCCTCATTACGGTTAAAATCAAGGTTCATAGTTACAATCGTTATAAAGCAAAGATAAGGGGCAAAAGGTACAGCTGTAAAAATGCGGCCGGTGGGTATAGGCCGTACGAATGATTTTATTTACTTTAACATCCAAATCAACTACCCGACACAATTTATGAAGAAGCTAATTCCGGTTTCTGTATTGTTATTGCTGAATAATATTGTCTTCAGCCAGAACTATATTATCAGTCACGACCTGCAAAAAGAACAAACCAAATATTTACGTGTAGGCAAGCATAATGATACCACTAAAGTAAACAGCATTAATATCAGTAAAAACGGAAGAATTATTTTACAGGTAGATAATTACAATCCTTTTTACTGGAATGCCCGTGTTACGGCATATAAAAAACCGGTGGATAATCAATCCGGTTCGGCCGGAGCTTTTAATCCATTTAGTTTTTTGGCTCAAGGTTTTGGAAGTTTTATTTCTTCTGCATTACCCAAAATGGATATGCCAAAACCAAACAGTGAAGGATATAATGCACAAACTTCAGCCGCCACCATTAATGCGATGAACTTATACAAAAAAAAATATGAGCAATTGATGATAATGGAAAACAAATTGAATGAACTGGAAAACATGAAACTGAAATTAAATGCATTGAAGTATGATGTTATAAAAGATGAGGCCACTATTAAAAAAGAAGCGGAAGAATCTGTAAATAAAGTTTTAGGCAGCAGCAAATTAGAATTTGAAGATGCATTTTCAATCGGTAATAAATTAGATAATACTTTACAGGCTACTATTGATTCTTCTGTTTTATTACAGGGAATGTTGCCCAAGCCTCCCACCGGCGAAGCCGCTATAATGGTTCGTAATGCAGATGGGAAATTAATGAGCATACAAAAATTTAATGAGGAGAATCCACATCCGTTTTTAGATAAAGTAAATGCAGTTGCCTCATTATACAGGGATATCAGCAATGCCAATTTCAGATATTCATATGTGGTAAATGCTGATCCTGATATCACTGATCTAAAGCTTGAGTTATTTTCAAAGATTGATGGCGACAGAAAAGACACAGTAGTGAAATATTTTTCAGTAAAAGGAAAAGGTAATTTTAAACTGCGTAATTCAATGGGTATTGCCTTTACTTATTTTGCTGATAATAACCGTACGTATTTTGTTGACCCGAACAGCAATAAAATTATACAGGGCAAAGGAGATTTCTTTACTCCGGTACTCAGCACTTTTATTCATTTCTATGGTGGCAGTGGTGCCCGGTTAAAATGGGGCGGAGCATTAGGCTTTGGTATTCCTTTACAGGGTACACAAAAAGATATTAATTTTTTACTGGGATTAAGTGCCATACTTGGCAACAACGAACCCATTATGATCTCTGCCGGTATAAGTGGCGCCAAAGTAAATAAATTAGATAAAGGTTATAAAGCCGGTGATGTAGTAAGCAGCAGTTTTATTATACCCACCAGATCAGTTTATCAACCCGGTGCTTTTCTGGCAGTATCATTTAACTTCAATGCTATTTCGGGAAGAAGAAATTAAAAACAAAAACCGAAGTAAATGCTTCGGTTTTTTTGTGCCCGGAACAGGAATCGAATGCTGACGCTTCGGTCAGCATGCTGACAGGCTTTGCCTCGTCAGCACCTGCACACCGTTATTGATATTTTTTTATAAATGCCCTAATCCTTTCTTTTGATAAATTCTTCAATTTCTTTTCTAACTGCATAGCTTCTGCCCTACTGCCTTTTTCTGTATGCCAAACCATTATCCACGGAACATAAGGCTTGGTAGCTTTTTCATAACCGCTGTTATGACGGTGCAAACGGTTTGTTACATCATCAGTTTGACCAATGTAAAACTTATCAAACTTTTCTGAATACAATATATAAACATAGTATGGCATAAAATAAAAACCCCGGTGTTATCACCAGGGTTAAGTGCCCGGAACAGGAATCGAACCTGCACATCCTTGCGAATACCAGATTTTGAGTCTGACGCGTCTACCAGTTCCGCCATCCGGGCTTTTAAAGGTTCAAAAGGTTTAATACGTTTAAAAGGTTTAAAAAGTTAAAATAACTTATTGAACACATTGAACTTTTTCAACCTCTTCAACTTTTACCGGGCTGCAAATGTAATTGGAAAATGCTAAACTTTAAAATCAAATTTCATTCTATTTTACCTGTTCTTTCAGGCGGTTGAGGTATTTCTTTTTGTAATAATATTCTTTCACTTTCAGCAGGTCTGTTTCGGTTGTTTCACCTTCTTTGTAATTTTCAATAATTGATTGTACTGGTGAGTATATTTCTTTTTCGGCATTTTCCATGCTCATTTTTACAGCAGCTAAATTATCATCACCATCAAAAGCTGCTTCGGCTAATTGTTCATTCAAGTCCATCATCTCCATTAAAAAACCAGGAGGTAACTGGTATTTCTCTTCTTCTTCCAGCAATCTTTTTTGCATCAGCACATATTTGATCGTTTCATCAGGGTTTTTAAATGTTTTAAAAGCCTTATTGATATGTGCTGCTTTTTCCAGTACATCTGCCTGTACCTCTTCACTGGCATTTGAATAATAATCCGGGTGATATTTCTTCTGCAATTCAAAATATTTTTTAGCAATTGCAGAAACATCCACTTTCAGGCTTACCGGCAATTCAAACAATTCAAAATAATTCATGTGACAAAAGTAGCGGTTGAATATGAAAGGGCACATTTCAAATTTTCGCTGACCCACCCCTATTAAATAATCTTTCATTTTAAAACACTACTGCGCCCCTCCGGGGAGGGGATAAAAAGGCTGCTAATCAAAATTCAAATGAATCATGCGTTGCGAAAATTTGAAATGCACCCATGTGAAACGGAAAATGTAAATTGCGCCACCTTTAAATAACAGCGATGCTTACCATTGGATTAATACGAGAGGAAAAAACCCCGGCGGATAACAGGGTTGCCCTCACTCCTGAACAATGCCGTTGGATACACCGTAACCTGGCCGGCGTAAAAATTATTGCCCAGCACTCTCCTGCCCGTTGCTTTAGTGATAAAGAATATAAAGCAATGGGAATAGAACTGAAAGAAGATATGAGTGAATGTGATGTATTGTTTGGTATTAAAGAAGTTCCCAAAGAATTATTAATTGCCAACAAAACTTATCTCTTCTTCTCTCATACTAAAAAAGCACAGGAACAAAACCGGGCTTTGTTCAAAAAAATTATTGAACAAAAAATTACGCTGATAGATTATGAATGCTTAACACATGATGACGGACAGCGCATCATTGGTTTTGGTTTTTTTGCCGGCATTGTAGGTGCTCATAATGGTATGATGGCTTATGGAAACCGTACAGGTTTATTTAAACTGGGCAGGGTAAAAAATTGTAAAGATTACCGTAACCTCATTCATACTTATTTCGGGTTAAAACTTCCGTCTAATTTAAAAGTGGCAGTAACAGGAAGCGGCAGAGTTGCACATGGATTATTAGAGATCATGAACCTGATGGGCATACATGAAGTGGAGCCTTTTGATTATTTGCATAAACAGTTTGAGTATCCTGTTTATGTTCATTTAAAAGGCAGAGACTTATACATCCGTAAAGATGATGGTACTTATAACCGGGAAAACTTTCATGATCATCCTGAAGAATATAAATGTGTATTTAGTCCTTTTGCCAAACAAACCGATATTTTAATGAATGGTATTTACTGGGATAAAGATGTGCCTTCGTTATTTACCGTTGATGAATTTCAATCACCTGAATTTAAAATTCTTTCCATTGCAGATATCACTAATGATACACAAGGTTCCATTCCTGTTAATATTGGTGACTCAACTATTGATGACCCCATTTATGCGGTTGATAAAACTACTTTGCAAAGAGTACCGGCAGGCAGTAACAACTCTGTTGACCTGATGGCTGTTGGTAATTTACCAAACGAATTACCAAGAGATGCGAGCCGTTATTTTGGTGAACAGTTAATGAAGTTTGTACTGGAAGATTTGGTAAAAGGTGGTTCGCCCATTATTGAAAGAGCAACTATGGTTAAGCATGGAGAGCTCACAGAAACTTATGCCTATTTGAAAGAATACGCAGCCGGTTGATATTTTCAGGTAATGCTATCTCCTTAAATCTTCCCCGGTGAAAGACAGGGGTAATAAAAAATCTGCATTAGGGATCACAAACACTTTGCCGTGCATACCACCCAATATAATACGAATGGGGTGATTAGTTCTTGTTTCAAATTCTTTTAAAGATTGCCGGCAGATGCCGCAAGGCGATATTGGCTGATCACTTTCACCATTTGCATTATCATAGCTGATAGCCATAGTTTCAATTCCTATTTTAGGAAATAAGGAAGAGGCAGTGGAAAGCAATACTCTTTCTGCACATAACCCAACCGGATAAGAAGCATTTTCCTGGTTGGTTCCTTTTACTACTTCACCATTCAATAATTTAGCGGCTGCGCCAACTTTAAACTTTGAGTAAGGAGCATAAGCATTTTGGGTAACTTCTCTGGCTTCATCTAATAACCACGCATCCTCTTCTGTGAGCTCGTCAATTGAATCATACACTTCATATTCGAAGTGAAATTCTTGTCTGTTCATATCATTACTTTTAAAAGACAAAAATCCCCCGACTGAAACGTCGGGGGACCCTGTAGCTTTTTACGGCATACTAAATTAAGTTATTTTATTGATTGGAACAAACGATTCCATCTCGGGCCTTTATCCCAACTCATCCAGATCAAAGAAGCCGAACCCACAATATGCGTTTCAGGAACAAAGCCCCAGAAACGGCTATCCTGTGAACCATGACGGTTATCACCCATCATCCAGTAATAATCGTATTTGAAAGTATATTGATTGGTCTCTGCACCGTTGATAACATATTTGCCATTCTTTTCTTCCAGTGTATTGCCTTCGTAAGTACGGATGGCTCTCTCATAAACAGCATAATTGTCTTTACTTAATGTGATGGTCATTCCTTTTTTAGGGATAATGATTGGGCCGTAATTATCCAATGCCCATTTATGCAATGTATCATACGGGAACAGTAATCCATAAGGTGATCCTGTATTGGGAAAAGCATGAACAATTGGTTTTAAAATAACACCCTTAACTTTATTTAAATAATCAAGTGATTTGTCTGTAAGATTTATTTCATATTGCTGCGTTTCCAGGTTAAAGGTCATATCATTTCGCTGGGCATCCTCATAACCAACATTACATCCTGCTTCTTTTAATATTTCATCAGCAACAGGTTTCCCATCTGCTGTTGATATAGCATAAGAGTATTGATGGTTAGGAGGAGCAATTTGTTTAATTCCATTTATCCAAACATCTCTATTAATGACTTCCAGTTTATCGCCGGGAATGCCAACACAACGTTTAATGTAATTGTCAGTTTTATCAGCGGGATGAGCCAGTATATTAAATTTTTCTAACAGGGCGTCCCTGTTTCCTCCAAAGCTTGTTCTTAAAACATCATAGTAAGGAGACTGTGTACCCAACTCAGGAATCACCGTATCACCTGCAGGAAAATTAAATACCACTACATCTCCTCTTTGAATATCAGCATAACCCTTTAATCTTTTATATGGAAGTTTGATCCATTCCAAATATGACTTTCTTGAATTATTACTGAAAGGAAGAAAATTATGAACAAATGGAAATGATAATGGTGTCATTGGCAGGCGGGCACCGTACTTTATTTTATTTACAAACAGAAAATCATTTACCAGCAATGTTTTCTCCATTGATCCCGAAGGAATGGTATAAGCTTCAAACACAAAAGTTCGGATGATGGTGGCAGCAACTACAGCAAATACGGCAGCATCAATCCATTCTCTTGCACCACTCTTTTTATAACGCTTCAACGCTTCTACCCCACCCCATTTTTCATTGGGAGAAAAACCGAGATAAGGGAAATAGGCAAATGGCAGAAACACCGCTGCTGCATGATGCAACAATGAAAAACGACTGAAATGTTCTACAAATTTTATCAGTATCCAGATGGTGATAAACTGTCCGGCAATGGGAATGAATTGCAGCCAGAACCAATGCTTTTTGATCTGCATTTTATCCAGCATCCACCAGCTGTTAACGATGGGGATGAGTGCTTTCCATGGTTCAATACCTGCTTTTTTAAAACATCCATAGAGGCCGGCAAGCGTTAATACGGCAGCAACAATAAAAATGATAAAACCCATGTGTGTTATTGTTTTAAAGTGGGCAAAAATAAGGTTTTTACTGTTGGTAGCCGGTGAGGGCATTTTATTACAGGTGGATTAACAAAAATTTGTTAAAGAGCTATGAGTAGAGCTTTGGTTCGCTATAGTTTCTTCTTTGTGGCCCTTGTGTAAAATCTTTGTGCTCCTTGTGGTTTGTTTTTCAGGCTCTGCGAAGAATAACCACAAAGTTCACCAGGGAATGCCACAAAGGACACAAGGGAATAAATGAGGATCAGGTATTCTATAAAATGCAAGTCGCAACCACTTAATTGTAGTTGCGAATACACTCTTTCATCTGCGCCGAGTCCGCTGATGCAGTAAACCGGGAGCATTATTTTTTACCCTTTACCTCGCCGTTAAGTAAATGGATTTGAAATCCTACCCTAAAGAGGAAACCGCCGGCTGAATTTTCATTTTCTACTTTAGTGTTATTATATCCCATCATTGCTTCCAGTGCTACATTCTGATTTATAAAATAAGCACCACCAGCACCCAAAAAGAAATTTCTTGCTGTATTAGTTGTTTTTTCACCGGCAAATTTATTTGTCTCACTAAGGAAACTGAATGAAGTATGTATAAAAGGTTTGAACTGTGGTTCTTTTAATTCAAAATAATAACGGAGAAAAGGACCAAGTCCTATGGCACTTGATTTGGCATCTCCCAGTTTTCCAAAAGACAAAGTCAGTTCGGAGCCACCTGCAAAATTCTTTGCAAAGAAATAACCGGCTGATGGAGCCAATACAAATGAACTGTTGCCAGAGGTGGTATTGAATGCCATTTGGCCGCCTACCATCCAGTCGCCTTTCTCGGTTTGTGCATTGGCTTTAAAAGAAATAACGGATAATAACAATAAGGCCGGAGCAATTAGTAACTTTTTCATAACTGTAATTTTAGAAGGACAAAAATAAAGGCTATACAGGTAGAAAACAAGGGGAAATGAGGAGTGGTGTGGTGATTATAATGGCAGAACAGATTTTTGAATGAAATAATTTAGTATTTTCAATTAACCGTTAAACTAAATGCTTATGATGTTAAAGCTTATTCATAATCCTGAAACCTCCCTGTTAGTTAGCAAAGCAGATATTTTATTAAAAAAAGAAAGCGACTTGCGCCGCTTTAAATGTTTTCACAACGGAATAATCCTTATTGTGATTTGCTTTCGATTACAATATTAAAATAAAAAAAATAAACCTAACGCTATATGGGTAAAAATATTTTAGGGCTTGATTTAGGTACCAATAGTATTGGATGGGCTTTGATAGAGCAAAATTTTGAAGAAAAACAGGGACAAATCCTTGGAATGGGGAGCCGGGTTACCCCAATGTCTCAGGATATTTTAGGAGAGTTCGGGAAAGGAAATTCTGTGTCACAAACGGCTGAAAGAACAAGCTACAGAAGCACCCGTAGATTAAGAGAACGATATTTATTAAGGCGGGAAAGACTGCACAGAGTATTAAATGTTCTTGGCTTTTTACCAACCCATTATGCTGCTGAAATAGATTTTGAAAAACGTTTAGGTAAATTTTTAAATGAAACTGAACCTAAAGTTGCCTGGAAAAAAAACGATAAACAAAAGTTTGAATTTCTCTTTCAGGAATTGTTCGAAGAAATGATAAGCGATTTCAAACAACACCAACCCGAACTGCTAAACAGAAAAAACAGGAACGGAGAAGATGTAAAAATTCCTTACGACTGGGCAATTTATTTTTTAAGAAAAAAAGCGCTTGAAAAAGTAATAACAAAAAAGCAATTGGCATGGCTAATTTTGAATTTTAATCAAAAACGTGGCTATTACCAGTTACGTGGCGAAGATGATGAAGAAAATACTACTCAAAAAGAATTTGTACTCGCTTTAACTATCAATAAAATTGAAAAAGGCGAAGTTGATAGAAAGAATGATAAAAGAACGTGGTATAAAATGACCTTATCGAATGGATGGGAATATTCTGCCACTTTCACTGCCGAGCCACAGTGGTTAAATGCTGAAAAAGATTTTTTAGTAACCGAAGAACTTGATCAAGATGGTAATATCAAAATTGTAAAAGATAAAAAATCTGATCCAACAGGAAAAGAGAAGCGTAAGATTACTCCTTTACCATCCTTTGAAGAAATTGATTTGATGAGTAAGAAAGATCAGGACAAAATTTACAAAAAAATTAAAGCCCGAACAGAAATAACAATTGCTAACAGTGGAAAAACTGTTGGCTCATACATTTACGAAACCCTTTTAAAAACCCCGAATCAGAAGATAAGAGGAAAATTAGTACGCACCATTGAACGTAGATTTTACAAACAAGAATTAAAAGCCATTTTGCAAAAACAAATTGAGCTACAGCCAGAATTATTTACAGATAATTTATACAACGATTGCATTCGTGAATTATATCGTAACAACGAAGCACATCAGCTTACACTAAGTAAACGAGATTTTGTGCATTTGATTGTAGAAGATATTTTGTTTTATCAACGTCCGCTACGCAGCCAAAAATCTTCCATTAGTAATTGTTCGCTGGAGTTTAGAAAGTATAAGACGAAGGATGAGAATGGTATTGACATTGAAAGAACAGAATATCTAAAAGCCATTCCGAAATCAAATCCGTATTACCAGGAATTTCGCATCTGGCAATGGATGTACAACTTGTCCATTTATAAAAAAGATGATGATGTAAATTAAAATTTCAATCTTAGCCCTTCAATTAAACAGTGGTATTTCTTTTACTACGGACAGTAATAATTTTTCCGTTAAAATTTTACAAACGGTCATTGCAGTTACGAACCAAGTCGTATATTTGATACGAAACGAATCGTAGCCTCACCCCGGCCCTCTCCATTTGGAGAGGGAGAAGAACTAAAAGATAATCATTATGTCAGCAAAACAAGTAAAGCCTACAGAAAGTGAACTGGAAATATTACAGGTGCTTTGGAATAAAGAAAAAGCTACTGTAAGGGATGTGCATGAAGAATTAGCCCAGCAAAAAGATGTTGGCTACACCACTACACTCAAATTAATGCAGATCATGTTTGAGAAAGGTCTTGTAAAAAGGGATGAGAGCAATAAAACCCATATATACGAGCCATTGGTTAGCCGTGAAAAAACACAAAAGCAATTAGTGGGTAAAATGGTGGATACACTTTTCCAGGGATCTCCTACTCAACTGGTGATGCAGGCGCTGGGCAACCATAAAACCAGCCGCCGTGAATTAGAAGAAATTCAAAAATTATTGGACAATCTCAAAAACCAGTAGCATGCAACTGCTGAACCAATCTGCTTTTCTGCAATCACTCGGCTGGGCTATTGCCAACAGTTTGTGGCAAATGGCGGCCTTATGGTTATGTTACCAGCTATTCTTTGGCATTAATAAAAAAGCCAGTTCTTCTGCAAAGAATTTATCGGCTACCGTGCTGTTATTTGCAGGTACAGCCTGGTTCCTGGTTGGGTTTATTTCAAAGTACAACAACCTGCAAAATGAATTGGTAGTAATACTGCAGGGCGACAATCTTCAAAACAAAGAATCATTACAGGGGTTCGTAGTCAACTCCAATAGCTTTTATACATTCATCAACAGTGCCTATACATTCATTGAGAAATATCTTCCTTATTTATCCTCTGCCTATTTATTAGTTTTTTGCTTCCTGTTCATACGGTTGCTTTATGCATGGTATCAATGCCGGATAATTAAAACCAGCGGACTTCAGCCTATTGATACCGGCTGGACAAATCATTTGGAACAATTAACTCTTCAGGCAGGTATCGGAAGAAAAGTAAGCCTGTGGCTGAGTGAAAGAATTGATGTACCGGCAACACTTGGTTTTATTAAACCCATCATCTTGTTACCTATTGCTTCGCTGAATCAATTAACGACTGAACAGGTTGAAACAATTCTGCTGCATGAATTAGCTCACATCAAACGCAACGATTATATCATCAACTTATTTGTAGCTATTGCAGAAACTATATTGTTCTTTAATCCATTTGCTGTTTTATTATCAGCACAGTTGAAAAGAGAAAGAGAAAACAGTTGCGATGATTTTGTGCTTCACTTTCGCAATCAGCCCGAAACATATGCACAGGCATTATTAGTGCTGGAACAAAACCGTGTGTACACACAATCTTTAGTATTAAAAGCAACGGGTAATGAAGGGCAACTTTTACATAGAGTAAAACGCATTCTAAATGTACCGTCCAAACAATTTAATTATAGACAAAAGCTCATTGCCTTTTTAATTACAGCCGGGTTATTAAGTTGTCTTGCCTGGATAAAACCTGCCAATCATCAGCAACTATCAGCAAAAAATTCATTGGATAAAAATGATATTGTAGCAAAAGAAAAAGGCAACAATAAGATTGTTCTGTCTCCTTCTATTATTGAAAAAAGACCCAATGGTGATTTGATGTTATTTGATGCAAAGAAGAAAAATTCATTACTGGTTAAAATAAGTAAAGACAAAATAAGATTAGTTGATGAAAACAATAATATTGACATTAATGCTGATGATCTTGAATGGGAAAAACTAAAGCAATTAAAGGATGAAGCTTTATTGGCAAATGACGAATCAACCATTGAAATCCCAGCCAACCCGGATGAAGTACAGGCGTTCAGGCAAAGAGTGTCAGACAAAGAATTGAATAATTTCAGTTATGTAGCACCTGCTATCATGCCCAAAATAAAAGCACAGGCAGAATTGATCCGTAAACAATTCAATTCAAAAGAGCATCAGTTGGAAATGAAGAGAGCAATGGAAGCAATGCACCAGCTCAATCTTTCCAAAGAATGGGAAAACCTGCCTACCAAAGAAGACTGGGATAAGATGCAGCAGGAGCTCAGCCGTGAACTTTCTAAACTTGATCTGCAGGTAAAACTTAATAACCTTACCCAAGTCAAACTCGATTCGGTTCTTTCACAATTTGAATTTAAGTTCAGCAAACAAAAAATAAACTTTGATGCCGTTCGCATGAAGAAAGAGCAGCGGATAAGACAGATCATTCAGCTTAAAGAAATGGCTGATGCATATAAAGAAGCTGAATTAATGAGAACTCAATCGAACCAGGAAGAGAATGCAGATGCTGCTATTGAAAACGATGATATGGTAATCATAGCTCCTAATACAGATAAAAAGACAAAGCTATCTTTTTTTACAGCACCGCCGGGAAAACAATTCAATAAAAAATCCCCTCATAAAGTAAAAAGGCCTTGCGTAATTGTAAGTCTTTAATCGCATTGCATATTTGTTTAAATAAATTTTTCTATCTTAACAGCAAAGCTTGCTGTATGGATAATGTTACTATTGAACAATATCTCCCTGAAGTATTTCAATTAAGAAAACAGGGAATGGAACTTTCTCAAATCTTACTTCAATTAGAAAAACAAAATCTTTCAACTGAAACAGTCAATGCCATCATTCAGCAATGGAAAAAAATCTATTACGCTAAAAAACGTAACCAGGGATTTATTTATGTTGGAGTTGGTACTTTCTTAATGGTTTTTAGTTTTCTGCTTTCAGTATTTCTCTTTTATTCCGACAATAGTATTGAATGGGCTTTATACGGAATTACTTTTGTTGGTCTCAGCCTTACCTTCAAAGGCATGGTAGATATTTTAGGCTGGTAAACTATTCCCCCCCATCTTCTCTTTCTTTTAGCAAATATTATTTGGCAGGTTCTCCCCTGCCATTCAACTTTGCTTACCATTAATGCATTAATATGAATGAAAGAGTAAGAAATCTTCAAACAGAAATTTTATCGAGCAACTGGTACACACTCCGCAAAGTCAATTATGAATACCTGAAGAGCAATGGTACATGGCAACAACAAAGCCGTGAAGCTTATGACCGTGGCAATGGTGCTACTATTCTTCTGTACAATAAAAAACAGCAAACAGTCATTCTCACCCGTCAGTTCAGGATGCCTTCTTATATCAATGGCAATGAAAATGGAATGCTGATTGAAGCCTGTGCCGGTTTATTAGATAAAGACAACCCGGAAGATTGTATTAAAAGAGAAACAGAAGAAGAAACAGGTTACAAGGTGTCGTCGGTAAAAAAAATAATGGAAGCTTATATGTCACCGGGATCGGTTACAGAGATACTTTATTTTTTTGTGGCAGAATATGCCAAAGAGATGAAAGCAACTGATGGTGGTGGTATAGAACATGAACAGGAAGATATTGAAGTGCTGGAATTAAAATTTGATAATGCATTAGCAATGATTGAAAGCGGCGAAATAAAAGATGGTAAAACGATTATGCTGCTGCAGTATGCAGCAATACATAAACTGCTTTCATAAGAATTGTAATTTTAATTCCTCTCATATGCTTAAAGAAACTTGCGATGGAAATTATTTACCGAACAGCAATGATCAGTGATGCGGCGGATATGGCCGTGCTGAATACACAATTAGGTTATCCCTCCACTACTGAATCATTAACCCAAAACCTGGAGAAAGTTTTGATATTGCCGGATAATATTGTGTTTGTTGCTGAACATCATCATAAAGTTGTTGGATGGACGAATATAAGATTAAACAGTACCATTGAATCAGGAACAGTTTGTGAAATATGGGGATTGATAGTAGATGAAGCATACCGTGGCAATGGCATTGGTAAAGAACTGATACAAAGAGCTAAAGAATGGACAAAGCAGCAGGGAATAAATAAATTAAGGGTAAGAACAAATGTCAAGCGTAAAGATGCCCATCGTTTTTACTTTAGAGAAGGATTTACAGAAACAAAAGAACAAAAATCATTAGAGATAAATTTATAAATAATGAAACAACAAATAGCACATGTAGCATTAGTAGTAAAAGATTACGATGAAGCCATTGGATTCTATACCCAAAAATTAAATTTCACTTTAAAGGAAGACACTATGCTGAGTGAAACAAAAAGATGGGTATTGGTTTGTCCGCCCGGTTCATCTGCCTGTTTATTACTGGCGAAAGCAGCAAATGATGAGCAGGCAAGCCGCATTGGCAATCAAACCGGGGGCCGTGTGTTCTTATTTTTAACTACAGATGATTTTTGGAGAGATTATAATAATATGACTGGTAAAGGTGTAAAGTTTGTTCGTAATCCGGTTGAAGAAGTTTATGGTACTGTTGCTGTATTTGAAGATTTGTATGGTAATCTCTGGGATTTAATTCAGCATAAATAAATTGAAAGCTCCGGAAAATCCGGGTGCATTTCAAATTTAGCAAGAGGTGTCACCTTTAATAACCAGCTTTAAAGCTTAAACTCTTTCAAAAGGTGACACCTCTTTTATCCTTAACTTTAATTATAAAAATTATATTCATGAGTATATTCAAAAAGACTTCTGTTAGCCTCTTACTGGCTGCAATTTTTGTTTTGACCGCCGTTTATTCAAATGCACAGGCAACTACTAAAAAAGATGACAATACTTATACTGTTGAATATTATTATAAAGTAAAATGGGGTTACCAGGCTGAGTTCATCAGTTTGTTTAAAAAGAACCACTACCCTGTTTTAAAGAAACAAATGGAAATGGGAAGAATTGTGGGATTAAAGGGTGAAACGCCAGTTTATCATGGTACAGAAGGTGAGAGATGGGATTATCGTATCACCATCACTTTTAAATCTGCTGCTGTGGCTTTTGAAAACTTTGATGAAGAAGCATTGAAGAAACAACTCTTTCCTGATCAGGCTACTTATACTAAGGAAGAACAACGGAGGTTTGAAATATTGCTGGCTCATTGGGACTTGCCCATAAAAGCGGTAGTATTAGAGGATAAATAACTATTTATAAAAGTTTTTTTATGTGGATAAATGCCGCATCTATTTATCCACATAATCATAGAGTGAGCATAGTGTTTGTAATAAAAAGGAAAATCACATTCCAAATGCTCACCATTTTGAAAAACATTCATTTTACCCGTTTAGTGAAAGCTGGCAGCTCACTAAAAGAATTTAACTTTCGTAAGCTCGGTTATGCCAATGTTCCTACTTTTCATGTAGATGTAACGGATGAAAGAGCCAACCGTATTGTGTTTACCATGCAGAAATTAGAAGGTTCCTGGATAATGACACCTCTTGATCTGCCCAAATGGATCAAAGAAGTTTGTACTTCGCTTAACCAGATATTGGAGGAAACAAATAAAAATGAAGACGAAGCAGAAACAACTGTTGAAATTTAATCAGGCTTTTACTTCTCTCTCAACCCATCCTCTTTCCATTGTTTAAACACGGCGATAGTGCTGTCACTAAGTTTGTCGTGTTTAAAAGGCATAAACCCTTTTTCACCAGGGTTAAGCGAAATACGGCGGATGATATCATCAATATTGGCCCTCACTGTATCATAAGTATTCAGTGGTTTTACCCTCCCCCCTTTATCGGGTATATGGCAGGGAGTACATTTTTCTGAAATAACAGCCATAACACCGGCATCGTATGTAACTACAGCAGCTTTAGCCGCTTTTTTAGAGGAACTGCAATAAGAGAACATAAGGATGAATGATAGAACTGAAGCGGAGATAAAGAATTTTCTCATAACAAGCGATTTTGAGGTGATACCTAAAGTTGTAAAAAAATATTGAGTCAGCCTAAAGTTTTTGATGAGGGGAAAGCAATTATATTCGCAAAAAAATTGTTATGGACTTAAAGGAATTATTTGAAAAAGCTGTTGGCGAAAGTAAATCGCTGAGTGAAAGACCCGATAATCAAACTTTACTTAAGCTTTATTCTTTATACAAACAGGGAACAGAAGGCGATGTAAATACCGATCCGCCGTCCAATCCATTTGATTTCGTTAATAAAGCCAAACATAGTGCATGGGCAGAACTGAAAGGGAAATCCAAAGAAACTGCTATGCAGGATTATATTGATTTAGTAACAAAACTGAAAGGATAATTACTTTGCTAATACATGGTGATACCAGTCATTGAACTGCTTACCAACTTTAGTATAACTGTATCGTGCATTTGTTTCATCAGCAATTTCGCTTGTGGCAAATGCATTTTTATTTTGCAAATACCACAAAAGTTTTTGAGCAAGGTCTTCAGCATTTTCATTGGAAGCAAAAATGCCATTTACTTTGTCATCAACCAATTCATGCATTGTGGGTATATCACTTACTATTACCGGCAAACCACAGGCATTTGCTTCCGCTACTACACATCCAAAAGTTTCGTAACGGGAAAAAAGAATTAAAGCATCGGCCTGCTGCATTTTCTTTACAAGTTGCTCCTGCCCAACTTCACTGTAATGTTCAATTTTATTTTCAAGACGATATTGTTTACTTAAGCGTTTTATAATTTCAGTCTCGTTACTGAAAATGATCAATCGGAAATCTTCATTCATTTGTTTAAGTAAATGAAATGCTTTAAATATTGCTTCAGGGTTCTTTTGATAATCCAGCCTGGAGATATGGATAAAAGTAGTTAAGTTATTATCAGATTTTGGAACTGGTTTAAAGATGGCTGTATTCACCACGTTTGGAATAACAACATATTCTTTATTAATAATCTTTTCGTTTATTGTATCACCTAAATAACGGGAAACTACAGACAGACTCTTTGCATTATCCGCAATCTTTTTCCATAAAATTTTAACGGCTGCTGATTGCTTGTAAAAGTTATCCTGCGCTTCCGGCAACAAACCACTCCAATGTTCTGTAACTACATAGTCAATTCCGAATTCTTTTTTTATCCATAAAGCCAGTAAACCTGCATTCATTGTTACCTGTACATGCACCAAATCTGGTTTACCATTTTCAATTATATATTGGGTAATAGCTTTTTTAAAAAGTTTACGGTACACAAGTGAAGAGAAAACACGATCAATAAAATTTATTCCTGTAGTAACGGAATGATAGTAAATTATTTTTTCAGTGAGGTTTTCGCCGGCAGCAAATTCTTCTTTGATTGTTTTAGTGACTTTTCCTTTTTCATCTCTGCAAATATGGATTACATCAATATTATTAAATAAACTGGCCGCACAGGCATGACGCTTTACAAAATCTCCATTAAATGGAAACACCTGATTGGGATACCAGCTTGCCAGCCATAACAATCTCATACTACTTGCTAAAAATTGTTTTTGATAATTCTTTAAAATGCATCCAGTCCTGCTTTTCAGGAATGAGGAATACCAGCAATCCACATCTGTTTTCTTTCATAAAATAAAGCATATAATATATACCCGTGGCACTATATCCTATTGTACTGGCTATTGCCGCTCCGGTAGCACCTTCTTTAGGTATTAACAAAATGTCAAAAAGAAAAATAATACAAAAACACAATACAGATCCTGCTAAATTGACTGGTAACTTATTTATACCTGCATAATAAGCTGCCAGTATAATGCCCGTGCAAAATAAAATTACTCCTGGTAACAGGTAAAGAAAAGGCAAAACAGTAGCAGCATATTCATAGCCAAAAACAAAAGGAATTACCCGGTTTGCAAAAAGCAATATAAGTAAAGCAATAAGGATATTGATAATATTTAAAAACCTGATAATTGTGAGTAATACAGATTGTTTATTTATTCCTGCCAGTTTAGCTGTAACGGGAAAGATAATACCTGCAAATGCAACGGGCATAACCCAGAAAACCTGCGATAGCCTGACAGCCAGTACATATATCCCCAACGAACTGCCCGGATGATAGTAATCCATAAACCAGTAATCAATTCTATAGGCCAGAAATTGAATAACATTAGTTATAAAACTTATTATAGAATATGAAAAAAAAGGGGTTAAGTTATTAATTTTTATTTTAGCAAAAGGAAATGGAGGATTAGTGATCCGGTAAAAAATTATAATGATGATCAAAATTTGAATAGCATAAAATAGCACAAAACAACGAACATAAAATTCTGCATCGTTGCCCGGATAAAAGGAAAAAGTTGCAGCAAATAAACCCAGAATACAGGTATTGGTAATAAAAAGTATTTTATAAATGCTGGTATAAAACCCCTGCCCATTATACAGGGCAGTATATTTATCAACTAAAGAAACAGTAATAAAATAAATTATCCCTATCCAGAAAAAATGCTGATAAAGCCAGTAATGCCCACTATGATATTTAACACCCACATCAATTGCTGTTGCAATTATTATCTGAATAATTAATAATAATAAAATCACCATACCAAGTCTGGAAATAGAAATTTTACCTGAAGCTAATTGATAAGTAACCGCAGCATCGGCGCCAAAACCCGTCAAAAGGTTTAAGAATGTTACATTGGCAATCATTAATGAGAATAATCCATACCCTTCTGCTCCCATTAACCTGGTTAAAAAAATATTTAAAATAAAAACCACTGCGAGACTTAGAAAGCGGTAAAATGAACTTTGAACCAGTACCCGTCCTAATTGCATGTAAAATAATTTCGGGGATAAAATACACCAAAATACTAAACACTACAAAACAATTTAACAGGCAGTGGCTTAAATGATATATATAAACATATAAACATTTTAAATTAGCTAAATTTGTCTCATGCCGCTTCGTAAGGCAAAGAAAATTCGATTATTTATTTTATAAAAAGCATAGTTAATAAAATCAGGGGGTGAATACCCGGTGAAATAATGAAAACGATTTTAGGCAAGGATGTTAAGATTGCAGGTGAGTTACTGCACAAAGGTGAGTTGGTAGCTATTCCAACTGAAACGGTATATGGACTTGCGGGAAATGCATTAAATGAAGAAGCGGTATTAAAAATATTCACTGCTAAAAACCGGCCTCAGTTTAATCCGCTTATCATTCATATTGCATCTTTTGATTTATTGAGTAAATACGTAAAGCATTTTCCTGTCAAAGCAAAATTGCTGGCTGATAAATTTGTACCCGGTCCTTTAACTTTTTTATTACCCAAAAAAGAAATCATTCCCGATTTAGTTACTGCAGGCAGTAATAAAGTGGCAATAAGAATTCCTGATCACCCATTGACCGCAGCATTACTCGGGCAAATTGATTTTCCATTAGCGGCACCCAGTGCAAATCCATTTGGTTATGTTAGTCCTACTTCTGCACAGCATGTGTATGATAGTTTAAAAGGGAAGATTGCTTATATATTAGATGGTGGTGAATGTAATGTTGGATTAGAATCAACCATTATCAGTTTTGATGAAAAGGAAAATGTAATTGTTCACAGAGTTGGTGGTGTTCCGTTAGAAGAAATCGAAAATACGTTAGGCGAAAAAGTAATTCTGCAGATTCAGGCGCATGAATCTCCTGATGCACCCGGACAATTGAAAAGTCATTATGCTACACACACACCGCTGATTGTTGGCGATGTAAGTGCTTTAATAAAAAAAAATCAGGATAAAAAAATTGCCATTATTAGTTTCAAAGAAAAGTATGATGACAAAAATGTTATTCATCAATACATTCTCTCTCCTGCAGGCAACCTGGAGGAAGCTGCCAGGAATCTTTTTAAAACTTTAAGAGATGTTGATAAAACAGAAGCTGATATTATTGTTGCCGAAAAATTTCCTGATGAGGGATTGGGCCGGGCCATAAACGACAGGCTGAACAGGGCACAGCATATTTATAAATAATTCGTAAATACTATTCCCAAAACTTTACCGGAAAATTTGTACAAGATTGATGATGCAGGTGAGATAAATCTTTACTCACAGCGGTTAATTCTTCATCTGATAATGTTGTTTCAATTTCAGGGAAATATTCCCGTTCTTCAAAACGTATATGCTGTTCCAGTAATTGGTAAAATTTTTCGATAACATTATAACAAGGTTTTTCTAATTCCAGGTAACATTGCCGGATAGCAGTATGTTCAACAGTCATCTTTTTATACAGTTCACCCAGCTTCGGGTATTTATCTGAATAAGCGGACAACGATTTTTCTTCTGCTTCAAAATGTTCATCCAGTTCATCCTTTCTTATTTGCTGAATAAACTGTACCATTACTATTACATCTGCATTTTTCTGAATACCTTTTTTCAGTAATAATGCCGCCATCAAACCATTATGATGCTGCCAGCTTAAAGGATATAGTTCTTCAGACCGTTTCATTACATTGGATGCAGTTGAATAAAATCACTGCGGTTGATATAATAAATGTACAACAGGTAAGCAATGGGGGTAAAACTCATAATTTGAAAAAATAAACTACCGGTAAATAATCCTAAGCTCACGAAGATGAATAATAAAAAGCCACCATAAAACAATTGTGTGTTGCTAATAGCACAATCCACATGAAAATAATAAGTGTGAATATGATGAAACACTAATTCCAATGGTTTGGAAATATGATACCCATCAGTCACTACCAAATGACAATTATTATTGGGAAGTTGAATTGTTACGTTTTTATTTTCTTCTACCGGGTAAATTTGCTGCCCTTCCACAATAACTTTAACCTTCGCCAGGCGAAGTAAAATATGTTTGCGGCGTTTTAGAACAACTGTGTACAGAAGCTTTATTTTAATGAACGGATGATCTCTGCAAATTCAGCTGCAACTAATGATGCACCACCTACTAATCCACCATCTACATCGGGCATACCAAAAATTTCTTTTGCATTTGCAGCTTTTACACTGCCACCATACAGAATAGAAATTTCATCAGCCACCTCTTTACCATATTGTGCAGCTAATACAGAACGTAAATGTGCATGCATTTCTTGTGCTTGTGCTGATGTGGCTGTTTTTCCGGTGCCGATTGCCCAGATGGGTTCGTAAGCAATAACTACTTGTTTTAGTTGACCGGCTGATAAGTGGAAAAGGCTTTCTCTCAGTTGCACTTCCACAAAACTGTTTTGAGTTTCGGCTTCACGGATATTTAATGGTTCACCGCAGCAAAAGATTGGTGTTAATTTATATTCGAGAGCAATATTTATTTTTTCAGCCAGTAGTTGGTTGCTTTCGTTGAAATATTCTCTTCTTTCTGAGTGTCCAAGAATTACATATTCCACCCCAATTGAAACAAGCATTTCTGCTGAGGTTTCACCGGTATAAGCACCAGACTTTTTATTACTGCAATTTTGAGCAGCTACAAAAAACTTATTAATGTTCTTTACTTTGCCCGCTACCATAGTTAAGTATGGGAAAGGAACCCCAAACACTACTTCATGATTGGCTTTTAATTCATATTGATTAGCTAATAAATCGTCGGCTAATTTTTCTCCCTGCTGGTAAGTTAAATTCATCTTCCAGTTGGCGGCGGCTATTTGTTTACGCATAGTTATGTGTTATTAAAGTTGCTCAAAGATATGTTTCAAAATATTTTTTTCTGCTTCTGTGAGGAATTGATTTTTTAATTTCTTCCAGTTATTAATCGCATCGCAGGCTTTTGAAAAATCATACTTATTATCATTCGTAAATCCCCAGCTAAAATCAGGAATATATTTGGGAGAAAGTCCTGCACCAAACATATTACAGCTAACTCCTGTAACTGTTCCGGTATTGAATGAAGTATTAATAGCACACCGGCTGTAATCGCCCATCATTAAGCCACATTTATTTCCTGCGGGAACAAATTTTCCTTCTTCATGGCTCCATACTTTTACTGTATCAGCGGTATTCTTCAAATTTGAATTAGAAGTACCTGCTCCAATATTACACCATTCACCTATTACAGAATCGCCGAGGTAACCATCATGAGCTTTATTGCTGTAACCAACCATTATACTGTTTTTAATTTCACCACCGGCAACACATTTAGGCCCAAGCACAGTAGCTCCATAAATCTTCGTTCCCATTTTTACCACACTTCCGTCCAGCATCGCAAATGGGCCACGGATAATGCTACCTTCCATTATTTCGCAGTTTTTCCCAATATAAATTGGTCCCTTCTCTGCATTAAGAATTGCATGTTGCAGCTTAGCTCCTTCTTCTGCAAAAATCTTATCCGGGTTAATTAGTTGATTGGTTGATGAAACAGATGCTGATGTTCTTCCCATAGTGATGACATCATAATCATACTTTATAGCAGCATCATTTAACTGGAAAATTTGCCATGGATATAAAAGATAATCTGCTGAACCAACTCGTTTATGGGTTGAAAACTTTTCAAGTTGTATATCATCGACCTGCCAATTATTATATGAAGAAGTTTTTGCTGCCAGGACATTTTCTCCGTCAACTATTGCCTCATCATCTTTCAATTCAATCAGCAGACTAAAAAATTCTTCATTTGGCAATAAAGATGAATTAACAAGAATAACTGTATTGGTAGTAGTATTAGGGAATTTTTCCTGTAAATATTGCTCTGTAATAGTGAAACTGGTCAATTGAAAATAACGTTCCCAAAATTCACGAATGGTAAAAATGCCAACCCTTATATCGGCAACTGGCCGGGTTAATGTAAACGGGTAAAGCAGCTTACGTTGGCTGGTATCAAATAAAACCAGGTTCATCTTGTAAATCTAAATGAATCTGCTGTGTAAAAAAGAAAAATCCCTCCGAAGATTCGGAGGGACATAAAAAGTATAGCCATGAAAAACAATAACTAAATTAAAGTTACTTCTTCTTTTCGTATTTTCTTTTGAATTTATCAATACGGCCGGCAGTATCAACCAATACTTTCTGACCAGTAAAGAAGGGGTGAGAAGTACTTGAAATCTCCAGTTTAATTAACGGGTAATCATTACCATCTTCCCATTTGATTGTTTCTTTTGTAGGAGCAGTAGAGCGGCTTAAAAAAGTATGGCCGTTACTCATATCCTTGAACACTACGAACCGGTAATTACCGGGGTGGATCCCTTTTTGCATAATTTTTTGATTTTTAAGGCGGTACGGATTTTGCCGTACACTGTTATTTTTAATGGATGGCAAAAGTAGGCCATAATTAGGGAAAGGCAAAATCAAATTTGAAATAAAAATAATTCACTTTTTTTCGGTTAAAATTAAGAACTCCGACTTTTTGGGCTAATTTTCCGGTCTGAAAGTATGTACCTGTAAATTTTGCAATACCTCTTAGACCAGACTAACCAAACTAAAGAAAACCTATGTTGCAGCACATTTTAATTATGGCCCTCTTTACTCTTTTTGTTGGAGGAATTCAATTTTTGCTTAAAGCCAGGAAAAATAAACAAACAACTCAACACTCCTCTTCTCAGGACGAACAGCCAATTAAAAAGGCAGTTTAACTTCTCATATTTTCATATTGTAAAGGAATTCCCAGGCTGGCATCCCTGCAAAGTTGAATTACCGCTTGCAGGTCATCAATTTTCTTACCGGTTACTCTTACAATATCATCATTGATTTGTGCCTGCACTTTCATGCCGCTGTCTTTAATCAGCTTCACAATTTTTTTAGCATCTTCCTGTTTTAATCCATTTCTTACTAATACTTCCTTCTTTAATACTTTACCGCTTTGCACTGCTTCTTTGGAATAATCAAAAGCCTCTGGTGCTATGCCCTGTTTATGTGAACGGTTAATGAGTACATCCATCAGCTGGCGGAGCTTCATATCATCATCCACTTCTATCTTCAACTTATATTCTTTCTTATCTAAATCAATTACCACATGAGAATCTTTAAAGTCGAATCGATTGGTGATTTCTTTACGAACCACATTAACGGCATTATCCAGGGCTTGTCCGTCAACTTTACTTACAATATCAAATGATGGCATAGCAGTTTATTTTAAACAAAAATAAAAAACCTCCGCAATAGCCAGAGGTTTGAATTTAGTTTTCTCATTTAAATCGTTTAGCAATATTGCTCAAAAGCTGAAATAAGATTATGTGCAATCATTTGAGCAGGGCGACCTTCAATCATATGTCTTTCGATGAAATGAACCAATTGTCCATTCTTAAACAAAGCAATTGATGGTGAAGATGGAGGGTAAGGCATTAAATGCTCCCGTAATTTTTTTATTGCATCAATATCATAACCTGCAAAACTGGTAGTCAAATAATCCGGCTTCTTTTCACTGTGGTGAACAGCCAGTAACACACCAGGGCGGGCCGTACCGGCAGAACAACCGCAAACTGAATTTATCATTACCAGTGTGGTACCTTCTTTTTCTAATTGCGCATCTACTTCAGCAGGAGTCAGCAGTTCTTCAAAACCATTTTCCGTTAGCTCCTCTTTCATGGGCATTACTATTTCTGTGGGATACATAGTTTGTTTTTTAAAATTTAAAACGCAAAATTAAGGTATAATGTTCAAATGGAGAGCAGCTTGTGAAGATATGTCAGTAAGATGTTGGCTGCAGAGACTTTTTGTCGTATAAAAATCTGCATTTCAAGACAATTCATACGCAAAAATCTGGACGGAATGCAATTTGATGAACTAAAACCGTCAACAAAAAGTAAAACATAAAAAATTATAACTATGACTTTCGTAAAAACAAACTACCCCGCAAAAAGAGGTTTTGACTCTTTATTCAATGAATTCTTCAACAATTTACCAGCAACATGGGAAACAGCTAATGAAGGTTTTGCTTCTCCTAAAGTAAACATCCACGAAACAAAGGATGCTTATCATTTAGAAGTGTTAGCAGCCGGAAGAAACAAAGAAGATTTTAAGATCAGTACTGATAATGGATTACTCACTATCAGCTACGAAAAGAAAGATGAAACAAAAAATGATGATTACAAAACTGTTCGCAGGGAGTTTACTTTCCGCAGCTTTAAAAGAAGTTTCAATTTAGATGAAACAGTTGATGCGGATAAAATTGAAGCTAAATATGAAAAGGGTGTATTGAAAGTTTTATTACCAAAAAAAGAAGTAGTAAAACCTGCGGCTAAAGAAATCAATATTCAGTAATTAAAATTTCTATTATAGTCCCAATCAGGGGACGTGCAGTTGGTTTTCCTGCCTGACGGCAGGCAGGGGTTTATGACCTCTCCTTTTCAGGAGAGGTTTTTTATTGTTAAATGCATACTAAATCAATTTTGATTAAAACGGTTTAACAGTCGGTGGCAAATGATTTGGTTTGATTACAGAAATGCCAGCCATGAAAAAAGATTCCTTTCTTCTCAACTTTATTTTAGGAGTGATACTGATGATACTCCTTGCTGTTGCTGCTAAAGCACAAAACAAACCTATTGGTAAAAACAAAAATCAAAGCCAGCAAGCCGCTAAGAAGAAAACAATCACAGCCGAAGAGGCCAAAGTTATTTACGAACAAAAGAACGGAAACACAGATGGTTATAAAAGAAAATCGTACAGCAGGAAAGATATTGAAGAGAGTATTCCGGGTGAAGCAACAGTAAACAATGAAACTACCATTTCAGCAGATAGTTCTTCTACAGGCAGTAAAACAACTCCAGCAATCATTAATCAATCACAAAAACAACCAAAGGCAATTTATAAAGGGCCGCAGAAAAATTCTTCTGTCATTGATACAAAACCCACCAAGCCTGTTTCAAATGAACCAAAGTTTATTGAGCATATTGAAATAGAGATCGGGGCGGGCAATAATGATAAATAAAAATTACTGCAGATCAGCCAGCATTTTTTTTGCTTCAGCTTTGTAGGAAGGGTCTTCAGCTTGCCTGTTGGGGAGTTTTAATAACTTATTAATATTTTCTATAGCCTTATCATCCTGTCCATTTCTATGATAAGTTTTTGCCAGCTCATATAAGTTTAAAATAAAAGTAGGCTCCAGTGTTTTTGATTTTTCATAATATTTAATTGCATCGTCAATTGATGCGGCCGGCATACCGCCATATAAAAGTTTGATTGCTGCTTTTTCAAGGCCATTTAAATTACTTACTTCATAATTCCATTTGCCTAAAATGTGCCAGGCCTTAAAACTTCCCGGATCATATTTCAATGCAATATCTGCATATCGTTTTATCTCTTTCACATTAGCTACCTTTTCTTTTCCGCTTGATACTAATGCCATTCTGCCCATTGAAATAGCCATTGCACAATTAGCTTCCGCACTGGTGCTATCCACATCTAAAGCCCGTTGAGCATATATTTTAGCAGCAGTGTAAAAGTCCATGCTTTTATCTTTATTATCCTGGCGTTTGCCAATGCGGCTCGCCAGTTCACTACACATAGTGAGAGCTTTCAAATTTTTTGGTTCAATTTTTATAATGTCTTTATAAGTTGCATAAGCATCTTCTTCCTTCAGTTGTTTTTCAAACTGTTCAGCTTTCTTGAGTAAATCTGAAACTGACTGGCTGGCTACTGATGCGGAGATCAGCAGCAGTGAAAGAAATAAGGTGTATGTCTTCATGGTATGTAGTTAATATTTTTTATTGAACTCCACCGCTACATTTCCCCTGAAAGAAACGATTGGCGGATTAACTTTTTTGATACGTACTGTAATTTCTTTTGTTACAGCAAAAGCTTGTTTTATTTCAGCAGCGAGTTGGGTAGCGATGGTTTCCAGCAAAGGAGTTGACTGTTTCATTCTCCGCTCAATAATTTTATAAACCGAGCTATAATCTATTGTCTGATCTAAATGTTGGATAATTGAAACAGGTTCTTCGTAAAACAAGTCCACATTTACCTCAAACTCTCCTCCTAATAACTGCTCTTCTTCATAAATGCCGTGGTATGAAAAGAACAGGAGATTATGTAAACTAACTTTAACCAATCTAAATTATATTGACGATAATAAAAACGTTTTCGTTGCACTGATTATTATACCAAACCCCTGGCAGAAAGGTAACGTTCTGCATCTAAGGCGGCCATACAGCCGCTACCTGCTGCGGTTACTGCCTGGCGGTATATTTTATCCTGTACGTCCCCGGAGGCAAATACACCCTCAATATTCGTTTTGGAAGTACCCGGAGTTGTTTTAATATAGCCTGCCTCATCCATATCTATCCAGCCTTTAAAAATATCTGAATTGGGCTGATGACCGATTGCTACAAAGAAACCACTAATAGCAATAGTTTGCACTTCCCCTGTTTTATTATTCTTTATCCTCACAGCTTCGGTTTTATTTTCACCTAAAATTTCTTCTGTATCGGTATTCCAGTAAATTTTTATGTTAGCAGTTTTTTGCACTCTTTCCTGCATTACTTTAGAAGCTCTCATCTGATCTCGTCTGATAAACATATGCACTGTACTACACAACTTAGATAAATACAATGCTTCTTCAGCAGCTGTATCGCCAGCTCCTACTATTGCAACTTCTTTACCACGAAAGAAAAATCCATCACATACTGCACAGGCACTAACACCATAACCATTTAAACGCTGTTCACTTTCCAAGCCCAACCATTTAGCTGAGGCTCCTGTTGAAATGATTACCGCATCTGCTTCAATCCATTTTTCATCATCAATCTGAACGCTGTATGGTTGTTTAGAAAAATCAACTTTTGTAGCCAGGCCAAAACGAATATCTGCACCCATACGGGCTGCTTGTTTTTCAAAATTCACCATCATATCTGGCCCCTGAACTCCATCAGGATAACCGGGATAATTTTCTACTTCTGTGGTAATGGTTAGCTGTCCGCCGGGTTGTATTCCCTGGTATAAAACGGGTTTCATGTTGGCCCTTGCTGCGTAAATAGCTGCTGTATATCCTGCCGGGCCCGAACCAATAATTAAACAATGTACTTTTTCAATGGTACTATCTGCCATTCTTATTTCAATTTAATCCCCAAAAATAATGGATAACAGCCAATTATATTGTCGGCTGTAACGCCCTAAACAGCCATGTGGATAACTGTTATTTAGGTATGATGATGGATGTGAACTGTGTAGCATATCCTCCAAAATAACCTAATGCATCATTACTGATATTGCCAAGCACTTTATTGGGAGATGCAAATGGATTACCGGTACTGGAGTAGTTGAATTCCATTGTTCGCCAGAAATCGTAGGTGGCTTTATCTATATTGCAAAACTTTAAAGTAACCGTATCTCCCCTGTGAAAAAATCCTTTATCTTCTGCAGGAGTATTGGCATTTCTATCTATTCCTTTGTCCACATCAACATTGTAAGTAACGCCATTTAATACCTGGTCGTCAAAAACAGAATTCTCTCCGGGCAAAAACCGTTCGCTGTTAACTTTGGTAAAATAGCGGATATAATTTCCATATTGCGGAGGATCAGTTACCCTTGCTTTTAAAACTACTTTTGTAGTATCAGGATTTTGTGGTGCTTTGGCCCACCATAAGCTGTCTACTTTTTTTGAAAGAACAGGAATAGTAGTTATTGCATTATATTCCGTACCATCAACTACAATCTTTAATGAATAGGAACCGCCTTCTTCACCTGCAAAACTGGTTAATGGATCAGCAGGATTGACTGAATAATAATATAATTGAGTGCTATCAACTTTATAAGAATATTCAATAAGCTTATGTGTTTTTACGCCATTACTAACCCATACATCAGCATTTCTTACAAACGAATTGACCAGTTGATCCCTACTGATATTTGAGAAGTAATTAAAACTTTTTGAGAGAATAACAATGGGTGGCTGATTGGTTTCAATCTGAGCTTCCACTACGAGTTTTTGATCTGCAGTAGCTAATTTAAAATTTATTCCTTTCTCACAGGAATAAAACAGTGCAGTTGTCAGAAAAAGTAAAAAGGTATTTTTCATCTTCAAATGCAAAAATACAATAACACTTCTGAAAGCATTTTGTTAAATGACCTGTTAAATAAAAAAGCCCTGATAACCAGGGCTGGCGGAGAGAGAGGGATTCGAACCCCCGGAAGCTTTCACTTCAACGGTTTTCAAGACCGCCGCATTCGACCGCTCTGCCATCTCTCCGGGTGCAAAATAACAGTGTGCAATTAAATAATCCAAATAAAATATCTTTAATTACTATTTCATTTTTAAAACTGGTTTATGAGATTGTTATCAACATTTCTTTCCTTGATTTTATTGATGGCGCAAACACAAGCTCAGCCTCCATCGAAGATCGCCGACAAAACAAAAAACTTTAAACGTTATGATGGATATTTCACTTACTGGTGGGATGCTGCTAACGGTAAAATCTGGTTACAGGTGGACAAATTTGATAAAGAATTCCTATATGTAAATTCTTTACCTGCCGGTATTGGATCTAATGATATTGGTTTAGACCGTGGACAGATTGGAGCAAGCCGTATTGTTTACTTTAATAAAGTGGGAAAGAAAGTACTGATGATTCAGCCCAACTACGATTACAGGGCTACCAGTGCCGATACAAGAGAGCAAAAGGCTGTGAAGGAATCTTTTGCTGCTTCTACTCTATGGAGTTTTGTGGTGGATGAAGATGAGGGTGATAAAGTATTGGTAGATGCCACTCCATTCTTTTTAAGAGATGCACATGGTGTAGCAGACCGTTTAAGAAATTTGAGACAGGGAACTTATGCATTGAATGAAGGTCGCTCTGCCATTTATCTTACTAATTGCAAAAATTTTCCACTTAATAGCGAGTTTGAGGCAAGTATAACTTTTACTGGAGGAAGTGATGCAGGAAGATTTGTTACCAGTGTTACTCCATCCCAGGAAGCAATTACTGTTAGAACTCATCATTCTTTTGTTCAATTACCCGATAACAATTACAACCCGAGACGTTATGATATTCGTAGCGGTTACTTTACTGTTAACTGGTTTGATTACAGCACTCCATTTACTGATCCTATTGAACAATTATTTATTTGTCGTCATCGTTTACAAAAGAAATATCCAACTGCTGCTAAAAGTGAACCTGTAAAGCCAATTGTTTATTATTTGGATAATGGTACACCTGAACCAATCCGTTCAGCATTGTTAGATGGTGCCAGGTGGTGGAACCAGGCTTTTGAAGCAGCAGGATATATCAATGCATTCAGAGTGGAGGTTTTACCTGATAGTGCCGACCCGATGGATATCCGTTATAATATGATCAACTGGGTTCACCGTTCAACAAGAGGATGGAGTTATGGTGCTACCGTTACAGATCCAAGAACCGGTGAAATTATTAAAGGTCAGGTAACACTGGGTTCATTAAGGGTGAGACAAGATTATCTCATCTTTACCGGACTTCTCTCTCCATACGAAACAGGCAAGCCTGCTCCTGAAACAACTAAACAAGCAGCATTGCAAAGACTTCGTCAACTATCGGCTCACGAAGTTGGACATACATTAGGCTTGATGCATAACTATGCATCCAGTTTTAATGACAGAGCATCAGTGATGGATTATCCTCATCCCAATCTTTTTATAAACGGAAATGGCGAAATAGATTTTAGTAAAGTTTATACCAATGAAATTGGTGCGTGGGATAAAAGAGCAATCATGTATGGATATAGTGATTTTGGAGGTAAAGAAGATAATAACGCTTTAAATAAAATGTTAGAAGAAAATACCAGGAATGGATTGTTATTCATTACTGATTTTGATGCAAGAGCAGCAGATGGATTGCATCCCGTAGCACATTTGTGGGATAATGGAAAAGATGCTGCTGATGAATTAAGAAATGTTCTTTCTATTCGTAAGAAAGCGTTAGATAAATTTTCGCAGGATGCAGTAAGAGATAATATGCCTTTATCCAAAATGGAAGATGCTTTGGTACCCGTTTATAATTTTCATCGTTATCAACTGGAAGCTGTTTGTAAAATGATTGGTGGTATGAATTACAGCTATTCAGTTAAAGGAGATAAACTCCAGCAACAACCACAAATACTTTCAAAAGAAGTTCAGATAAAAGCATTAAAAGATGCATTAGATTGTTTGAGTCCGGAAGTATTACAGTTGAGTGAGAGAATCATACAAATGATTCCACCACGTCCGCCTGAATATTATAGATATGGTGAATTATTTGTCAAACGTACAGGAATGAATTTTGATGCCCTCTCTCCTGCGGAAGCAATCACTAACTACGAGTTAGGATTTTTATTTAATGCTGCGAGAGCAAACCGGCTAAATCAGTTTAAAGCCGAAGCAGGTACTCCCGGGTGGGATGATGTATTAGATAGCATCATCAATCGCACCTGGAAGAAACCATTGCAATCAGGTATTACTGCGCAATTACAAATGCAAACACAGCAGATGGTGTTAAGTTATTTGTTGGGCATGGCTGGTGCTGGTACAACGGGTGGCAGCAGATCGGCTGCATTACCAGCGGGTATTTCTATAGCAGAATCTGCTGGAGGAAGTGCTAATTATGCAGTGAAAGCAATTTGCTACGATCGTCTCGATCAAATTAAAAAATACTGCGAAGCACAGTTAAAAACCAATACACCTTACAAAGCACATTATAATTTTGCGATTGAAAGAATTAAGAATCCAAATGATATTGCGATACCAGCGCATTCAGCAATAGCTCCCGGAGCACCGATTGGATGTGATTGGGAAGAATAAAAAACAAAAAGCGAATTCAAAATTGAATTCGCTTTTTTATTTGAACATGAAACACTAATTAGCTTCAGATACTTTACCAACAATTTTGTAGCTGATTTTATTATCTTTTATTACTTCCTGGTAATAATAACCAGAAGGAGATTGAAAATACTTTTGTTGATTAATTACTATTGTCTTAGAGTTATCAGGAAGTTTCTCAGTTTCTTTCCCAATAGCTTCATTTGTTACCACTGTTTTTTCTGTTGATGGAGCCGGATCAGTTTTTACAGCACCCTCATTAGTATTTAACACAGCATTCTTTCCAACTACTTCATACAATATTTCTCCTTTGTCAGTGATCACTTCTTTGTAATAATTTCCGTCATACTGATAAAATTTCTGACCATTAATTACTTCCACTTTTGCACCAGCAGGTAATTCTGGTATTCGGGCACCTACCGGAGCATCAATTACTTCATAATGATTATTATTATATGGGCGATAGTAAGCACCACCATAGTAATAATATGGATCTGGTCCAAGATAGAAAGTGCGGAACCCAACAGGAAGTACCGAAATAACTACTCCAATGGAAGGACGACGATAACCATAATAGTAAGATGGTCTGTAATAAGGACGATAACCAATATTACCAATCCCTACATAAGCTCTTACAGTTGGTCTGTGCCAGTATTCACGATCATAATGACGATAGCCACCTTCCCGATGCCATCTTTGTGCTGAAACAGCAGTTGCAAGGAAAAGAAACAGAAAGATAGTTAGATAGATTTTTTTTACGTTTTTCATTTCTAAACTGTTTTGCTTAATAAAGTTACAGTATAGATAATAGGAAAGATGTTATTGCTGCCTCATTAACAAATGATTGAAGATATAAAGCCGTCAAGAGGTAATTTCTATCGTTTATTTATTCAGCAACATATCGCTGTATGAGTCTGTCAGCAGATCAATTTCTTTAATTCCAAAAGCCTTAAGATAGAATTCACATTGCTCCTGCAGTCGCTCCTTTCCAATTGATCCATCTTTATCTATTGCTTCTATTTCAGCAAAGGTTCCCAAACCCGGCACTTCATCTAAATGAAATTTTACATTATCAATAAAATAAATTTCCCGTTGTTTCTCTACTGTTACTTTTTCACCAAGCGCATTTAATAATACATTCCTCAGAACATCACCATTCTCCACTCTATACAAACTTACATGTGATGATTTGGGGCCACTTTGATTTTCTCTTTCATAATGAATTAAAGAATTTTCAATATTTCCCTGACGGAGTTTTAATCTGCCGGTAGGAACATTAAAGTAGGTGTCCCGTTGAAGATCGGTTCCTTTAAAATCTGCTTTATTTTCTTTGAGATAGTTCCTGATACGATCAGGATTTGTACACCGGGCTTTTATTTCAACATTCAAATGCATGAATGAAATTAAAAACAAAAGGGACTGCATGATGCAATCCCTTTGATAAATTTTCAGAACGAATTATTTCAGGCCAGCTCCAGTTCTTTTGTTTTTCTCTTGGTTAAAGAACCGGTTTTTTCTTTTGTCAATACTGTTTTCTGGAAACGCAAGGCGCTCCAAACATGATCAAGTGTCACAGTAAGCATTCCTTCAAATCCATTTTGGGTTAATTTAGCCCATGTACAATCCCTGTTAAGATCGCTTACGATTTTAGATGTGGCTTTGGGGTATGCTACCCACAGTTTAGCCTCCTGGTGTAAAGCGGGGAGTACATCGGTTAAAATACCGTTTAACTGATTT
The DNA here is from genome assembly GCA_016200915.1 of Sphingobacteriales bacterium. Classification (GTDB taxonomy): domain Bacteria; phylum Bacteroidota; class Bacteroidia; order Chitinophagales; family Chitinophagaceae; genus AWTP1-9. Next base: position 36,778 of record JACQDV010000009.1, read on the forward strand.
TGATTCACAGCAAAAACCAGCGCAAAATCAATCTTCTTTGCCTTAAGCAAAGGAGTTACGTTTTTAGCGTAATTCAATTTCACAAACTGTTTTTCGATGGAAGAAGGGAGCCCCTGGATCAGCAAATTTTTTTCCTCCTTCAACTGAAGTTTTTCAAACATTGTCTCCATCTGAAATGAAAAATTTGATTATGGGGTTATGAAAATATGGGAGAGCAAAGATAAGGTAAAACCTTTATCCATACAAAGTTTTAGCCCCTTTTATTTTTAAAATGGGCTAATTATAATAAGATGAAAACATCTTTTAATCATCAAAATCAATACTTATTTGCCAATGGGTTTGTAGTATTTCATAGCCTCAGGCATAAGTTCTTTTAAGCGTTCAATACGGGTCTCATCAGCAGGGTGAGTACTTAGAAATTCAGGAGGCTTTTGCCCTTGAGATGCTTTTGCCATCCGTTCCCAAAATGGTATTGCTTCCTGGGGGTTGTACCCACTCAATGCGGCAAAAATTAATCCATAGTGATCTGCTTCTAATTCCTGTTTTCTTGAGTTGGGAAGTAACACTCCAACCTGTGCTCCTACTCCATATGTATTATTGAAAACATTGTTTACTTGTGCGTTACCTGACGTCAATACATTACCCGCTATGCCTACACCCTGAGCTATTAATGTCTGACTCATCCTTTCATTACCATGTTGTGCAACGGCATGGGTTATCTCGTGTCCCATAACCACAGCTAATGCAGCTTCATTTTGTGTTATTGGTAATAAACCTGTATAGACTACCACTTTACCTCCCGGCATACACCAGGCATTCACTTGTTTATCATCAACCAGGTTAAATTCCCATTTGTAACCATTCAGTACATCTCCTTTACCCTGTTCGGTATAATATTTTGTTATGGCGTTGGCAATACGTGTACCAACACGTTTTACCATTTCCGCATCTTTACTGGCTGTTGAATTAACTACTTTGTTTTGAGAAAGGAATGTCTGGTATTCCTGCAAAGCCATTTGCTGTAATTGCGATTCATTTAACAATGTAAGCTGCTTACGGCCGGTTACTGCATTTTTGGTACAGGCAACAATCATTGAAACAGAAATGAATAAAAGAATAAAGGTCTTCTTCATGTTTATAAATTTGAAGTAAGTAAAACAAAAGCGATACCAAATTGGTCTTTGAGGAGTAAGGTATGTTAAAGTTATGAAAAAGGACAATGACTATTGACGCATCGTTCTTCTCATTCTTCTGCGGTCACGATATTTTAAAATAGCAGCTTTGCTTTCACTGCCACGTAATAATCGGCCAATATTTTTTTGATGTGTAAGTACTACCAGCAATGCAACTGCAATAGAAAATATTCTATAAAGCGGTTCTTTCTCATTAAAAATAACAAGTATCAGTAAAGTAAAAGCAACACTTGCGAGTATTGAACTTAAAGAAACATACCGGGTAAGATACAGCACTGCTAAAAATACTACTACGGAATAAACTGCAACCATTGGTTGAATAGCAAGCACCATTCCAAATAACGTGGCAATTCCTTTTCCGCCACGAAACTGTGCAAAGAGCGGAAATATGTGACCTACAACTGCGGCCAGTCCTAATCCTATTTGCAGGTTTGTTCTGTAAAATTCAGGAGTTGTATAATATGGAAGTAATAACCAGAGAGAAGATGCGATGAGTCCTTTCAGCATATCGATGGTCATCACTATGGTTCCAAACCTTGAACCTAACACACGGTAAGTGTTAGTGGCACCCATGTTACCACTACCGTAATCCCGGATATCGATTCCGAAAAAACGTTTGCTTACAATTAAAGCTGTTGGTATTGACCCAATAATATAGGCCAGTAATATCAGTCCTAATTCGTCCATAGCAGGTTAAAGTAGAAAGCAAATATAATAAAAATGCCTTTAAATCTCACACTCAGCTATCGGATGTTAGCTTTTGGTGAATTTCGCACAGTTCCATTTGTTTCTTTCCATTTTAGAAACGAAACTAAGCTTGAATTTATTGGCTGCTTCAATTAAAACTGGTAAATCTTCTTCATAAAAACCACTCATCAACACAATACCATTTGTTTTTACGGAAGCCGCAATTGCCTGCATAGTATCCAGCAGCACATTGCGATTGATATTGGCGAGGATAATGTCGTGCACTCCTGTTTCAGTCAAATTATCTTTTAGCTCAATGCGGATCTGATGACAATGATTATTGCCGATATTTTCTTTGCCATTGTTGATACTCCATTCATCATTATCAATGGCATACACATCAGCTACTCCTAATTTCTCTGCGAGGATAGCTAATACACCGGTTCCGGTACCAAAGTCTAAAACAGATTTACCGGTAAAATCAATTGCCTGCATACTTTTCATCATCATGTATGTAGTAGCATGATGACCGGTACCAAAGCTCATTTTAGGTGTGATGATGATTTCATGCTGCACATTAGTGATGGGTTGATGAAATGATGCTCTTACTGCACAGAAATCATCTACCAGCACCGGTTCAAAATTCTTTTCCCATTCTTCGTTCCAGTTTTTTTCTGCAATAATTTCTTTTGTAAACTGAAGTTGAAATGGCCGAAGCGTTTCTGCTAATATTTCTTCATTAAAATCTGTTTCAGGAATAAAGGCTGTGAGGTAGTTATCTCCTTCTTCAAAACCTTCATAGCCATTTTCACTAAGCAAAGCGATTAATATTTCGTTTTGCTCAACAGTGGTGTTTTCAATTTTTACCTGGATGTATTTTGCCATTATATGAATTAAAAAAGCCTGCGAAAATTTTCACAGGCTTTACATTATGTCATTAAGAAATTAATTTTCTTCAGGCTGTCCACCTTGCTCCTGTTGCGGACGCTGTGGCTTATTGAACTCAGGTTTTTGCATTAATGCTTTGCGGCTGAGTTTAAACTTACCAGTCTTATGGTCAATACCAATCAGTTTTACTTTTACCACATCACCTACTTTCAGTACGCCTTCCATAGTTTCCAAACGCTTCCAGCTTATTTCACTGATATGTAATAAACCCTCTTTCTTTGGCAAGAACTCAACAAAGGCGCCGAACTCTTTAATTCCTTTTACTGTTGCTTCATATACAGAACCAACTTCAGGAACAGCCACCAAACCTTTCACCCATGCTACAGCTTTATCCAAGCCTTCTTTAGCTGGTGAGAAGATGCTTACTTCACCATAATTGCCAACTTCTTCAATGGTAATAACTGTACCAGTCTCCCTCTGAATTTCCTGTATCACTTTACCCTGTGGCCCGATAACTGCACCGATAAATTCTTTATCAATAAACAGTTTCTCCATTCTTGGTGCATGTGGTTTCACCTCGGCACGGGCTTGTGGCATACACTCATACATGGCATTCAGAATATGTAAACGTCCTTGCTTAGCCTGTGATAATGCTTCCCGCATGGTAGCCATACTTAAACCATCTACTTTAATATCCATCTGCACACCACAAATACCATCACGGGTTCCGGTTACTTTAAAGTCCATATCTCCTAAATGATCTTCATCACCCAGGATATCGGTAAGGATAGCATATTTCCCATCGCCCCTTGTAATTAATCCCATTGCCACACCACTTACATGTTTTGGCACTGGAACACCAGCATCCATCAATGCTAATGAACCGGCACAAACAGTAGCCATAGATGACGAACCGTTTGATTCCAAAATATCACTCACCACACGTACAGTGTAAGGATATTCGTTACCCGGCATCATTTGTTTTAAAGAACGCTGTGCCAGGTTACCATGACCAACTTCACGACGGCCGGGTCCACGCATCATCTTTACCTCACCAGTTGAAAATGGTGGAAAATTATAGTGTAAAAAGAATTTAGAATAGTTAGATGCAGCGGCGCTTTCAATCAAAACCTCATCTAATTTAGTTCCTAAAGTAACTGTTGTAAGTGACTGGGTTTCACCTCTTGTGAATAAAGCAGAACCATGCGGAGTTGGCAAAGGTTCTACTTCCATAGCTAATGGACGAACATCTGTTAAACCACGACCATCCAAACGGATTCTTTCATCAACGATCATATCTCTTACCACCTCCCATTTCAGATCTTCATAATATTTTTTAGCAAGTTTCTTATCAGCATCTGTAACTTCTTCACCAAGACTGGCAATCAGTTCATCTTTCAATAATGAGTAAGCATCGCTTCTTTCATTTTTACTGCTGCCTGCTCTTGAAATTTGGTAAACTTTATCTTTAGCAAATGCAATTACTTTCTTTTGAAGTTCTTCGTTCTGCTCGGGTTTTTTATAATCTCTTTTGGTAGTAATACCCTTCTTGCCTCTTAATTCTTCCTGTGCTTTAATATGTACACGAATGGCATCATGGGCCATTTCTAATGCTTTCACTAAATCTTCTTCATCACATTCACTTGCTTCACCTTCCACCATCATTAGGTTTTTATCTGTAGCTGCAATAATGAATTCCATATCAGCCGTAGCTAAATCTTTACGGCCGGGGTTTACTACAAACTCACCATTTACACGGGCAATACGTACTTCACTGATGATTTCTTTAATGGGAATATCTGAAACCGCTAATGCCGCAGAAGCTGCTAAACAAGCTAATGAATCAGGCATTACATCCGCATCGCTTGACACTAAGTTTATCAGTACCTGTACATCGCATAAATAATCTTCCGGGAATAATGGACGAAGTGCCCGGTCAATCAAACGGCTGGTTAATATTTCATAATCGTTCAGTCTTGCTTCTCTTTTAAAGAATGAACCCGGAATGCGGCCTGCGGAAGCAAATTTTTCCTGGTAGTCTACTGATAAGGGGAAGAAATCCTGACCTTCTTTTGGTTCTTTATTAGCAACAACTGTAGCTAATAAAATACAGTTGCCCTGGCGTACGGTAACGGCGCCATCTGCCTGGCGGGCCAGCTTACCGGTTTCAATGGTAACCTCACGGCCACCACCTAAATCAAATGATACAGAAATTGGTTGTTGTAACATACTATTTTCAATTTAATGGCTGGAGTTATTGATAGCTCCAAGACCTTTTAAAGAATTTTTTACCCGGCTGTATTGCTGTAATCGGCTTGTGTCGCATGCTGACGCTTCGGTCAGCATCCTGATATTTATCATCAGGACTCTTATACTTTCATCTCTATGTGCGGCAAACAGGAAGAAATTTAGTGCAGAAAAGCAGCAATCCTAAAAACAGTTATTCCCAACATCTAACCGAAGTTGGGAATAATCATATGGTGATACTATCAATCTATTGTTGTTGATTGAATCTTCATCATGACTGCTCCCTTCCTCTTAGGGATGGGGCTGTCTTATTTTCTGATGCCGAGTTTCTCAATCAAAGCACGGTAACCGGTAAGGTTGTGCTTGCTCAGGTAAGTTAATAAGCGCTTACGCTGACCTACCAGGCGCATTAAACCACGGTGAGTACCGAAGTCTTTTTTGTTTTTTTGCAGGTGTTCAGATATGCTGTTGATACGTTCGGTGATCATAGCAATCTGCCCTTCAATAGAACCAGTGTTGGCAGCGGTTCCGCCAAATTCTTTAAAAATGTTTGCTTTTTTCTCTTTTGTAATTGACATCTCAGAATTTTTTAAATTGACATCCAAATTTTTTCATCAAAATTGTGGCGGCAAAGGTAAGCCCTCACAGGCAATCAGCCAACAAAATCAGCATATTATTCATGAAATTTAGCTGATAAACCACCTTTGGGGCGCCACCATTGTTGGTGGCCTCACCAACAATTAAGGGAGATCAAAGGGAATTGCTGGTCAGGCGACCAGCAACGGCGAGGAATTTTGAGGGTTACCCAACGTCTTTCGGGTTGAAATCGTTTTCTTTACGGCAAAATTAACCCAAGGGCTTGAAAAAAATTGTTTTCACCGTTACCAACGATCTCAATTATGACCAGCGGATGATTCGCATCTGCACTTCGCTGGCTGAAGCAGGTTACCAGGTGCTGCTGGTAGGACGAAAGAGAAAACAATCCATTCCTCTTGATAAAAAAGCCTTCCAGCAAAAAAGATTGAACTGCTGGTTTGATAAAGGCAAGTTGTTTTATGCTGAGTATAATGTCCGACTTTTCTTTTTCCTGCTTTTTACCAAAATGGATTGCATCTGCGCCATTGATTTGGATACCATCCTCCCCTGTTATTTTGTTTCGGCTATCAAAAAAACAAAACGGGTGTACGATGCCCATGAATTGTTTTGTGAGATGAAGGAAATTATAACCCGCCCCGGCATTTATAAAATGTGGAAGAAGATTGAAAAGTTTACAGTACCAAAATTCAACTTTGGTTACACAGTAAATCATCCAATAGCAGAAGAATTCAGGAAAATGTATGGGATGAATTATGAAGTTATTCGCAGTGTACCGATACTCACCAATCAACTACAAACCATAAACCACAAACCACAAACTTTCATCTTATACCAGGGCGATGTAAATGAAGGAAGAAGTTTTGAAACATTGATCCCGGCTTTCAAGTATGTAAATGCTCCATTTGTAATTTGCGGCGAAGGAAATTTCTTTTCACAAGCCAAACAAATAGCTAAAGAAAACGGGCTGGAAGAAAAAGTAATTTTCAAAGGCAAACTAAAACCAGAAGAGTTGAGAGCCTTTACTCCCACAGCTTATATCGGTATTACTTTTTTTGAGAACAATGGCATGAGTAATTATCTCTCGTTGGGAAACCGTTTCTTTGATTACATACATGGTGAATTGCCCCAGCTATGTGTTGACTATCCTGCTTACAGGGAAATCAACAAACAGTTTGAAGTAGCAGTGCTGGTAGATAATCTTTCTGTTGAAAATATTGCTGAGAAACTGAACCTTTTACTGAACGATACTGTTTTATACAACAGACTTAAAGCAAACTGCCAGGCAGCAAAAAAAATATTGAACTGGCAGGAAGAAGAAAAACGATTACTGGCTTTCTATAAAAACTTGCTTGGATAAACATTTACATATTATTTCGTTTGACGTCCCTTATCCCGCAGATTATGGTGGAGCGATTGATGTTTTTTATAAGATAAAAGCATTGCACAAGCTTGGAATTAAAATTCATTTGCAAACTTATGAGTACGGTCGTGGTCAGCAGGATGAATTACTGAAGTATTGCGAAACAGTAAATTATTATAAAAGAGATACGGGCTTCCGCAGTTTTTCATTTTCACTTCCCTATATCGTCAACTCAAGAGGCAATGAAGAAATGATGAGACGAATTCTCAATGACGATTACCCGGTGCTGATGGAAGGATTGCATACCACTTTTTTTTATAACCATCCGGATTTTCTAAAACGAAAAGTAGTACTAAGAGCTCATAATATAGAGTCACTTTATTATACTGGTTTAGCAGAAACAGAAAATAATCTTTTCAAAAAAATCTATTTTAAAAATGAATCAAGATTATTGGAGAAATATGAGGAGGAGGTGATTAAAAAGATTCCCACACTATTCATGACCCTTCATGATGCAGGACATTTTTGTAAAAAAGAAAATGCCAACTGGGGATTGTTACCAGTCTTTCATTCTAACGAAACTATCACCTGCCAGGAAGGAATTGGTTCTTATTGTTTATATCATGGTAATTTAGCAATACCGGAAAATGAAAAAACAGCCATATGGCTTTTGCAAAATGTATTCAACGATCTGCAGGTGCCATTTGTAATTACCGGTAAAAATCCATCAAAAAAATTGGAAACAATGGCCCATGAAAAACAAAATACCTGCATCGTTGCTAATCCATCAGATAAAGAAATGAACGATCTCATTCAAAGAGCACATATCAATATTCTTCCGGCATTTAATAAAACAGGCATTCGACTCAAACTCATCAATGCTTTATACAACGGCCGTCATATAGTAGTAAATGATGAAATGGTTTGTTCAACCAATTTAGAATCTGCCTGTCATGTTGGGAATAATGCAGCAGGAATGAAATCCATCATTGTGCAGTTATATCACAAACCATTTACAGAAGATGAAATTAAGCTGAGAGAGAAGCTGCTTAATACTTATTATAACAATGATAACAATGCCCGTAAACTTATTCCATGGTTATACTAGCATTGTCCCACACTTTACCTCTTTCTGTTTTTACTGTACGGGCAGGAAATTTATTGATCACCATAAAATCATGCGTAGCCATAATCACTGCCGTGTTATAATCTTTGGTGATCTGGAATAACAAACTCATAATCTCATCCGATGTTTCAGGATCAAGATTACCGGTCGGCTCATCAGCCAATATTAATTTGGGAGAGTTAAGTAATGCTCTTGCAATATCTACTCTTTGCTGTTCACCACCACTCATTTCATAAGGCATCTTAAAGCTTTTTGATTTCAACCCTACTTTATCCAGTACATCATCAATTTTTTCTTTAATCAACTTTTCATCTTTCCAACCGGTTGCTTTTAATACGAAGCGTAGGTTTTCATTTACATTACGGTCAGTAAGCAATTGAAAATCCTGGAAAACCACACCAAGGTCACGGCGAAGGAATGGAACTTTCTTCCAATCCATTCCTTTCAAAGTATGTCCGGAAACCACACAATCACCTTCTGTCATAGGCAGTTCACCATACATAGTCTTTAATAAACTGGACTTTCCTGTTCCTGTCTTACCTACTAAATAAACAAATTCACCCCTGTTTACTGTAAGATTTACATCCTGCAGCACCAATGAGTTCCCCTGGTATATGTTAACGTGTCTTAATTATACAATTGCTTCGGGCATTTTTCTTTATTTGAGATGCAAAATAACGATTCATCAATGAAACCTAACGTGAAAATTTTCACAAGTACTTAATAAGTTTTTAAATTTACATCATGGATAAACCCCCAATTTCACGAAAAGCATTTTGGGATGTAAATTTTGAGGCATTAGATTTTGAAAAATCTTCCCTGTTTATTATGCAAAAGGTTTTTAATTACGGTACCTGGGACGACCAGGTGAGTATTATGCGCTATTACGGATTGCCCCGTATAAAAAAAGAAATAATAAAAGCTTCTTATCTAAGAAAACCGGTGCTGAGTTTTTTATGTACTATTTTAAAATTAGAGAAAAAAGATTTTGAATGCTTTATAAAAATGCAGTTGAACCCACTGCCCTGGAAATACTAACCATCATCAGCAGCCAGCAGGTATTTGACACTTTTGCTTTAGGAGGTGGTACTGGTATAGCCATCAGAAAGGGGCACCGGTTTTCTGTTGATCTTGATTTTTTTACGAATCAGCCTTTTGACACACAGGCTATTTATAAAAACATTATTTCCCTTTTTACCGGTTCAGAATTATTATTTGAGCAAAAGCAAACGATGATGTTTACTGTTAATGGGATAAAAGTTGATTTTGTATTATATCCTTTTGAATGGCTAAAACCATTTGAAGAAGAGGATGGTTTAAAATTGATAAGCATTGAAGATATTATTCCGATGAAACTACAGGCAGTGAGTAACCGGTTTTCAAAAAAAGATTTTTGGGATATTGAAGAATTACTGAACGCTTTTTCACTGGAAGAAATGATAACGATTTTTAAACAGAAATTTCCGCCAATTGATACCGGGCATATTATCCACAGCCTTACTGAATTTGATTCAGCAGATGAAGAAGATGATCCTGTTTGCATTGTTCCAAAATCATGGGAAACAGTAAAAGACAATCTTACTAAAGCCGTAAAAAATTATACTGAGGATTTTTTATAGAAGAGAGAATTAAAAAGTTATAATAATTTCCTTATTCCTGATTACTAATTCCTTTTTACTGCTCTCCTCCACTCTTCCAATAATCCTGGCCTCAATACCATATTTATGAGAAATATTGATAATACTGTCAGCATCTTTTTCATTAGTGTACACTTCTAAACGACAGCCCATATTAAATACCTGGTACATTTCTTTATCATCGGAACCAGAGGCCTCTTTAATGATATCAAATATTACAGGCGGAGTAAACAAATTATCTTTTATGATGCGGATATTATCGTTCACATATTTCATACACTTGGTTTGTCCACCACCGCTACTGTGAATCATACCATGTACCGCATCAAAATGATTTTCCAAAATTTCTTTCACAACAGGAGCATATGTTCTGGTAGGGCTTAATATCAACTCTCCTACTGTCAACTGCTTACTGTCAACTGTCAACTTATCTGTTAATCGATGCTTACCAATGTAAACTACTTCATCCTTCAATGAAGGTTCATAGGTCTCTTTAAAATGCTCAGCATAAAATTTATTCAGCACATCATGTCTTGCACTGGTTAAGCCATTACTCCCAATGCCACTATTATAAAAACTTTCATAGGTGGCCTTACCATAACTCGCCAGCCCAACAATCACATCACCTGGTTGAATTTTATCGTTACTGATGATCTTATCTTTTGGCCATCTTGCCGTCATGGTTCCATTCACTGCAATGCTTCGTACCACATCACCCACATCAGCCGTTTCACCACCGAGGTAATGAATATTTACACCAAATGATTTTAGCGTATCAAAAAAATCCTGTGTGCCATTAATGATCTCGTTCAGTACTTCACCGGGAATAATCGTTTTATTTCTATCAATTGTTGAGGAGAATAAAAGATTATCGTAAATGCCCACACAAAGCAAATCATCAATATTCATCACCACCGCATCCTGAGCAATTCCTCTCCAAACCGAAATATCACCGGTTTCTTTCCAGTACAAATATGCCAGGATGCTTTTGGTGCCTGCTCCATCGGCATGCATCACATTTATCCAGTTGGCATCATTTCCTAAATAATCGGGATATATTTTGCAAAAGGCGTTGGCAAAAAGTCCTTTGTCCAGCTTTTTAGTAGCGGCATGTACCTCTTCTTTTTGTGCCGATACGCCCCGTTGAGAATACAAACTCATGCCGCAAAACTAAATCATCAGAGGTTATTGCCCAATTGTTTTTATAAAGTAAAAGCTGCGAGTTGTTAGATTCGAGCCACAAGTCAAGTAAGGTTTCCAACATCATACATCCGACATCAGACTTCCATCTCTTTTAATTAACTTGCGGGCCGTTTATGCAGGTTCATCGTCAATTAAGTCAGTTGCCCGTTTTCAACAAAGCCGTTATTACCATCGGATCATTTGACGGCGTGCATACCGGGCACCAGCAGATCATCAAACAATTAAAAGAAGAAGCAGCTAATGTGGGTGGCGAAACGATCATCATCACTTTTTATCCTCATCCAAGAAAAGTTATTGGGTCTTCCAAAAATGATTTCAATTTATTGACCACTATGGATGAAAAAATAGAATTACTCAATAAAGAAGGTATTGATCATTTGGTGATCGTTCCTTTTACCAGAGATTTTTCTGATCAACCAGCAGTATCGTATATCAAAGATTTTTTAGGCAGCAATTTTCATCCACATACTATTATTATTGGTTACGATCATCGCTTCGGTAAAAACCGGGAAGGTGATTTTTCTTTGCTTGAAAAATATAAAACTGAATTTGGTTATGAAGTAAAAGAAATTCCTGAACATGTGCTGAATGAAGTAATCGTAAGTTCGTCCAAAATAAGAGAAGCAATTTTAGCCGGTGATGTTAGCACTGCTACTGATCTGCTGGGTTATGATTATTTTTTTGAAGGACTAGTTGTGCATGGTGATAAAAGAGGAAGAACAATTGGATTTCCTACCGCCAATCTTCGCATGGAGGACAAAGAAAAACTAATTCCAGGTAACGGTGTGTATGCAGTAACCTGTCAACTGTCAACTGTCAACCGTCAACTAAAAGGAATGATGAATATCGGTGTTCGTCCAACAGTGGATGGATTAAGAAGAATGATAGAAGTAAATTTGTTTGATTTTGATGAAGACATATACGGTACACTAATGAAAGTACAGATAGTAAAAAGATTGAGAGACGAAAAAAAATTCAGCGGACTGGATGAGTTAAAACAACAATTACAAAACGACCAGCAGGCAGCAATGCAGGCTTTACAATAACACATAAGTATGTTACCAAAAATTAATCCCACACTTACAAAGGCTTGGAATGAGCTTGAACTGCATGCAAATGATATGATGCAGGTAAAAATGAAAGATTTATTTGCAGCAGATAAAGACCGCTTTAAAAAACTCTCCTTAACTGCCGGTGATATTTTATTTGATTATTCCAAGAACATCATTACTGAAGAAACATTAAAGCTCTTAATTCAATTAGCCGGTGAATGCGGATTGAATGATGGTATTGTAAATATGTTTGCCGGTGAAAAAATTAATGAAACAGAGAACCGTGCAGTACTGCATACAGCTTTGAGAAACTTTTCAGGCAAGCCGGTAATTACAGATGGCAAAGATGTGATGCCTGATGTGCAAAAAGTTTTGGTGCAAATGAAAAACTTCTGCGACAAAATTCATAATGGTGAATGGAAAGGTTATACCGGTAAGAAAATTAAATACATAGTCAATATAGGAATTGGTGGAAGTGATCTCGGGCCAGTAATGGTTACTGAAGCATTGAAACCTTATTGGGTGGATGGTATTCAAACTTATTTTGTTTCAAATGTGGATGGAACACATATCGCTGAAACGTTGAAGAAAGTAACGGCAGATGAAACCTTATTCCTCATTGCTTCCAAAACATTTACCACACAGGAAACAATGACTAATGCCCATACGGCAAGAAACTGGTTTTTGAATGCAGCTAAAGAAGAAGTATATATCGCCAAACATTTTGCTGCACTTTCCACCAATGAAAAAGAAGTGGTGAAGTTTGGAATAGATAAAGCCAATATGTTTGAGTTTTGGGATTGGGTTGGTGGACGTTACTCCTTATGGAGTGCTATCGGGTTATCAATCGCTTTAACTGTTGGCTACAAAAATTTTGAAGAATTATTAAAAGGTGGTCATGATACCGATAATCATTTTCGCAGTGCACCATTTGAAAAAAACATTCCGGTGCTGATGGCTCTGATTGGTTTGTGGTACACCAATTTCTTTAATGCACAATCAGAAGCCATTCTGCCCTACGATCAATACCTGCATCGCTTTGCTGCCTACTTCCAGCAGGGAAATATGGAAAGCAATGGTAAATATGTTGGTCGTGATAAACAGAAAGCAAACTATAATACTGGTCCGGTTATTTGGGGTGAACCCGGTACCAACGGGCAGCATGCGTTTTATCAATTGATTCACCAGGGAACATTACTGATCCCATGCGATTTTATTGCACCGGCAATCAGTCATAATCCTATTGGTGATCATCATGTAAAACTGCTAAGCAATTTTTTTGCACAAACTGAAGCATTGATGAACGGAAAAACAAAAGAAGAGTTGATTGCTGAAGGTGTAAAAGAAGAATTAATTCCATTCAAAGTATTTGAAGGTAATCGTCCAACCAATTCTTTTTTAATAAAGAAAATTACTCCATTTACATTAGGTCAGATGATAGCATTGTATGAACATAAAATTTTTGTACAGGGCGTTATCTGGAATATTTACAGCTTTGACCAGTGGGGCGTGGAATTAGGAAAAGTTTTAGCCAATAAAATTTTACCTGAATTAAATACAGATGCTGTTATTAAATCACACGACTCTTCTACTAATGGATTGATTAATGCTTTTAAAAAGATGAGCAATTAATAGTTGAACAGTCATAAAATATTTCGCCCCGGGCATTACACCAGGGGCGATTTTATTTTTCAGCAGGGATTATTTATTTGTATAAATAGTTCAGCGCTGTTTTATCATTTGCATTAAACGGACGGTTAGTAGTGGCACTCAGGCAAGCCAGCATCCACGAATTTGGATCGGGATCAGGATTAGTACCAGGAATAAAAATAGCACCTACACCACCATCTCCCTCATTACCACCAGTACCGCAACTGTAAGCCCTGTTCATATAATCTGTATGACGAAACCCAATGCAATGACCTACTTCATGAGCAAGAACAGTTGTTATAAAATCCAGACCATAAGGAGAGCCAGAATATTTTTTTGCATACTTCACTTCAGAATAAGGGTTACCACCACTGGGGAAACCACTTGAAGCAATATACTGGCCGGTGTTTACAATTCTAATGTTAATGTTGCCACCGCTTGCAGCTCTTTGAAAAGTCAGCCGCAAATTTAGTGCATTGTAGCGGGCAATCATGGCATCTATTGCGCTGGAGAATGTAGCATTAACATTTCCGGTTACACTTACAGTAACAACACGGGGTAAGCCCGTTACTAAATTGGTAGTACGGTACTGCTCTTCATTAGCAATAACTAATTTACTGGTTACTTTACTTGTAGTTAAATCAGACGGTGTAAGAAAAATATCGCCTTCCACTATATAACCACCATCTTCTTTAATGACATTACCTGTTCCAAATCCGAGTGATTTTATCTGCGCTAAAACATCGGAAGATACTTCATCAGTAGTAGCATCGGTCACCGAGTTTTTTTTACACGAAGTGATTAGCATACCAGCCGCCAATAAGCAGGCTGAAGTTTTGAGTAAACGGTTCATACTGGTTTTGTTTTGGTGAGAAATAGTATTGTAAACTAAAAAATAATCTTCAAAAATCAACTCGTATAACTACGATTTACACACATGTGCAAAAAAAATCCTCCTGCATTTGCAGGAGGATTGTCCAGTAACACCAGTAGTTTTATTTATACAAAGCGTTTAACGCAATTTGGTCATTAGCGGTAAATGGACGATCCGATCCATTTGAGCAGGCCAGCATCCAGCTATTGGCATCAGGTCCGGTTGGCGTACCGGGTATCCAAATGGCACCAACACCTGCAGCACCTTCATTGTATTTACGGCCGCCGCAGCTATATTGACGGTTCATATAATCTGTATGACGGAAACCTACGCAATGACCCATTTCATGTGCCATAATACTGGCCAAGTAACCAATATTGGTTGAGGCACTATACCAGTATGTATTCATCTGGATAGTGTTGTACGGATTTCCACTGGCATCAGGAAAGCCGGATGATCCAAGTGTGTTACTTACCTGGTAAAAAGTAACAATGTTGATATTAGCGGTTCCGGTTACACGGGTCATGCTTAAACGCATACCCAATGCATTGTAACGGCGGATAGCTTCATCAGCAGCTGTAAAGAAATAAGAAGGTGAACCTGCACTCACAGAAACAGTAATTGTTCTGGGAAGACCGGTTACCAAATTAGTAGTGCGGTATTGTTCTTCGTTAGCAATCACTAATGATTTAGAACTTGTTTGTTTGCCTAAATCATCATTACTGAGGAAAATATCACCTTCTACTAAATAGCCACCATTGGCTTTTTGAATACCATCAGCTGAAAATCCCATGGCAGTAACCTGAGATTTTACTGCATCCGATACTTCATCATTGGTTTGAATTGCTTGATTTTTTTTGCAGGAAGTCATTAGAGTGCCGGCCATCATAATGGCGAGGGTACATTTTAATAAATTACTCATGTCAGGTTGATTTTGTTTTCGGTTAATGAATGCGTGTTACTGAACGGTTTGGTTAGTTGGTAAGATATTAAAAAAAACTTTCAGACCAACAAGTGCTGAATAATTTTTTTATAAACAGGTTGTTAATGAATGCTAATGTCGTAGAATTCCGGCTGACAATTGCTTTAAACCCTTTCTTTGTCCACAGTTATTTGAATTATCTTTAGCCGTTATTTGACTGAATGAAAAAAATCCTGTACATACTTTCGCTTTTCTTCCTCCTTACTGTGCCCGTACATTTATCGGGCCAAACAAATGACCAGTTAATCAAAACCTTTTCGCTAAATCCGGATAAAAACTTCGAAAAAGCTTTAATAAGAAAGGCCATAGATTATACTTCTGGCATCAGCAACTACATCGGAATAAGCAAAGAGAAGCTCAATAAAGAAAAGCTCAGTAAAATTGGTATCGTAATAAAAAGACAGTTGAGTAATGATTGTTTTATTATTACTGCGGAAAAGAATTCAACTTCTTTTTTGCCGGATTATTTTCAAAGTCTTTTTCCGGCTAACGATTATTGGAAACTCTCTCCTGCTCTATTCGATACATACCGTACCAAGAAGGTCTTTACTAAAGATGATGACTACTTAATAAAAGTGGATGATCTGTTAAAAATAAAAGAACCTGTAAAAGTTTACAGTGATTATGGTTTCATACAAATAAGATTAAGTGATGAAAAATTAAACCAATGGCTGAAAGATGACAACGTAGATTATATACAAACAGTTTCGGCAAAGCCCAAAGAAGAACTGGCAGTAAATGGTTTTGATAATTCAGTCAATAAAATAAATCTCGTACATCATAACTGGCCGGACATTAACGGACATAATACTACCATAAGCATCAAAGAAAATTTATTTGATACAACTGACATTGATTTTAAAAACAGGATACTTAAAACTTCCGTTAGCCCATCAACAATTGCAGCTCATGCGAGTTATATGGCTTCTATTATCGGTGGGGGTGGCAATACTTTTTATACAGGAAAAGGCGCTGCGTGGAATACTTTATTAGCTTCCTCAGATTTTGCTACTCTCCTTCCTGACAACAGTACAATTTTTCAGCAAAACAATATTGCTGTACAAAATCATTCATACGGAACCATCATTGAAAATTTTTATGGTGCCGAAGCAAATGCTTACGATGTGCAGACAAATGCCCATCCAACTTTATTGCATGTTTTCTCCGTTGGCAATAAGGGAACAGATGCAGGAACTCAAACTTATTCCGGCGTGAATGGCTTTGCTAATACAACTGGCAACTTTAAGATGGCGAAGAATATTATCACCGTTGGACATATAGATTCGTTTGGTGTAGTGTTACCGCTCAGCAGCCGTGGTCCTGCCTATGATGGAAGAGTTAAACCTGAACTGGTAGCTTATGCAGAAGATGGAAGCAGTGGCGCCGCCGCTATAGTATCAGGTGTTTCATTATTAGTGCAGCAGACTTATAAAGATATCAATGGAGTATTACCAACATCTGCTTTAGTAAAAGCTATTTTGTTTAATAGTGCAGATGATGAAGGAGCAAAAGCAATTGATTATACTTCGGGTTATGGAAGTGTGAATGCGTATAGAGCAATCAAAACAATCAAAGAAAGTAGGATTCTTACCGGTTCGGTTACTAATGGCAATAGTATCAACTTCCCAGTTACGCTTCCCCCAAATGCTGTTAATGTAAAGGTTACTTTAGTTTGGAATGATCCTGCAGCACCGGTCAATTCATTTACAGCATTGGTAAATGATCTTGATCTGCAAATGAAGCATAATGCTTCCGGCACTATTTATCAGCCCTGGGTATTAAACAGTGCAGCTAATATATCAGCCTTAAATCAATTAGCTGTCCGGGTAAGAGACAGTTTAAATAATGCTGAGCAAATAACTATTGATGCTCCTGTTGGTGGTGACTATACAATAAATGTGAATGGCTATAGTATTTCATCAGGCTCACAAAGTTTTTATATCGCTTATCAATGGGATACATTGAATTCTTTTCACTGGAATTACCCAACTGGTTCTGATAATATTTTTTCCGGATCAAATAATTTACTCAGGTGGTATAACAGTTATAACAGCACGGGTAAATTAGCATACAGCATCAACAGTGGGTTATCCTGGAACAGCCTAAGCAACAATATTGATCTTAGCAAAGAAAATCTTTACTGGCAAACACCAGATACATTTTGCACCGGGCTTTTAAGAATGACGATCGGCACAGATGTTTATGTTTCTGATACATTCTCCATTTCAAAATTAATAAGCACTGGTGTTGGTTTTAACTGTACTGACAGTGCTATGATTTACTGGAAAAAGATAAAAGGCATTAATAGTTACCAGGTTTATAGTTTAGGAAATCAATACCTGCAACCATTTGCATTAACCACCGATACTTTTTTAGTAATTAAAAAGAATATAGCCCCAGCTTTACATTATACTGTAGCACCGGTATTGTCATCCATAAAACAAGGATTGAAGAATTATACATTTAATTATACCACACAGGGGGTTGACTGCTATGTCAAAAACATGCTGGCAGATCTTATTGATAAAACCGTAAGGATTCAATTGTTCATGGGCACTGAGTACAATGTAAAATCCATTTGCATTGAAAAATTAGTTTCTGGCAATTATAGTTGTATTAAAACTTTTACACCCGATGGTTCTTTAAATTATTCTTATGATGACGATGCTTTGATCAAAGGCGGCAATACTTACCGGGTAAAGATTGAATTAATTAATGGACAAATTATAAATGGAGATGAAACTACTGTTTATTACTTTGATAACAGTGAATACCTTGTATTTCCCAATCCAACTAAAAGAGAAAATGGATTTACCATTCTTTCTTCATCACTGGAACCATCCGTTATTCAGCTATACACAGTAACAGGTAAGCTTGTATTACAACAACAACTCAATAACTTCAGCGAAAAAATTAATACCAGCTCTTTACAAAAAGGAATGTACTTCTATCTCCTGCTGAGAGATAACAAGAAAGTGGCCCATGGAAAAATAATAGTTGAGTAACTATTGCTTTTGATAAACCACTCCATCAAAATCAACCTGCCTTACTTTACCTTCCTCATTTAAGCCATAAGTAACATAAGCTTTACCATACCAGTCATAGTTATAAACTCCACGGAATGTATCATAATTCCAGTGCTGCAATGTGAGGCTGATATTATTAGGAAATTTAACTGTAAGCACTCCAATATTTAAAACAATCTCAGCATCACCATATGTTTCATTAGTGAATTTGCCGGTATAACTTTCTAATGGCAAGCTTGGTTTTGTATTCAGCACCCGTTTTGCTTCTTTATCTTTCTCCGCTTTTTTACCGGCTTCCTTTAATGTTTTATAATGCTGATAGAGTTCTGTACTCCAGTCACGGCTGTTATCATTAAAACTCCACAAATCAATTGCCTTCCACATTAATGCATGACGGATTTCTGAATGATCTAAATTTCCAAAGAAATAAAATGATAATTTCTCCTCCGGCACGGAACCAAAAATAGCAATCGCTCCATCCAGGCTTCCGGTATGAAATTGAATCATCTTGCCTCGATAATCCTGTTGAAACCAACCTAAGCCATAAGTTGTCCAGTGCGGATGTGTTTTAGCCTGTGTTGGATAAAATTCCTGTGGCGTAACAAAAGATTGTGGTTTGAATAACTCAGTAAATGTTTCTGCCTTTATCAATCGCTGACCATTTATTTGTGCACTATCCTGCAAAAACTGCATCCACTTGGTGATATCATCAATACAGGAAACCACACTTCCCGCCGGATCGTATCCGCCAAAATCAATTGCTTCAATTGGTTTTACTATTGAATCATCATACATATAATGCGGCGTCATACGGCTTGGTTCTGCAGCAGAAAGTTTAAACAATGTATAAGTATGATTCATACCCAATGGCTGAAAAATTCTTTCGGAAATAAATTCATGCCAGGGCAACCCACTTACTTTTTTAATCACTTCGCCTGCCACCACATACATGAGGTTTTGATAAATAAAAGAAGAACGGAAAGAATAGGCCGGTTTCATGTATCTCATTCGGCGCATAATTTCGTCAGATGAATAACCAAACAACCACAACAGATCGCCATTACCCAACCCTGCATTATGACGTAACAAATCACGAACAGTTATTTCATCACTCACATAAGCATCGTATAATCTGAACTCGGGTAAAATATTTTTCAGCTTATCGTCCCATTTTAATTTGCCTTCATCTACCAGCATGGCAATACAGGCAGCCGTCATTGCTTTTGTAGTGGAAGCACAAAAAGAAATAGTGGAAGTAGTAAATGGCTGATTCGTTCTTAAATCAGCTACTCCATATCCTTTTTTAAAGATCACTTTTCCATCTTTTACTACGGCTACAGACAAACCAGTTGTCTTCCATACTGGATAAGATGATTGAATGTATTTATCAAACAATCCAACCTTATCGGCTAATTCTTTCGAAGTTTTTTGAGCTGATGTTAATTGAACCCAGATTTTGCAATAGGCTTATCCTGTAAGACTTAATGGCAGTTTTGCGTTGTTGATATTTGCAAATAAACTATCATACCATTGCCTTCTTTTTAGTGGTACAGATAGCTTTAATACTACGGAAGCAGCATTATTATC
>JACQDV010000010.1 GCA_016200915.1 Sphingobacteriales bacterium
CGCTGTTGCTGGGCTTTTTTCTTACAAACATTCCCAAATTTAATCAGGGGACACCCAAAACCAAATCAGCAATTCAATACCAGTAAGAGTTTCAGTAGATTTTTTTGGGATTTTTCAAAAAGTGCGGAACTCAGGAAAAAGGAGTGAGAATATCTCACTCCTTAAACTATTTAAATATTAGCTATTGACCATTAACTATTCACAATTCATCATTCACTATTCTTCGTCATCAAAGCTCATCGCTTCACGGGTAGTTTGCAGCAATTCATATTCTTCCTTGCTACCTACTATCATGTTGTCAAAGTCACGTAAACCAGTACCCGCAGGAATTGGGTGACCAGTAATTACATTTTCTTTCAATCCAAGCATATCATCTGATTTACCGTTGATAGCTGCTGAGCTCAACACCTTCGTAGTTTCCTGGAATGACGCTGCAGATATCCAGCTATGTGTTCCTAATGAAGCTTTAGTAATACCTAACAACACAGGCGTTGAAGTAGCCGGTTGTGCATCACGAAACTCAACAGGTTTCTTGTCTGCACGGCGTAATGCTGAGTTTTCTTCTCTTACATCACGAAGGCTGGCAATCATACCTGCTTTCAGTTTGGTACTTTCACCTGCCTCAGTTACTACTTTCTTATCAAAGATCCAGTCGTTCTCATTGTTAAAGTCGAACCTGTCTTCCAGATCTCCTTCTAAGAACTTAGTATCACCAGCATCTACAATTTCAACTTTCTTCATCATCTGGCGAACGATCACTTCAATATGCTTGTCGTTGATCTTTACACCCTGTAAGCGATAAACTTCCTGAATTTCATTCACCACATATTCCTGTACAGCAAACGGACCTTTAATGTTTAAGATATCATAAGGAGCAATTTGTCCGTCACTCAATGGTGTACCGGCTTTTACATAGTCGCCATCCTGAACAAGAATTTGTCTTGTCAACGGAACTAAGTATTTCTTAATTACACCATCTTTTGCTTCAATTACAATTTCACGGTTACCACGTTTTACAGCACCAAAGCTTACCACGCCATCAATTTCAGAAACGATAGCAGGGTTACCCGGGTTTCTTGCTTCAAACAATTCTGTTACACGTGGAAGACCACCGGTGATATCTCTCAGCTTACCTAACACACGTGGAATCTTCACCATTACCTGTCCTGCTTTTACATCTTCACCTTCTTCAATTGAAATGTGAGAGCCTACAGGAAGGTTATATGATTTGATTTCTTTTCCTTCAATCAACAATGAAGGAATCTTTGTTTTATCTTTTGTTTCGATAACCACTTTTTCACGGTGACCAGTTTGTTCATCCGCTTCTTCACGGTAGGTAACACCTTCGATGATGTTTTCAAACTTAACTGTACCGGCAACTTCAGCAACTACTACATTATTGAACGGATCCCATGTACAGATAGCTTCACCCTTCTTCACCGGCTGACCATCTTTCACTAACAAGGTAGCACCATAAGGAACGTTGTTAGTAATTAATAAACGGTCATTCTTCACATCCATGATACGAACCTCACCGGTACGACCAATTACGATTTGTACAGTATCACCATCATTATTCTTAGCACTTACCGTACGTAAGCCATCGAACTGGATAGTACCATCAAACTTAGCCGACAACTGTGAATCTACAGATGCAGAACCAGCCACACCACCCACGTGGAAGGTACGCAATGTTAACTGTGTACCAGGTTCACCAATTGACTGCGCAGCGATGATACCAACAGCATCACCACGTTGTGCCAGGTAACCGGTAGCTAAGTTTTTACCATAACATTTCACACACACACCACGTTTGCTTTCGCAGGTAAGTACTGAACGGATTTCCACTACTTCTATACCACTTTCTTCTATCTGTTTTGCAATATCACTGGTAATTTCTTCACCAGCTTTTACAATGAGTGCATCTGACTGAGGATCGTAAACATCATGTACAGATGTACGACCTTCAATACGATCACTCAATGGTTCAATAATATCTTCATTATCTTTTAATGCAGAGGTTGCAATACCACGCAGTGTACCGCAATCTTCTTCATTAATCACCACATCCTGTGCAACGTCAACCAGACGACGGGTTAAGTAACCGGCATCGGCTGTTTTTAACGCTGTATCGGCCAAACCTTTACGGGCACCGTGTGTAGAGATAAAGTATTCCAATACACTCAATCCATCTTTAAAGTTGGAAAGAATTGGGTTTTCAATAATTTCTGAACCGGTAGAACCAGATTTACGTGGCTTAGCCATCAATCCCCTGATACCAGCCAGCTGCTTAACCTGCTGCTTACTACCACGGGCACCGGAATCAAGCATCATATAAACAGAGTTGAATCCTTGTTTATCAGTTGCCATTTCACGGATCAATGTTTCTGTAACTTTAGTATCCACACGGCTCCAGATGTCGATGATCTGGTTATAACGTTCGTTGTTCGTAATCAAACCCATGTTGTAGTTATCCCATACTTCATCTACTTCAGAAGCAGCTGTATCAATCATGGATTCTTTAATTTCAGGAACAATCAGGTCGTTAATGTTGAACGACAGGCCACCCTGGAACGCTGTGCGGAAACCTAATGTTTTAATATCATCCAAGAACTTCGCCGTTTTTGGAATATTGGTGATGTTGATGATGTCACCAATGATTTCACGAAGGTTCTTTTTAGTTAATAAAGCATTTACATAACCAACTTCTTTTGGTACAAACTGGTTAAAAATTACACGACCAACAGTTGTTTCAATCAATTTATATTCTAATGTACCATCAGCATTACGAACATTTGTCTTAACTCTGATGGGAGCATGCAGGTCAACTTGTTTTTCATTGTAAGCAATGATAACTTCCTCGGCACTGTAAAAAGCTTTTCCCTCACCTTTTACTTTTTCTGTTTCAGTTGATTTTTTCGCTTTAGAAATATAATACAATCCAAGTACCATGTCCTGTGAAGGAAGAGTGATTGGTGTACCATTTTGCGGGTTAAGAATGTTGTGAGAAGCCAGCATCAATAACTGTGCTTCCAATACCGCTGCATTACTCAATGGAACGTGTACCGCCATCTGGTCACCATCAAAGTCAGCGTTGAACGCCGAACATACCAATGGGTGGAGTTGAATCGCTTTACCTTCAATCAACTTAGGCTGGAAAGCCTGGATTGATAAACGGTGTAACGTTGGGGCACGGTTTAACATTACCGGGTGACCCTTTAATATATTTTCGAGGATATCCCAAACAATCGCTTCTTTCTTATCCACTAATTTTCTTGCACTCTTAACGGTTTTAACGATACCTCTTTCAATTAACTTACGGATGATAAATGGCTTGAATAATTCAGCAGCCATATCTTTTGGCAAACCACACTCATGCAATTTCATTTCAGGACCTACCACGATAACGGAACGACCAGAGTAGTCAACACGTTTACCCAACAGGTTCTGACGGAAACGACCTTGTTTACCTTTTAATACATCACTCAGTGATTTTAATGCACGACCGCCTTCTGCTTTAACAGCATTTGATTTACGGCTGTTATCAAACAATGAGTCAATCGCTTCCTGTAACATACGTTTTTCATTACGTAAGATTACTTCAGGAGCTTTAATCTCTAACAAACGCTTTAAACGATTGTTACGGATGATAACACGACGATATAAATCGTTCAGATCAGATGATGCAAAACGGCCACCATCCAATGGAACTAACGGACGCAGTTCCGGTGGAATAACAGGTATGTATTGCATTACCATCCACTCAGGGCGGTTATTGATTCTTGTGTTTGCATCACGAAAAGCTTCTACCACACTCAAGCGCTTCAACGCATCGGCTTTACGTTGCTGTGAAGTTTCATTAGCAGCAGCATGACGTAAAGAGGCACTTAAACTGTCTAAGTCTAATCTTCCTAATAAATCATGTACCGCTTCAGCACCCATCTTGGCGATAAACTTGTTAGGGTCTTCGTCAGGTAAGTACTGGTTATCTTTTGGTAAAGCATCCAGAATGTCTAAATATTCTTCTTCCGTTAACAGGTCACCATAGTTCTGACCTTTATCAGCACGAATACCCGACTGAATTACCACAAAACGTTCGTAATAAATAATGGTCTCTAATTTCTTGGAACTCATGCCCAACAAATAACCAATCTTGTTAGGTAAGGATTTGAAGTACCAGATATGCACCACCGGCACCACTAATTTAATGTGGCCCATACGTTCACGGCGTACTTTCTTTTCTGTTACTTCCACACCGCAACGGTCGCAAACAATACCCTTATAACGGATACGCTTGTACTTACCGCAGGCGCATTCATAATCCTTTACAGGACCAAAAATTCTTTCGCAGAACAAGCCATCACGTTCAGGCTTGTACGTACGATAGTTGATAGTTTCAGGCTTTAATACTTCACCAAAGCTTTTTTCCAAAATAGAATCCGGGGAAGCCAGACCTATAGTAATTTTTGAAAACGTAGCTCTTGGACGATTATCTCTTTTGATAGCCATATGTTTCGTTTCGTTTTGTGTTTTTTGTTTTTGTTACCAGCTTTTTATCGCTGTTGGTCTTTTGTTGCGTAGCACTCTTGTACGCATTGTTCTTTATTAAGCTTTCAGTTACCGGTCTTCAGTTTGCAGTCTGCACTTTGTATTGCCAACTGCTCACTGCCAACTGCAAACTTTTTACTCGAACTTCAGGTCAAGACCCAAACCTCTCAATTCGTGAACCAATACGTTGAATGATTCAGGAATACCGGCTCTTGGAACGTTATCACCTTTTACAATTGCTTCGTATGTCTTAGCACGGCCGATGATATCATCAGACTTCAGCGTTAATAACTCCTGCAATATGTTAGAGGCGCCATAAGCTTCCAGTGCCCATACTTCCATCTCACCAAAACGCTGACCACCGAACTGAGCTTTACCACCCAACGGTTGTTGAGTAATCAAGCTGTATGGTCCAATTGAACGGGCATGCATCTTGTCATCAACCATGTGGTGCAGTTTAATCATATAGATGATACCAACGGTTGCTTTCTGGTGGAAACGTTCTCCGGTTTCACCATCATACAGGTAAGTATGACCAAAGCTTGGCAAGCCTGCATCGTTAATATGATTAGCAATTTCTTCAACAGTAGCACCATCAAAGATTGGTGTGGCGAACTTCATTCCTAATTTTTCACCAGCCCAGCCAAGTACAGTTTCATAAATCTGTCCAAGGTTCATACGGCTTGGTACACCTAATGGGTTAAGAACAATATCAACCGGAGTACCATCTTCTAAGAACGGCATATCTTCTGCACGAACAATCTTAGCCACAATACCTTTGTTACCGTGACGACCCGCCATTTTATCACCCACTTTCAGTTTACGCTTAACAGCTAAGTAAACTTTAGCCAGTTTCAACACACCAGCTGGTAATTCATCACCGATGGAAATGTTGAATTTCTCTCTCTTATAACGGCCTAATTCTTCGTTGTATTTAATGTTATAGTTGTGCAGGAGTGTGTTGATGCTATCATCCACATGCTTTTCACCAGTCCATCCTAAAGGATTAACGTTCTGATAATCGATACCAGCTAAATTTTTAGGATTGAACTTGGCGCCTTTGCCAATCAGCACTTCACCAAAGTTGTTACTTACACCGGCAGAAGTTTTATCTCTAAGCAAAGTTTGTAATTTGCTTATCAACAGTTCCAGTAAATCAGCATCGTTTTTCTCATGCACTTTCTCTACTTTTTCGAGTAAAGCTTTCTCTCTTACTTTAGTGTTCTTATCTTTCTTGGCACGTTGGAACAAACGTTTATCAATTACCACACCTTCTGTACCACTTGGAGCTTTCAATGAAGCATCTTTTGCATCACCGGCTTTATCACCAAAGATGGCACGTAATAGTTTTTCTTCCGGTGTCGGGTCACTTTCGCCTTTAGGAGTGATTTTACCAATAATGATATCACCTTCTTTGATAGCAGCGCCAATTCTGATGATACCATTCTGGTCTAAATCTTTGGTTGCTTCTTCACTTACGTTAGGAATATCCGGAGTTAATTCTTCTTCACCAAGTTTGGTATCACGAACTTCTAATTCAAATTCTTCAATGTGAATAGAAGTAAACAAGTCTTCTTTAACCACTTTCTCATTTATCACAATGGCATCCTCAAAGTTGTAACCTTTCCACGGCATAAAGGCTACTTTCAGGTTACGTCCTAATGCCAACTCTCCACTTTGTACTGCATACCCTTCAGTTAAGAAGTCACCTATTTTAACCTTTTGACCTTTCTTTACAGCAGGTTTCAGGTTAATACAGGTTGCCTGGTTGGTTTTTGTAAACTTGGTAAGTTTATAAATCTTTAAATCTTCTTCAAATGAAACCAAACGTTGTTCTTCATCCCTGTCGTACCGAACATGAATTTCATTAGCATCCACAAATTCAACCACACCTGTTCCTTCTGCATGTATCTGAATCCTTGCGTCACGGGCAGCTTTAGCTTCGAGACCAGTACCTACAATTGGAGATACCGGGCGAATCAACGGCACGGCTTGACGTTGCATGTTTGACCCCATCAATGCACGGTTGGCATCATCATGCTCAAGGAACGGAATTAATGAAGCACTCAAACCCACAATCTGGTTAGGAGCCACATCCATGAACTCTACTTCATTTTTTTCCAGGATAGGGAAATCACCAGTTTGACGACTCTTTACTTTATCTTCAGTGATGTTACCGTTAGTATCAATTTCAACGTGTGCCTGCGCAATCTTCGCTGTATCTTCTTCTTCTGCACTTAAGAAAGTCAGGCGCTTCATATCAATCTTACCATTGTCAACTTTACGGTAAGGAGTTTCGATGAAGCCCATTTCATTAATCTTAGCATGTACGCAAAGAGTAGAAATCAAACCAATGTTTGGACCTTCAGGAGTTTCAATAGTACATAAACGACCATAGTGAGAATAGTGTACGTCACGAACCTCGAAGCCTGCACGTTCACGGCTTAAACCACCGGGTCCGAGAGCGGAGATACGACGTTTGTGTGTAATCTCACTCAATGGATTTGTCTGGTCTAAGAACTGTGACAACTGAGAAGTACCAAAGAATGAATTGATAACAGAAGAAAGCGTTCTGGCATTAATCAAATCAACAGGAGTGAACACCTCGTTATCACGTACGTTCATTCTTTCACGAATGGTACGGGCCATACGGGCAAGCCCAACACCGAATTGAGCATATAACTGCTCACCCACGGTACGTACACGACGGTTGCTCAGGTGGTCAATATCATCAATCTCTGCTTTAGCATTTGTTAAACGAACCAGGTATTTAATAATTAAGATAATATCCTGGCGGGTTAATGTTTTTTGTGTAAGCGGTGCCTCAATATTCAACTTACGGTTGATCTTGTAACGACCAACTTCACCTAAATCGTAACGCTTATCACTAAAGAACAATTTGTCAATGATACCACGGGCTGTTTCATTATCCGGAGCATCAGCACCACGTAATTGACGATAGATATGTTGTACAGCTTCCAACTCAGAGTTAGAAGTATCTTTATTTAATGTGTTATAGATGATAGCATAATCACCACTCACTTCTTCTTTTTGTACGAATACGCTTTCAACACCTAAATCGGTAATCAGTTCAATGTTTTCTGCATTCAATACGGAGTCACGTTCTAACACCACTTCGTTTCTTTCAATAGAAACTACTTCACCGGTATCTTCATCTACGAAATCTTCTACCCAG
The DNA here is from genome assembly GCA_016200915.1 of Sphingobacteriales bacterium. Lineage (GTDB taxonomy): Bacteria > Bacteroidota > Bacteroidia > Chitinophagales > Chitinophagaceae > AWTP1-9. The sequence continues at coordinate 7,745 of JACQDV010000010.1, forward strand.
CTTCTTAATACACGGGCTGCCAATAATTTCCCTTCGTATTTACTCAAAGTTTTTTTATCAGCCTTTACTTCATCGGCCATACCAAACAATTCAAGGATATCCTTATCTGTTTCAAAGCCGATGGAACGTAATAAAGTAGTTACGGGGAATTTTTTCTTACGGTCGATGTAAGCATACATCACATTGTTGATGTCGGTAGCAAATTCCATCCATGCTCCTTTGAAAGGAATTACACGGGCAGAATAAATTTTTGTACCGTTTGGATGCAACGACTGACCAAAGAACACACCAGGTGAACGGTGTAATTGCGATACCACTACCCTTTCAGCACCATTGATAACGAACGTACCACGTGGCGTCATATAAGGAATGTTTCCTAAGAATACATCCTGTACAATAGTTTGGAAATCGATATGCTCTTCATCATTACAGCTCAAACGCAACTTTGCTTTTAAAGGCACCGCATACGTTAAACCTCTTTCCATACATTCATCGATGGTATAACGTGGAGGGTCCACAAAATAATCGAGGAACTCAAGCACAAATATGTTACGGGTATCAGTAATCGGGAAGTTTTCTTTAAACACACGGAAAAGACCTTCTACGTTACGCTTATCAGGCGTAGTTTCCAATTGAAAGAAATCCCTGAAGGATTCTAACTGGATATCGAGCAGGTCTTCGGGGTCTGCTAAATGTTTAATTTTACCGAAACTGATTCTTTTGTTGTGAAGTGTTGTTGAAGACATATTAGTAAAACCGGTTTTTAATTTTGATAGACGCACAATACACACTCCGCCTTACTTTCATTTGAAAATAATGCAGGTGATTGTCAATTACTTATGCATGTACTGGAACGTCAAAATTACCTTAGGCCTAATTTAAGGAACGCAAAGGTAAGGATTATGATGCAATCCAAAATAATTTTATGCACGGTTTTTGGGAGTTGTGCATAACTGTTCAATTCGTCAGAGATTCGTCAAAATGGCAAAAAAAAAATCCCGCTACGAGAGCGGGATAATATTCTGTTGCGAACAACAATTATGCAATTTCAACGTCAGCGCCGGCTTCTTTCAGTTTGTTAGCGATTTCTTCAGCTTCAGCTTTAGAAACACCTTCTTTTACATTCTTAGGGGCACCGTCAACTAAGTCTTTAGCTTCTTTCAAACCAAGACCAGTTAAATCTTTAACGATTTTAACTACGTTCAGTTTAGAAGCACCACCGCTTTTCAATACTACGTTGAAAGCAGTTTTTTCTTCTACTGCAGCGGCACCGCCACCACCATCGCCACTTACTACTACTGCGGCGGCAGCTGGTTCAATACCATAATCTGCTTTTAATACGTCAGCTAATTCCTGTACTTCTTTTACAGTTAAACCAACTAATTGTTCTGCTAATGCTTTAATGTCTGCCATTTGATTTAAATTTTTACCATCTTCACTGCTTTATTTGTTTAGCTCCGACGGCTGGTTTAAAAAAATTTGCCTTTAATTATTACCCTCAGGCCTGAGTTTTATGCTAAGTGCTCAACGCTGAATGCCTAAGGCAAACAGCATTTAGCATTATGCGTTTAGCCTTCTGCTACAGCTTCACTTTTCTTCTCTGCATTGTGCAATAAAGCAGCAATGACACGTTTAGCAGGTGATTGCAATAAGCCGATAACTTCACCAATCAATTCATTCTTCGTCTTAATCTTAGTTAACGAAACTAAAGTATTGTCACCAGTGTAAACATCCCCATTGATGAAAGCTGCTTTTAATACAGGCTTTTCACCATTGCTTTCTTTACGGAAAGAGCTGATGATTAAAGCTGGTTCCTTTGGATTCTCTGAAAATAACAGAGCAGTTACATTGTTTAATGAATCATACACACCAGTGTAACGTTCTGCGTCCAATGATTCCAGTGCTTTTTTAATGAGTGTGTTCTTTGCCACTTTCATTTCAACATTTTTGTTGAAACAAGCACGGCGAAGTTTGCTTACCTGAGCTACTGTCAGCGATTCAGTATCGGTGATGTAGAAGTTATTATATTGAGAGAATTTGCCTTTCAGCAATTCAATCACTTCATTTTTTTGTTCTTTGTTCATAACTTAATTTTTTAAGTTGTTTGTGAGGGCACAAACATAGACTTACTAATTCATTAATGATTTTGTATCAATTGAAATACCAGGACTCATTGTGCTGGCCATAAACACACTCTTAAGGTAAGTACCTTTAGCAGTAGATGGTTTTGCTTTAATGATGGCATTGAGTAATTCGTGGCTGTTAGCCGCAATTTTATCGGGGCTGAAACTTACACGGCCAATTGATGCGTGAACAATACCTGCTTTATCAACTTTGAAGGCGATTTTACCACCTTTTACTTCGTTAACTGCAGCAGCAACATCGTTGGTTACTGTACCGGTTTTTGGATTAGGCATCAGGTTACGTGGACCTAATACTTTACCGAGTTTACCAATTTTAGGCATTACAGATGGCGTAGCAACGATAACATCTACATCAACCCATCCGCCTTCAATTTTAGTAATGAACTCATCTAATCCAACAAAATCAGCACCGGCTGCTTTTGCATCTGCTTCTTTATCAGGCGTACAAAGCACCAATACTTTTTTAGTTTTACCGGTTCCGTGAGGAAGTGTTACGGTACCACGAATAGCCTGGTCAGCTTTCTTGGGGTCAACACCTAAGCGGATATGTAAATCAACAGAACTGTCGAATTTAGTTGTATTCACTTCTTTAACTAAAGTAGAGGCTTCCTTGAGTGAATACTGTTTGTTTTTATCAACTTTTGAAGCCACAGCTTTTCTTTTCTTAGCGATTGCCATTTTCATTCAGTTTTAGAGTGAATAATTAATTTTCCCAGGGGGCTTTACCTTCAACCGTTAAACCCATACTGCGGGCAGTACCGGCAACCATGCTCATAGCACTTTCAATAGTGAAAGCATTAAGGTCGGGCATTTTGTCTTTAGCAATAGCTTCAACCTGTGCCCAGGTTACCTTACCTACTTTTTGACGGTTAGGCTCTTTGGAACCGCTTTGAATTTTAGCTGCTTCCAGCAACTGAACAGCTGCAGGGGGAGTTTTGATGATAAATTCAAAACTCTTGTCGGAGTAAACAGTAATTAATACAGGGAGAACTTTTCCCATTTTGTCCTGCGTACGGGCATTAAACTGCTTGCAGAACTCCATGATGTTGATACCTTTTGAACCGAGTGCTGGTCCAATTGGCGGTGCAGGGTTGGCCTGGCCACCCTTACACTGTAGCTTTACGTAGCCAGTGATTTCTTTTGCCATTTTTTTACTTTTTGGTGTTAACGACCCGCTCTTTGGCGAATCTCCCAAATCAATACATTCTAACAATCCGCCTTTGCTAAAAGCGCAGGCAGATGACAAAGAACTTTTGGGGCAGCAAAGGTAAGTAAATAACTGGCATACCGGCAATTCTTATAAGAAAAAATTTATAATGCTGAAACAAGGCAAAATTAGCTCTGAACAGGGCTTTGACAATGTATCTCATCGGGGTTCCAGTCCGACCGTCCCGGTCGGACTGGGTATGCAATTTCAATTTTAAACCAAAAAGGGAACTGGATTATAAAACTGTATTTTATATTTAATACAATATTGTTTTAATAAAAATTTATAGCATTTCACAAAAAGAAATTTTTCAATTCAAATACTTGTTATAATTTTCAATAATCAATCTGATCTACTACTAAAAACATTTAAAACTCTCCTTGTATGGCTAAAGCAAAAAAGAAAAAAGCTGTAAAGAAAGCCCCTCCTAAAAAAGCAAAAAAGGCTGTAAAAAAAGCAGCAAAGAAAAAAGCAGCGCCAAAAAAAGTTAAGAAGGCAAAAAAAGCGGCGCCTAAAAAGAAAGCTGTAAAAAAAGTAGTAAAGAAAAAAGCAGCAAAGAAAGCAGTTAAAAAAGCTGTGAAGAAAGTGGCGAAGAAAAAGCCTGCTCCTAAAAAAGCAGCGCCAAAGAAAGCAGCGCCGCCAAAAGCAAAAGCTAAAAAGCCAGCTGCACCAAAAGCTGCTCCGGCGCCAATGCCTGAAATAACACCGGCCCCGGCTCCATTAAGTTTATTTGATACGATGGAGTCCCCCGCTATTGCCGAAACACCCGAATTGTCTGCTGAAAACAGTGACAATGGAGATGCTTTATAATTACAGCTTAGTATAAAACTCTACAAACAAAAAACCTCAGCCGTTGGCCGAGGTTTTTTTATTTTAATTTGCTTTTTCTACTCTCCACCACCTGTTTCTCCTGTTCGCACTTTTATTTTTTTCTTATTCGCATTCTTTTTCTCATATTCAAGTATTTCCTTTGTTTTGGGTGGTTCTTTTTTCTTTTCTTCCGTAGCTTTTGCAGCTATCTCATCACCGTTCTGCAGTTTATCCATAAAGTACATTTCGCTTTTTACCACTTTTGTATCTGGCGGATCATAAAATTTCCATTTACCATGTTTGTATGAATACCCATCAACTTTTACAATTTTATATTCTTTTATATAGTCCGGCTTTTCTAAATCGTAAACCGGAACAGTATCATATTGATTTTCGGGATTGATGGCCCGCCAGTTTTCTTCCCGTATTAAATCACCAAACATGGTGTAATACTGCTGCGCTCCATCTTTATTTCCCCAACGGTAATTTTCAATAGCTATTAAATCTCCCTGCAAATTGTACCGGCGCCAAACTCCTTCTTTTTTATCGTTCTTAAAAACTCCTTCTTCTTCATAGCCCGGCTCACCTCTTACTTCATCAAAGTGAATAGTCCATGGACCCTGTTTTTGATTTTTCTGATCCACCCTGTTAAGCGTATCTCCCTTTACACCAATAATATAATCCTTCCACTGACTGGTACCGGTAACCGATAAACCCATCAGCAGAATTAATACGCCACTAAAACGAAACAAATTTATCATGCTTATTAAACGTTTTGAATTGGCTAAAATTGTTTCCACAAAATTATCAATTCCTGTGCCATCATCTATTTCAAAGGATTCCCTTTACTTTGCAACCACAATTTATACAGATGAGATTTATTGCATTATTCGTTGCATTGATGATTACCGTTTCGGTTAAAGCCCAGAATAATACTGCCCGTATTAACCAGATGAAAACTGAACTGGAAAAATCAAAAGACCCGGTTGCTTTGGTGAAAAAGTGGAAAAAGAAATTTAAGATGGATACCATTTCTGTTATCAGTCCGGGAAAGTATATGGGCATTGGAGACAGCCTTGCTTATACTGGAAAAGTTGGCAAAGCATACGGCCCTTTTCCATCTGACAGTATTATTGTATTGATTGGGGTTAAAGCATATAATATGTTTTATCATGCAGCCCATATATTATTGGATACAATTGCTTTCCGAAAAACAGTAGCAACCAAAATGGCCGACAATCTTATTAAACAAATAAAGAGCGGAGAGAAAAAATTTGAAGATGTGGCTCATACTTATAATATAGATGGATCAGGTGAAAATGGCGGAGATTTTGGTTTATTAGCCGGTGGTGTTTTATTAAGAGAACTTGATAAGGAAATAGTAAAACACAAAAAGGGAGATATTTTTAAAGTGGTTTCCCGCAGTGGTGTACATATTGTTAAAATTTTAGAAAATCCCAAAAAAGATATTGGCTTCGCTATTATGATGCGCATTTTCCTGTAGGAATTCTTTTACCTTCATGTCCACAAAAAAATAACGTATGAAGAAGATTTTATTTTTTGCCGGCGTAGCTGTATTCAGCTTAACGGCTTTAACTGCTTGCGGACAAAAAGAAGACAAATCAAAACGTCCAAGTCCTCCTGCACTCGCTAAACAAACGATCAGCAGCGGTGCAACAGTTACAATTGATTACAGTCAACCTTCTGTAAAAGGAAGAACAATTGGAAAAGAAGGGGATGGCGGCATTGAACCATATGCAGGAAAAGTATGGCGTACCGGCGCCAATGAGTGTACTACATTTGAAGTAGATAAAGATGTAAAAGTAGAAGGCAAGACTTTGGCGAAAGGTAAATATGGTTTATTTACTATCTCTGGTGATGAATGGACGATCATCTTTAACAGCGATGCCAAACAATGGGGTGCTTTTGATTATAAAGAAGCAAAAGATGTATTGAGAATAAAAGTAAAACCTGGTAAAGCCGCTTCTTTTGCAGAGAAACTGACCTTCAATGTTAGCAAAGAAGGAAAGGTTTCATTAATGTGGGGAGATATACAGGTTGATTTTACTGTGCAGTAAAAGTTATCAATCATACTAAAAAAGTAAAGGGATCAAATGATCCCTTTACTTTTTTATTGCTACTGTAATTATTTTAATAATTCTTTTAATGTTTGCTCCAGGTCTTCGCCCCGCAAATTTTTTGCTATAATTTTTCCGGTTGGATCAACCAACATGTTTTGCGGTATGGCACTTATTTTATATAGTTGTGCCACTTCATTATTCCAAAATTTCAAATCACTTACATGCGTCCATATTAATCCATCATCATGAATTGCTTTTAACCAGGCATCTTTCCCCCTGTCCAGTGACACACTCAATACCGTAAAGTTTTTATCCTTGTACAAATTATAAGCAGCTACTACATTGGGGTTTTCTCTTCTGCACGGTCCACACCAGCTTGCCCAAAAATCAACCAGCACATATTTTCCTTTGAATGAGGCCAGGCTAATCGGATTACCACTTGTATCAGGCTGAGTAAAATCTATGGCATCGGTGCCTACCTCACCTATCATTGCTTTCTCAATGATTTGCCGCAATAATTTTCCATAATAACTTTCCTGTGCTTGGGGTGTTAATTCATTAAATCGCTTTCCCAAAGTTTGATAATCCTGCGAAAGATTACTGGTGATGAGTAATATTAAAGCACTTACAGCAGAATTTTGTTTGCTGCCAACATAAGCACTAACATTAGCATCAATGTTTTCAACAGTGGAACGTATCCGGGTAAATAATGAATCCCGTTTTTGCTGATCGGAACTTGTATTGTATGCAGAACCTAATTGATTGAGCTTGCCCAGCAACGGGTCAAAAATTTTTGTCATGGCTTTAAACTCGTCATGAATAGCCGATCCCGTTAATGTTGATTTATCAAATGTGGTGATGTCGCCATTAAACACCATTGGTTTGTTATCGATGTACAGGTAATAGCGTTTAGAATTACCTTTAAAACCCAAATAGTATAAAGCAGGTTCCTGCACTGCACCTTTTAAAACAAATTTTCCATTAGCAACTTTAGTCTTCGCTAATGTATCGCTACCGATCTCTTCGTTAAAAACAAAAACAGTTGTGCCATTCGCTATTCCTTTTATTGTTCCGTTTATGGAAAAAGATTTAGCAGATTTTTGTGCCAGCAATGTTATTGGCAACACTAAGAGTATGGATAAGAATTTTTTCATGTTATTTTGAATGTCTTCCTTTTAGTACAGAAATCACCTCCTGCAAATTATGTCCCTTAACGTTAAGTAAAATTAAAAAATGGAATAATAAGTCGGCTGCTTCACCAAGGAATAAATCTTTATTATCATCTTTTGATTCAATCACCAGTTCAACTGCTTCTTCCCCAACCTTCTGTGCAATTTTATTTACTCCTTTGGCAAATAATGAAGCAACGTAAGAATTTTCAGGCGCTACCTGTCTGCGCAGGTTAATAATCTCTTCTAAGTAAAATAAAAAATCTTCCGAATGATTTCTTTCACTCCAGCAGGTATCTGCACCGGTATGACAAACAGGGCCCAGCGGTTGTGCTTTAATTAAAATAGTATCATCATCACAATCGCTCAATATTTCTTTAACCATTAAATGATTGCCGCTTTCTTCGCCTTTTGTCCAGAGGCGTTGCTTACTGCGACTGTAAAAAGTTACTTTGCCTTCACTCATAGTTTTCTTCAATGCCTCCTCATTCATAAAACCAAGCATCAGCACTTTTTGTGTTTTAAAATCCTGGATGATGGCAGGAACTAATCCATCGGCATATTTTTTAAAATCTATTTTCATACACTGATTATTCTAATTACTCTTATTACACGAATTATTATTTTTTTGCTTTGCGCCGTAGCGCCTTTGCGTGAACTTATATTCTTACAGTTATATTCTTTTCCTTCAAATACTCCTTCAAATCAGGAATAGCAATTTCTTTAAAGTGAAATATACTTGCTGCTAATGCCGCATCTGCTTTTCCTTCTTCAAATATATCTACAAAATGCTGCATCGTTCCACCGCCACCGGAGGCAATCACGGGAACAGGTAATGTTGTTGCCAACTCTTTGGTAATATCAATAGCAAATCCTGCTTTTGTTCCATCATGATTCATAGAGGTGAGCAATATTTCACCAGCACCTAATTCCACTCCTTTCTTTGCCCAGTCTTTACACTTCATATCTGTTTTGGTACGACCTCCATTGAGATATACATACCATTCACCATCTTCTTCTTTCTTAGTATCAATAGCTAATACCACACACTGGCTGCCAAATTGTTTTCCCAGTTCTCTTATCAGTTCTGGTCTTTTAAATGCAGAAGTATTGACAGAAATTTTATCGGCACCATTTTGCAACAGCACACTTACATCTTCCACACTGCTGATTCCACCACCAACAGTAAAAGGAATGTTGATGTGATGAGCAATACGATTAACGAGTTCACTTAATGTTTTTCTTTTCTCCACTGTAGCAGTAATGTCAAGAAAAACCAATTCATCAGCTCCCTGTTGCGCATATAAAGCACCTAATTCTACCGGGTCACCTGCATCACGAAGGTTGACGAAGTTGGTTCCTTTTACAGTTCGACCATCTTTAATATCCAAACATGGTATGATTCTTTTTGTCAGCATGATTTTATTTTCTTGAGCTCAACGCTACTTTTAAGCCTAATACAATTAATAAGAATCCGGTTATTTTATTTTGCCATTTTACAAACCATTGTTTATCGGATAACCAGTTGCCTAACTTACCAAACAAAACAGCTACCACAATATTCACTGCTGTTCCTGAAAAGTTGAACCAGCTTCCTAACAATAAAATTTGTACTGCAGTATTTCCTTTTTCGGGATGGATGAACTGCGGTAAGAATGCTAAAAAGAATAAAGCAACTTTAGGGTTAAGTACATTGGTTATTACTCCCTGCTGAAATATTTTTGGCAAAGATTTCTTCTCCATCTTCTCATTCACTCTAAATAAATTTTGTTTACTAAGAATAGATTTAATACCGAGATAAAACAAATAAGCAGCTCCTAAATATTTAATAACTGAAAACGCAATAGCAGAATTTGCAATGATAGCAGATAACCCAACAACAGCAGCCAGCAAATGAACCAGGCAACCAGCCATTATTCCTAATGATGAAACAATACCAGCTTTAATTCCCTGCGATGTACTTCTGGTGGCTACATACAACATATCATTTCCCGGTGTAATGTTGAGCATCAGGCTGGCAAAGGCAAATAATAAAAAGTCATTGAGGCTTATCATATAAATTTCTTTAATTCAGTTAATGTGATTCTGTTCTCATAGATGGCTTTACCTACTATAGCTCCGGCACAACCGATGGATTGCAACTCATCCAGGTCTTTCATACTGCTCACTCCCCCACTGGCAATAAAATGAAGTTGGGGAAATTTGCTGATAATATTTTTGTACAGTTCAATGGATGGACCTTCCAGCTTTCCATCTTTGCTTACATCCGTACAAAATAGCTGCTGCACTCCATGATTAATATACTTCTCTATAAAATCATAAATCCAAACATCCGTTGTTTCCAACCAGCCGGCCACTGCAATCTTTTCATCCTTTACATCAGCACCTAATAAAAATTTATTGGCGCCAAACTGCAATAACCATTTTACAAATTCAGTCTCATCCTTTACTGCAATGCTTCCAATGGTTGCCAATGCAGCCCCAGAATTAAAAACAATCTTTACATCTTCTTCCTTTTTAATTCCACCGCCAAAATCAATAATCATAGAAGTTTTGGCAGCGATAGTTTCTAACACTTTCCAATTCTTTACTGCACCGGCTTTTGCTCCATCCAAATCTACCAGGTGCAATCTTGTTAATCCTGCATCTTCAAATTCACTGGCAACTTCCAACGGATTTTCATTGTAAATTTTCTTTTGAGAATAATCACCTTGCGTTAACCGTACACATTTGCCATCTATTATATCAATTGCCGGAATGATAATCACTATGTTGAATTTTGAATTTTAACTGTTGAATGAAAAGATAAACTCATTCAACATTTAGCATTAAACATTTAAAATAAAATTTTTCAGTATTTGCTCTCCCACATTTGCACTCTTCTCCGGGTGAAACTGCACACCATAAAAATTACCCCTGTACAATCCTGAACTGTAGGGCTGCACATAATCAGTAGTAGCAATAGTATGTTCGCCCAAAGCTGCATAATAGCCATGAACAAAATAACAATAACTATCATCCGGTAAACCTTTGAACAAACCTGTTCTCAAATCATAAATTGTATTCCATCCTATTTGTGGCACTTTTACAGCAGCATCTGTTGGCTTAAACAATTTTACGTTCTCATCAAATATTCCGAGGCATTCTGTATTATTCTCTTCTGAATATTTACACATTAACTGCATGCCTAAACAGATTCCGAGGACAGGTTGTTTTAAGTTTTTTATCAATTCATTCAACCCTCTTTCTTTTAAATATTGCATGGCACTGCTCGCCTCACCCACACCCGGAAATATTACTTTATCCGCTTTCTTAATCAAGGCATGGTCGTCTGTCACTACAGCCTCCACACCTATTCTCTCCAATGCATATAGCACTGACTGAATATTGCCGGCATTGTATTTTATTATTACTAAATTCATTTGTAACTTTCTATTACTGTTATCAGCGGAAGTAGCTCACCTGGTAGAGCGACAGCTTCCCAAGCTGTAGGTAGCGGGTTCGAGTCCCGTCTTCCGCTCATCTTAATACATTATTTAAAAATTCTTTTGTTGTTTTCTCCACATCATTACTATTCTCCAACGCCTTGATATAAGCAGTACCAATAATGGCTCCATTCGCATTGGCACAGGCTGTTTCAAATGTTGTTTTATCTTTTATACCAAACCCAACCAGCACCGGATTCTTTAATCCATAACTTTTCAATCGCTGCAAATAAGCATTTACATCCGTCATGTTCTTATCGCTTCCCGTAGTGGAAGAAGATGAAACGGCATATAAAAATCCTGTGCTCAGTGTATCCAATTTCTTAATTCTCTCTTCGCTTGTCTCAGGTGTTACTAAAAAAATAAAATCTAATCCATGTTTCATGATAATAGCCCCATACTCTGTTTCAAATTCATATTCCGGCAAATCAGGAAGAATCAATCCATCCACACCAACGGAAGCAGCATCGGCACAAAACTTTTCAAAGCCATATTGCATCACGGGATTCATATAACCCATTAATATCAACGGTACATTAATATCCTTTCTGGAATCTTTTAACTGTTCAAACAAAGTTTTAATAGTCATTCCATTGGCTAATGCAATAGTACTGCTATGCTGTATCACCGGGCCATCAGCTAAAGGATCGCTGTATGGCATTCCTAATTCAATTAAATCAGCGCCATTCTCCTGCAATGCCTTCATCACTTTTATAGTTGAATCCAATTGCGGATAACCTGCCGTGCAATAAACATTCAGCACATGGCGTTGCTTTGTTTCAAATAGATTCTTTATTCTGCTCATTTTACCTCATCCTCGGTCCTTCTCCTGCAGGAGAAGGAGGCCGAGCTTTATTTTATTTATTATACTGTTATTGAACCATTCACCCTCTAATCACTATTCATCACATACTCGTTAATTTTTCTTAATACTTCCGTAATACCCTTAATTACTTCTTCATTTCTAAACCGAATCACCATAATCCCAATTTCTTTTAACATATATGTTCTGTTGGCATCATATTCTTTATTCTCTTTTGCATCATGCACCGCTCCATCCAACTCAATTATCAGTTTCTTTTCATGACAATAAAAATCTGCAATAAACTTATCAATCGGATGTTGTCTTCTAAACTTTAATCCATTTAATTTTCGATTTCGCAACTCCTTCCACAGAATCTTTTCAGCATCCGTGCCACTTTGCCTCAATTCTCTTCCATACTCATACAATTTACCAATGGCTCCTTTATGCAAATTATCATTATACAATTCGGTCATAAAAGATTTATTAATGACAAAAAAAATCAATCATCATCTTCTTCTTTTCTCCCCTCTCCTCCAGGAGAGGGGCCGGGGTGAGGTCACATTGCTTTCATATAAGTTGCCAAATCCTTATCTCCTCTCCCACTCAAACAAACCACTACCACATCACTCTCTTTAAATTTCTTGTAATTAAACACGGCCAGTGCATGTGCTGATTCCAATGCCGGAATAATTCCTTCCAGCTTCGCCAAATGAAAAGCTGCTTCTAATGCTTCATCATCCGTAGCGCTTAAAAATTCAGCCCTACCGCTGGCAAACAAATGTGCATGCAAAGGACCAATACCTGGATAATCTAATCCTGCAGAAATACTATGCGGCTCCACCACCTGACCATCTTCCGTTTGCATTACTAAACTTTTACTACCATGCAACACTCCCGGCTTGCCGAGTTGTGTGGTAGCTGCACTCAATCCACTGTTTATACCATGACCGGCAGCTTCCACGGCAATCAACTGCACACTCAACTCATCTAAGAAATGATAAAATGCACCTGCTGCATTACTGCCACCACCAACACAAGCCAGTACATGTGTTGGCAATTCACTGCCTGTTTTTTCTTTTAACTGCCAGCGCATTTCCTCACTGATCACACTCTGAAACTTCGCCACCATATCAGGATACGGATGTGGACCAACCACACTACCTATAATATAATGTGTATCGTTAGGATTATTAATCCAGTCACGAATAGCTTCGTTAGTTGCATCTTTTAATGTTTTGCTTCCGCTTGTTGCCGGAATCACTTTTGCTCCCAACATTTTCATCCTCGCCACGTTGGGAGCTTGCCGTTCAATATCTTTCTCTCCCATGTACACAATACACTCTACTCCTTTTAATGCACATACCGTTGCAGTTGCAACACCATGCTGACCTGCACCTGTTTCTGCAATAATTCTTTTCTTTCCCAATCGCTTAGCTAATAATATTTGTCCAACCGTATTATTGATTTTATGTGCACCGGTATGATTAAGGTCTTCTCGTTTCAGATATATCTGCGTATTAAATTCTTTACTCAACCGCTTAGCTAAGTACAATGGTGTTGGCCTGCCCACATAATCTTTCAGCAGTTCCCTAAACTCTTTTTGAAAAGAAGTTTCCTGCATAATTTCCAAATAACGGTTACGCAGCTCTTCCACATTGCGATGTAACATTTCAGGGATATATGCGCCGCCAAATTTTCCGTAATAACCTTGTAAGGAAGGTTGTTGATATGTTGTTGTGCTCATTTTATTTTTATGTACTTAGCGTTAATGCTAATATTTAACTTCTGTTGCATCGCACACTTGTACGTTTTGCAATTCTATCAAACAATATTTGTAGTTGACAAATAAATCCTAGCTGCACTTTCAAATTGAGCAATAGCTTTCACTACAATAGTATCGTTCTCTTCTTTTCTCAAAAGCATATATTCATTTGGATATCCTGCAACTTCCTTATTTATTTCTCTTTCCTCATCAATAATTTTATTTTCTTGTTCAATGTCCCTCTGCCCGCTTTTCAAATACTTTAGTGACTTTTCCCTAAAGTCAATTTGATTTTTTAGTGAAAATTTTAATCTATTCGCAAATAATTGAACTTTCCCAGTATAATTAATGCATGCTAAATGTAATTCATGTCCTGATTTACGCAGATTGTTATCAGAAATAAATAAATCAAATTTACCCTTTGCTACAGCCATCTTTTTAATGTTATCAAAAAAACCGCTTGACAATTCTTCAATTTTATTGTAATGAGCTGAATTAAACCAAATAATATCCAAATTCAAAAAATCGTAAACTAACCAGCTACAAACCGAATAGAATTCTGCTATCACTTCAACTTCCTTCTCCCTGTAATTATTTCTATTACTAACAGCAATATCAAGATGGGCTTTTATTACTGATAAATCAGCGGCATACTTACTTTTCTCTTGCTCAACTATCGCTGTAAGGTCTTTTAAATCCTTTTTATCGGCATAGTTACTTGCCTTTCTTTTTATGTAAGTAATTAAAAACCCTGATGCCAGCAAAACTCCTATTTGCAGGATTAATACTATTAAAGAATTATCCATTCTATAATTTTTATCTAATTAAACATCTATCCATTCAATCCCCTCATAAACTCTCTCACCATCTTCATATCCTTCACACCGGGACTGCTTTCAAACTTACTGTTGATATCCACTGCAAACAATGCTTTGGCTACCGGCTCCTGTGCAAAGAATTTTAAATTACCTACATCTTCCGGCTCAATACCACCACTCAGAAAAAATGGTTTGCCAATTGTTTTACCCTTTAATAAATTCCAGTCAAACTTTTTTCCTGTTCCTCCATATCCGGCACCTAATGTATCAAACATAAACATGTCGCACACATCCATAAAAGGCTTGATCATGTATTCAATATTATCATTCTCACTGATGCGGAATGCTTTTACTACTGATACATAATCCGCAATCTTTTCACAATACTTCGGCGTTTCATCCCCATGCAACTGCACCATACTCAAGCGGCATTCATCTACCATATGTATCACTTCTTCAAGAGGAGCATTTACAAATACGCCTACCTTGTTGATGTTCGATATTCTTTTAATCTCGGTTATGTTTAATGACTTAAACACATACCGTGGACTTTTTGCATAAAAAATAAACCCAGCAAAGGCGATACCCATATTCGCCAGTTCTTCCACCTGGCTCAACTGGGTCATCCCGCAGACCTTTACCCGCATAGTAGTTTAGATTTTAAGTGTTCTGTTTTATAATCAGGCTATAAAAATTTTATCGCAATTACTTTTGTAGCCGTATTGTTCAACTTATTTCTTCAACGCCATCTTAAACTGCATCACCAAAGCAAGGTCTTTTACTCCCGGTTCTTTTTCAAAGCGGCTGTTAATGTCCACCCCATAAAAATCAGGATGTTTAAATTTCTTTACTCTTTCTGTATCATCCATTCCAATACCACCACTCAGGAAAAATGGTTTTTCAATTCTTGCTTTGCTTAATTGTTTCCAGTCAAACTTTTCACCACTGCCTCCTAATAAACCGCTTTTAGCTGCTGTGTCAAACAAATAATAATCACACACCTCATCATATTCATTAATCAGTTCATCTACCTCCTGCTTATGGTCATTACTCAGCCGGAATGCTTTAATTACTTCTACGTTTTCAGAAATTTCTTCGCAAAGCTCCGGTCTTTCATCACCATGCAACTGCACCACGTCGAGTGAATAATCATCTACTTTTTGCATTATTTCATCATAGTTTGCATTGACAAACACACCAACTTTTTTAATGTCAAAATCAGCATTACTAATTTCTTCTGCAGGAATTTTATCCACTACATATCTTGGTGAACCTTTAAAAAAAATAAACCCTGCATAATCAATATTGAGTTTATCTAACTGCTGCAATTGTTTTAACTGAGTTATACCGCACACTTTAATATTCATAGTCCGCTTTTATTTTAGTTATTTAATTTCTTAACAAACTCCCTGAATGCTTCTCCGGGATTTTCTTCTTTCATAAAATTCTCCCCGATCAAAAACCCACGAAACCCATGTTGTTTAAACAACCGGATATTATCTACTGAACTGATACCACTCTCTGCCACTTTAATTTTATCAGCAGGAATTTTCTCCGCCATCCGCAGGCTTCTTTCTATATCTACTTCAAAGGTCTTTAAATTACGGTTATTGATACCCACAATTTCTGTTTCATCACAAATATGTTCCAGCTCTTCTTCGGCATGCAGTTCAAGCAGTACTTCCAGGTTTAAACTTTTTGCAAAGGCTGCCAGTTGTTTTACTTCGGCAGGTGTTAAACAAGCCGCAATCAACAAAATTACATCAGCACCCATTGCTTTTGCTTCTGCTATCTGGTATTCCTCCACAATAAAATCTTTACGGAGAATGGGAATCTGATTTACTCTTGCCTTCATTAAATCATCCGTGCTGCCACCAAAAAACTTTTCATCCGTCAATACCGATAAACAGGATGCACCATTCTTTGTATAGGCGGTGGTAACCGTTATAACATCTGCTTTATCATTTATAATTCCTTTTGAAGGTGATTGCCTTTTATACTCAGCAATGATTCCTGTTTTTGTTTCATCCAGCAAAGAACTTTTTAAGGATAAGGTGTTACGCATAAAAGCAGAAGTATTCTCCAGTTCATCAATTGGCCGCATTGCTTTCCGTTTAAGTACGTCTACTCTTTTATATGCAATGATCGTTTCTAAAATATCCATTATTGTAAACTGATTAGTTTTTGTAATGATTGATAAGCATTACCACTTTCCAAACTTTCAACCGCTTTGCTATATGCTTCATCATAAGTTTTAAAATTACCGGTACAATTTAATGCCATAGCTGCATTGGCTAATACCACTGCATTTTGTGCCCAGGTTCCGTCCCCTTTCAAAATCTTTAAAAATATTTTTGCTGCTTCTTCAACGGTATTGCCTCCCTGCAGGTCTTGTGCCATCACCATTCTTTTTCCCAATTGTTCAGGAGTTAATACCTGCTCACCTTTATTGGTAATTACTTTGGTATCATTGGTGAGTGATATTTCATCATAACCATCCAGTCCGTGAATGATAGTAAAGGAACGGTCAGTTTGCTGCAGGAGATAATTATAGATACGAGCCATTTCCAAACTATACACTCCCACCAATTGATAAGGAGGAAAAGCCGGGTTCACCATTGGGCCAAGCATGTTAAAGAAAGTACGCATACCTAAATTCTTTCTTATAGGTCCAACCGTTTTTAACGCCGGGTGAAATAATGGAGCATGTAAAAAACAAATATTGGTTTCCTCCACTTCTTTCTTTAACTGGTCATTATTGCTTTTAAATTTATAACCCAACTGCTCCATAACATTGGAAGCACCGCTAATAGCAGAAGCACCGTAATTACCATGCTTGGCAACTTTTTGTCCGGTACCGGCTACAATAAAACAACTGAGCGTAGAGATATTGAATGTATTTTTTCCATCACCACCGGTGCCAACAATATCCATCACTTCAAATCCATTCATATCAACTTTTACACATAATTCCAGCAATGCATCCTGGAAACCCTGTAACTCTTCAATGGTAATACTGCGCATCAGGTACACCGTCATAAAAGCCGTTACTTCATGTTCATTGTAAAAACCTTTCCCAATATTGAGCAACACTTCATAAGCCTGCTGGCGACTGAGTGTTTTGTGCTCGAATAAATATTGTAAAATCTTTTTCATAATCACATTTTCAAATTGTCAAATCAATTTTTCAGCCAGTTTCTTAAAATATCTTCTCCTCCCGGCGTTAATACACTTTCAGGATGAAATTGCACACCTTTTACATCATAGGTTTTATGCTGTAATCCCATAATCATTCCCTGTTCATCTTCTGCAGTAATTTCAAGTTCTGCAGGAAATCCCTCTCTGCTTACCACCCAAGAATGATAACGACCAACTTCTATTTCATTGGGCAACCCTTTAAAGAGTTGACAGTTGGCAGTTGACAGTTGACAGTTTGTGGCTACTCCATGATATACTGTTGAAAGATTTATCAATGTTCCTCCAAATGCTTCACCTATAGCCTGGTGACCTAAACAAACACCCAGTATAGATTTTGTTGCTGCATATTCTTTTATCAATGGTAGCAACAAACCAGCTTCTACAGGAATACCGGGACCAGGAGATAAAATAATCTTATCGTAGTCTTTTACTTTCTCCAATGAAATCTGGTCGTTACGGTAAACATCCACTTTGATATGCGTTATCTTTTCAACCAGGTGAACGAGGTTGTAAGTAAAAGAATCGTAATTATCGAATACTAATATTTTCATTTGTTGCTTATACTTTTAATTAATTCCCTCAGCTGCTTCAATGGCTTTCTTTAAAGCACCCAATTTATTATTCACTTCCTGTAATTCACTTTCCGGTTTGCTGGCAGCTACTACTCCTGCACCTGCCTGGTAATACATGGTGTTTTGTTTGCTTAATAAAGTACGGATCATGATGGCATGATTACAGGTTCCATCAAAACCCATAAAACCGATACAGCCTCCATAATAACTTCTTGCAGTGGGTTCCAGTGAATCAATGATCTCCATTGCCTTAAACTTTGGTGCACCGCTTAATGTTCCTGCAGGAAAAGTAACAGCCATTAAATTGAAAGGATTAAATCCTTCTCTCAATTTACCGCTCACTTCACTTACTAAATGGATAACATGACTGTAATACTGCACCTGCCGGTAATGATCTACTTTTACCTCATCACACATACGGCTTAAATCATTTCTGGCAAGGTCAACCAGCATTACATGTTCTGCATTTTCTTTTGCATCTTTTAATAATCGTTCTGTTTCTTTTGCATCAATCTCATCATCTCCTGTTCTTCTGAATGTTCCGGCAATGGGATGTACAATTGCTTTCCCATTCTGAATAATCAATTGTGCTTCTGGTGAAGATCCCATCAGTTTATAATCACCGTAATCAAAAAAGAATAAATAAGGTGAAGGATTGATATTTCTTAAGGCACGATACACATTAAATTCATCGCCAATAAAACTTTGCTGAAAGCGTCGGCTTAATACAATCTGGAATACATCGCCACGGAAACAACTTTTTATTCCTTCACTCACCATTTGCTTATAATCCTCATCATTCATGTTAGATGTTTCTGTTCCTTTTATTTTGAAAGGATAAGTTGGTACATCTTTACTTTTTATCAAGGATTCAACAAGCGGCAGTTCACTTTCCAAACCGGCGATATTATTTTCACAGAGATATAATTCGTCTTTAAAATGATTTACTGCTATCACATACTGGTAAAGCCGGTAACGCATCAGTGGAATAGATGGTTGAAGCGTTCCTGACTTTAATTTTATAGTATCAAAAAACTGGATAGCATCATAGGTGGTATAACCAAATAAACCCTGTGCCGTACGGGTAGCTTTATCAGTCAGTTTATTCACTTCAAAACGCTGCATATATTCCCACATAATGGTGGGCACATCACTCACATTTTTAACAGGTGCTTTTTCAGGAGGAAATCCCGGAATCTTAAACTCAATGCTTTTAGTATTGGTAATCTCAATACCACCAATTGCATTAATACCAATAAATGAAAAACTGTTTTCAGCAGCATGCGAGTCAGTACTTTCCAGCAGCACCGTGTCACGAAAACGGTCACGTATCCGAAGGTATATACCTACCGGTGTATATACATCTGCCAGCATCTTTTTTACAGTCGTTGTTATTTGAATCTTCTTCATAGTCTGAACCATGATTTTTGGGATTTTATGGATTAAGATGAAATCAATTTAAATCCTATCTCCATCTCCCGTTATTAATTTTTTATGCCAAACCGTTTACTTTCCTTTCAATCCTCTAAATCCAATTAATCCCGGTTCAGACAGACAAACAAAAAGCCCCGATTAGTATCGGGGCCTGAATATGCTTACAATAAACATAGCAATAACATTACAGCCCCTTTAGAGTTGTATGCCACCACCAATGATTATTTTGTATTTGTTGTTTCATTACTCCACAAATATGCAGTCAAAATTTTATTTGAGCAAATAAATTTTCAATGTCATAAAAAGTACAGACTAACATATCTTAGTATTAAAGTGTGTTGTGGTATTTGTTTTTTTAAAATACCTCCTTTGTGCTCTCTGTGCAAATTCTTTGTGTCCCTTGTGGTTAACAAACTTTACCACAAAGTTCACTAAGTAATACACAAAGTAAACAAAGCAATGACTGAGACATTTTCTATCAATCATAAATCATGCTCATTCAACACAAATAAATAGGTGGTAAAGGAATGTTTTATGTGGGCCAGGATGGAGCAATACTGGCTGAGATGGTTTATACTATGCCTTCGGATAACAAAATGATCATCAAACATACAGAAGTAGATGATAGTTTAAGTGGCAAAGGTGTAGGTAAGCAATTACTGAAAACAGTAGTTGAGTATGCCGGAACAAATCATATCAAGATCATTCCGCTTTGCCCTTTTGCCAAAGCCACATTTGATAAAACAAAAGAATGGCAGGATGTATTGACTTAACGTTTTAAATATTGTATTTTTAAATTATCCTGTAACCTTATAATTCTTACAACATGAAACTCGTAATCTTTGGTGCAACAGGGCAAATAGGTATTCAACTCATTAAACAGGCTGTATGGCGTGGCCACCAGGTAAAAGCCTTTGGAAGAAATGTATTTGATATACAATTTGAAGATGAAAAACTGCAGCTCATAAAAGGAGCAGTGTTTGATGAAGGTGAAGTATATGATGCCGTTAAAGATTGTGATGCAGTATTAAGTACTTTGGGTGGTAGCATTGATGGTGAAGATAAAACAAGATCACTCGGTATTAAGAACATTGTTAAACAAATGCAGCAAGCCGGAGTGAAAAGAATTATTGCAGTTGGAACATACGGCTTACTAAATGCAACTGACGATAAACTCATTCTTGAATCAGATAATTATCCCAAACAATTTTTAGCAGTTGGACAGGAACATTTAAAAGCATTGCAATATTTGCAGCAAAGCAATCTCGACTGGACCTTTGTTTGTCCGCCCACCATAATTGATGACGGACCAAAAGGCACTTATCATGTAAATAAAGATTATCCTCCACAACCAAACACCATGCGCATCACTTCAGGCGATATTGCCCAGTTTATGCTGAATGAATTAGAAAAGAATGAATTTGTAAAATCAAAAGTGGGAATCTGCAGTTAAGAAAGCAAGTAGTGAGTTGTGAGTGGCGAGTTGTGAGTAGGAATTAAGAATTGTTTTCATCTGTGTTGATCCGGGTAATCTGTGAGCAACTCTTTTAACCAGCATCAGGCAACCAGCAACAAGTAACCAGCAACCAGCTACACTTTTTCCAAATAAGCTTTCAGTAATCCAAGTGTGTAAGGAAATCCTTGTGAGGCGGCTTCGTAATACCAATCCCAGTCGCCACCATGTAAATAACCACTTTGTTCAGCACGGATGATACTGTGATTTTGTCCAATTGCCTGAACAGTTATTTCCAGTTCCATTGGACCAAGAATATGTTTTTCGGGATGGAGATAAACTAAATGAGTGATGCGTAAATAACCATCAGCATGTATGGTTTCAATAGTGCCGGAAGTAACATATTTCATTCCGCTGGTAGTTACTTCCCATGCCAGCACCCATACACCGCCGGGCTTTTGCTGCACCAGCGACCGGGCCACTCCCCACCAGCGACGCAGATCCTCTGCATCTAAAAATGCCTGTATGATCCTAAGCGGGGAAGCCTTAATTTCTATTTCAGCTTTTACACTGCGCATGGTTGGGTTTAGCCGTGTGTTGTTTCAAAACGAAATATAGAAAATATTTTGATTACAAGTTTGTTTTTATGAAAGCAGCAGAGCCTTTACTTTTGCTTTATCCAAAAAGAACATCAGCACAATCCTTTAAATCTCAAAAATCATGGTTCAGACAATCTCAGTCATCGGCGCCGGTACTATGGGTAATGGTATTGCACATGTGTTTGCTCAAAGCGGATATAAAGTTACACTCATTGATGTAAACGCTGCCCAGTTGGAAAAAGCTTTACAAACCATTACTAAAAACTTTGACCGGCAAATTGCCAAAGGTTCCATTACCGAAGATGCAAAAGCAAAAGCCCTGGCTAATATTGCTACGGCAACTGATGTGGCTGCCGGAGTAAAAAATGCACAATTAGTAGTGGAAGCTGCAACTGAAAATACGGAGCTCAAATTAAAAATATTTAAACAAGTAGATGAAGCAGCCCCTGCCGGATGCATACTCGCTACTAATACTTCTTCTATTTCTATTACTAAAATTGCGGCGGTTACCAAAAGGCCGGAACTGGTAATCGGTATGCACTTTATGAATCCTGTACCGGTGATGAAATTAGTGGAGATCATTAATGGTTATGCTACTAAAAAAGAAGTGACCAATACGATTGTTGAACTGAGCAAGAACTTAGGTAAAGTTCCCTGCGTGGTAAATGATTATCCCGGTTTTATTGCCAACCGCATTTTAATGCCGATGATCAATGAAGCCATTTACAGTTTGTACGAAGGTGTGGCTGGTGTGGAAGAAATTGATACCGTAATGAAGCTCGGCATGGCCCACCCGATGGGACCATTGCAGTTAGCTGATTTTATTGGATTGGATGTTTGCCTCGCTATATTAAATGTATTGCATGATGGATTTGGTAATCCTAAATATGCACCTTGTCCATTGCTGGTGAATATGGTTACTGCCGGTAAATTAGGAGTGAAAGCTGGTGAAGGTTTCTATACTTATGCTGCGGGGAGTAAGGAGTTGGTGGTGAGTGGGAGGTTTAGATAGGATTTGCTCAAACATTTAATGGTAACCAAAACAGTTTGAGCAAGCAGCCATATGTATTTATTTGTTGGGTATAATATATTGCAGATTAAAATGACCAAGAATGATAGTAGAATATAACAATTTCAGATTTCAGGTGGAAAATCCCAGTAGCTGTCCTCATTGCCATAATGGAATTGAGCCCAGAGAAATATATAACAATGCAGATAGAGGCTTAATCTATTCAATTTTTCAATGCACTTTTAGAGAGTGTAGAAAACAATTTGTAGTAGCATATCAAATTACAGGACAGACAAGTGCTGAATTTAAAGGGTTTCTTGATGGTACTCCAATTGGCCCTCATTGGACTGATACAATCAAAAATTTAAAATCGAAATTTATTGCCACCTATATGCAAGCTTTACTGTAAGCTCCCCCTTTTTCCGGGCCAACCTAAATTAGAGTTTTTTTGTTTTTAGTAATTCTATGGAAACGGATTAATAAATTCAACTGGTGGAACATTTCCCAACGAATCATGCGGTCTTTCATAGTTATAATCATGCTGC